>CAYFFO010000019.1:36928-39780 GCA_964342485.1 uncultured Dehalococcoidia bacterium
TCAATGGCAGCAGACTTATCGCAGAAAATAGACGTGTTGAGATAGAAGAATTTGAGTACGATACACCTGGTACAGGCCAGGTTCTAATACGTGTAAACAAAAGCCAAATTAGTGCTGGAAGTGAGAAAAATGGGATCGTAGGTGCCCCTAAGGATAAACGTTTCCCACTTGGGTATATTACTGTTGGAACGGTTTTGGAATCCGGTCAGGGGATGGAATCCTTCAAAGTTGGAGATAGGGTGTTTGCTTTTGGTAATCATGGAACGCACTGGGTAACTGAGACAGAAGAGCGTTTTGACGATCCTATTTACATCCAGCATATAACTAGGGATATCTCAGATGAACAGGCCGCAATGTCTAGGCTTGGTGATGTAGCATTACTTGCTATTAGAAAGGCAGAACTACAGATAGATGAGAAAGTAGCTGTATTTGGTGTAGGAGTGGTGGGACAACTCATTGTTTCTTTTGCACGGCTGTCTGGAGCGTATCCAATAATTGCAATTGATCTTGATAAATCCCGACTTGAATTAGCAAAAATAAGCGGAGCTACACATACTATTGATGCAGGTAGAGATGATGCGCCAGAAATAGTTAAAGAATTGACAAATGGAGGGGCACAGACAGTTATTCACGCTAACCGCGATCCAGATGTATTGGATGATTGTATGCGTGCGGCTGCCAATAGAGGTAAAGTAATTCTTGCAGGAAGTGCTCCTGGTAAAGCCAAGATAGGCCTTCAAGTAGATTTAATGCGCCGTAGTTTGGATATAAGAGGAGTCGGTGACCCCTATAGGTTACACCGGTATCACAGATTCAGTACCTATCCTTGGAGTCAAATGAGGGATAGGGAAGCAATTATGCGTATGATAGAATCCGGTGATTTAGATGTAGACCATCTTATAAGTCATGTATCGAATCCAGAAGATGCGGGTGATTTATACCAACAAATTCTTGATGGCACCCAGGGTTGGATGGGTATCTTCTTTGACTGGACAGTAGTGTAGTTAAATTCAGCTTGGTAATTATGCTTATCTTATTAAGAGTCAGAAAGATTGACAAACATTATTGTCAAAATAAAATATTAAGATAAGTAATAATAATTGGCTTTGATGAGTTGGAATAAAGTCGTAATGCTATTGGTCTGGAGATGTGTTTTTAAACATATATTTTGCAACCTTTAACTTCTCAAATGAGAATCGGTTGACGCTAAATGGTTCAAGCTCGGAGCTATCTCCTGTAAGTATATATCGAGCTACCATAGTACCGGTTGCTGGGCTGCAAATTATCCCTGCATGGTCGTGACCTGTGGCAAGGGTAATCCCTTCCCAATCCGGTACCGGACCGAGTATAGGCATGTTGTCAGGTGAACCTGGTCTAATTCCAGCTGTGGCAGAAATAAATTCAGCGTTGTTCAATATAGGGAAAACACTTTTTGCATTGGATAGCATTTGTGAAATCCCATTGGTTGTAATTTTTTGGTCGAATCGATTTTCTTCTCTAGTTGCGCCTACAATTATTGAGCCATCTAATTGCGGGACTACACTCTGTACTGTTGATTTAGGCAAGAAACCTGATTTCCGGATTAATATCCTCTGACCTTTAACCGGTCTTACAGGGATTGACTCTGGAATCCATTTGTTGTTAATACCACTCCATGCGCCTGTTGCAAGAATCGTGTGATTAGCATGGTATGTTTCGTTCTTAGTCCTAACACCGATAACAGTTTTGCCTTGTATTGCCAAAGATGTTACTTCTTTATTTTCAAGAAACGTCGACCCGAGCTTGGAGGATACACTTGCTAATGCATTGACATAAGCTTTCCCGTTTATACTACCTTCTTTAGGAGAGAAAACTCCACCTATAGCTTTTTTGGTTATTTCTGGTTCTCGTTCAACGAGTTCTTTTTGGTCAAGCCAACGAATTCCTATGCCAAGTTCTCCCTGCCATGCAAGGTTGTTTTGTAGCATTTCGCACAATTGCTCATCTAAAGCTACCTTGATAACTCCAGTTTGATGGAATTGAGGATCAAACCCTGCTTCTAATAGTTCTTCTGACAGAGATGGAAAGATTTCTAGGCTTTGCATACCGAGTTCAAAAAATGATTCAATAGTGTTGTCTAAATACCAGATTGGTCCTACTATGCCGACAGAAGCTCCGGATGCTCCTGAGGCCAAAGTGTTTTGTTCAAATACCAGGCATTCAACTCCATTTTTGGATAACTGGTAGGCAATTGAGCAACCAATCACCCCACCTCCGATAATTGCAACATCTGTTGTTTTTGACATTACATTACCTGTACATGACTTTTAGGTCAAAACTTTTCACGTATTTTTGCATAGTTATTTTAAACAATGATATATGAATGCCGGTAGAATGTTTCTCCATATGATTCTAGTCCGTTCTACTTTGCGGAATCGTTGATTAAGCAGTCGTTTAAATCTTATACCACTAGGTAAGATAAATCCTGTCGCATATGCTATAGCTAGGAATGACCCATTTTCATCTAGTGAATCATAAATCGCTGACAATAGTTCAGATTGAGATTTTTGGTCAAGTGCAGCCCAGGGTATTCCTGATATTATACAGTCAGAACTTTCTTGGCCGTGTTTATTTAAAAAAAGTTTAAGATTGATAGCCGACGCATGGTGCACAGTTACAGATGGACAGTTGCGGACTGTTTCATTGACAAATTGCAGGTTGTTTTCTAGACAAAAAAACTCGGTTTCAGGAGAAATACGGGTTAATATTTCTTTAGTAAACGCTCCTGTTCCGGGCCCTAGTTCTACGACGCATCTTTTAGTATCTAGGTTGGCTTGCTCTGCAATTAATCGGGACACCCTTTTCGATGTTGC
>CAYFFO010000020.1:0-18609 GCA_964342485.1 uncultured Dehalococcoidia bacterium
ATTGAGGGAGGTTCTGGGGTAAACATATCTGAATATAAACCAGGTGTATTTAATAAAATTCAAATGGATCATCTTCGACAATCCCTTGAGATACGAGAAAACTCCATCATCATCATCCTTATATGCCGAATGCTTAAACATAAAGGAATTTATGAACTAATTGAAAGCATACGTATTTTAAACAATCCCAATGCTACTTTTCTATTTGTCGGACCTATCGATCAGGGTAATCCTGCGGCTATTTCAATAGCAGAATTAACGTTATGGGAACAACAAGGTTTAATAAAATACTGTGGTGAGCGGGATGACATTCCAGAATTAATCAGTTTGGCTGACATAGCCATACTACCATCATATCGTGAAGGATATCCTCGTGTCCTATTAGAAGCGTCATCTATAGGCAAACCTATGATTGCTACAAATGTCCCAGGTTGTAAAGACGTGATAGATCACGGTTCAACTGGTCTTTTGGTGCCCCTTAATGATCCCAACAAAATGGCTGATGCAATAAAATCCCTCATTGATTCTCCCGATCTCCGGGAACAAATGGGTATTGCTGCTAGAAATAAAGCTGTCACTACTTTCGATGACCGTAAAGTAGTCAAACAAATATTAACAATCTACATATCCCACATTAACTGAGTCTAAACCCTCTATATCAACTCCTACCTCAACCTCAATCGTAATCCTCAAGACTTTATATTTATTCGTTATTGCTTAAACCGCTCCGTTTTCTACCATAACTCCTATTTATAGTAGTCCAGTATCCGTCTCCCTAATAACATTGTCTTTACCATTGTCAATCAAGCAATGTTCAGCTAAATATTAAGCGAACCAATGTTTTATATAAAATTGAAATCCATCACACCCAGATTGTTTATAAAACCCAGGTACTTTTCTTATGATACTTTTACTTTCCAGTATTTCACCGTAGTGTTCAGTTCACGGTTCTTGCTTTAATATTATAATTAATGCGTTATCCATTATTAACTTCTTGCTCTTTTCTACGGTTTTAATAAAAATAAATCTTCCAAGCCAACTACCAATACCATACGATCATGAGAAATTACCAATTAAGTGTTTATCCATTGTAAATAAGTATCCTTTGCCAAAATCGTATCGATCATTTAACTCCCACACAGCTGAGCAGTAGCCTTTAGAGATTGTCAAAAAAGGGCTCTTGTACAATGATGTCTAAATAACTAGACCGAGCCACAAACCAAAATAACTGATGTATGGAGCCTCGTTGAAATAAGGTAAATTGTTATCGATCATATATTTATTTTCTAGCATCAGCTATTTCAACGACTTTTTCTCGCAAATTAGTAAAAATCTTGTGTACTTCATATCCTGGTTCAAGATATTCAATATTAGCTTCCAAATAATTATCAATGACTGCCAATGCTTCATCAAAGTTGCTTTCGACAACATGTTGCCGGACCATCAATTGAATTGGCTCTATCCTATACGGAGCCAGCCTCGATGCTTCTAATGTGTATTTACGCCCTAAAGCAATATGGGAATCATCTTTAAAAGTCACACCTGCCATATGATGTACTGCTACTAGATCCATATATATTCGCCAAGACATAGGCTCCATCTCAAGCCCCAAGTCTCCCTGTTCTATTGCCATATTTATAGCATCTACACGTTCAGATTCAGACATATTATGCCAATGCTCTTCTAGAGATTGGAACATAAATCGTCTCGGATAATTTGATAATCCTGAAGAAGCGTTTATAGCATCTAAAAAATGTTGTTTTCGTTCAGACCAAGTACCCGTTGTTCCACCACGTAATCCTAAAACAGAAGACTTTGAACCCATATATGGGCCTATAACTGTAAAATAAATTGAACCCAAAAATATTACGGTGGCAACAATGGAAGCGATGGTCATCCCGATATCGCTTGCAACAAATGAACTATTCCCAGCATTTTTACTTTTGGTCCTATTATCCTTTTTATGATCTTGCTTAACTTCAAGAGTGATCGAACTTTTCGTGGTCTCAATATACATTACAAATCCCATCAGGAAGTACATTTGGACTGCTGTTGCGGGTGTATCAAACAAAAACAAATTTTGTACAAAGTATCCGAATAGGGCGGTCCCAATTAATATCACAAAAAGTTGCGTTTGAGGAAGCATTCCTCGAATTTTGGTTATCAAAATCCAAGCCATAAAAACCCATATAGCTAAATAAGATATCAAACCCAAAGCACCTTTAGTCACAGCTTCTTCAATAACCTTATTGTGAGCTTGGTCAAACTCTTCTATAGAAGTCGCTGTTGCTTTTGCTGTCAAATACATATCATAAGCGACGGTATAGTTTTCTGGACCCCAACCAAAAAACGGTTTTTCTTTAAATGCTTTATATCCACTAATAGCAGAATTTATTCGCCCAGATGTACTAGTATCTTCAGGTCCAATTGAAGCTAGCCTACTAAGTAAAATGATTGATTTAGAAGCATCTCTATAAAGACCTGTATCTTTCAAAGTAAAAAACGCAACAACTAAAAGAAATAAACTGCCACATATTGCCAAGGAAGAGATTCTAACAAATCTTAACTTACCGAGCCATATGTATATCAAAGCAAATGCTAGCAATGCCGATAAAAGACCAACAATAGCACCTCTAGTACCACTCTGAATTAACATAATCAGATCAACAACAATAACTAGTGCCCAAAAAGACCTCATTATTAAAACATTAGAGATTAAGAGCAAAGATTTTGATTCTCTTTTGTTCCTGGAAAGTATCGGTCGCTTTATCTTTAATTCAGGACCATCAGTAGGTTTTGCGAAAGAATGGCTTAAAAAAGCAGTAGCTATAAGTGCATTAACCAACATGTAGGCTCCGACAAATGTCGCATTGCCTAAAGTGATGTCAAGTCTATTCTTACTAAATAAATAGCCCAATACATTAATATCATTCATCTGGGCAAAACCTAATAAGCCCA
This sequence comes from uncultured Dehalococcoidia bacterium, assembly GCA_964342485.1. GTDB lineage: Bacteria > Chloroflexota > Dehalococcoidia > Lucifugimonadales > CAJWER01 > CAYFFO01. The sequence continues at coordinate 2,959 of CAYFFO010000020.1, forward strand.
AGACTAGTCCAACTACCAAGTTAATATTAAGAACTACCCACCATTGACGAAAAGTTCTGAACATTGAAACCAATACAATAGATAAAGCGAACCAATGTGTTAAATCTATCCAACCTTGCATTCTTTCATACGTCGACCATATGCTTCTATTTGTACTAGTACCAAAGATTGAAGCACACAAAGTAATGAATAGATAAATACTAAAGATAATTAAAAGCCGTGATCTCGGAATTCTATAGGATGGGAACCATAAAATTAGCAATAACCATAGAATAAATGCTGCCTCAATGATTACACGAGCAAACAAAACTTTCCCAACTACATACGGAAAAAGAATATATGGTAATGGAGGCGCAGGAACAATTAGCGGAACCACTAACACCAAAGTGGCTAATATCCTAATTGTTCTTGTAAGACCCTTTTCCATTATTTAATCCGATCCTAATTAATGATTAGTCACTCAGTTGATATAGTAATATCGTCTAAACTAACCGAGTATTCCCAAATTTAACAAACGTCTATCATTAAATTAGATATCATTAGATGTTTCCTTCTTTAAAAATGCCGCCGTTTTCTTTATACCTTCTGCCAAATTTGTCTTAGGTACCCATTTCAGGTAAATTTTTGCTCTCTTGCAATCTAGATTTATATGCTCTATTTCATTTGGCCTAGGTTCAAGATATTCTGCTGGTTCTACGTAACCAGTAACCTTAGAAACTAATTCAAACAATTCATTTATAGAAGTACTAATACCAGATCCTACGTTAACTGTAATCGAATCCTTAAAATTGACTGCCAATTCAAATGAATCTACTACATCGTCAACGTACACAAAATCACGTGTTTGACTTCCATTTCCGTAAATATTAACTGTCTGAAGGTTCATCATTCTTTGTGTAAATATCGCAATTACACCAGCCTCACCTTCAGAGTCCTGTCTTGAACCATAAACATTTGATAATCTCAGAGTTTTAATTCGAATTGAGTTCCTCAAAATCAGCTGTTGATATCTTTCTAGTGTCCACTTACTAAGTCCATAGGGACTTATTGGAGATATCGGATGAGTTTCATCACATGGTAAGTATTCTGGTTTGCCATATAAGGCTCCTCCAGTAGTTATATAAACAACCTGTTTACATACAGACTTATTTACAGCATCACAAACATTTATTCCTCCAATAATATTTACTCTAGCGTCAAATCCTGGATCTGACACAGAATGGGTAACCGCTGATTGAGCAGCACAATGAATAACTAAGTCGGGTTCAAAAGAAACAATCAAATCCTGTATTTCAGGCTCACAGATATCTAGCTGAGCAAGTTTGGCCGACTTGTGTACATTTTCCAATTTACCAGTTGACAAATTATCTATGACAAGAACTTCATAATCCATATCAACCAATCGATCAACTATATGTGATCCTATAAATCCGGCTCCACCTGTAATTATTGCTCTTTGCTTCACAGCCTAACACCTAATCATATTTCACTAGTATACAAAAACCTCCGATTGGTTTGTAAACAATTATTCACATAGTCTACGTTCCTTAACCAACTATAAATATACGCTATAACACCCAGATCATACTAAAATTAATTACCCTTCTATTGCTCCTTACAGTATTCCTTGACTATGATGTTATTAATATGGGTCTAAATAAATAAACAAATTACATATTTGAACTGGAGTGAACAATGTTTAAAAAATTAAAGAATTGCCATAATTCAAAAGACTTCAGAGCCCTTGCAAAACAAAGAATCCCTTCTCCAATATTTAATTATATAGATGGAGGAGCTGACGACGAGATTACTCTACGTCAAAATACTGAATCGTTCGAAAAATGCGACCTTGTCCCAAATACTCTTCAAAGCGTTGAAAAAATCGATACGAGTGTCTCTTTAATGGGGAAAAAAATAGACTTACCTATTTTCTTTTCACCGACTGCTCTCCAACGATTATTTCATCACGATGGAGAAAGAGCGGTAGGGAAAGTTGCTGAAACATTTGGAACCTTTTTTGGTATATCATCTTTGGCCACCGTAAGCATCGAAGAAATATCAAGAAATTATTCATCCCCAAAAATGTTTCAATTATATGTACACAAAGATAAAGGCCTTAACAATAGTATGATTGAAAAATGTATCGAAAATAACTTTGACGCTATAGCTGTAACGGTTGACACAATAGTTGGTGGTAACAGGGAAAGAGATTTTTATAGTGGATTTACTTCACCTCCAAAATTAACTTTAGCTAGTCTCCTTAGCTTTGCCTTACATCCTAGCTGGACATTAAATTATTTATTTAGGGAAAAGTTCCAGTTACCCCAACTTGATGGTCACATAAAAGCAGGTGCTGACGCTACCATGTCTGTCGGCCAGTATTTCACTTCAATGTTAGATCAAAACATGAATTGGAAAACTATTGAAGAAATAAATAAGAAATGGGGTAAACATCTATGCTTAAAAGGCATAATGTCAGTTGAAGATGCAAAGAAAGCAGTTGATATAGGTGCTACTGCAATAATGATTTCCAACCATGGAGGAAGACAACTTGATGGGTCACGAGCCCCATTTGATCAATTAGCTGAAATAGTTGATGCAGTTGGCGATAAAATTGATGTGATATGTGATGGTGGAATTCGAAGAGGAACACATGTATTAAAAGCACTATCACTTGGTGCTAAAGCATGCTCTGGAGGCAGGATGTATCTATATGCTTTAGCAGGAGCAGGAGAGGATGGGGTAGCAAGAGCAATGGGTTTAATGCAAGAAGAAATAGAGCGAGGCATGAAATTAATGGGGTGCAAACAAATTAGTGATTTAGGACGCCATAACCTAAGGTTTAGATAAAGTAACTATAAATCCAATCTGCTAAATCACCAATTTTATAACTCAACCAACCTGTCCCCTTTGGCGTAAAGCATGGTCAATTAAAACAAGTGCCATCATTGACTCCACCATAGGTACCGCTCTTGGCAGTACACAAGGGTCATGTCTTCCTCTACCTTCCAAAATGGTATCATTCCCATCTAAATCTACAGTTTTCTGAGCATGCATAATAGTTGCTACAGGCTTGAAAGCAGCTCTTACTAAAATATCCTCACCGATAGAGATACCTCCCTGGACCCCACCAGAGTTATTAGTTTTAGTCCTTATCTTTCCAGCATCATTATAGAATGGGTCATTGTGTTGGGATCCCATTAAAGTCGTACCCTTAAAACCAGATCCGATTTCAAAACCTTTACATGCAGGTAAAGATAAAATAGCTTTTGCAAAATCGGCCTCTAATTTGTCAAATACAGGCTCTCCCCATCCTGGAGGTACCCCACGGGCTACTGACTCAACTACACCACCCAAGGTATCACCATCTTTCCTTGCCTTTTCTATCCTGTCTATCATGGTCTTAGCCATTACCGGGTCAGGACACCTAAGTATGTTAGCCTCCACATCCTGATAATTTACCTTTTCAGGTTCTATATCAGCAATAAGTTCCCATACCTGCCTTACATACGCTATTATTTCCACATCGTAGTCTCTTCTAAGCAGTTTTTTTGCAACTGCTGCTGCAGCTACTCGGCCTATTGTTTCTCTTGCACTGGCCCTTCCTCCACCCTTCCAATTTCTCACTCCATACTTGGCTAAGTAAGAATAGTCAGCATGTGAAGGACGAAATTTATTTTTCATATGATCATAGTCCTTACCTCTAGCATCTTCGTTCCACACCCCGATCATAATTGGAGTACCATCGGTTACACCATCAAAAACACCCGAAAGCAATTTTGCTCTATCGGGTTCTTTACGTTGACTAACAATCCTGCTCTGTCCCGGTTTCCTGCGATCTAATTCAGGTTGTATATCTGATTCACTAAGTTCAAGTCCCGGGGGGCAACCATCAACAACAACTCCAACAGCATCACCATGAGACTCTCCCCAAGTCGTTACACGAAATATATGTCCAAAGGTATTTCCCAATGTTTATCCTCACTAATCTGTTTTATCGTGTTAACATATCCCACATAACATATTATCACCCTTAATCATGATAGGGTCCGGGTTGAACACCTGCGAATGCCTTTCGAATGTTCGAATGAGTGTCTTCGCAGCCCGGACCCCAATTTTTTTAAAACAATAAGAATATATGATACATAACATCAAAAAGACATACTAAGTTGACCAAAAAACAAAATATTTTTACCAAAACATTTCAATCACTTGGTAACAGAGACTATCTATTCCTATGGATCGGAATGATTTGTATTATGGGTGGGATCCAGATGCAAATGATAGCCCGAGGATACCTCGTATATGACATCACATCGAGACCAATCCTCCTAGGAATAGTAAACGGTGCATCAGCTATACCTATTCTCGTTCTTTCCTTACATGGAGGTGCTATAGCCGATAGGCTAAACCGTAAGAGAATGATTCAGGTTGGACAAGGCGTAAACGTATCTATTGCAGTGGTTATTACCATTCTAATAATCACAGAAAATATAACTTGGATTCATCTTATGTTAGCTTCGATGTTTCAAGGCGCCCTTTGGGCTTTCATGATGCCGGCACGTCAGGCGATAATCCCAAATATTGTAGGAAAAGATCACCTTACAAATGCTCTTGCGCTAAATGCAGCTGGAATGAGTGCAATGACATTGCTATCCCCAGCGTTCGCAGGGTTCTTATACAATGCCTTCCCTTCTAAACCTGATGCAAGTGGTGTTTACATAGTTGTTACAATACTCGGATTCGCAGCAATATTCTTCACTAGTTTAGTCAAATATACCCAAACAGAATCAACTCAACCTAAAGAAAAAGTCACTACAGATATAAAGCAAGGTTTGACTCATATATTGAGCAATAAAATGATTCTGGTTCTGTTAATAATCGGTATAATAACAACTGTATTAGCTATGCCATTTAGATTTCTACTTCCTGTTTTTGTAGTAGACATTTATCAAAAAGGACCAGAAGCTCTTGGTCTTCTGGTCAGTTTAATGGGGCTAGGTTCTTTAGCCGGGTCTATGTTCATAGCCGGGCTAGAAAAATGGAACCGAGGGATGATCCTACTGTCAGGCAGCTTTCTGTCAGGGATTGGACTATTGTTGATAGCTATATTGCCTTTCTATTTAGCAGCATCTTTTATAATGCTAATCCTTGGCTTAGGAGACGCTACCCGCAGGACACTAAACCAAACCATGATACTCGAAGTTGTTGAAGATCGATTTAGAGGTCGGGTTATGAGCATGTTCATGATGACTTTTGGACTAATGCCATTAGGTACATTGCCAGCAGCACTTTCAATAGAACTCTTTGGAGGTCAAATCACAGCTGCTATCTTAGGATTAGCTATGATTTTGGTTGCCTCAGTAGTTACTGTGTCCAGGGAAGACATTCGTCGCTTCCAATAAAAACATTCTATTTAAATACGTAGATTAGCTACAGCAACCACATTCAAAAAATTCCAGTACCTAAATATTAACGAATTAACAACCTATGCAAAGGATATTATTTACTGGACAAAGATAAGATGAAATTACCATTAAGAAAAAAATAACGCTTCGATTGACCTCAAACTCATTGCCAAAAACACATAGTCCTATCTAAACTCAATTTTATTTAAAAATTGGAAACCATATCTATATCAAGCTTGAAACTATTTCTAAAAACTAGATCCTATCCTTCTTAATGGAGTTCAAATGAAATTAATTAATGACGTAGCAGCAGAATTGAACATAAATCCAATCCATGTCTCCCCTCAGGGTTTTTATAAAGCAAAGCTCTCCCTGGATGCTATTAATCTAAGTGGCAAGCAAGGGAAAATAGTACTAGTAACTGCAGTAACGCCAACGAAAGCAGGTGAAGGCAAGACAACTACTACGGTAGGCCTTACGCAAGCATTGGGTAAACTCGGGCATAGTGCAGCTGCCACACTTAGAGAGCCGTCACTTGGTCCAATTTTTGGGATCAAAGGTGGTGGAACAGGAGGAGGAGCATCACTTGTTGAGCCTCAAGATGAAGTCAATATACATTTCACTGGTGACGCACATGCGGTCTCATCGGCACATAACCTTCTTGCTGCACTTACAGACAATATGGTTTACAGGAAAAAGATACCTGGATTCTCAAGTGAAAATATATCTTGGCGCAGAGTAAGCGATATGGAAGATAGATCCCTGCGATCTATTATCTCTGGATTGGGAGGCAGCAATAATTCTCCCCTAAGAGAAAGTGGGTTTGATATTGTAACCGCATCTGAAATTATGGCAATCCTTGCTTTATCATCTGATTTAGAAGATCTAAGATCTCGCCTCAAGAAGGTGATAGTGGGAACATCTTCTGACGGAAAGTCCATCACAGCTGACGATATAAATGCTGTTGGGTCATTAATGTCACTACTGCGATATTCTATCCAACCTAACCTGGTACAAACTACGGAAGGACAACCAGTCATCGTTCACACAGGTCCTTTCGGCAACATAGCTCATGGTTGTAGCTCTGTAGTAGGAGATAAGCTTGCCAGAGGATATGTAGATTACGTCATCACTGAAGCGGGGTTTGGAGCTGATCTGGGTTTTGAGAAATTTATAGACATTAAAGCTCGTAACAATAATTTGGAACCTGATGCTGTAGTAATGGTTACAACTGTTAGAGCAATGAAATCTCATGGTGGAGTACGTTTCAGAGATTTAGACTCTTCAAATATTTCAGCTGTTAAAAAAGGATGCCAAAACCTTGAACATTTAATACGAGTAATCAGATCCTATAATTTGCCTGTGGTAGTCGCAATAAATGTATTCCCATCAGATACCATTGAAGAAATTGAGATTGTTAAATCCAAAGCAATGGAATCAGGAGCTCAAGCAGCTGTTAAAAGCACTGTATTCAACGATGGTGGGAATGGCGGAATCGCTTTGGCTGAAGCAGTTGTGACTGCATCAGAAAATAAAAAACCAATGAAATATTTATTTGAAGCAGACTCATCCGTTGAGCATAAAGTGGATATTTTAGCTACAAACATATATGGAGCTAACGATGTTAAATGGTCCCCGCAGGCCAAAAAGAAAATGAAGGCTTTTACTGACAATGGTTGGGGGAATCTTCCGGTTTGTATGGCTAAAACACACTTGTCAATTTCACATAATCCTAAACTAATCGGACGCCCCTCTAACTACACTTTTGAAATTTCTGATGTAAGAGCTTCAATTGGTGCAGGTTTCATTTATCCCATAGCCGGCACAATGATGACGATGCCAGGCTTACCTAGTTCACCTCGTGAATTAGACATCGATTCAAACAGTCAAATCCTAGGTCTTTGAAAGTCAATATCACCCATTCTAGGATAAACTAAACATGTCCGAATTCTTTAATGTTCTTGCTCCAATAGACGCAGTGAACTTAATGGTTAATCGCCTTCAAAGCGTAACTGACTTTGAAACTATTCCCACGTCTAATGCAATGGGGAGAATTTCATACCAAAATATTTTGTCAACAGAAAATCTGCCTTCAGTTCCAAGATCGACAATGGACGGAATAGCAGTCAGATCTATAGACACATTTGGTGCTACAGAAAATTTACCAGCATATTTACAGATTGTTGATGAAGTATCTATGGGAATAGAACCAAAAATATTTCTCAACCAAGGAGAAGCAGTAAAAACATATACTGGAAGTATGCTAGTTAATGGAGCTGATGCAGTAGTTATGGTAGAAAACACACAAACAGTAGACCAAACAATAACGGAGGTATTCAAACCAGTATCTGCCGGGGAAAATGTTATCCAGGTCGGAGAAGATATAAAGATTGGCGAAACTATCTTGGAATCTGGATCACTCATCAGGCCACAAGATATAGGAGGATTAATAGCACTAGGAATAACAGGGATACCTGTTCACAAAAAACCTAATGTGACTATAATTTCTACCGGTGACGAACTAATACACCCTTCCAAGTACCCAAGCCCTGCTCAAATACGTGATATAAACACCTATACAATTTCAGCATTGACTCTGGAAGCAGGTGGCAATCCTATCGAGGTAGGTATAGTAGAAGATTCTATAGAACTTCAACTGCAATCAGCCAAAAATACGCTAAAAAAAAGCGATTTACTAGTATTTTCTGCAGGAAGCTCAGTGAGTTCCCGAGATATCACTGTTAAAGTTATAAATGAATTGGGAAAGCCAGGAGTGCTGGCCCACGGTATTTCATTCAAACCTGGGAAACCAACTATCCTTGCAATGATAGGTGATACGCCAGTTATAGGTCTACCAGGAAATCCGGTGTCAGCATCAGTAGTATATAAGATGATTGGAGTTCCAATAATTAATTATCTTTCTGGTAAAAAACCCAACCAATGGAACCCTAAGATTAAAGCTATATTAACACAAGATGTACCATCTCAATCCGGCAGACAGGATACTGTACAAGTGAACCTTTCAGATAAATGTGGTATACCTCAAGCTTCACCTTCTTTTGGAAATTCAAATCTAATTTTTACCATGATACGTTCAGACGGCTATCTTACCGTCCCTATTGACAAAGGAGGTTTGTATGCCGGAGAAGAAATCGATGTAACACTATATTAGTTACCAGACTGAATTATTGCCTTATAACCAAAGATATTTTAATAGCCTAATATGACTAATTACATGTTAGTATTAATTTAATTTCAAATATTAACCCTATATTCAAAGGAAGATTATATGATTAAATCTAACCCAAAATTGATCAAAAACTCTTGTATTGAAGTTATCGATTCCAAAACTATATTCCAAGAAGAACGAATTACACAAAAAAAAGCGCCAAGCATAATTAGACTATCTAACGGCAAAATCCTTCTAACATATTCCGTTACCGAAAACCTGGATAGTTTAGAAAGTTGGGTCGTTATAACCGATTCAGAAGACAATGGTGAGTCTTGGTCAGAACCAAAAACAGTATATTCGTTACCAGAATGGACATGTCTAAATATGGGAGGATTAGTTAAGTTTTCTGACCAGATGATTAGATTGATTGTTGGACGAATTAATATAGATTATTCACTAGGAGGCGACGAACCATTTGATGATTGTTTTACCGGTTTTATTGATTCAAAAGATGGTGGTCAAACTTGGTCCAAAAATTGGACGGAAATAAATTTATTCCCTGCTTGGACAGAAGTATATGGTCAAAGTAATCCTCATCTACTTAATAACGGCCAATTCCTAATGGCAACGATGGGTACAATGGGTAGGGATGTACAATGGCACGCTGGTGTGTCATTCTGTGACCCATCAAATAATTACGAATTCAGTAAACCAGTAATCATCGCCAACGATCCTGAGCGACATTACAGTGATATTGATGTTGTACGATTAAATGATAGTCGTTTATTAGCGGTTATACGAGAACATAATCTTAAGAAAACCGTCTACTCTCATTCCAGCGATGAAGGCAAAACATGGACCCCAATCCGATATACCGGCTTTCTTGGTTCTAACGTCAAATTACATAAATTGAATTCTGGAGCGTTAATCTGTGCTTATAGAGATGAAGACCCCGATAACCGAGGCGTAAGTTTAAGTATTTCTTTCAATAATGGAGAAACCTGGGAACAGATTGGGCAACTTTATTCAGCAAAGCAAGATTCCAGACACATACCCAATCTAAAATGCGGTTATCCAGACTTTGTTAATCTCGACAATGACAAATTACTAGGAATCCTACACACGTATCCGGATGAAGAAGGCAGAATAGACCTCCAACAATTCTATCTAAAGGATATAACTTAAGATGAACAATTTAAGTACAAACTGGAATGAAATATTCCATAAACTATACTCCCTTTTATGATAGATATCGCCAACTCAAACATGGAAGGAATATACCCGATACTTTCCATGCCATTCGATGATAATGATCAAATCGATTACGATGATCTGACAAACGAAGTTGAATTCGCAATCAAATCTGGAGCTCATGGCCTAGGCATTGCATTGGCCAGCGAACTCTATAAGCTTACGGAACATGAACGCGACCAAGTAACAAAACTGGTGGTGTCTCAAGCATCCAATCGTGTAAAAATTGTTATTAACACCGGTGCCCATGCAACTAAAATAGCAATTGCACAAAGTAAAATAGCAGAAGAACTTGGGGCAGACTCAGTGATGATAGCTCCATCAAACATGATATCTTTATCAACAAGCGAACTATATAGCTATTTTTCTGATATATCTAATGAAATTGAAATCCCAATATTCATTCAAGATTTACCGAATGCACCTGTACCTCCAAATATAATAGTGAACCTTTCAAATGAATTTGAAAACTTGTGTTATGCAAAAATAGAAGTTCCACCCACACCTAATCGCATGCTAAAAGCTGTTGGGCTGAAACCCACAAATCTTACAATCTTTGGCGGCCTTGGAGGAAACATGTTTTTGGAAGAAATGCGTCGTGGTTCCAGAGGAACAATGCCTAACTGCGCTATCCCTGACCTCTTCAGGTCAGTATGGAACAATTACGAGAATGGAAATAAACAGGAAGCCCAACAACTTTTTGACAAAATGGGAACCATTTTGAGAACAATTTCCCAGGGTAGTGGTACATCATCGCTTATAGTGGTAAAAGAAATCCTGAAAGCAAGAGGTATATTTAAAAGAGCTAATGTGAGAAAACCTTCAACGCAACTAGACAAAACAACCAATTCAGAAATATTATCTGCGTTAGAATCACTATCCTTATACTAATTAACAACAGCCCGTCGAATACATCAACTTGTCGACAATTTATTTCTGCCTTTAAAAATCCTACCTAAATCTCCCTCCTCCCAAACCAATAGTAAAGGAGTAGCTACGGCAATTGAACTATAGGTTCCAACTCCTACACCGATAATAAGCACCCAGAGGAAATTTTTTAAGGTTTGTCCTCCGAATAATAACAAAGCAAGTAACGTGAAAAACAAAGTCAAGCTTGTATTAAGCGACCTGCCTAGACTTTGAGAAATACTTAGGTTTGCATTTTCTTTTAATGTTCGATTTGGATAATTTAAAACATTTTCTCTAAGCCTATCGAAAACAACGATTGTATCATTCACACTGTAACCTATGATCGTGAGTAGGGCGATTAAGAACATTGTGTTAACTTCCACATCGAAAATAAAACCCAAGGCAGCAAATACACCAATCACTACGAGGGCATCATGAAGTAACGCAACTATCGCTGCTGCACCATATCTTAATGGACTTGGAACATTTCTAAAGGCCCACCACACATATAAAAAGATACCTACTGCTGCTGCAATAACTGCCCACATGGCATTAACAACAGTCTCTGTGGCAACCACCGGAGACACTAAATCAAAAGCCAAAACAGTCACACCGTCAGGAGAGAGCCTATCCTTTAATCGATTTACCAATAATTCTTTCTTTTCTTCTTGCAATTCTTTGGTTCTTACAAAAAACGAATTGTTCCCCATTTTTTGTACTATTGCATCAGGATATCCATAGGATGTAAGTTCTGATCGTAGATTATCCTGCTCTACATCAGAAACGAACTCCAAAGTCGTGGAAGATCCACCTGTAAAATCTATTCCTGGTTTTAAGCCAGGTGCTATCACCAAAAATACAACTCCGGGCATTATTATCAATGCTGATAATACAAAAAACCAAGCTCTTTTACCTACAAAATCCAATATATATCCCCTATCCTGAATTCTCTAATTGTTGCTTAGGCAAATCAGATTTACCTGAAGGAACAAACATCAAATGGAACCTACTAAACCAAGTAACAGTCATGATTCTAAGTAAAGTACGACTTACAATTATCGCCGTAAACATACTTATGCTAACACCAATCGCTAGAGTCAAAGCAAAACCTTGGACAATAGTTGCTCCCAAAGTATCAGCGAACCAAAACAAAATCGCACAGGTAATTAAAGTTGATGCATTACCATCTCTGATAGCAGGCCAAGCACGATTAAATCCAATATTTATTGACGATAACAAAGTTCTTCCAACTCTAAGCTCCTCTTTCATTCTTTCAAATATCAATATATTAGCGTCTACAGCCATACCTATAGAAAGAATTACAGCCGCAACTCCTGAAAGAGTTAACGTTACTGGAAGGATTTTAAATACACTTAGTAATAATATCCCATATATTACTAATGCAACTGATGCAACTATCCCGGGAATACGATAATAAAGGATCATAAAAACTAAAACTAACGCTAGGCCTACAACACCTGCAACCACGCTCTTGGCTAAGGAGTCAGCACCAAGAATAGCGTCTATATCTCTTTCTTGTATGAGTGTAATGGGAATCGGTAATCGCCCACCTTCCAATAACAAAGATATCTCACTTACACGTTCAAAAGTAAAATCTCTGCCTTGTATAAATGCGACTCCTCTGGTTATTGGTTGATTAACTGCAGGGGCTATCAACTCTTCTTCATCTAAAACTATTGCAAGAAGATCAGGAGTACCAGCTATCTCTGTTGTAATTTCACCAAATTTTCTTGTTCCTTCTGAATTAAACTCGATATTAACGATAGGCAGTCCGGAACTTTGGTGCTGACCAGGATACGCTCTAGCCAAATCTTCTCCTGAAAGTCCTATACCTTCATCCATCGCTCCAATTAATTCACCTAATACAATCTTCGCATCTGGTGTGAATCTTCCCATAACATCTTCAATTGTAGAAGCTGAAAATGCCAAATTAATCAGAAATTTATTATCATTAGGAATTCGTTTTATCAATGAATCCGTTGGAAGTACTAATGCCGTACCATCGGGTAATCGTTGAATCGGTTGTAACGGTATCAACAAAGACTGTTCGGCTTGTCCTTCTACCGCTATTGTAAGGAAATTGGGGTATACACTAGACAAGCCTCCTCTTGAAACTAGGCTTTCGCGTAATCTGTCGACCACTACCTTCATTTCGTCCATGCCAGTTTCATCAAACTCGATTACAATAGCTGGTGCTGCAATTTCTTCTGCATCCGACGATGTATTATCTTTAGAATCAATTGTATCTGAAGTACTAGTGCTATTAGTTAAATCAGTAGAGGTACCTTTTTCCTCAATCGAATCTGAAAACAGGATAATCGGTTCAGTAGAAGTACCCAACCGAAATTCTGGTATGCCAAATTCGTTGTTTGTCTCTCCAATCAACACTGTTCCAACTTGAAAACTTAACACCTGATCAGGTGTTAAGTTTTCCAATTCTCTTTCTACATCTAATATCCTATGCTTAAACTCTAGACGCGCCGTCTCTCCAATAAGTCTCTTTGCCCTTCCTGGATCTTTAAGCCCTGGCAATTGAACCAAAAGTCTGTCTTCTCCAAGCAATTGTAATATCGGTTCACCTAGACCAGCTCCATTTACTCTACGTTCTATAGTGGTTAGGAGAGCGTCCATTTGCTCAGATGTAGGGGTTATTTCTACCCCTGAATCCGGATCAATCAATGCCGCTTTATATACTAAATGGCTACCACCTTGAAGATCCAAACCCAACTTCAAACCAAGAATGGTGTCTTCACCACGTTCAAAATCGTTTATTTTAATCTCTTGAAAGGCTAAAGCCGCTGTACCAAGACTTACAAGAATTACAATTATCACAAGTGTACGAAGATATCTACGCACCAATCCCTCCCTGGTTGAGAGATTTTGAAACCAATTCTATAGCTTGAGATTTGGTATTAATCTCGCCCAAGGCATGAGCTTCACTCACGAGTTCCAAGCAATTCCCTACGATCGGTCCCTGATCTATACCAAAAATATCCATGATTTCAATTCCATCCAAAAGTTTCACTTGTTTTTCTATTCCCTTTTTATCGGACATTGCACTAATTATATGACGAGCCACATCACAATGTCTCTCCCAATCCAAATATTCCAGACTAGGGCCACGTGCAGCAAGATAATCAGCGAGGTTCAAATAAATACAATCCATCGCTATATCTTCAAGATCTCTATGATATCTATAAATAGCCCTTGACGATGGTAAATCACCTCTTCTGGCCAATTGCCCTGGCCTAAGGTGATGTTCTACCAATGCCATAACATATTCTACACCTTTTCCGCTAAATCTAAGCCTTTCCAGAACCTCCTTTACAACTTTTGCTCCTTCCGAAGCATGTCCCAAAAACCTAACTTTTCCAGAAGATTCTACAGTTTTTGTAGCTGGCTTGGATACATCATGAAGCAATCCTGCCAACTTTAGCAAACCCAACCTTCTATGACTGTCACTAACTAATTGATCAAAATATCTTCGCATACCTTGAAACTTAGGTACAGAAATATCAAGCTTATTTACTTCATTATCAGACAATTGTAACAGTCTTTCAATTGCCCCGACTGTTTCAATACTGTGATCAAAGACATCCCAGTGATGTTCAACAGGCTGAGTGACACCACGAGCACATTCCAATTCGGGTATGATTGTGCAAAGTATACCCAGTTTATCCAATAATCTTACCCATTTAACGCTGCTTTTAGAATCCAGTATTTTCAGTAGTTCTTCTCTTATTCTCTCAGTAGATACCAAATCAATATTTTTAGCATATAATCCTATCCAATATAGAGTTTCACTATGGATTTCAAAATTTAACTGAGAAGCAATACGCGGGGCCCTCATCAATCTAATTGGATCTTCTATAAACACTGATTTATCTAATGCCCTCACAAAACAATCATTAATATCCTCAATACCTCCATATGGGTCAATGATTCTTGATTCACCTTTGCTAAGTTCTAAAAATACTGCCATTGCGTCTATAGAAAAATCACGCAATGCCAAATCTTCTAGAATATCTCCTTGAAGAGGTTTTATATCAATCCATAAATCTTCACAACCATCGACCAATCTATAGACTTCTCTATCTGGATCTATTAAATGCACCTTAAAGTTAATTGCCAAAGAAAGGTCTTTAGCAATTTGGGGAGAAAAAGAGTTAATCGACACATCAAAATCTACGACATCAATCCCCATAAGTAAGTTACGGATAGCACCGCCTGTCAAATAGGCTTCAATTTGATTATCTGAAAAAAACTTTACTACTGACGATAATGATTCTGGTAACCGAATGTATCGAGATGCAGTATTAGATTTTAACTCCACTAGATTACTCATTTGACTCCAAGCTTATTTCATGGTCAACGCTGTCGCTATTTGCCTCAGGTTGAATGTGGGGATCGTCTTTGATTAACACTTCGTGTTCTTTCAAATGGTCGAAATAAAGTATGCCGTTAAGGTGATCAATTTCATGTTCAAAAATCTGCGCCAACAAACCTTCTGCACGTAATCTAAAAACATCTGAATTTCTTTCCAATCCTCTAACTTTTACCCATATTGACCTTGTGATTATGCCCTTGTACCCAGGTACGCTGAGGCATCCCTCTTCCACTTCACGTTCGCCTTCACGATGTATAATCTCAGGGTTAATATAAATCCGTACATCATCTTCTTCTGGAAGATTGATTGCAATCAGTCTGTGCAACGATCCAATTTGATTAGCTGCTAAACCGACCCCACCTGAATCGATTAATGTATCGGCTAAATCATCTGCTAGTACATTAATCGCACGATCTATTTTG
This sequence comes from uncultured Dehalococcoidia bacterium, assembly GCA_964342485.1. Taxonomy (GTDB): domain Bacteria; phylum Chloroflexota; class Dehalococcoidia; order Lucifugimonadales; family CAJWER01; genus CAYFFO01. The sequence continues at coordinate 18,529 of CAYFFO010000020.1, forward strand.
CGTACTTTTCTAGCTTTACGTCTTAGTATTTTATGAGGAAACTCGAGAATAGATTGAACAGCCAATGAATAAGCTCCAATC
>CAYFFO010000020.1:18709-37796 GCA_964342485.1 uncultured Dehalococcoidia bacterium
TATTTTATGAGGAAACTCGAGAATAGATTGAACAGCCAATGAATAAGCTCCAATCATAAGAAATGTTACAAGCTATCTATTTGCGAAATTATATCTATGTGAATGATCAACTGTAAAGTAGAAAATATACACGTTCTACAACCAAAGACTATTGAACTTTCATGATTTGAAAGCTCAATAGCAACTTGATATCAGCACATCCGTTCTGATATCTTCATTAACTACAAATTTGGTTGAAGCCAAAACCTGAGGTGTCTTTTAATACAACCCCAAAGCATTAATGGAATGCCCTCCCCCATATAGACATTCCATGTAAACGTAACAAGAGATATAAAAATATAGATCTCTGACCTCAGGGGGGGCTATCTACAAGATTTTAAGCATTAACGATTACTCTGATAATGTTTAACCAAGATGCGGTTCCCCGAAAATACAATTCAAACTTTTCTGCCAAATTCTCTCTCTAGTCTAGAATTTGTTAGGTGTATCATTGTAGGACGTCCATGCGGACAGGTCTGAGGCTGGCTACATGATTCAAGCTGCTTAGTTAATTGATACATTTCATCATTGCTCAAGGAATCCCCTGCCCTAATCGCACCGTGGCAGGCCAATGAGTACGCTGCACTTTCCTCCCAGTTTTCGAAATTATTACTGTCGCCAATTGTCTCTAACAAATCCTTAAGAGCCTGAGATGGATCCTTCCCAACAATGAAATGTGATACCCCACGGATTATGTAGCTGTTTTCTCCAAATTCTTCGATTTTAAATCCGAATTTATATAACCGATCAGTCCAGGTATTTAAAATTTCCTGCTGTTTGGGATCTAAATTTACTACTACTGGGTCTAATAGCTGCTGCATATCATTACTACTACTCCCCTTGATTAAATTTTCGAAAAGTATCCTCTCATGAGCTGCGTGCTGGTCTATTAAATAAATACCATCAGGACCCTCTGTAACTATATATGTCTTGTTAATTTGTCCTAAAACCCTTAAGGCTGGTAAAACTGATCGATGAAGCATTGAAGAAACCTCAAAATAGGTCCCCTTTGATAAATCCACACCTTGAGATGGGGAATCAGTAACTATCATACCCGCATCAATATTAAGTTTTTTAAAATCTTGACTTGAATTGGCTTCACAATGTAAATCCTCACCAAGTGATGGAAGCCTGCCAACTGGTTTCTCTTTTATACCAACTACATGTGAATTTCCAACAAGTGCCGATTTTATTGACTGTTGTAAAGCTGAAAATACCTGCCCCTCATATTTAAACCTAACCTCTATTTTTGAAGGATGTACATTAACATCCAACTGGTCAGGTCTAATCGTTAGCCCAATTATCGCTATAGGAAAGCGACGTTCCATTAAGAATCCTTTATATGCTTCTTGAACAGAATATGTAAGCATTCTATTTTGGACCCATCTGCCATTTATAAAAGTATTAATGTGATTTCTATTGGACCTTGTAATAGACGCAGAACCAACCATGCCTGAAACTGTAACTAAGGCATCATTATCGATAATGTCTTCTACAGGCAATTTAATCATTCCGTGAGCAACATTAAGCCCATAGATATTCGATACCACTTCAACTAGTTCCCCTCCCCCAAGAGTATTTATCGTTTCCCTACCTTCAATCGATAATCGAAATCTTATACCAGGGTAAGCCATCGCATATCGAGATACTACTTTCTGTACCCTAGTAGCTTCTCCCGCCTTTGATCGAAGAAATTTTAAACGACCAGGAAAATTTTCGAATAAATTGCGCACAGTTAATGTCGTACCAATACCAGACCCAACAATACCATCTTCAACTACTTCACCATGCCTCAAATTGATCCGTCTAGCTTCATTTGAAGATTCAGTTTTTGTAACCATTATTAAGTCCGATACAGCAGCAATACTTGGCAATGCTTCTCCACGAAACCCTAGTGTATTAAGTGAATCAAGGTCCTGTACCTCATTCAACTTACTGGTAGCAAACCTCTCGAAAGCTAAGGCCACTTGTCGGTATTCAATACCGGACCCATTATCTGAAACATTTATCTCTTCTAATCCTCCCCCTCGAATATCAACGAAGATCTGTGAACTGCCTGCATCAATAGAATTTTCAAGTAATTCTTTGACAACGGAATCAGGTCTTTCGATCACCTCTCCAGCTGCTATCTTTGAAGAAACATTCTTATCGAGTAATTTAATTAACAATCTTTGCTTTCATACATAAACATTAAGATAACCTGATGGTAACAGCGAGACCTACTATATGGAAGTGGTGAACAGTAATAATCCACTTTCCAAGAAAACAAAGTATGAAGTATCCTATTAACATCCGGTAAAAACAAAGTTTAACTATCTGGAGTACACCATGACGAATTTACCCACATTACAAAACGTGATTGAAGCACAACAAAGAATCAGTAAACATATAACAAGGACTCCCTTACACCATTACCCCTCATTGGACGAACTTCTTGGTGCAAAAGTTTACGTCAAGCATGAAAATCATCAACTTCTTGGGGCATTCAAAATGAGAGGGGCCTTAAACGTAGTTTCACAGCTTACAGAAGAAGAAAAACGAAACGGAGTAATATCAGCATCTACGGGTAATTTTGGTCAAGGGATTGCGTATGCAGCAAGATTACTTGGGGTAAAAGCCAGAGTAGTTATGCCGAATAATTCTAATCCAGACAAAATAAAATCTATGAAGCGCTTAGGGGCTGAAGTGTTATTTCATGGAAACGATTTTGATGATGCTCTGGGTCACGCAAAAAAGCTTTCAGATGAGCAATCATATAGATACATCCATTCCGCAAATGAACCAGGTCTCATTCCTGGGGTAGGTACTTATACACTAGAAATCATTGAAGAATTACCCGATGTTGAAATCATTATTGTTCCAATTGGTGGAGGTAGCGGAGCATGTGGTGCATGTATCGTGGCAAAATCGATAAACCCAGAAATAAAAGTATATGGCGTACAAGCAGAAAATGCTCCAGCAGCTTATTTATCCTGGAAAAAGGGTAGCTTAGTTGAATCTACAATGGAAACTGAAGCTGAAGGACTAGCAACTCGTAGTGGATACGAATGGACTCAAAATATACTACAAAGTATGCTAGACGATTTCATCCTAGTATCAGAAAATCAGATGGAGAAGGCTGTTGTAATGCACCTAGAAAAAACTCATAACCTGACCGAACATGCTGGAGCGGCATCTCTAGCAGCTGCCGTAAAAATTAAAAACAAATTGAAAGGCAAGAATGTAGCTCTCGTCATGAGTGGTTCTAATATTACGATTACCCAACTCAAATCGGCATTGAAGGCTTAATATAAAAATATGAACTGTAGTTGCCTGTCATATCATAAAATCAACGAATTGATTTTATCCAAATTGTGCAATATAGGATTTGATATCTTTAACAATCGCAGGTCCTCTATAAACCAACCCTGTATATAACTGTATGGTATTTGCACCTGCTCGCATTGCTTCTAAAGCATGCTCTCCAGTAAAAATACCTCCGCATGCATTTATTTCAATGTTCTCGCCAACAGCAATACGAATATCCTTTACCATATCAAGCATGTTGGAATAGACAGGTCTACCACTTAAACCACCTTTACCTATCCCCAATCTCGAATCTGATATAGGCATGGTATTAGAAATAGTTAACCCATCAACATCTAAATCACTACAAACGCGGCTAAGCGAAATGATTTGATTTTTAAGAGTCAAATCATCAGGTCTATAAGGAGGTAATTTCACATGGATAGGATTCACCTTGTGATCGTTTACAGAAGATAGAAGATCTCTAAGTGTTTCAGGTTGATGGAAAATCCTAAGACCTTCTGTGTTAGGAGAGCTAATGTTAATTTCTACCGAAGAAACAAGAGGACCAAGCTTTTTATAGCATGTAATTATATCCTCGATACAAGTACCAGCTATGCTAACTAAGATGGGCGTTTTCCTGATTTGTTTACCCGTTCTTAGTAACTCATAATGAGCCTCATCAAGACCATTACTTGGAAAGCCCATGGCATTTATCAACGAGCCTCTGGATTTATCCCTAAACATTCTAGGTTTGAGATTTCCCTGACCTGGTTTCAACGTTACCGTGCCAGCAATAAGGTACCCAAAACCCAAACACTCCAGTGACGTTAAGAGCCTGCAGTTTTTATCAAAACCTGCTGCTAACCCTATCGGGTTTTCTAAATACATATCACTCCAACGGGTCCTTAAAGACGGTCTTTTAAATTCAAAAAAGGACCTAGAACTTGACCATATTGGCCAAATTCTTAATAATCGTTCAGCTATCTTCTGAGCATGCTCTGCAGACAAGATGAAAAGAAGTGGTCTTAATAAATTTATATATATCGTTATCAATGTTTTTACTCGAAAGCGATAATAATTGTATCCTAGATTATAGGACATGTTGGGAATACAAACTTAGTCGCGTATAATAGATATAAGTTAAAAAGGATAAATATTAATTGAATTTAGACTACGAAAAAGGGAAGTCAGAAACCCCTAGAGGGCATGCCATTCTGTACTTTCGCAATAATTCAGACCCTGAAGACATTTGGGCCACTTATGTGATAATTCTTCCGATTACTGTTGACGTATCAAAGTATGTACCACCTTTTTTAATCGATCAGGTAAATCACCTAGGACCAAATGATCTATCAGCTTTTGCCTTCCCTCCAGCACCGGAACGGATGCAAAGCTTTGACTCATTAACAGAACTCGCTATGAATCGTGAAGATGACATCCTTTATTGCGGTACTTTAGATCCAAACGATATCCCTTCTACTATGATAAAAATTAATGAGATCGTACAAGAATATGCCAGTCAATACGCTAGACTGAACAAAAATGACTCCGTGTCTGATGAATTAACATCTAAAGAGTCTGAATTAGGTGTGAATGAAGTTTTATACAGTCTAATGAGTGACGATGATAAGCTTTCAGAACTTACCAAATTAGTTGGCCGACTCCAATTTGCACTAGAAGGAGGCGACTTAACACAGGTAGCTGAAGCAGAACAGGATGTCAAAATATTAGCAGGACATTTCCCTAGTGATCACCAAATTAATGAACTAATTAAAGCTGTGAAAACTGAAGGAGACAAAGGTACAAAACTTGCAGAGTTATACCTGAAAAGATGCTTTAATCTTGTTAAAGAAAACTACATGAAGATTGCAGAAATTGAAGAACAACTTACATCAGTAAAAAATGACAATAACCAAACTTAATAAATATCGTATCAAAGACCTAACTAAAGTTTTGAAATTCACTGAGGGTAAAGAAAATGTCAGGTTACAAAATCGAACATACATTTGAGATCGCTAAAGAACAAAGGGAATGGTTGGACTCAGTTACAGAAGAATATGGTTTACCGGATGAATCCAAGGCACTCAGAATATTACTAGACTATGCTATTGAAGAGGGAAACAAAGATGAGATTTTCTCTGACATAAATATGCGATGTAGATACTGTTAAATATCTAAAAGCAACTCTGTGATCACAAACCCAAACAGATTAGCATCGTCACATAATTCGCCTCAAATTTCGCCCTTTCACCAATACGGCTGTCGATACTATTACTGCCGAAGATCCAAGAATTTTTAAGGTGGGCTCTACACCAAGAAATTCAGCCAAAAAACCTGCAGGTAATGCTCCCAAAAACATCATCCCAAGTTTCATTTCCTGTAGACTCATAATACGTCCCCTATATGAATCAGATACTCTTCCCATGAGTAAACTTTGAGACAATACGCGTTGTCCAGCTTCTCCGAGTCCAAAAAACAATAGCAGTAGCAATGCTAACCAGTAAACTGGCATAGATACTGTAAAAACTACCGTGAATCCACATACTATCCCTGATATTATAAATATAAGCCCACGTCTCCAGTTTCCAATTACAGCAAGACTCAGAGACCCAATCAATGAACTCAACCCTAACGTGCTAACAAAAAGTCCTAACATTTCAGACTTTTTCTGATATGTGTCTACAACAAGAACAGGCAGAAACACTCGTAGCGGATTGGTTAATAATCCAATTAAAAATCCTACAAAAAGTATTACAAAAACATCTTTGACTTTCCATGCGTACACCAGGCCATTCAGCATTTGTTTTACCAATTTTTTAGTGTCCAAATTGGTTTCAGTGTCAGCAGGTCTATGAATAAATGATGTACTAATGAAACCGCTCAAACTGATGATTGAAATAATCAAGTACACCCCTTTTGGACCCACAGCACCATAAAGTATCCCTCCAACGATTGGTCCCATAAGTACCGCTGCACTGGTACCCGCACCAACTATAGCCATGGCATTACCAAGGTTTTGTTCTCCTACGATCCCGGGAATCATTGCCTGCCGTGCCGGTATGGTTAAAGCCCAAAAAGCACCTTGAATTATGGCAGCTAACAAAAGATGATACCAATACAAATAGTCAATGATTGCAAAAACTGTAATGACAACAGCTAGACCCATCGTTACAAACTGCCCAACCAATACTACTGTCTTTCGATTCAATACGTCTGCAATAGCCCCACCAAAGAGACCAAATATAAGCATTGCTATCGCCTCTGCAAATGTAATAGAACCAAGAATTGTGGGCGATTCAGTCATCGTATAAACTAACATACCCCTAGCAGTTTGATGCATTTGACCACCTGTCATGATCAAAAACATACCAAACCAAAGAAAAACAAAATCCTTGTGTTTAAAAGAGAAGAAAGTTTGTTTAAAAAGCGTGTCTATACGATTATGATCCGGATTAATCATTTATCTACAGTATATTGCGATCCAGTAATAAATATTGACTGTGTTACCGATCCATTTATCTTATGTAAAACAGAGGGTTTGGTATATGCAGATTTAGTGCTTATCTGATTCAGTGTATGTAGCAAAAAACACCCATTCATATATCTTACAGTCTCAATTTTTATTAAATCTTTAACTCGATTCACAATAGCTATTTTATTGTTTCTACCTACTCGTAACTAGTTCTTCAACATATTTACGATAGGGCATAGAATCTTGTACACCTCTTTTTGTTATAGCCAAAGCTCCAGCTGCTGTGCCATATCGTATAGACTGTTCAACAGATTTACCTTCACAAAAAGTAGTAATGAATGCACCTCCGAAAGCATCACCTGCTGCGACAGTGTTAACGGCTGGTAAGTCGTAGGAAGAGACATGTCCCTCTTGGTCATCAGTTACAAAATAAGCACCTTGATCGCCGAGTTTTATGATCACGATCCTCACTCCCTTATCATGAAGAATATGTGCCGCTGATTTTGCTGAAGTAATATCATCTACCTCTATTCCAGTTAACTTAAGTGCTTCTGTCTGATTTGGAGTTAAAACATCTATATACTTATAAGTCTCTTCGGGAAAATCGATAGGGGGAGCAGGATCCCATATTACATTAACCCCAGATTTTTTTGCTTTTTTTGCCAATTCGAGTGAAATTTCATATGGAGTCTCCATTTGGAGCATCAACGCATCAGCATTCATCAAGGCAGCGTCTGCTATCAACACTTCTCTATTATCACAATTAGCATTGGCCCCGTATGTTGCTAATATTTGGTTTTCTCGTTGGTCGTTAAGGATAATTACTGCTACCCCTGATGAGTTGGCAGTATCAACAGAAATACCATCCGTATCAACACCATGAGTATTTAAATCGGTAATCAATTCTGACCCAAAAACATCATCTCCAACTCTACCAACAATTTTTACGGCAGACCCCATTTTGCAAGCTGCAACAGCCTGATTTGCCCCCTTACCTCCTGAAGCTGTATAAAAATATGATCCTTTTACCGTTTCACCCGGAGTAGGAAATCGTGAAGATAAAGTTATGAGATTCATATTGATACCACCGAACACTACGATTTTAGGTTTCTTGTCAGATGACATATCTCTCAATCCTTAAAATTAACTACCCCGTAAAAATTCCTCTAAGATTTGTGCCACACCATCTTCTTGTAAAGACGGTGCTATACGGTCAGCAACATTTAACACATCTTGAACTGAATCCTCAACAGCTATACCTAGACCGGCCCAAGTCAACATATGGACGTCATTATATCCGTTACCAAAAGCAACTGTTTTCCTATCATCAATCCCAAGATAACTACATAGCCATTCAAGAGCTTTATGTTTACCTGCTTCTGGATTAAGTATCTCGCAAAACGTCGGTAACGATCTTGTAATATGTAACGACTGACCAAATTGTTTTTGTAACTTTTTTTCAAGACACATTATCTTGTATTCATCACCAACAGCTAATAATCTTGTAGGACTAAGATCAATTACAGAACTAAAATCACTGAGAAGATACAATTCCCCTCGATTACGTTTGCCATATGCCTCCGCCCATGGGGTAATTTCCCTAACATAAACATCGTTATTCACATAAGCAACAATATCTCCATCCCAATTATCTAAAGCAGCGATAGCTTCACTGGTTTGGCGTCTAGTTAGAGGCATATGCCACAAAACATTCCCAGTTACAGGGTCGGCAATGTGAGCACCTTGAAATGAAACTATAGGAGTTTTAAGGCCAAGTACAGAAGTTGACAATCTGGCAGATTCAAACATCCTCCCTGTAGCCACTGTTACAACTACACCTTCATTAATCACCTGATCAATTGCAAGCCTGGTCCGTTCTGATATTGCATTAACAGGACTGCGGATCGTGCCATCAATATCTATTGCAATCAGGCTATATTTCATTGAACGATGTTACAATTAAAACAGACATGTGAAAGGCTAGTGCTAATGAAACTTTCCCCTCGTACAATTCTTTGGAGTGTATTAATCCCTATAGTGATTTGGTTACTCATTATAGCTTTACGTGGATCATAAGATCTTATCAATTTCTTTTTATCACGCATCAAATAACTAGGCAAGACTCTTTGGTTTATAGGTTAAAACAACCCTGCAATATTTGATATTCTAAGAACTAGCGATGAGAAAAAATTTATTTCAGCGTGAATTAACGTAGGATTTACAGTTTTTCTATATTTATAGTCCATTTATCGAGTAACTTAAGGAGAATTTATCAATGATAAAAAGGGTTGCTGTTTTGGGATCAGGAACTATGGGCTCGCAGATAGCAGCACTATTGGCAGAAAATGGAATTCATTGTGATTTATTAGACCTAAAACATGACACGGATCCTAATTTTTTTGCCAAGTCGGCTGTAGCAAAACTACAAACCCTGAAACCAAAACCTGTATCCGACAATAAGGTCCTTTCTCTTATTGAACCAGGAAATTTCGAAGATGACCTTTCTCGATTAGCTCACTCTGAATGGGTTATAGAAGCAGTATCTGAAGACATCGATATAAAACAAAATATCTGGACCCTAGCAGCTGAATATATCAATCCAAACACAATAATCAGTACCAACACCTCTGGAATTCCAATATCTGATATTTCAAAGGCATTACCACAAAAAATAAGACCTCAGTTCCTTGGTTCCCATTTTTGTAACCCTCCAAAATATCTTCCGCTCCTAGAATTAATAACTACAGGTGAAACTGACTCAAAGTTTGCTTTGAAAGTATCGAATATCGCTTCCAATGTCTTAAAACGTGGAGTGGTAGTAGCAAAGGACGTTCCCAATTTTATAGCAAATACTATCGGGGCTTACGCATTAATGACGATTCTACACGCCGCAACAGAATTTAACCTTGGTCCTGATGAGGTTGATGATCTCACAGGATTAACCATGGGAAGACCTGTTAGCGCAACATTTAGGACTCTCGATGTGGTAGGAATAGACATATTTTTAGCAGTAATAAATAACTCTCTTAAAAATACAACCAGTGAACATCAACGAAATGTTCTTACACCACCAGAATACCTACATAAAATGATAGATAGGGGTTGGACTGGACAAAAATCTGGACAAGGCTTCTATAAACGAGTTGAAACAGCAAAAGGTCGAGAAATCCTAGTATTGGATTTAAATACCCTAGAATATCGCCGTCGTAAATCGTATAAGAATACTATGCTTGGAGACACCTTTGAAAAAAGGATTGCGAATCTATTTATTTCTAACAATTTTTCAAATCAATTTATTTGGAGAATACTATCCCAGATGTTGATATTTTCCGCCGAACAGGTCGGATATATCTCAAATGACCTAGTATCAATAGATAGAGCGATGCGTTGGGGATATGCTTGGGAACTTGGTCCATTTGAAACATGGGATATACTCGGTCTCAAAACTTCATTATCCAAAATGAACCTGAACTCTATTGAAATACCGGATTGGATCAATAGCCTATCCATAGAAGATAAACCATTTTATATACAACGAGCAAGTGGTAAATTCCAAGCTGGCACAGAAGGGAATTACATCCCAACCTTGCCAGCTTCAATTCGAGAATAAGCCATTGAACAATCTTTTACCTTAAGTATGGTAAACAAGAAATACCTATCAATTTATTCGACGCATTGGAGGATAGGCCAGTGTTGAAAATGCTGCAATCACACACGCGATCCCAAAAACAATTTGAGCATGTTGTGGTCCAATTGTTGCTGATAAAAAGCCTGCTACACTACCTCCAACCATGGCTAAAGCACGGTCAAAGCTCAATAAACCAAGCATTCTTCCCCTCATATCCTCAGGAGATTCCTGTAATAAGGTAGCATTCACAATAGGATGAAGCCATGATTGACTTAAACCCAGCATGCACACTGTGATAAAGGTTATTAATACAGAATCATAAAAAGTTGAAACAGAAACAACCACAAGCATAATACCTATAGAAATTAACGCACCTACAACAAGATATCCACGATTCCTACTTGGATTAATGCGAGCTAAAACCAAACTGCCTAACACCCCACCTACACCCATTGATGCCATCATATAACCAAATCCTGAGTCACCTATTTCAAGAACCTGTTTTGCAATAAGCGGTCCAAAGACATATAAGAAAGCGATCCCAAAAGTGAAATATGATGCTGCAGCAACAATAACACCCCTTATAGTTCTGTTAACCCATGCAAATTTTACTCCCTCGATAAAATCAATGCCCAGCCCAGCAACACCCTTATAAGACTTTCCATCGTGCATATCAACTTTCATTAGATAAGTAAAATAAACAGCTGCAATATAAATTAAGGCTATAGAAACGAAAGCAATCTCAAGTCCTCCAATCGCAATTAAAAGACCTGCCCCACCAGCACCAAATATTCTAGTCGCTTGCATGCTGCCTGAACTAAGCGCCAAAGCATTTGTTACAAGATGAGTTGGCACAATTGAAGGAATCATGGCCCTTCGAGCCGGTTGATCAAAAGCCTGGGAAGCACCCCTAAGAAAAGTGAAAAGATAAACATGCCAAAGTTCCATCCACCCTAGTATTAAAATAGAGGCAAACAATGTACTGAGTATAAGCACGACAATCTTAGTAACCAGCAACACTTTACGCCTATCAAAACTATCGGCAATAACTCCAGCTAACAACCCTAATAATACAGATGATAAGCTTCTGACAGCTATTACAAAGCCAAGATGTACAGCTGATCCAGTTATAGCAAGAACCAGTAGAGGTCTGGCAACCATATCGATCCATAAAGCTGATGTGTGCGTGATCTGACCTAACCAGAGATAGACAAAATTTCTATACCTTAATGAATCAAAAGTTCCACTAATCAAGAAGCCTGGTTTAGTATCCACTGTGGTTAGAGTTAGGATAAATCTTATATAAACAAACGATTTTCTCGTATTTATTGATTCCTATGACGATGGTCATCCGTTATCCTAAACTTTATGGACTATACTAGAACCCGTTATAAACACAGTCAGGGTATCACTTTATACTATTCGAAACTATTCAATTATGTTAATTAACTCTGAAATAATATCTTCAGACGCAAGATTACTGGAAATAGTCAATTCCTCCTCTGAACTAAATCACATTGGTTTAGATCTTGAATCCAATGGCTTCCATAGATATCAAGAATGTGTCTGCTTATTACAGTTATGTATTAAGAACAAAATTTACCTGATAGACACATTGGCCATTGGGGAAATTGAACCACTAAGAAAAATTTTGGAAAATAGTGCCATAGAAAAAATAATTCATTCAGCACAACATGATATAAGGAGCATTGATAGGGACTGGAATTTCCATCTGAAAAATCTATTTGATACCAGCATAGCTTCTGCGTTTGTAGGGTCAACTCGGCTCGGATTAGCCAATGTACTCAAAGAACAAATGAATATAGAAATCAAAAAAGATAAAGAATTGCAACGCGCTGATTGGACTATACGACCACTGAACGATGAACTCAAAGAATACGCAGCGACAGATGTTTTACATCTTTTTGAACTTAGAGAACTGCTGAAAGACAAATTGAATAACCTTGGTCGAATATCCTGGGTTCAAGAAGAGTTTAGCAGGCTTACAGAAATAAGATATTCCCCAACTAATAAGGATTTTTTGGATATAAAAGGCTCCAAGAAATTGAATGGTAATGGTCTATCTATACTAAAAGAACTCCACCACTTTAGAGAAAGTCAAGCCATGAAAAGAGATGTACCATCCTTTAGAATATTACCTGATTCGACATTAGTAATGATTGCAGATGAACCATCACTAGATTTAACTCAAGTTAGAGGTTTGGTTAACTACCATAATCAAAAATTTTTGTCAGCTTTAGAACTAGCTATTCGGAGAGGAACTAAAGCAAAACCTATTAAAAGAAAAAAACACACCAAGAATCAAGTCACCAATTTGACACAAAAACAACTCCAAAACTCCCGTAAAAGACTACAACAACTTAGAAACTGGAGGTTAGTACTGGCAAAACAACTTGACCTACCACCCGGGCTTTTATGGCCTGCTGCAAGCCTGCAAAGACTTGCAAGACAACCAGACTGTTTCGATGAAGAACATTTTAGTGAAGAAGTTAGAACCTGGCAGCATTCTGAATTCGGATCTTCACTTCGCAAATTAATCAATAGCTTTAGCAGTGTTACAGGATAATTTCAAATAGGTTTTTTGGATGATTTGTGTTTTATATCTCTGGAAGACTTTATATAGCCATCTGTGTTTGTCAACAAAACAGAAAATATAACTGCAATAACTGCAAAAAATACAGACGATAGTATCACATCACTGAAACCAAGAGATAATGCTTCAATTTCAGAAGCAAAATTTAAATACGACCTCTCACGAATAGTAAATATAGATCCTGCCAAAGTTATACCAACTGCAAAAGCAGTTTGCCTGCCTAGAGCAACAAAAGCTGAAGCAGTTCCAAGCCTGTCCACAGGTACAGACCCCATAATACTACTAGTCACGACTGGTTCAAAAAAAGCGGAGCCCATACTTGCTAATAACATTCCAGAAAATATAAACCCCTGATTTATATCCAAACCCATTTTGCTAATCCAAAAAAGAGCAATAGCAAGCAGAACATTGCCAAAAATAAGCAATGGCCTGGGACCGTAGTTGTCAGACAAGCGCCCTGCTATTGGTGCAAGAAAAGGCCTTGATGCTGAAAAAGCAGCCATAATTATACCCATCTTTGTCGCAGAATACTCCAATGATTCCAACATGAAGAAAGGAGCTATCAGTAACACTCCACCCTGTGCTAAATAATGGCTAATAAGGATTAAAATACTCAATGTATATTGCTTATTTCTAAACAATCCAATCTCTATTATCGGCCTGCTTGAACGATTTTCTGCCCAGATAAATATTGGTGAAAACCCTACAGCTAATAAAAACATGGCGATTACAATTGGCGAAGTAAATCCTAGACTAGCGCCTTGATTTATATACAGAAGTGAGGAACTCAATGCCACCAACAAGGCAAAAGCTCCAATCAGGTCCACATCAAATTTTCTTTTCAAAGGCCTGTCATCAGGTAATACATAAAAAGATAACCATGCTCCCAAAATAGCAACAGGAACTCTGGAATAAAATATCGCTCTCCAATCCATAACATCTAGCAATACCCCGCCTAAAAAAGGACCAATTGTTAAACCAAGCCCTACCACTGACCCTGAAAATCCAAGCGCAAGGCCTCTCTGTCTTTTTGGAAAAGTTCGAGTGATCAATGCATTCACATTCGCTAGTATCATAGCGCATCCTATGCCCTGGAATACACGAAACAAAATTAACTGCCAAAAACTAAATGCCATTCCAGAAAACAACAGTCCTAACGCAAAAATCACTAGTCCCCAAGCATAAACCTGTCTTCTGCCAGCTACATCTCCAAGCCAACCAAATGTCATCATTACTCCAACCGAAGTCACCCAAAATGCAACAGTAACCCACAATACAGTTGAAACTTCGATATTAAATGCATCTGTCAATACTGGATAGGCTGTAACTAACATTCCTCCTTCAAGAGTTGTAGAAAATGTGCCTAGGGATATAATCGCTAAAATAATCCATTTATTCGAAAATCGTAGACTATTCAACATTAAAATCGTCCATCTATATAAAAAACACCTTTATGCAAACACAACATTTATAAATATTCTGACATCATTTCAAAATAACTCAAAACTACCACTTATTTAAAGTGTCTTGTATGTGAACAATCCATATTTGTAATAAATGCCAGAAAAACTATATTATGTTACAGATAAGACATATTTTAAATTCACTTTACTGGGGGAGCTATGCCTATACTAGACAAAAACGACATTCCTTTAGAAAAATTAGGACCAGGGGTCGATAGATGGGCAATTGTTGATGATTCACAAGGTGCAGAGTCGCTTAGCGTAGGAGATGTAACTATTAATCCCGGAAGCAAAGTTCCTACTCATTTGCATCCTACTGAGGAGGCTATGGTGATACTGGAAGGTGAATTAGAAACCATACTTGGTGATAATGTAATAAAAGTCAAAGAGGGTCAAACTGTCCTGGCACCTGCTGGAGTCAAACATGGTTTTACTAATAAATCCGGTAAAAATGCTAGAATTATGGCTATCTTCCCAACAGCACGGATTGAAAGAACTTTGGTAGATGACTAGATTCAGCCGCAGCTAAAATATTATCCACTAAATCTTAAGAATTTCCCTCGCATTATCTAATAAGATTTTTGACCTTACGTCTTCATCAATTGGTAGATCAGTAAATCCCTTGATCCATTTATCGGGAGGCAGGTAAGGATAATCTGACCCAAATAACACTTTATCTTGAAGCCGGGTATTAGCTTCACGAATCAATGATTGAGGTATGAATCTAGGTGCCCAACCGGACAAATCTATGTACACATTAGGCTTATGCATTGCTACCGCTATCTGTTCTTCTATCCATGGCCACGCTGGATGAGCCATAATAATCGTTAATCCAGGAAATTCTGCAGCAACATCATCAAACCCTGGAATAGGTCTACCGTACTTTAACTTAAACCCTCCTCCACCAGGCATACCAACCCCCGCTGCTGCAAAACCAGAATGAAATAATATTGGAATCCCAAGATCCTGGCATTTCTCATAAAGCGGGAAAAATTGCTTGTCATCAGGATAAAAAGATTGATGAATAGGATGTAGTTTCAGTCCCTTGAGCCCAAGATCTTTAATTGCTCTTTCTACTTCATATATAGCTTTCGATCCTTTCCATGGGTCTACAGTAGCGAAACCAATGAACTGTTGAGGATAAGTACGTACTATCTCAGATACGTAATCATTCGTATCAGGCGATTCTCCAGTAGTAACTTCAGTATCAACTGAAAATATGACTCCTGTTATATCAAGCTTTTTGTAATATTCAGCCATTTCTTCGACTCCTAGTGGAGCCGTCTTTAATCTAAAATAACTCCTGAGGTTTTCCTCAATCGATATCTGTGATAAACCTTCCTGCCTAGGCACATGAACATGCATATCAATAGCTCGCATATACTACCCCTGAATATCTATCTACCGTACTGTGAATTTTATCCTAGGATCCACTATAGCAAGCAATATATCCGATATCAAAGTGCCTACCACAGTTAATACACCTAACATCAATACTATAAAACCTGCTAGTTGAGTATCTTCAATCAAAATCGCATCTAGTAAAACTGGCCCAAGTGTAGGCAGACTTAAAACCACAGAAACAATAACGCTACCACCTACAAGGGAAGGTAATAAGTAACCTACAGTACTTATTAACGGATTAACTGCCACCCTAACAGGATATTTCAAAATTAACCTATATCGCTTAATTCCCTTTGCCATACCTGTAACCACATACGGTTTAGATAACTCGTCCAGTAAATTATTGCGCATTACACGAATCAATCCCGCTGTTCCTGAGGTGCCTAGTACAATAGCTGGTATCCATAAATGATTAATCAAATCAATAACTTTTGGGTAAGTCCAGGGGGCATTTATATATTTTGCAGAAAACAGACCACCAACGCTTTGATCAAAATATGCAAATGCCAGATACATCAAAACTAGACCCAAAAGAAAATCAGGAACAGCCAATCCTGTAAAGCCCAGAAACGTAAATGTATAATCGCCTATACTGTGTTGTCTTACAGCCGAATAAATCCCTACCGGTATAGCAAAAGTCCATGTTACTAAAATAGTGAATCCCGTCAGTACAACTGTAAGATATAACCGATCTCCAATCACTTCTTTAACTGGCTTTTGTGAATTAAGTGTTTCACCCCACGTAGCTATAGATCTACCTAAATCTCCATGCGCTATATTCCAAATCCACATCCCGTAACGTACATACATTGGTTCATCAAGTCCCAAATAACTGCGTAATTCCTGAGCTATCCTAAGATCACCGCTCACACCAACTTGCATCAACCTGTCTAGGAATCTATCTGCAGCGTCTCCTTCAGGCAGTTGTATGATTACAAAGGCAAGTACAGATATTATCCATACAGTAAAAATCGAAAGTATAATCCGACGAGATATGTATGCAATCATAAATCTTTTACCAAGCTAAATTATGACACCCTAATAAAATTAATTCTGTGCTCAAAACTCAAACCTTAAATGAAACTAATTTAATCCTATTACTAAATAGCCTATATCCTTTTGGTAATTATCTTAGCTATATAGGCTCCACCAATGGCAAAATAGATTTAGGGTTTTCGATCATCATCTTGTTAATTTGGGTATCTCCTACTCCTATTTGCCTAAGATATGGTAAGAATCGTTCTATAATAAATGAATATCCAAACCCACCGTACTTTTTCAAATGTGTTTTCCAGCAAACGTCATGAGAAAGGAGAATTTTGTCTTCATATCCTGCTTCAATTAACTTGGATATTGAATGAGCGTCCTTTCCGGTCACACTTAAATCTAGACTAGTTTCTGGACTTATCGCATTGATTTGATCTACAGCATATTCTCGTCCAATCAAATCGAATTGTATATATACACCTCTAACCAAAAGGGATTCCAACAATTCAAAATCACCTGCTATTTCGTCAGAATGTCCCATTATAACTCTTGTCAAATCAGCTCCTTCCTCCTCAACTAAATTAAGAGTTATATGCCTTTCCGAACCAGTACCACCGCGATGAAAGGTTATAGCTGCCCCCGTTTGTAAACTTGCCCTACTGGCCGCTCTGATACTTTTTTCTTCATTCCTGGTTATTGGATCGCCGTTCACGCCAATCTCGCCAATTATCCCTGAGCGTATTCCTGTATCCCGGACTCCAATCTTCACATCATGTATAATTTCTGCAGTTATGGTATCTACTGAAAGTTGGTCCATGTCTTCTGGATGAAAAACTTTCTGATAATAACCTGTACCCATTATTAGATTTATGCCTGTTGCCTGAGAAACTCTATTTAATGCTTCCGGATCTCGTTTCATTCCAATACTAGTCACATCAACTATGGTGCCACCACCACTTTCTTTAAACCAATTTACTTCATCTACCGCAACATTTTCATCATCCAGTACATAATTATCAGACAAAGGAGCGACATTTTTTGCTAAGTGTAGATTTTCAAAATCTAATTTTGCTTCCCAGATTTTCAGTTCGGTTGCAGGAAAGTCCTCAGAGGTCATTATAGGTTCAGATCTACCAGGGATATTTACCATCTTAAGATGTGGAATGTGATTCTTACGCAAATCGAGAAACAAATGCTCATGCATTAACGCGACACCGATATTATCAGGATCAACGGGCCCGCCAACAGTTATTACCTTACCTATATCGCTTTCATACTCCATATTTATTACTCCCTTATCGAAGATAATAACGTGAACCCTTAAACAAAAAGATCAGTTATATTTTATCGAATTTGAAATAGTAGCTGACAATTTATTCATCACTTCTTCCCATTCACTTATGCTACCTTCACCATATCCTTTCCTGTATATAATTAACCCATTTTCATTAAAAGCAATTTTCGTAGACTGTTGAACTATATTCAAGGAACTTAGCATACCTACTCCAGCAACGGAAATATCCCATGCATAGCCTCCTTTTTCACGTTGGGAATTTAGATCAATGAGAGTTTCTGTAGGATCAATACCTACACTAAAGAATTTCACTTTACCAATATAATCTGGATATATAGTGTGTAGCTTTTTTAACTCTTCTCTACACATGGGACAGAAAATGGCATTAAAAAAAAGAAAAGTAGGCTTACCATCTCTAAGTAATTCCCCTGTAGTTATTTCTGTCCCATCCAAAAGCGTCATCTTAACATCTGGGATTCTCTGACCTAGGTTGGCACCTTCTGTTATATTTTCAATCCTTTGATCAGAAACAGTTATTGATTTACTAACTTTAACAGCTGTTTCTGAACTTTGAGGTTCATTTATAAAAGATGATTTCTCAGAGCCACAACCAAGAATTGCAGTTATCAGGATAAATAGCAATATCTGGAGTAATAAAATATATTTCACATCCGTGCCTCAAATGGTATATTTTCCGGACCAAATAGCACTTTTAAATTGTGACACATATCAATAATGATCTATTCCAATTCCCGTATAACACAATTGAATCTTAAGAACATTTCTTGCAATACAATCTCAATGGACAGTTCTTAATCATTTGCCTATAATACGTGACTCAAACACCTTTGAGTACTATTAAAAATAATTTTAACAAGATCGGACAAATATGAGTCAT
>CAYFFO010000021.1:0-36842 GCA_964342485.1 uncultured Dehalococcoidia bacterium
GTGCGGTTCATCACCTGAAGATACGAAAGTAGATCCAGTTGAACAAGTTATCGAGGTAGTTAATACACCCACCTCAATAACAAAAAGCGTAGATCCTACCCCTACCAAAGTGCCTGTAGTACCAACAAAAACATCGGTTTCCGCCCCTACAGCTTCTGCTAAAGTTGTTGTCGTTGCTACGAAAGTTCCAGTTTCTAAACCTACGGCCCCTACAAAGACCGAGGTGTCTCCATCACCAACTCCTGAAATTACACCTACAGCCCAAACAAGCGCATCACCGGTATCTGCCAGTAAACCTGTTGACAAAGATTCCTCGATAGCAGAACGCAAGACTAGTGCTCGGGAGAACCTGGCAGATTTTGCAGGCTGTGATTCAACACCGGTACTGGAGCAGAAAACGAAGTCGAACCTTCCTGAAAAAGAGCAAATAGCAGGTTTAAGCGAAATAGCAAGCTCCTATTTTTCAGGTACCAACAATACTGATTTACCGAGATTGAAGATTCCTCCTGACGTTCGTAAGAGCAGGAGAGGAGGAATAGTTGTGAATATTGAGTTTAACGGGGACGAGTATCCAACACTTCTTGAAAAGAAGGCAGGGCTTGATTGTATTATGCGGGATGGTTATGAGGTTTTATATTCATCTGGTTATGATATTTCTGAAGTAACTATGACTGCAATAATGGTAGGTTTAGTCAGGGGAAATGTTGGAGGGAGTGGTCTGGCTCCTATTATGGTGATGAAGACCCGTCTTAAACAGGATACCGCATCTAAAGTTGATTGGTCCAAAAAGAACGATAAAGACTTTAGAGCACAATTTGATATATTGATGATGAACCCTGAATGGAAACAAAAACTGGGCTATGCCTGTATTCAAGGTAAATGTAAAAGAATAGAAGAGTAATATCGACTGTTTTAATAAGGAAGTAAGTTAAATGGCACCTCCATATAAAGTAAAAATCACTGTTATTAAAAAAACTTTTCATTCTGATCTGGTTGATGAATTGACGACAGGTCCCGATGATTGGAGAGAAGGAACAATAGGTAGTAAAGCGAATTGCTGCCATTCCTTTGATATCGGTCACGAATTTATTAGCGATGGTACCCATATGCCTGATGGTTTTCCGGATCCCCCCTGGGTCGACATACAAAAATATGTCTTCATATTAGGCAGGGGTGGAAATATGCTTGGTGTAGAAAACGGAACTTATGTGACCAACTGCACCGATGGGTTCAGGCCGGTCACTTTTAAATTGGAAAGAATTGAAGAATAAAACAAACAAATAGATTCTGTTGCTAAAATCTGTTTGGTTTGATTCGAATTACCGATAGATATAGATATTTCGATAACAAACACTATGAAAATAATTGATGCAATAAGGAGTTTGTTTTTAAGTGGAAAAGAAATCGGATGTGATAGTTATAGGTGGAGGTGTGATAGGGGTATGTACCGCTTATTATCTACAAAAATCTGGTAAGCAGGTGACTCTGCTTGAACGGGATCAAATTTGCAGTGGAGCATCATTTGGTAATTCTGGACTAATTGTTCCTAGTCATTCAGTCCCAATACCAGGACCAGGAGTCGTATTCAAAGCTTTGAAATGGATGTTTGATGGAGAGAGTCCTTTTTATGTTAAGCCGCGTTTTGATTTGGATTTGCTAACTTGGTTTTGGAAATTTAGATCTAACTGTAACCATGACCGAATCAAAAAGTCCCTAAAGAGTCTGGTGCAACTCAGTCGGTCAAGCAGATTTTTGTATGATGAATTACTATCTCAGGAAAAAATAGATTGCGACTATCAGACGTCCGGATTAATAATGGTTTACAACACCGAAAATGGTTACATGGAGGGTGTACATGAAGCCAGGCTAATGAAAGACCTGGGATTATCAATTGAAGAAATGAAATCAACTGACCTTATTGAACTAGAACCAGCTATCAGACCAGACGTATTCGGAGGGGTATATTATTCTGAAGACGCTTTTTTAAACCCTTTACGTTTCGTTAAGTCATTGAGCAATGTTATAAAAAATATGGGTGTTGATATCAAAGAAGGAATAGAAGTATCTGGTTTTGAAAACTATTCAAAAGATGATCAAATTGTTACAACCAATTCAGGAGATTATTCTTGTGAACAATTGGTTATAGCAACTGGCTCTTGGTCTAGAAACCTGGCGAAAAAACTTAATATTAATTTACCGGTAGAGCCTGCAAAAGGTTACAGTGTTACTTTTGATAGGGCAGACTCAAATTTGAAACATGCCTTAATTCTAGGTGAAGCTAAAATAGGAGTAAATCCTATGAACGATAAGATCAGACTTGCCGGTACTTTGGAATTGGCTGGTGATGATCTTACGGTAAATATGCGTCGAGTAAAAGCTGTTGTAAAAGCCTCTAAAAGTTATCTTAATTCCGGAAATAGTTTCAAACCAGATAATGTCTGGGCTGGTTTACGTCCGGTGACTCCTGATGGTGTGCCTATTATTGGAAATACACCTGCATACCCAAATGTTGTAGTAGCAACCGGCCACGCTACAATCGGCATGACACTGGGTCCGATTACTGGAAAACTTGTATCTGAAATAATAAATGGTGAGAAACCTTCAATTGATGTCGGGCCTTTAAGTCCTACACGTTTTTGAATTGTTTTTATTAACATTAACTTAATATATATCGTTTCTTTAAGTTAGATAGTCCCGAAAATACTAGATAAAAGGGTAAAAGAATGACAACAACCATAGATAGAAATGTATTTGATATAGTCATCAAAAACGGTACTGTAATGGATCCTGAATCAGGATTTAACCAGGTGACCAACATCGGTGTAAGTAATGGGGAGATACAGGCTTTAACAAAAGAAGGAATTCATGGAATTCAGGAATTGGAAGCAGATGGTCTTATCGTTGGTCCTGGAGCAATAGACTTACATTCCCACGGGCAAGATCAAGAAAATTATCGAATACAAGCTAGTGATGGTGTGACTACTGCACTTGAATTGGAACTAGGAGTTGCTGATATATCAGACTGGTATGCTAAACGAGAAGGTAAGTCGATTATAAACTTCGGCGCCAGTATAGGTCATATCCCTGTAAGGATGAAAGTAATGAATGATCCTGGTGAAATGGTACCAGTAGCCGATGCTGCCTATAAACAAGCCTCTGAAACAGAGATAGATCAAATGAAAGGAATGATGCACACTGGATTTGAAAATGGAGCACTTGCTATGGGTTTTGGTTTGGCGTATACACCTATGGCAACAAGATGGGAAGCTTTAGAAATGTTCCGGATCGCTTCAGAGCATGGTGCTTCTTGTCATGTCCATATGCGTGGTTCTGGCCACAAGGAACCACTGAATAGTATTGAGGGATTGTCTGAAGTTATAGCTGCGTCTGCAACGAGTGGAGCTCCCCTTCATCTTGTCCACGTCAATAGTAGCGGTCAGCATGCAGTCGAAAGTCTTTTACAAATGATTGAAGAAGCAAGGTCTCATGGGATCGATGTTACTACCGAGTGTTATCCATATACAGCCGGCATGACGTTGATAGGTTCGGCTATTCTTGATGAAGGATGGAGGGACAAATTTGAACTCGATTATGGAGATTTAGAATGGGCTGATACTGGAGAACGATTAACGGCGAACACTTTCGCAAAGTATAGGGAAACGGATGGTATGGTCATTGTCCATTCTATGCGCCAGGATTTGGTTGATGGTGCTGTAACAAGCCCATTGACAGCTATAGCATCAGACGGTTATTTGAAAGATGGTAAAGGGCACCCACGTACAGCTGGATGTTATAGCAAGGTTCTTGGACATTATGTAAGAACGCATAGTAACTTTTCACTCATGGAGGCCCTTCGTAAGATTTCTCTTATGCCAGCTCAGCGATTAGAATCCCTTGCACCTCGCTTCAAGAATAAAGGTCGGATTAAGATTGGAGCTGACGCTGATATTATAGTGTTCGATAAAGATAAATTGTCGGATCAATCAACTTATCAAGAACCAACGAAGGCACCTGACGGTATGGAACATGTTTTGGTTAATGGAGTTGCGGTGCTTTTAAATGCATCTGTCAAAGAAGGTAGTTTTCCAGGTAAGGGTATACGATCGAATTAAAAAACCGATGAATTTATGGAGATATATTTCTCCATAACCTTAACTCATTACTACCCCGTTCAGCGCAGGCAACTATGTCGAGCTTTCCATTTAGGTCCATGTCTAATGCAATAACCTGTGCTGCCTTACTCCAATCACTTTTGATAATTTGCTGGTCCCATTTACCCCTTGGATTCCCACGGTGCTTGAAAAGAGACAAGTTACCTTTTTCACCCCATCCAGTTGCTAGAACCTCTAGTTGTCCGTCACCATCAATGTCGGCAGCAATAGCAACCGAAGCAAGAGGAAATGGTTCAATGATAATGTGTTTCTCCCAGTTATCGTTACCAAGATTCTCGTACCACGATATCTCTGATCCCGTGCCGTCATCTGAACCTCGTGTAGCAATTAGTATGTCTGGATTACGATTTGAAGTGAAAGATACTGCTTCACCGTGATGGGGACTTATAGGTTTATCGATGATATGGCGTGCCCAAGTGTTAGTAAAGGGATCGCCAATGTTTTCATACCAGAGTAACAAATCAGATTTCGTGGCTGTACCGACTAAGTCCGGTTTTCCATTACCATTCATGTCGACTGCTCGCACCATTCTTGTGTCGCGAAGTTCATCATCATCTAGAGTTGTTTGACGCCATTCCCCGTCTTTGCGGTCGAAATAATCAAACCGATTGCCTTTAATCCAACTCGCAGCTATAATTTCCAGCTCGCCATCCTGATCGAAGTCAGCTACGGCAACATCATAAGCACCTGGAAGAGTTCCTTCACAAACATAATGGTAAGACCAAGAGTCAGCTTTACGTGGATCTCCGTCGTATTCGAACCATAAGACACTGCCGTTTATATTATCTATATTGATGATTTCTGGTTTGCCGTCGTTATTGATATCAGCAATCGCGTGTCTTTCTAGCCATTCGTTTTCTTTTTTATGGATAACGTGTTTTATAAAATTACCTGTGCCAGTATTTTCATACCAGTACAGTCCGACCCCGGTGTCAGTGCTAACAAGATCAGGGTATCCGTTACATGTTAAGTCAACAGCCGATACGCCAATCGTGTATTCATAACCATCGCCAATCAATTGTTCATCGAATTCTATCAGCTGAACCATAATTTAACCTTTGTATCTGATCTATTTCGTGTCTATGTTTATTAGCAAAATACAATTAAACCCTACGATGATCCAAGGAAAACATTATCTAACTGGTAAACTACTCCGTGCAAGTGTTTTTATTAATAAAGATTGTAGTTATATCCCATTATCTTTATTAAATTTATCTACAACTGTCTAACCTATATGATTTTGCAAAAAATTCAAATATTATAGACATGATTTCCATTTTGGTGTTGGATTAAGGATAAATAGGTTTAAAAGTTTTTGATAAGAACAAATCAATCCGGTTCGGTTTTTACTTACAAAATAGAGAGAATAGCAATTGATGAATCTTTACAAGTCTTCGTTAAATCCACTAAGGGATGCTGACCGGAGTAGTCTCATTTTCCTTACTTTAATTACTTTTGGACATCTTGTAGTCCACTGGTATACGAATTTACTTTCATTGACATTGCCCTATATAAAGATGGAGCTATCTTTAACGGATGTGCAAGTTGGCACAATTATCACAGTACAAACCGGAGCTACCACAGTAGCTATAGTCATAGTAGGTTACATAGCAGACTCATTTAACCGACAGGGAGCGTTAATAGTTTCCCTGGCTATAGTGAGTTTTGGATTATCTATGTTTGTTTTAGGTTTTTCTTCTAATTATGTTTGGACACTGGTCGCTTCAGGTTTAATCGGTTTAGGTACAGCTTTATGGCATCCGGCAGCAATGAGATCCGTATCATTACACTTCACAGAAAAAAGAGGAATGGCTTTATCAATACATGGGGTAGGGGCAAGTATAGGTGACGCAATTGGCCCAATAATTATAGGATCGGTGATTGTCGGAGTCAGTTGGAAATATGTCCTGAATTTACATCTTATACCTGCACTCATCATAGCCCTGATCCTTTGGAAAAGTTTAGGGATAATGAAAAATGATAAAGGTCATAAAACTGATTTATCTATGTATTTATTGGGTCTGAATACAATGTTGGCAGATAGTCAGGCACTTGGAGTAGTGATCGTCAATACCTTGGTACAAATGGGCAGACTGAGTATCCTGGCGTTCTTCCCAATATATTTAGAAGAAACATTAAACTACTCAGCCTCAGACCTTGGAATATTTTTAGGGCTACTTTATGTAACAGGAATCATTTCTCAACCAATAATGGGTGTGCTATCAGACAAAATTGGAAGGAAAAATGTTCTTGTACCAAGCTTCTTTTTGATGGGAATATTATATTTACTGATGGGTTTAGTCCCGGCAGGTTGGCCTCTTGCAATTGTGGTATTGGGAATGGGATTGTTTTTTTACGCAATACTGAATTTGATCCAAACTGCAATCATGGATGTAGCTCCAGAAGGTGTGCAAGGAAGTACCATGGCAGTGCAGGGTATATTTAGCTTGCCTTTCACATTGTCATCTCCAGTGGCTACCGGTTTTTTGGTTACACAATTTGGTATCCGTACGTCTTTTTGGTACGCAGCTGCTTCATCTTTCCTCGCAGCTTTGCTTTTGTTACCAATAAAGTTTCGTAAGACTATTTAAGATCATCTATTGATTACTCGAAATTAAAGGGATTTAGGATAAGACATAACTAAATTTCACAAGCAATTGTGAATCATCGATTAAGAATTGCTGAAAGATCCGACAGGGTCTGGGTTATTTTGTCCAAAAAAGAAAAACCCATCACTTCAAACCGCCATATCTAGAAGTGATGGGAAGAACCAAGAATCAATTCCTAGTCTTTTTAGGGTTGTACAAAAATAATGATACATCAGATTGAAACCGTACGAAACCAAAAGACAAATGCTATAGGTAACATTCCCAAGGTAACTCTTGAAAGAGAGTAGAATTGACTTTATAAGTAAAATTCAGATATGTTGTACTCGATGAAATAATGGAGTAAGGGGAGCTCAGGTAACTGGGCTGAGAGGACAGGAAATTCTTGTCGACCCTTTAACCTGATCTGGGTAATGCCAGCGTAGGGAAGTATAAACCCATAAATCGAAGGCCTTCCAAATCAGTGAAGGCCTTTTTTATTTCACATAAAATTATTAAGGATGAATTAAGACCAATGACTTTACGAATATTGTTTACAACCATGTTGTTAATATTGACTGGAACTTTTATAGGTTGTGGAGACAACAATTCAGAAAAAACCACTGCTATAGAAATTGGAACCGACACAACTGAACCCGAAGAGCTAACAATAATGGTCCATAGTGCTTTTGATATTAGTGACAGTGTAATTAAAGAATTTGAGGAAAAGAATAATTCAAAGGTAATTGTATACAAAGCCGGAAGCTCAGGTGAAGGTTTGAATCGAGCGATTTTAGAAAAAGGCAATCCTTCCGCTGACTTGTTATACGGTATTGACAACACCTATCTTGGACGGGCCCTAGATGAAGATCTTTTTATTAAATATAAATCCGATAATCTAATGAAAGTTGACGAACAATTTATATTGGATAAAAGTCACCATGTTATGCCGATAAACTACGGCTATGTCAACATCAATTATGACAAACAGTACTTGCTAGACAATGACTTGAAAATCCCAAAATCTCTTGAAGAATTAACAAACCCAGAATGGAAAAATATGTTGGTTGTTGAAAATCCATCTACTTCGTCACCTGGACTCGCATTTCTTTTGACAACAATAGCCTATTTTGGAGAGTCAGGTTCCTACACTTATCTTAACTTTTGGAAAGATTTAAAAAATAACGGAGTATTGGTTAAAGATAGTTGGAGCGATGCATACTATACAGATTTTAGTAAGAATGGAGGTAGTCGTCCTTTAGTAATTTCTTATGCGACAAGCCCGGCAGCAGAAGTGTTTTTCTCTGAAACACCTATTGAAGAACCTCCTACAGCTAATATCTTGATAGACCGTGCTACCTTCTTACAAATAGAAGGAATAGGAATATTGAAGGGAAGCGAAAACATAATTCTCGCAAAGAAATTTGTTGATTTTGCTATGGACACTACTTTCCAGGAAGATTTGCCTAGCAAAATGTTTGTCTATCCAGTTAACAAATCAGCAAAAACTCCTGATTTCTTCAAATTTGCAGAGGTTCCTACCATACCTGCCTTGTTGTCTTCAGACGAAATTGGTAGAAAGCGAGAACAGTGGATAGACTCTTGGACAACAACAGTCCTTAGATAAGAACAAATATATCCAACATATATAGGTCCGGGTGTGGCTATATCTAAATAGTTATTGAAGGGAAAAGATTTGAAATTCAAATCAATTTGCATGTTTATTCCCTTGGGTTTTCTGAGCATCTTTTTCATTTTTCCATTAATAAATATAATCCTCCGAGGGCTTGGGGATAATGGACTTTTAGATCTCCTACCATTTAAACAAATTATTTCTGAGACTTATTATCTTGAAAGGATTTGGTTCACATTCTGGCAGGCTTCAATTTCAACTATATTAACACTCATCATTGGATTACCAGTGGCGTTTGTTTTTGCAAGATATGAATTTCCATGTAAGGAATTATTGAAATCACTCACAACATTGCCATTTGTAATGCCAACTATCGTTGTAGCAATAGGTTTTGGAGCTTTGTTAGGACCTAATGGTTTGCTTAATCAAGTTATGATGACTGTCTTTGACTTAAAGCAATCAATAATAAACTTTCAAAATACTTTGGTAATCATTTTTGCTGCACATGTTTTCTATAACTATTCAATTGTTGTAAGAATCGTTTCAAATAATTGGTCTAATCTTGACCCAAACCTTGAAGGGTCTGCAAAAATGTTGGGAGCCGGTAGATTGAGAGTATTCTGGTATATCGAACTGCCACTATTATTACCATCAATAATTTCGGCAGCATTACTGAGCTTCATATTTGCTTTCAGCAGCTTCGGTGTAATTTTGATACTTGGTGGGCCACAGTTTGCTACATTGGAAGTGACAATTTATGAACTGACAACTAAACTGTTTCGATTGCCTCTGGCTGCAGCTCTTTGTTTGATCCAAATATCCGTTTCTTATCTATTTCTATTTCTCTACGCTAGACTTCAAGACAAGACTCATACCATTTTAAATTTTAAGCCTTATCATTCGACTTTGAGATATCCAGTCACGAAACTGGAAAAAGTTTTTGTTATATTAACTTTAATCATGGTTTTATTGATTCTTTCACCTTTAGTTGCCTTAGTAGGAAAGTCTGTTTACGTCAGGGAAGGATTTAGTATTGTCAATTTTGTAAATCTATTTACTAATCCTAATGATTCCTATTTTTACCTGTCACCAATGGTAATTATCTGGAATTCAATCAGGTTTGGAGTTATTACGATTGTAATATCTCTTATCATTGGCACTATGTCAGCAATCTTTCTTGGTGGGAAAGGAAAAAGGACTGGTCTATTGGACTCCTTATTGATGCTTCCGCTGGGAGCATCAGCAGTCGTCCTGGGATACGGATTCCTCATTTCGTTTAATCGCTCGCCTATTGATTTGAGGGCATCATGGGTTTTACTTGTTATAGCACATTCTCTAATCGCATATCCATTTGTAATAAGAAGTATCCTACCTGTTCTACAGTCTATAAATCCCGGCTTACGGGAAGCAGCATCTGTTTTGGGAGCTTCAGAATTTATGAAAATAGTTAAAATTGATCTACCCATCATATCTAGAGCTATGTTAGTCGGCGCGACTTTTGCTTTTGCGGTTTCAATCGGTGAATTTGGAGCTTCTATGTTACTGACAAGACCTGAAATGACAACTATGCCAATTTCTATATATCAGTCCCTGTCTCAACCTGGTGACGAAAATATTGGGAAAGCTATGGCAATGGCTGTACTGCTTATGATGGTAATAGGAACGAGTTTTGTCGCAATAGAAAAAATACGCTATAAGGGTATAGGTTCATTTTAATGACTTTTCTTCAACTAGAACAATTGACAAAGCGGTTTGGGAAAACTATTGCAGTTGATGTAGGAAACATGCAGGTCGATCAGGGTGAAATAATTTGTCTTTTGGGACCAAGTGGTTGTGGTAAATCAACGTTACTTCGTTTAATCGCTGGCCTCGAAACACCTGATAATGGCTCGATAAGATTAAATGGCAAAATTATTAATGAATTGACACCTCAGGAACGGCGTTTTGGTTTGATGTTTCAGGATCTTAGTCTTTTCCCTCATATGAATGTATACAGAAATATTTCTTTCGGTCTCAAGATGCAAAAAATAGAAAAGAAAGAGATCGATAAAAGAATATCAGAATTGCTGGATTTGGTCGATTTGAACGGATATGAGGCCAGGTCTGTAATTGATTTATCTGGAGGTGAAATGCAACGTGTAGCACTGGCCCGTTCTCTTGCTCCAAATCCATCAATTCTTATGCTTGATGAACCATTAGGTGCACTGGATAAAGGGCTTAGGGATAAACTTCAATATCATATAAAAACAATTCTAAAGAATGCTGGTTTAACTTCCATATATGTTACTCATGATAAAGAAGAAGCTTTTGTAATGGCAGACAGAATTGGATTCATGAACGAAGGTAATATTCTAACTATTGGTAAACCTGTTGAAGTTTTTTCAAATCCAGAAAATGAGTTAGTTGCAAGGAGCTTAGGCTATAGAAATATATTTCGAGGAGTCGTCAAAAAGTCAGATTTTGGTTTGGAGTTTGAATCTGAAATAGGGAATCTTAAAGGGAAGTACGAAGGTACGGTAAGTTATAGCCTGGGTCAATCAGCAAAATTACTAATAGATGAAAGAATGATAGAACTTCATGATGAAGAACCCACACGACAGGTAAATTACTTTCAAGTTATAGTCGATGAAATCATTTTCAAAGGCAGTGAATTTGATATAAAACTAAAAATTGGTTCAATTATTCTGGTTGCAACTGTATCCAATAAAGTATCAAAGGGATTTTTGACTATTGGACGTAAAATCTGGATATCTTTTTTACCAGAGTCTGTTAAAGAAATCCTATAGATGGAAGACATAAGTTGTTATCAATGTCTAAACTTCTAAGTTATAGGATATTTGTTCTTATCCATTGCCATGGCTTGACTTCGGCGAAATGAAGTATATATTCCTGTGCAAATTTGGGTATATATAGGATAGCCAATATGGTGACAAGAGAAGTTTTAGTGGTCGGAATGAATTTCGGAGCATATCGTTCGCAGATAATATAGTAGATAAAGAAATTTTCAAATAAGTTCGGGAAAAAGAATATGAGTTTTCTGAATTCTTCGCCTGTTATCTCAAAAGCTCCTATCCCAATAAGGCGCAGCATAAATAGGGATAAAGCAGCGTTACGTGCCAGTCTATTGGGCCAGCCAAAACATACAATAGCTTCGAAAGTTAGGTAGTAAATGTCAAGCCACTTGTCAAATCGTTGGTAATAGTCCCCAAACCCTACTTGTGGTTCTCCAAGCTGTGACTGAAGCATATCAACCAGCACTACATCGAGCATATCGATAACCATAGAGGCGATAGCTCCGATTATCCTATATCGAAAAATTGAAATAGGAATCAAGAGTCTTAGACCCAATACTATAAGAGCTGATATGGTCATAAATAATCCTGTCGTCTTACCCGTTGTCTGTTATATCGATTAATCTTTTAAATATTTTGAATACTGTGATCTGAATTTTGATATCTTTGGTGATACAACATATTCACAGTAAGGTTGTGATTGGTTATTTGTATAGTATTGTTGGTGATAATCTTCTGCCAAATAAAACTTTTCAACAGGTTTCAATTCAGTAACTATAGGACTACCCCAAATCCTGTTTGTTTCCAACGACTCGATAGTGTTTTTGGCAACAATCAGCTGACTTTGATTATGGTAAAAGATAGCTGAACGGTATGACTCACCTATATCGTTACCCTGTCGATTTAAAGTAGTCGGATCATGAATTGAAAAAAACATATTTAGAATCGTATGGTAGGAAATGTCCTGTACTTGAAATTCCAATTGCACTGCCTCAGCGTGTCCAGTTGTTTCCGAACATACTTGCTCATATGTAGGGTTTACTACATGGCCACCCGAGTAACCAGAGACCACTGACTTAATACCTTGAACCATTGCAAAAACCGCTTCTATACACCAAAAACAGCCGCCTGCCAAAGTAGCTACTTCAACTTGGTTTTTATTCAACTTAGGATCCTTTTTGTCTATTGGATTCTTTTGGATCAAATATTACTTTTTTTAAAAATAAAATAACTCGATTGATAGATATATCATTGTATTAAGTATAGATCAATTGCAAGATCGATTGACAAACACATATAAATAGGATAAAAAATTTTCAATAAGAAGATTGATGAGTTTAGGAATATTACATATTCAATAATTACCAGTAAATTATAGGAGAGAGACATGTTTTTGACTAAACAACAATTGGATACTTTCGAAAAGGATGGATTTTTAATTATCAAAAATGCCTTTGATCCAACAAAGACAGTTGACCCCGTCTTTAAAGAATATGAAATGGTACTTGATAACCTTGCAGAAGATCTTTTTAATAAAGGTGAGATTTCCTCTAAGTTCAACGGTTTATCTTTTGACCAAAAAATGGAATCTATATCTAAAGAGACACAACAAACTCATGCCCAGTATTTTGATTTTTCCTTACCGATCGCCGGTGAAATAACGGAACAAACTCCAATGTGGCATGGCCCTCAGGTATTCAATATGCTGACATTCCCTGGGCTACTTGATATCGTTGAATCAGTGATAGGTCCCGAAATATATTCGAATCCTGTACAACATGTGAGAATCAGACCACCTGCACGGATTTTCAGAAACCCTGAAACAAAAAATGGATCTCCAGGTCATTTTGCTCCGAATCCGGGAGATCCCACAGCATGGCATCAGGATCAAACTGTCGGTACTGATGGCGATTTAGATGATACTGACATGTTGACTGTTTGGATTCCTATTCGAGATACCACCGAGGAAATGGGCTGTTTAAAGGTTGTACCTGGCAGTCATAAACAGGGTGTATTTGAAAATTGTGGAGCAGATAGCAAATATGGGAAATTAAATGGTCCAGGTATACCTGAACGGTTTTTTACTGCAGAAGATATGCTTCCTATTCCAGTAAACCGAGGAGACGTCATTATCTTTCATAGAAAAACGATACATGGTTCCCTTGTCAACGAGAGTAACAAGGTCAGAATAAGTTTTGACATCAGGTATCATCCTACTGGCCAATCGACAGGTCGACAATGGTTTCCAGGTTTCGTTGCAAGAAGTAAAAATGAACCCGAGTCTGTACTAGAAGATCCACAGGAATGGTCGACTATATGGAAAAATACCAGAACTCAAATCTCAGAGATGGAAATAAATCCTGTTAAAGAGTGGACCGACAAAAAATCTAAGAAACTTAATGCAAATCCAGTTTGTGCATAAACACTATTATTAAGGAGAAAAATATTGAGTACATATCGCGTTGGTATAGTTGGATTACGAGGAATTGCAGCAGGTCCGATTAAGGAAAATCCTCCGTATCCACTTGGCCGCCAAATTACTACCTCACATGCTTCCTGTCTAGCACTTATGCCTGAAGTTGAAGTTGTTGCTTACTGTGACATGGACGAAACACTGTTGACAGACTTTAATAACAACTGGGGAGAAACATGGCCGAATGCAAAACCCTATGTAAATTTCGATAAAATGATTAAAGATGCTGATTTAGATATTCTTACTGTTTGTACCGGCGATGCTGCACATGCAAAATTGGTAATAGGGGCAGCAGAGTCAGGTGTTAAAGGTATCATTTGTGAAAAACCTCTAGCGACAAGTATGGAAGATGTGAATACAATGTTAGAGGCGTGTAAAGATAACAACGTACCTCTTAGCGTAGGACACACTCGGAGATGGAGAAAACTTTACCATAAGGTTCGGGAGACCATAAGATCAGGAGGTATTGGATCGATAAATACCATTGTTGTGTCTCACTGGGGCGCAAGGGCAATGTTATTTAGAAATGGCACGCATATTATTGATGGTATTTGCTTCTTCGCAGAATCAGCTCCTAAATTTGTTTGGGCCAAATTAGAGGACGGATTTGATGATTGGGATGTATACAAAGGTCAAGGAGGCAAGGATCCTGCTAGTGAACCAGGAGCTAGTGGATTTGTTATTCATGAAAATGGAATAAGATCGTTTTATGTAGGTTCAAAAGAATCTGTGGTTCCTGAATCTACAGTTCAGATTACAGGTACAGGTGGGCAGATAGAATTTCGAATGAACGGTACATCGGCTACGATGTTTACTAAAGGGCCGGGTGGTCAAACCATGTCGGAAGAATTGGTTTCTGATGATTATCAGTCAGAAAATTATGTGGCAGCATATGAAGAGCTAATCAACCTTGTAGAAAGAGGTGGTGAAGGTGTTAGCACGGGTGAACATGGGAGATGGGTTGTCCAAATCATGACTGGATTTCTTAATTCTCATCAATCTGGATCTAAGTTGGTCGAAGTACCTCAGTAGAACTTGATCGATCATAGTTACCAAAACAATATAAAAATATTTGATGGATAACCGTATAGCCTTGGCGTTATATTTTGATCATAAGCCATGATTCCATACCTTATTAAACGAATAGTATTAGCTTTTTTTACCGTTTGGGCCATATCTATTTTGGCATGGTTTGTTATCCAACTACCCGAGGGAGATTTGGTAGACAGATATTTTGAAGCCCTGGAACAGGGAGGGGAAGTTGGAGCAGAGGACGATCAGAGAAGAATCGAACAAATGCGTAAATATCTCGGCTACGATGGTCCTATTTGGCTTAGATACACAAACTGGGTGAAAAATCTATTAAAAGGTGATCTTGGGAGATCATTTATAGGAACTTTGACAGGGACTACTGCTGGAGCCAGGGCTCGGCAACAGCCAATTAAGGGGATGATTGGAGACCGAATTTGGCTTACAATCGTTTTGACATCCTTTACCATCGTGGTCACATGGTCATTTGCGATACCTATCGGCATATACTCGGCCGTGAGACAACATAGCATCGGGGATTATCTGTTTACTACACTTGGCTTTACTGGACTGGCAGTTCCTGATTTCCTTTTAGGTCTTGTATTAATGTATGTTGCTTACGCCTATTTTGACCAAAGTGTGGGTGGCTTGTTTTCAGCAAATTATGAGGTGGCTCCGTGGTTAGACAGTGGATTTAACTGGAAAAAATTGAATGATTTATTGCAACATCTATGGATTCCAGCCATTGTCTTGGGCACATCTGGTACTGCAGGGTTGATTCGTATCATGAGAAATAATTTGTTGGATGAACTGAGTAAGCCTTATGTTATAACGGGTAGAGCTAAAGGTGTCAGTTCTTGGCGTTTGATACTCAAATACCCAGTTAGAGTTGCATCCAACCCATTAATAAGTACTATAGGGTACCTTCTTCCATCATTGGTTAGTGGGAGCGTTATTATTTCAGTTGTCCTTAGTCTGCCAACTGTTGGGCCACTACTTTTATCAGGGATTCAACAGCAAGATTCTTATCTAGCTGGTTTTATAATTCTACTTCTTGGAACTCTTACAGTCGCCGGTACTCTGATTTCTGACATCTGCCTGGCCGTAGCTGATCCCAGAATCAGATTGTCTTAGTTAAATTTGAAGGAGTATAGATCTGCATCCTTTAACACAAAACGTAACCTTACAGGTTTTCCTTCAAGTCGGCTAAGGTCCGATCCTCTGGACCAATGAACCGTTCCATCTATCACATCAGCAAACATTTCATTGGAATCAGATAATGAGAAACCAGGTATCGGTTGACCATTCTCTTGCTGAATCTCTACTTTGATCGATCCTACCGCTGATGTAGAGTAATTAATATCTAGTTGATCCCCCTTGAATAAAAATGGACGAGTTGTGAATTCTCCACCAATGTAGCCGGCGTTGACTGAAACAAACCCGTCTGGTCGTATAGTATATCGACGAATATGGACGCCAGGTGTTTTTAGATGTTCACCTACATACATTGTTAATTCAGTTGGAGAAGTCTGAAATATACCGTGCCAAAAATAGATTCCTCTCTCATGCCAGTTACGATTATCTAATCCAGGCCTGATAAATGCTTCCATGAAACTTCGGTCAAAATTCACTCCATCTCTACTAGACATAAAAATGATGTCATTAAGCCCAGTACCATCAAACCATTGTGGATCTGGCATCCTGTGTGCAACATATCTAGACGGGAACATTAGATATGTACCGGGAGCCCTATCATAGGGCCAACAAGAGTTGGAATATAGGTGCTCAAAAGGTGTGCTGCCAGTTTCTATGTTAGTTAAAGGTGTCCAGTTTTTGAAATCATGCGAAGTCGTATGTCGAATCCATCTAACTCCACCAATAAACTCATGTCCTATCTCATCTTTTACGGTAGCAGGGTCAACCTTAGGATTATTATTGGCGACGCCTCTTGTATAACCTCTATATTGGTTTGTCGATTCATCCCAAAAGTAAAGATTTTCACTATCAAAAGGCCATTCATTTAAAATGGGGTCTTTGTAAATTTGATGCCAGTTGATACCATCTGGTGAGCCCATTGCTACGATAGCTCCTCCTCGTGACCACTGCTGGTCTAACTTCTCTTGCCAAGTAGGTTTGTTCGGAATTTTGGGCTGTGGAGTTTGGGTTGGTACAACCTTAAATGCTTTGAATCGATCTTCCTCTTTTGCGTCTGGATTTTTATCGAGTCCTACTACTCCAGGTTTAGCTACGAGCAAATTGTTTTCATTTGACCCTTCAAATTCCATTTGACGGAGAAATGGTTTGGTCCAATTAATACCATCGTTACTCTCGGCATATGCCCGTTTCCGATAACTATGCATTGGAACACCGATGATTGAGGAATCCTCGCACTTATACCACATTCTGTATTTCTCACCGTCATATGATACGGTTGCTGACCCTACGAACCCTTTTTCCCAAGGATAATCAGCTTCTATTACTGCTTCTCTTCGATCCGGAGTATGTAGTTTGCGACTAATGTTATTAGGAGCAGTTAGCCACATTTCGTCGAGAAATAATTGCCTGTTAGTTCCTATAGAATATATATTGTTCATTTATGGAAATTCTCCAAGCAGATTTGTTTTTTTATTTCAAATTGAAGATATCTGTTTTAAACAGGTAACTCTAATGCGAATCTTTCAGCTAAATTCTTAATAGATTCCCATTGTTCGTCTGGGATAGGAATACCATTTAATTTGCGTTCTTTTCTGAAGTTATTTTCTATATCACCGGGAATCTTTACAGAATCAAAACCGGAAGCTGGATTGACGGACCTAACGAGTTTTTGTAGATTGCTTGATTTAGTTTGGAATTCGTCTATGGGTTGAAAAAGATCGGCTTTCATAACGATCATGGTTACACCTTGATGTCTCATTATTGGTCCGCCTTTGTCATTTTCAGAGTAATCATCAGATCCAGAAAATATTCGTCCTATAAATTCATTAGCTAACATGAGGGAATATCCTTTATGTGCTCCAAAAGGAGTCAGTCTTGCCCTTTCTGGGTAGGTACTCGGATCCTTCGTCGGATTGCCTTGATCATCAACCAAAGATCCATCAGGTGCGGGCTCTCCTCTTTGATGGGCGATCCGTAATTTTGATCCTGCTACAGTCGTTGTAGCAAAATCCATTATCATATTAGATTCACCTATACCAGGAATCCCTATTGAGATAGGATTTGTATGTAAAATAGAATCACGACCACCAAATGGGACTGCTACCGGCTGTTCAACTCCATAGCCTGATGCCCATATCTGTGAAATCATATTTACCCTCGCGGCCATCTCAGCATATTCTCCCAATCTACCAATATGGCTCGATTGCATAAAACTAACAACCGCTATCTGATGGGAAGAAGCTTTAGAGATAGCCAAATCCATAGAAAACTTTGCTATAACATGTCCAAAAGTCCAATTACCTTTAATTAAAGCAGAATTTTGATTCTCATTTATTATTTCAGGCCATGCGGTAGGAACTAGCAACTGTTCATCGATTTCTTTTATATATCTTGGTAGGTGGAAGACACCGTGTGTATCCACACCAGACAAATTTGCCGATAATAGAGCTTCACTGACTCGTTTAGCGTTACGTTCATCAGCTCCAGCTGATATTAGAATCTGGTAGGTCAGTTTGTATAGGTCATGTTCATTGATATTAACCAATATAATTGCTCTCCTTAACGAATCTATATAAAAACTTAGTGATAAAGAAAGCCTATTAATACATGAACACGCTGTCAATAGTAAGCATGAATCAACTAAACTGTAAAAGCCTGACTGTTTTTATCAGTCATGAGTTAACTTGTCGTAACTAAGTTTATGTTCGTATTTGAAATTAACGGTAAATGAATTTTCAATATATCTGTCAAAATTGTAAAAGAGATTTAGACCCATCGGACAAATTCTGTATGTCCTGTGGGACTGATACACAGATTAAAGGAAGTGAAAACTGCCCAAACTGTAATCAAAACAAATCGTTAACAGATAGGTTTTGTATTAAATGTGGGTATTCCTTTCAAGCAAATGCCCAGGGTGATGAGCCTGATAAAACAAAAACAAATATTACAGATCCATCGGACAAAACTTCCAACGAAATAGAACCTTCACCTTCTTTGATAGATCAAGTCTTAACACAACGGTTTACGGAATTGGAAAAAATTCAATTTTGTATCAATTTATTAAACCAAGACGAATTTGATAACGATCAAACAGTTCAAACGTTAAAAAATCAGCTTTCTGACAGAATTGATGGAATACAAAACGAACTTACAGATCTATTAATCAACCGGATCTCAGAAATAAAAAACACAAAAACATATATCGATACCTCTGATCGAATAGACTATTTTCTAGCATTTATTGATGGTCAAATCGAGATTGATAAAAACACTCTAAAACAAACAAAAGTAGATGGGCTACTGCGTAGACTGAGACCAGACATAAAAGACAACTTGGATAGAGCTTTAGATCAAAATCGATCTCAAAACCTGAATGCAATACACCAAGCGACGGAGCCTGAAGAAAAAGTTTCTTATTCAAAACCTTCGTTACCTAAGGTCAATTGGAATAATCTGTTTTCAGCCATTTCTTCAGAAAATGCTATGTCAGCTTTTCTAAGTTTCGGGGTTCTTTTAATAGCTTTAAGTTCATTGGTGATTGTAGTCAGTCTTTGGTCACAGTTTTCCTGGATCATTAAGCAATCAGTCTTCGTACTGCAAATGGTCGGGTTCATTTCAGCAGGGCATATCGTAAAAGAACGGCTGAAACTTCGGATTTCTGGTCTTGCATTGATCTCAATCGGTGCGATTTGGTCTTTTTTTAACGCTGGTATAGCGGTCTATGAATTTGTTGGAAGCCAAGGAGTTCAGGTAATACCAGGATTAGGTTTGCCAATTGACCTCCCAATCTATGGATGGCTGATTATCTCAACTATCTCATTGCCTATATGGTTAATCCTTACTCATACCTATCGTGGCCATTTATTAACTCAAGGCAGCGTTGGAATAATTGGTGTTTGTCTTTGTTTATCACTTTTAAGCTTCGGACTATCTTGGTACTGGTCATTATTGGCTTTAACCGTTGAATCTTTGGTACTAGTAGTATTCTGGAATCGTTTAACAAACATCTATAGTTATATAGCTCATCCTCTTATTTGGACAGCTCATATATTAGCGGTTGTTCCAACGATTGTTTCGGTACCTGTTTGGTTAATAGAATCTTCAGGTTATTCTTTGATTGCATCCCTGACTGGACTTGCAATTTTATTGTATTTGGCAATGCGGCAACTGGAATTTTACTGGTATCGATATCCAATAGTCGGTCTTGGGTCAGTTTCTTTTGTTTTACTTGCTTTGCAATCAGGTTTTGTCCATATGGAATACTTCGATCTTATTCTTACTGTAACGGCGGCCATTTTGTTTATTTTAGGAATTGTTTTTAAACAATTGGGGTTTTCACATCTTGATTCAAAGCAACAATATTTGAATCCATTCAACTTAGCAATGCTAATATTCCTGATAGCAGCATTGTTATGGCCAGATATCAATTACTGGGCCCGGTCTTTTACTGCTTTGTTTACTACTATCATCGCTATGGTAATAGCTTATTCCTGGAAAAGAGAACCTTGGCCGTGGATCCCTTTAATCCCATTCACTGTTCTTCCATATGTTTTATTTGAAGCAACCGCATTCAGTGATGTTTGGCTTGTTACGTTTTTAGCAGGTTTTTCAATTTTGGGACTGCTTATAGCTTCAGCCCTTAACATGACCAGAAATTTATCTTTGCCTTGGCATATCTGGAGTACTCTCCTTATATTGGCATCTTTTTCATATTCTTTGGCAGGGAATGAATATGATATGGCATTTAATCTAGTGACTATTGCAATTTTATTAATATGTGATTCTATATTAGTTACAAAACTACCCTTATCGGGCTCTCACTATCTTTCCAATATAATATGGAAAATTGACAATTATCAGGAGTCTCAATTTTTCAAAGACCGAATTAAACCTGCATCAATTGTCAGGTTCTGGTCTGTATTTCTTGCAACTTTGGCTATCTCTATTTTCCCCTTTGGCATATCAAATGGATTAACATCTGTTGAATATCTTGACCAAAGTATTGCTAGAGATACTTATGTATTAATTTCTTGGGCAATAATTGTTGTTTTCATATCCGTTGTTTTATTGGGTAAAGTATCTTTCCTTCACCGAATAGGTGGATTTATTGCATCAGGAATTATTGCATCAGCTGGATTTTTATTGTCCTTATCTGCTTCGGATCCAATACCAGTATTTGTAGCTAGCTACGGTATTTTTCTAATTAGCATTCTTTACCGAATATTTACTTCAAAATACTTATTCTCATGGGTTGCTACTGTCTGTTCAGGTATCGCAATTATTTCAACCTTCCAATTATTTTCTCCAATTTCACAGGAATTTATAGCACCTTTAATGGCTATCATTGCTTTAATTTACTTATTATCAGCCTGGGCTCTGCGTAAAAATGAAATAGATGCATATCCTGCTCTCTTGGCTTCTACAATAATCTTAATTTCAATTATCATAAACTTACCGGCATGGAAAACTACAGCAGGATTATCCTGTTTGTTATTGTCGGCGACATACTTTGTTATTCTGGGCCTTTTAATATTTCAACAAATTTCTTCCTGTGAAATATGTGGAAAGATGCAAGATAGGACTGACGACAAGTTTTGTATTGTCTGCGGAAAAAGTTATATACGAGGTTCATACCGACTCCTTCTTTCTTTTAGCAATACGAAACAACTATTTCTTGGCTCTTCAATTTCAATTTCGTTAGGAATCTTCTTGGTCGTTAGTAGTATTTTAAGCTTTATATCGAGATTGGGATTTTCTTTCGATTTACAGGCTTATGCTTTGATGATGATGGCGTTTATTGTATTGATTACTAGCATCTTATTAGATGCAGTATTCAAAGCCATATATATCCGTTGTTTGCAGGTCGTAGCAACAATTGTAGTGTTCGGTTCAATATTGATTGCCTGGACATATGGTAGCGATACATCATTAATTGTCACTTATCTATCTACAGCTTTATATGCAATGGTATTTAGAATTCGTTTCAGTCATTTTTTACCTATTGTCAGCAGCCTATTCTTCTTGGCCCTAGGTATCTATGAAATATTGAATTTGTTGGAATTCTTGAATATTGTTGAGACCACTTTCTGGTGTAGTTTCTCATTAATATTATTTGGAATTGGATACTATATTGAAAGGAAATCGTTACAGGATGCCATTAGCTTATATATATTCAGTTCCATTTTTATACTGATAGCTCTCTGGTTTGCCAGATTTGATCAAGAATCAATACTAATGTCTTTGGGGTTCTTAATATTATCCTTAATTAGCATCGGGATACTGATTGAAAAAGATAAAATAAAGGCTATCAAGATGCTATCCATCGGTTTTCAATCTATGGGAATCAAGCCTGCTTATACACCTAAATCGATTTCAGTCTTAATTTCTATAACACTTGTTTGTATTGCTATCCCTATATGGACCATAACGTTTCTCGATAATTTCTATTCGTTTTCATTATTTACCCATGGTTCTCTAGTAATCAGTTTCTATTCTTTAACTTTCATTCTATTGGCTGTATATCTTGGTAGATTCAATTCCCTATATACCTTACCACTCCAATTATCATCAATTATTGCCTCAATCATCGCTCCAATTATTGCAATTGAAGATGAAATATTTAGGACCTCTGCAATTTGGGCTTCTACAATATCTTTTGCATTTAGTGCCCTAATATTTAAACGATTCTACTGGATATATGGAGCTTCTATTGCTGGTCATATAGGACTTATTTCAACTGTAGAAATTAATTATTTTGATTTTAGCTTACATGAAAAAGGATTGATTCTTGGTCTGTTTGGAATATTGTTTTCCTTCTTTGTGCTATCTATCATAAAAAGGTTTGAACTAACCATACACCCCGTAAAGCAAATTGATTATAAAGCTATACCTCTAATTATTTTCGTAGGATTAGATTTATTAGCTGGATTAATTATTGCTGGTTGGAATGATTGGTCGAATTGGGAAGTACTAACACTTGGACTGATGTCTATGGTGTTAACAGCGGGACTTAGCGTTATATCCAAAAATGGATACCTGTCATATACTTCTACTTTCCTTATTACAGTCAATATTGGGATCATAGCAGGGATGCTATCGGATGGTCCTACCATCAGGGCTGTAGGCTGGTCGATACAGGGGCTATTCATGTGGTGGGTAGGAATTGCTATTTCAAAATGGATTTTGCCCGAATCAATAAAATTTTGGGAAACTCCGTTCAAAACATCTGGTAACAGGCTTTGTTGGTTTGCGACTGGTTACGTAATCATAGTATTGCTTCTAGGTTTAACAGACACAATTAGAATCGACATAGCTTTGGGCCAAATTACAATGGTTATTGCTATTCTAGGACTACTGTATTTAGGCATGTCTCTTTACTATCGTAATTATCTATATAGTTATATTGCAGCAGCTTCCCTGATAGTCAGTTGGTATGTACAGTTGATTGACAGAGACGTACTATATCTCCAGCTATACTGTCTACCTGTAGGTATCTATTTGTTGGGTCTTTCTTATTTCGAAAAAACTAGAGGGCGAAACCATAACGGTATTACGATAATTCTTGCTTTCCTTGCCATTGGATTACTTATTGGTTCAGCTTTTATCCAATCGTTATTGTCTGAACCAAAAATGTTTTATGTCATAATTGTTGCTCTTGAAGCAGTATTACTAGTGATTTTGGGTTCCTTTACCAAATCACGTTTACCTTTTATTTCAGGAATAGTTGCTTTCATATTGAATATTGGTTATCAAATAACCTCAATCCTAGCTTCTTTAGGCACAGCTATTTTTGCGTTGATTATCGGTATTGCTATAGTAATATTGGTAATAATCCTTGAACGATTCAGAGAAAAACTTATAACTTCTTCTCGTCTTTTATCTACTGATCAAAATGAGTGGACATGGTAAGGTACTTTACTGACATTTATTTGATCAAATACACAATGTGGTACATATTTTGAGCGATTATATTCTTACAATCGATATTGGAGGAACACAAATCAGGGTTGCCACCGTTGAACGGTCTGGCAATATTGTGACAAAAAGTTCCATCAAGACTGAAGCAGATCTTGGGAAAACATCGATGATTGAGCGGTTGGTTAAACAACTGGAGTCGGTTATAGAAAATTCAAATAAAAGAAGTTTATTGGCAATCGCTGCAGGAGTAGCTGGGCCCACTGATATTTGCAGTGGAATCATGCACAATCCACCTCATTTACCTGCATGGCATCAATTTTCTCTAAAGAAATATTTGGGAGAACAATTTGACTGTCCTGTGTTTATAGCTAATGACGCTACCTTTGCTGCAATAGGGGAATACAGACATGGATTTGATAAAAAATACAATAATCTGGTTTATTTAACAATTAGTACCGGTATAGGAGGAGGATTGATCCTAGGAAGACAT
This sequence comes from uncultured Dehalococcoidia bacterium, assembly GCA_964342485.1. Lineage (GTDB taxonomy): Bacteria > Chloroflexota > Dehalococcoidia > Lucifugimonadales > CAJWER01 > CAYFFO01. Next base: position 24,247 of record CAYFFO010000021.1, read on the forward strand.
CCTCAATTCGGATCAAGGGGTTATTCAGGAGAATTTGGACATATGCTAATGGTTCCAAACGGACCTAAGTGTGATTGTGGAGGAAACGGTTGTTTGGAATCTCTTGCATCCGGTTCAGCGATTGCAAGGCAAGGAATAGAAGCGGTCCGTTTATCCAAATCCACGATTTTGATTGAGCTGTGTAACGGTCAAATCGAGCAAATATCTGCAGAAACGGTTTCGAAAGCAGCTCGACTCGGAGATGAAATATCAAAGTCGATTTTTGAACAAGCAGGTATGTATCTTGGTATTGGAATATCTAATTTAGCTATTAGTCTCGATCCAGATATAATCGTGATAGGAGGAGGCTTATCTAACAGCTTAGATTTGATGATGGAATCTGTGAACAAGCAAATTGAACTTTTAGTAAACAGCTACTTTGGCCCTTCTACATTAGTAGTTAAATCGAAGTTAGGAGATGACGCTGGGTTGTTGGGAGCAGCTACTTATGCCTTTCAACAAACAGATAGTGAAGGGTAAAATAGATTTTCTATCAACCCTTATTTATATTGTTAGGGATGGAGCCAACGGACGGATTTGAACCGTCGACCTGCTGTTTACGAAACAGCTGCTCTGCCCCTGAGCTACGTTGGCAAGGTAGTCGGTATTAATTCTTTATAGAAATATGTTGGCGAATCTTTTTATGGAGCCAACGGACGGATTCGAACCGTCGACCTGCTGTTTACAAAACAGCTGCTCTGCCCCTGAGCTACGTTGGCAAGAAATTTAGATATTAGTAATTGTAGCACCTATGTAGTTAGAATATATAAGGTGTAAAGTGATGTGAATTTCTGTATTGCAAAGTTCTATGGTCCATATTTGGCAAGTTTACCAGCATGAGCCATCGCTAGTGACATCAGGGACGATGCAGGGATATGCCCAGCACTACCGCTTGAACATTCTTGTTCATTGAACCTTTTTGTTCCACCACGTGTGTATTTTGAATTAACGATAAAAGGAACTGTGTGCCAGCTATGGTTTCCATAAATTGATGGGGTAGAGTGATCACCAGCGATTACAAGAACGTCAGGGTTTATTTCAAGAATATATGGAATATAAGAATCCAATTTTTCTAGAGCTTCAACTTTGCTTGCAAAATCACCATCTTCACCAGCTGCATCTGCAGGTTTGTAATGGAGGAAAAAGAAATCGTAGGAAGAATAGTGTTTATACAAAGCATCCATTTCTTGATCAAAGTCTTCTCCTCCGTCCAAAATCTCCATACCTATCAATTTTGATAAGCCGCGGTACATAGGATAAGCGGCTATCGCTGCTGATCGAAATTTGAAGATTTCGTTGATTTGAGGCCAATGAGGTAGTTTGGAAAATCCCCTCATCAAAATCATATTTGCTGTGTTTTGATTCGACAAAGCCGTTTTTGTTTTCTCCAGAAATATATTTAAAGCGTTTGCCGTCGACTTGGAATTTTCGTCAATAGCGATCACCGGAGATGGATTTTGATTTGGAGGGACAGGATCGGTGTCCTTTAAGTTGCATTCTAATCCTTGTCCTGAAATCACTGAAACAAATCTATAGTCTTTACCAGGATACACAGATATATCGAAGCCTGGAATCTCAATTTCATTTAGGATATTTACTAGCTCCCGACTCTCATCTGATGCAATTCTGTTTGCTCTTCTATCAATCAGAGCCCCTGTTTTGGTATCAATGGTACAAAAATTACATCTTGCAGCGATATCGTTTGCTGAAAGGTCAATACCGATACCTAATGCTTCCAAAACACCACGTCCAACCAGGTATTTAGATGGGTCATAACCGAAAAGAGCCGTGTGGCCAGGTCCACTTCCTGGGGTGATACCTGGTAATACAGGCGTTGTAAGACCGCAATCACTTTTTTGAGCTAATAAATCTAGATTAGGGATTACAGCAGTTTCCAGTTCTGATTTGCCCGTTGAAGGGTTTGGTAAACCTCCTAGTCCATCGACTACCAACATTATAATTTTTGACGAGGTCGATCTGCACAGTTCCGTTTTATTAAAAAATTCGATCATGTTTTCAAACCTGTTAATCCAGGAAGAATTTTTCCTTCGAGGAATTCCAAGGATGCCCCTCCACCAGTTGAAACATGCGACATTTTATCAGTAAGACCGAACGAGGCGATAGCTTCACCTGTTGAACCTCCTCCAATTACGGTTGTTATATTGGAAGACTGTGCTAATTTTTTAGCCAAAATCAATGTACCATTTGAAAATGACTTCCATTCACTGACACCCATTGGGCCGTTCCAAATGATCGTTTTAGCTATCCCAGTCGCATTAGAATAAGATTTTGCTGTCTTTGGCCCAATGTCCATAATCATCCAACCAGGAGGTATAGAATCTATATCTCCTACCATGGTCTTAGCATTTTGGTTAAAAGAGTCAGATACAACAAAATCTTCTGGTAATAGTATTTCGATTCCTAAAGATGAACTTGTTTGTTGTATTTCTAAAGCCAAATCAAGATGGTCATTTTCGAACAATGAGTCAGCAATATCCTTACCGTTGGCTTTAAGAAATGTATTTGCCATCCCTCCACCTATAATCAATTTATCTACCTTTGTTAGCAGATTTTTCATCACCTGAATTTTGTCTGAAACTTTCGCTCCGCCAAGTATCGCTATCAACGGGCGTTCAGGTCTATCAAGTGCTTTTTCTAAAATGGTTACTTCCTTTTGTAGAAGATGGCCTGCAGATGAGGGGATATACTTCGTTATTCCTTCAGTTGAAGCATGTGCCCGATGTGATGCACCGAAGGCATCATTTACATAACAATCAGCCAACTTCGCTAATTCAGCTGCGAAATATTGATCGTTATTTTCTTCTCCAGGGTGAAATCTTATATTTTCCAACATCAATAAAGAAGGGCATTTCATTTCAGAAATCATTGAAGATATATCAGGGCCAAGAGAATGAGGTGCTAGTGGCACTGGTATTCCAAGTATCTCTGACAATTTAGTTGCTATAGGTTTAAGACTGAGTTTATCGTCAAAAGTTCCGCCTGGCCTTCCAAGGTGAGTACAAATCAAAACCTTACATTGTTTGTCAAGAAGATATTGTAAAGTGGGTAAGGAAGACCTGATCCTAGATTCATCAGAAATTTCTTTCGTACCTGGCGTAAAAGGAACGTTAAAGTCAACCCTTACTATGATTGTTTTGTTCCGGATATTCTGGTCTTGGATTTTGGCTATATCCGTCATTTTGAAGACACCAATTCTTTAATAAATGGTGCCAATATCCCTATTGTGTCTGATGGTAATATCTTTTTCGCTTTGTCAATACCTTTAGATACGTAGGATTCCGATAATTGTTCACAGTAGGTTTTTGATCCGACTTCTTCCAAAACTTCCTGTATATCTCCCAAGTCTTTTGGATCCAGGACTCTTTTAAAATAAATGTCTCCAAGTTTACGTTTCTGAGATATTTTTGCGTTTTCAAAGGCATGTACAACGGGAGCTAGTTTCTTTTTATTTAAAACTTCCGACATCGCGTGTTCATCTTGCTCTGATTGATACCATATTGAATTAAGGTCCTGATTTATTTCCCGAGATACACCAATGTTTTTCCCGAGGGTATACATTGCTTCGATCAAACTTTTATCGGCTTGTAAAAATAGGGGTGCAAAGGCCATTGCACAACCGAACAGAGAACCAGTTTTTTTTTCGGCCATCTCTAGATAAGAAGCGATAGTTAAATCAATTCTTTCTTGGGATTCCAAATTTTGAAAAATACCTTCACAAAGTTCCAAACCGGTTTTATCTAACATCTGGAGAGCTGCTAATGTTGTTTCTGCAGAGGTATTTGATTTTTTCAGCCGGAGTAAAGCCAGACGTGCTAATGCGTGCAATCCGTCTCCCACATTTATAGCCTGAGCTGGCCCCCATACCCACCAAACAGTATCCCGATTGTTTCTCATTGGTGTACCTGACTGCACATCGTCGTGTACTTCAGAAAATGTCTTTACTAATTCAATAGCTGTAGCTGCCGGTAGAGCTATTTTATGTTCACCTGCAATAGCCTCTGATGATATTAAAGTCGTTAAACCGTGATTTCTTTTAATATGAATTGCGGAATTGGGTTTTGTCGTTGTGTTCCAACCCAAGTGGTAAGCCATCATTTCGTATAACTTAAAATCGCCCGATTTTATGATGGACTTTAACGAATCTTCTAATTCGTCAGAAAGTATTTCGTAATTGATTTGTCCGTCTTTAATTGCTCTCATAGAAGTGAGTGTATCTATCTGATTAACTGGGTGTCAATTACTATGATCCTAAATCAGTTTAATCCATAGTATGATAATAGAAATAATTGAATTAATAACATTTGAACAATTTCGATGATTACCTTTCTTCGTTTAACAATAATCTCAGTAGGAGTTTTGGTCTTTTTAATATCTTGTTCTGGATTTAGATTCAACCAAAAAGATACTAAAGAATCTACAGTGACCGGATATATACACGACCTGGAAGTATCTTCATTGACTCAAATCAACAGACTGGAATTAAGAGACTTTTCAGGCAAAATCTGGATTTTCGACGGTTCAGAATTTTCTCATATATTGCCATCTCATTTAAGACAACATCTTATTTTAGCTACACCGATCGAAATCAGATTTCAGAATACAGGCGAAATAAACAAGATCATAGAAATTAGAGATCACATCGAAGGATTACCCTCATTACAGCATGAATAAATATCTATTTCCTATATACGATTGAGTCGGTTCTTGATATGTTTCTAGATCGATTCCATAAGAACAGAATACCACCTATCAAAGATAAAAAAACTATAATCCAGAGTAAACTTCCGGCCTGATTTGAAGGCAGAGGAGGTTCACCAAAAAGAACAGGTATTTCGAGATTAACAGTTTCGAAGCCAGTTTTCTTAATTTCTATCAAAAAGAGCCACTCTCCGGATTCTATCACCGTTAAATTTGCGTGATAAATTTCCGGGGAATTAGGTTCATTAACAGCTTGGACCTGTATAGAATCTTCTTCATCGTGAGTTGCAGTTAAAACAACTTTGAGACTGTCAACAGGTTCTAGATTGGGAATATCACGGATAGTGAACGTTATATGATTTCGACCAACAACAGGAACAGATGGTTGGATTGATATTGAGATATCAAATTCGCCACGTTGTCCATTGAATATCTGTCTTATTTCAGGAGCAGATTCTTGGGCATGAGCTTGGATCGGATTTATTGTTAATACCACGATGATCGAAATAAAGACTAACAATTTTGTAAAGATATTTTGTTTTTTCATAGCAAAAATATTTCCATATTTATGATGATTACAGATTATACCAACAATTATGTTAATCGACGATGCAAATTCATGTATAAACTGTTTGATCCGAGTTACAGATCATTCAATCAATTTTTTCAAAGCTGATACCAATTCGTCGGATGTTGTGAAACCTTCAAACTTTCTGGTTATGATTCCATCTTTATCTACAATAAATGTAAATGGTTCTGAAACCAATGACCATTCCTCCATTAACGGCGATATTTTAGCTTTAGAAAAATTCCCTTGCATTTCGGAAGGATTATCAAATACTTCTATATGGATAAAGTTTGCCGCATTTTTATAAATGTCCTTGATGTTACTTACTATTTTAATTTGAGGTCCGCACGTCGCTGTTTGGCAGAAAGCCGGACTTGCAAATACAATTAAAGTTGGTTTTTCGGTATTTACGGCTTCTTGTATAGTAAGAGTGTAGAGATCCAAATCAGGTTCAGGTGAACTAGTAATTTCACTCAATTTAAATCCGTTGTTGACGGTCTTATTTATACTATTAGGAGCAATTTCACCTATAGCCGGAGCAGATGACCTCTTTTTAACTTCAAAGGATATTTGACCTACATAAATATCTCCTGAATCATCTGAATAATCTACAAGGAGTCCCCAATTTCCTTCTTTATCGAAGATGACATCTTCTAATAGATACACTCCTGACTTACCAGTAGGCCATCTAATGAATTGAGCGTTCCTTTGAGACTTAACTTCATACGGCTCATTTTCAATAAACATGAATGTAGCTCTAACTGATGGCAACCTTACAGGCTTTGATTCTTTATCAAGAATGCCAAAAGCGAACCGATTATTACCTATGCCTAGGTCGATTGTTGCTAAACCAATTTTGATTTGATGTGACTGTTCTACAGAACTTGACAGTATTGGGACAGGAGTTGTTTTGACTGATTCAGATTCGAAACAAGCACCCAGTAAAACCAAACAGGTTCCTACAAATAATAAGTAAAGTGATTTTATCAATAACACCCAAATTGGAATTTTCACTGTATCCAATTTAAACATCATTTTACAACAACGGATTCTTATTAAATTCAAAACAGGTTTATACAATATGTTGTTCATATGTTGCCGTGAATCAGATCATGTGGTATCTTCACCTTGTCAGTGCCATGATGTCAAACATTTTTGCACTGGCTCCTCCTTGAGCTGGCCCCCGGTGGTCACACACCGGGGGCTATTGGAATCTTAAATTTCTCTAGCTAATTCCTGGTTATCTAAATACCACTTAACTGTGTTTTCGATACCTTGATCTATAGTTGTTTTGGGTTCCCATTGTAATAAATTACGAGCTTTAGAAATGTCTGCCCAGGTTGCTTGGACATCAGCAGGATGACGTGTAGAAAAACTTATAGTGGCTCTTTTATCGATTTTCTCTTCCATGATCGGGATAATATCGACAATCTTGATAGGTGCGTCTCCACCAAGATTAATGATTTCATAGTCCATAGGTTTAAGAGCTGCAATCGTACCTCTAGCTATATCATCTACATATGTAAAATCTCTTTCTCCTCCATCGCCTTTAATTACCAAAGGCTGATTTTCAGCAATAGATTTTATGAATTTATAGATCACCATATCCGGCCTACCAGCTGGTCCATACACCGTGAAATATCGCAATACAGTAATATCAATATTTTCAAGGTAACTATATGTATATGAAATAGTTTCTGCAGCTTTTTTCGACGCTGCATAAGGAGATAATGGTCTATTGGTTGAACTTTCTTCTTTAAATGGCTGATCTGTATCATTTCCATATAAACTTGATGTAGAGGCTAACACAAATTTAGGAACATTAAACTTTTTACAAAGTTCTAACAGATTAATTGTACCTATGGTATTTGTATTGTAATAAGTCCAAGGGTCTTCAACACTCTGCAACACTCCTGCTCTCGCTCCCAGATTTATCACTCCACTAAATGAATTTGTATTCTTGGAATTATATATGGTGAACAATTCTGATATGCCTTGATAATCAGAAATATCGGACCGATGGAATTCGAAATTAGGCCAATTTTTCAACTGTTCAAGTCTCCATCCTTTAATCAATGGGTTGTAAGAATTGTTGAGGTTATCAACTCCTACAACCGATTCGCCAGATTCGAGAAGAATTCTGCTAACAACTGACCCAATAAATCCTGCCGTACCGGTGACTAATATTGACATTGTATTTCCACCTTTCTCAGTCGCAGTATTCCTTATTGAGTCGATTTTCAATTAACTATATCGGTCACTCTAGAAAGTTATTCCTTTAGTTCGGAACACCTAGTTGGGAACACCGCAGGAAAAATATTTGAATCGATTATTTCACTAATCATTATATCAACTACCTTCGAAGTTGGTCTTCAATCCGGTTTTGATGTTCACCGGTTTACAATTGATATAATGATAAATGTACTGGTGATCAAAATATACGAATGTTCGGATAAATCGATCAAACTCCGAAAAACATCACAAGATGAACAACAGTCCTTACAAAATCGTCAAAGCCAAATATAAACGTCCTTTCGACATATCGATGTTGTTAATTGGTCATATTGTTTTATCTCCTATTTTGATACCAATCTGGATAACAGTTCCATTACTTATATGGATTTGCGATAGAGGTCCGATTTTTTATAAGCAAGAACGACTGGGCAAACATGGTGATAAATTCAACATTTTCAAATTTAGGACGATGACGATTGGAGCTGAAATTTCAACGGGAGCCATTTGGGCCACTGAAAATGATATACGGGTCACCTCAATCGGTAAGGTTTTACGACGTTGGCGTATCGATGAACTCCCTCAAACTATTAATATACTTAAAGGAGATATGAGCCTGGTTGGACCGAGACCAGAAAGACCCGAATTGGCTGAAAGTTTCGAAACTGAAATTCCTGGATTCCATTCAAGATTAACAGTAAGACCAGGTTTTGCTGGTCTGGCACAAGTCAGAGGTAGATACTCTACAAAACCAAGAAACAAGTTACGATATGACCAACTTTACATAAAAAGGATGACCTTTTGTTTTGATATCAAACTTCTTGTTTGTTCTTTCTGGATTGTTGTTAAAGGATTTCAACATTAAATAGGTCACATTGTGAAAATTCCAAACTTTTCAATTAATATCTATATTCTTTCGGAGATTTTACTAACAGGATCCTGTTGGTAACTACTTTGGTCCTAGTTAGGTTTATCAAATACCAATTTTCGAATATTTGTATGTATTTGAAATGCCAATTTTAGGATACTTAGGCTATATTCCTTTTGCATGGACAGTTTATCAATACCAAAGTTTGATGAAACTTTTCGTTAACAAATATATTTTCAAACAACCCTTCATTGTTTCTAAATAAAATGATAGATTGTCCTAATAAAATGTAATAGGCGAATAAGAATGCTTTATAGAAACTTGGGCAAATCCGGTCTGGAAATCTCTTGCGTAACTGTTGGTACATCCGGTTTTGGAAGAAGAGAAATGGATTTAAAAACATCCATTGAAGTTGTAAATGAATCAATTGAATTGGGAATTAATTCTTTTGATACAGCCAACACCTATGGATTAGCAGAAGAATTTCTAGGGAAAGCACTCCAATCACACCGTCGGGAAACTACTATTATTGCAACTAAAGTTGGTTCACCAATTGGCACGGGTCCTAATAATCAAGGAACTTCGAGAAAACACATAAAAATTCAATTAGAAAATAGCCTTAGAAAATTACAAACAGATTACATTGATTTATATCAACTACACACGCCTGATAAATTTACACCGATCGAAGAAACAATTAAAACGTTAGATCAGTTTATTCGTTCTGGGAAAATAAGATATATAGGCTGCTCAAATTATTCTGCATGGCAAGTTAGTCAGCTAGTTGAGTTACAGAGATACCTTGGTATTAACAACTTAGTTAGCGTCCAACCCGAATATAATATTTTGAGAAGGTCAATTGAAAAAGAACTTATACCCTGTTGTAAAGAATATGGCTTAGGTATATTGGCATATCATCCTTTGGACAGTGGTTTCTTAACAGGAAAATATTCAGATACAGGAGAACTACCAATTGGCAGTAGATTCCACAATGTACCCCAACTGATAGATCAACATTTTACAAACAAACGATTCCAAATTTTAAAAAACCTTCAAAATTTTGCACGTGAAAATAAAAGGAGCCTTATTGAGCTTGCAATCGCATGGCTATTGTCACGTCCGATGGTAGGCTCAGTTATCGTTGGTTCCAGTCGGAAAGGTCAGATCAGGGCATGTGTAGAAGGAGTAAACTGGGTTCTCGATAATACTCAGTTATCCAAAATTGAGAAATTGCTCGTTTAGTAATGGTATGCTAGACATCATATATGTTGCGGATAAGATTTAAATTAGTATAACGAGGTCAAAATGGCAAAATTCAAAGTAGTTGCATCTAAAGTTGGAAGCACCGAAGTTGCAGGCAGATCAGCTTATCATCTGGAAAATGAAGCTCTTAGTGGTATTGGAGCTGAAATAATTGAGATTGCCGCCGATAGTGATGAAGAATATTTGGAAAAAGCCAAAGATACAGATGCCATCATTTCCGGTAGGCAATTGAATAGGGCCGTGATTGAAGGTCTAGATAAATGTAAAGTCATCTCTCTTGGAAGTGTAGGGACCGATGGCGTAGACGTTGAAGCCGCTACTGAAAAAGGGATAGCGGTAACTAACGTACCAGATACGTTCATTGAAGAGGTGGCAGATCATACTATTGCACTTATGATGTCTACATATAGAAGAATCAACTTGATGGATAAAATGTCCAGAGATGGTCATTGGAGTGATGGAAGGCCGCATTTATACAAATTTCCAAGGTTGATGGGACAAACTCTTGGTCTGATTTCCTTTGGGCATGTATCAAGAGCTGTTGCAAAGAGAGCTCAAGTATTTGGAGTAAATATTATCGCATACGATCCGTATGTTGAAGAATTGGTTATGTCTGAATATGGTGTTGAACCAGTTGGTTTAACAGAACTATTACAACGTTCAGATATAGTTTCGATGCATGCACCGGGAACCCCTGAGACAAAACATCTTCTTAAGGAAGAACACTTTAGGTTGATGAAACCACATTCGTTGTTTATCAATAATGGTAGGGGATCAACAGTAGATGAATTAGCTTTAATTCGAGCTTTAGAAGAAGGATGGATTGATGCAGCTGGGTTAGACGTTTTGGAGAAAGAACCTCCGGACTTAGAAAATCCTCTTTTACATATGGATAACGTAACAATAACACCCCATGTAGCATCAGCTTCAGCTCGTTTTGATCCGAGAAGGAAAAGAAGGGTGGGTGAAGAAATAGCACTCGTATTGACCGGACGATGGCCTATGGCCTGTGTCAACCCTTCAGTTTTGGAAGGATCTGATCTTACTCGCTGGCAACCTTATTCTATGGAACGAGGACCAGCCAGGTAAAACCAAATATTCGTCGATCAGTCTATCAATTAAAGGAATGTAAATTCATGTTATTGCGACACAATATCAATAGAATCGCTATTGTAATACTCTTAATTTCAACCTCAATAGTTTTGTTTGCCTGTCAAGAAGGATCTGCCGATAAGGAACAATCATTGACTTCTTCTGTCAAACAGCAAACCAGTGTTTCAGATAGCACAACTAAGACATCAATTGTCAACGATTCCCAATCAGATAAAACACCAAAAACTTCTATTGATACGAAAAAAGAGGATGGTAAATCTGTACAAGGCGCTCAGGTCAAGCCAACGCCGATTCCAACAACAAAGCCAGTTTCTGATGACTCCTCTGCCGATAAAAGTCAATCTGAATCCTCTACTTCGGAGGAATATACAACTATTAATGAATATGGATATGAATTAAATTTGTTTGGTGAAGTATTGGTCGACATAACAGGAATATCAAGTGACGAAGCAAGCAAAACTGAAGGGAGATTATCATTTCCATATTCTGGAGCGAACGTAGCACTTCTATGGTTACCTATGGATGATCTTACGACTCCGGATTTTTTGTCGACCACATATGGCATTCTAAAAACATCTCAGCCAGATTTTCAATTCGAGCCAAAAAATCAAGGCGAACTACCGGCAGTAGGGGCATGGGGGATTTATGGGACTTTCACTGCATCTAAAAATAATCAGATAGTAGGTGGAGGTTTAATAGGTAGTTGGGCATGCAGAGAAGACAATACAATATTTTCTATAACAGTTACAGGACTTGATGTTACCACCGTACAGATAAGGTTTAATGAACTAGTAACTAGTTTCGATTGTCTTTCTCCGCTAGATAGATAGTACCTAATGGAGGTGCAATTATGAAAATTGGAATATATTTGATTTCAACAATCTTTTTGTTGATTTCTTTTAATATTGGAAATATATCCGCACAAGTACCTCCGCCGCCGAAACCACCCAAAAAAGATCTATCAGTACAAGAACCGAAGAAACTACCTAAAGAAGATACGTCAGGACCAGGACCAGGTAAGCCACCTAAGGGCGATGTGCCAGCACAAGAACCGAAGAAACTAGCTGAAACATCTGTTCCAGTTGTACAACCGAATTCTAATAATCAACGAAATAGCCAACAGACAACGTTACAGAAATCTAGGGAGTCGAACAAACAGATTAGTCAGGTTCGGAGCCAGACGCAACAAAATATCAAGGGAACCACATCCGAGACTTCCCAAAATAATCAAAACCCTGGAATGTCCAAGCCTAAACCACAACAGGTTAAACAACAAACAAACTCATTAACTCCCAAAAAAAATAACAGGGGAGCAAGCACACAGCAAACTAGGGAAGTCACTCGTCAAATAGATCAAAATCGGCAACAAACAAAACCATTGCCGCAAAAACCAACAGTGACAGAAATCAGGAAAGTCCTTTCCCAAAAAATGAGTACAGTTGAATTGCAAAGTCAAATGAGCAGGAAAGCCGTCGAAGATTCGAACAAAATTCAACAAGCAAAATCAAACGATTCATCAAATAATATTCAGAACATAAAAGAGCAGTTTAAAACTATAAGAGATCAACAACGGTTAAGAGATACAGCCAGGGCGATGACAACTCAACAGACGAGATCGTTGGTTAAGGATTTAGACAAAGAAACTATCAATAATATAGGTAAAGATACTGCGAAAATTCTAATCGGGAAAATTCAGAAAGAAGACATACAAAATCTTGATTCAACAAAAGCTAAAGCTTTCGTCAACACTCTTGCGTCACAAGATCTAAAGGATGTAGGTAGTGCAAGGTTGAA
>CAYFFO010000022.1:0-33498 GCA_964342485.1 uncultured Dehalococcoidia bacterium
GTAAACGCCGTCAGTATAATTTACCTGTTTGATAAATGAAGCCAGCAGAGTTCCCTTCGAGGTTACTCCGAAAGCTGGATTTCTGTTATCAGATCCATCTTCGGATATAACTATCGAGTGACTCCACGATTCTCCTCCGTCAGGAGAGTGTACAAACACCAGCCGGCCTCGCTCACCAATATGAAAATCGCTGTCTCTGGTGACTACTCCCAGGTGGCCATTATGTAGTTTCTGTATTACTGGCCAGTACCCTCCCATTGTCATCATGACAAATCGCTGAGTTGGTAAAGGTCTGTATACTCCACTCAGGTTGTGTAATGGTCTTCTGTAATACATTTGTTCCTGCTCCTTTGTAGTCTGTTAGGTCCCTTAATTGTGTAATTGTAATTGAGGGTTATTTATCTGTTTTACGATACTTAGGTCTTTTATTCTGTTTATTTTCTGAGACATAAATTTAGTCAATATTAGGTTATTTTGAGCAGATAGCAACCCCGTCAGCCTTTATTTAGTAATATTTTAGACGGTGAAAATAAAAATAACGTAATAATTTAAATATTCTTTACGAGATAGTTGCAGGTTTCAACATGCCAGGCTTGGCTTCCGTCTCGTTCTGTGTATTTCCATCTGTCTATATAATCGCCAGCACCTATATCTTTATAACCCAATGTTTCATATAAAGTTCTGGCTCTTATATTATCAATTGAAACTCCTAATCCAATCTGAGGGTAGTTTCTATCATTAGCTATTTGTTCAGAAGTCTGCAACAAAAGAGTACCTATACCTGATGACCGATGATCAGGATGTACAAAGAGATCATCGATGTTTGGGCAAGGTCCAACGATAGATGATAGTGCTTTGTGAGATTTACCTTGCCATTCTAGAGACGCATGCCCGGTTGGTTTGTTATTTATCCAGGCAATAAGATAGGTTAACTCACCTGTTTTTTGGCGTTCAAATCGTTCTCGATGTTTTTGAAGGTTACCCCAGTCTTGATTGATATAAGATTCAATAATTACAAGATGTTCTTCGGCAATGGGTTTTATTTCAAATTTACTTTTGATCAAAATTAAACCAAATAATATCAATAATTAAAACAATATTTTAAATATGATACGCCATAACCTGAGTATCTGAATAGATCATATTTGTTATATTTGATCTTAAATTGAAATATGCTTAACAAAAGAATATATAATATCGAAAATTTATTCACATTTTGACTATGGTATTTGGAATTCAACTTAATTAAATATACAAGGATGGATTAAGGTGTATTGATGGATAAAAAGGTATATAGAGTAGGGATTGTTGGCTTAACCGGTATAGTAGCTAAAGAAGTACAGGAAACGGAATCTCCTTTCATAGAAGAAATTGTTCATGGACATGCAGCAGGTCTTTCAGTAATTGATGGTTTTGATATTGTAGCGATCTGTGATTTAGTTCCCGAACTTCTGGATGAATTTTCTAAGAATTGGGGTCAGAGATGGCCTAATGCTAAACCGTATCAAGATTTTACTGAAATGCTTGCTAATTCTGAACTTGATATTCTCGCGATTGCTACTGGTGACCATACTCACGCAATTTTAGGTGAGCAAGCAGCTAAATCAGGTCTGAAGGGTATTTTCTGTGAAAAACCTCTTGCTACCAGCGTGGATGATGCTGACCGGCTGATTAAAGCATGTGAAACCAATAATGTCGTAATAACCGTTGACCACAGTCGTAGATGGAGCCCTAGGTGGAGGAGTGTATATGACGAGGTTGATAGTGGGTCGATAGGAGAACTTACAACTATGGTTGGTACGCTTGGAGGTCCGCGTGCAATGTTATTCAGGAATGGAACCCATATGATAGATACTATGTGTATGTATGCTAAATCAAAACCTTCTCAGGTATGGGCTAGATTAGAAGAAGGTTTTGAGCATTGGGACAAGTATAAGGGAGACGGAGGTAAATTACCTGAGAATGATCCTGGTGCAATGGGATTCATTCAATTTGAGAACGGAATTCGAGCAATGTACTGTGGGATGAAAGATACCCAAAAAATGTTTTCATTGCAGCTGTCTGGAACGGAAGGACAAATATTTGTAACTGAAGAAAAAGCCAGTTTGTTAACCACAAAAGAACATAATAACTATTTCCAAAGTAGTACGACATCAATTAAACCAAAATCTTATACTTCTGAAGGTATAGCAGCTGGATACCAGGAGTTAGTACATTTAATTGAAAATGGTGGTGAGGGTGTGTCTATGGCCAGAGAAGCTCGGAAAACTGTCCAGATATTAACAGGTTTTTTGAAATCACAGCAGAATGATTCTTCTTTAATAGACGTTTAAAAACATAAACAGGTCAAAATCTATTGAAAAGCGGTATAAGTAAGGAGAACAGAATGTCAGAGAGAGTGAAGATAGTAGTACCTGGAGATGATCCCGCTCAAATACAGGGGTCAGCGCATCTTGAACGGCTAAGGCCTTATGGAGATGTAGAATTGTTCACCGACAGGCCCTCTTCAATGGATGAACAATTGTCCCGTGTTCATGGAGCTACGGTAATTATGAATACCAGGGGTGCAGTCAAATGGTATGAAGATACGCTGAAGCAACTACCTGATCTTGAGTTAATTGCGACCTGCTCAATAGGTACCGACATGATTGATATCAATCAGGCAAGGGAACTTGGTATAACCGTATGCAATCAACCTGGCAAGATAGCCCCATATGTGGCTGAACATATAATTGGTTTAATGTTTGCGGTGGCAAAGCGCGGATCATATCAAACAGAAGAGTTGAGGTCAGGACGTTGGTCAGCAGAGCCTAAAAATATATATTTAAGAGGCAAGACAATAGGGTTAATAGGGACAGGTAATACAGGAGGGGAAGTAGCGAGAATAGCGAACACGCTGGGTATGCGAGTTATAGCGTGGACATTTAATCCTTCAGATGAGCGAGGAATGGATCTTGGAGTAGAGTATATGCAGTTGGATGATTTACTGGTTGAGTCTGATGTGGTTAGTATCCAGGTTAGGTTGAGTGAAGATAGTCGCCATATGCTTGGAGAGCGTGAGTTTGGAATGATGAAGCCTGGAGCTATCTTCGTAAATGGAGGTCGAGGGGAGTTAATTGATACTTCTGCGTTGATAGAAGTATTGAACTCCGGCCATCTTGCCGGAGCTGGGCTTGATGTATTTGAGGAGGAGCCTCTTCCAGCCGGTCATCCAATACTTGAATGCGAGCAGGTTGTATTGACACCTCATATAGCAGATCAAACGCCTGAGGGCGTTGAGAGTTTGAATGAGGGATGTGTATCCAATGTAATAGCATATTTAGAAGGTAGAGCACAGAATGTAGCGAATCCCGTAAACCAGGATACAAAATAATGGAAACTGGTCTTACAGTAGGTGGGTATCGTCTCATGGACACGAAATGGGCCACGTTACTGTTTGTCATACCTTACCTGAAGTCAAAGATATCTATGTTTGTAGTAGGTTATCCGTTAAATTTGTGAATCATCACCAAGACCATTTATTTTCAAGATCAGTGTTCACCACTTTTCCAGTCGGCCATTTGCCGTTGTAAAGATCAATAATACATTGAGCTGATTCATTCCCCATGTCGCGTTCTGAAAGAATATCACCACCTGCCACGTGCGGTGACAGCACAACGTTATCCATTGCAAAAAGACGGTTGTTAGGATCGGTTGGTTCTTCTTCTAAAACATCTAGACCAGCCCCAGCTATTTGACCAGATTCCAATCCATTTATAAGGTCGTTTTCAACTACCAAGCCACCTCTAGCAGTATTTATTAAGATTGCGTCATTTTTCATGAGAGCAAGTTTCTTTTTATCGATTAATCCATGTGTGCTTTGAGTTAGTGCGCAATTTAAACTGACAAAGTCAGATTGTGCCAATAAACTATCAAGATCTAGTAACTTTATATCTAATTTCTGTACAAAATTGTTATCAGGATATGGTTCAGTAGCATATATATTCATCTTCATAGAATGAGCTCTGGTGGCAACTGCCTGTCCTATTCTACCCAGGCCTACTATTCCCAAAGATGAGCCTCTTAGTGGTCTTAATATGGCTGATGGCCATTTGCCGCTTCTCATCATGGTATCTAATTTTACTGTAGATTTTGCTACTGCCATCAGTAACGAAATAGTTTGTTCTGCTACAGCTTCATAGTTTGCATTCGGTGTGATAGTTACTGCCACGTTGTGTTCGCTGGCAGAAATTAGATCTACTTTATCGTATCCAACTCCTGATCGAGCTATTACTCGAAGTAGCGGCAGTGATTTTATTATATTTGCAGGATATCTTTCTCCGGCGGCAATAACTGCAGAAGCCCCTGAGAGAATTTCTATCTGTTCCTCGTCAGTTGCATTTCCATTAGAAAAATGTTTTGCTCCAATAGGTATCACAGTGAAACCATTGTCTTTGAGAAGTTTTATGAAATCTGGTTCGGGTCTGTCTGAATTGTATTTAGTTTTAGAGCTTACTGTGCTAACGGCTACTATAGTCAAAATTTATCTCCTGATATTACTTGAAAAGACATACGATTAATCGACCCTGTAATCTTAATAAACTGAGATTTATATAGAAACGATTATGTATATTTAAAATCATAGACGAATTTATGCTAATCTGACTAGAGATTATATATTTTTGAAATTGGAATCAATTATGAAACATAATTTAGCTAAGGAACAGATGCTTAAAGGCAATCCAGCCATCGGTGCAGAGGTATCACTCGGATCACCTATATCTGCGGAAATAATTTCAAGTGTAGGGTTTGATTTTGTTGTAGTTGATTTTCAACACGGTGCATGGACTGAGGAATCAGCAACAGCAGCATTTAGGAGCATAGTTTTAGGTGGATCGATTCCAATGGCTCGTGTACGGAAAAATGACTATAGTCTTATAGGAAGGTTACTGGATCTTGGTGTCATGGGAATCATTGTCCCTATGGTCAATTCCGTTGAAGATGCTCAGTCAGCAGCTTATGCAACCAGATATCCACCTCAGGGAGGGAGATCAAATGGAGCATTTGCCACAGGCTATCTTGGGAATGATTATGAACAAAAAATCGATAATGAAGTATTTTTAGCGGTTCAGATAGAAACAGGAATTGCTCAGTTAAAATCTGAGGAAATAATGGCTGTAGAAGGAATTGATGCCTGTTGGATAGGACCCATGGATCTTGCACGTACCAAAGGTCTGGATCTTAAGACTAAAGATGGACAGGATCAACATGTGAAAGCGATAACAGATATTGTTGAGTCATGTATCAGGGCTGGAAAAATTCCTGGTATAGCTTTGGGAGATCCTGAAATAGCCCGATTTTGGATAGAACGTGGATGTCTTTTTGTTACAACCGGCACAGATGCTAGCTGGGCCAGAGATGGAGCAGTTAAGACGCTTTCACAACTGAAGAGTTGATGTAAGAGCAATATAGAGTCCATTTAATTAATAGGTGAGGGATGTCAATGTATAGAGCAGCAGTTATCGGTTTAGGTAGGATGGGTAGTACATATGACGATGAAGTCGAGCACGGTGGCACTGTAACTCTTCCATATTGTCATGGACCCAGCTACTACTATTCTCCAAGGACAGAATTGATTTCTGGAGCAGATCCTCATCCTGAACAAAGATCCATGTTTGGAGAACGATGGGATATATCAGAAGATCGGTTATACACAGATTATAAGGAGATGATTGAGAGGGAACAGCTTGACATCGTGAGTGTTACCACGACAGCTAAGATTAGAGCTTCCATAGTAAAAGATGTTGCCCGGTCGGGGGTAAAGGCTATCTGGGCTGAAAAACCTATTGCGTTTAGTCTTGAAGAAGCAGATGAAATGTTAGAAGTCTGCAATGATAATGGTGTCGTTTTAGCTTTGAATACTGCCAGAAGATGGATGTCTTCATACACTGAAATAAAACAGATTCTGGATTCTGGCAAACTTGGCCAGATATTACAGATAACAGGATATTGGAGATGTGGTCTTTCACACAATGGGAGTCATCTTATCGACATAATACGATTCTTAGCCGGGGGCAATATTGAATGGGTTTTTGGAGAAATGAGTTCTGACCAGGAAGCGGAACTTGACGATGATTTGGAAGGGAACGGATATCTAGCGTTTGACAACGGGGTTAGGGCTTTCCTAAGGAGCATGGATTGTGGTAATGCTGTTGGGACCTATATTGATGTGATTTGTGAATCAGGAAGAATTGTTTGTAAAGAAGGTTCAGGTGAATATTTGGTATACCAGATTGGATCTGGCATTGAAGGAACACAGAGAAAAGGTGAATCACCAGTGGTTTATCCGGTTCCTCTGCCTGCCAGACCACAGGGTACAGGTCTTACAATAATAGAAGATTTAATAAGCAGCATGGATAACAATACTAAACCAAGAGCTTCTATTGAAGATGGAATAGCTAGTTTAGAAATAGCGATAGCATTAAGAGAATCCCACAGAAAAGGCGGAGTTAAGGTGAAATTACCGATTTCTGATAGATCCCTTGGAATTAGATCGAATGAAACTTTGAAAGGCGATATTCCTGCCCGTATCAGGAGACAACTTGAAAACGGTTCGTAATGATAAAATCAGAAATTGCGTGAATTTGAAATCTAGGTAGGTTGTAAATAGAATCAACAGACTTACCATTATATAATAACTTTGATAGCAAGTTAGACACCATTTTTAAATATCTTAATTCTGCCAAAATTCTATAAACTGAACTTCCTTATGGAATTAACGAACAAGTTTACTTTAACTCTCAAATATTTATCGAAAGATCGATTTCTACTCTCCGTAATTTTTGTTGCGGTGTTTGTAACTGTTTGTCTTAGTGCTTCGATACCGATTTATTTAAAAGCCCTTGAACAATTGGCTTTCAATATATCTTTAGACCGAGTCAGTGGGAAATTATTGCAGATTCATGTTTTAGGTTCCAATACTCTAGTGGGTGAGAGACCGCTATCTGAAAATGATTCCCTGTTAATGGATTCAATATCTAATAATATCGGACTTATTTATCGCGGTCATGAAAAGTATCTCAGGGGAGATATACAGTTGGTCGGTCATCCAGAACACCCACTCCCAGATGAAGGTCTTGCTGGCCTCAATATTACCAGGGGATATATTCAATATATGTCCAATTTGAGTAAACACTCACGTTTTCTTGAGGGAAGAATGGCGCTTGATTCGGTGAAACAATATAAAAACTCAGTTGAAATAGAAGGGGTTGTTTCAAGGAAAACAGCTAACGGATTTGAATTACATTTGGATGACATTCTTGTACTTAGACCTGCTGTTAAAGCAAGATCAGAGCTTTTGGTTAGGGTTGTAGGTGTGCTGGAAGAAGGTGACTCTGACTCAGAATATTGGCGGATGGGGAAGATGTTTTTGGATCCTGCAACTCTTGATCTAAATATTCCAACTGATATGCAAGATATCATAACTGGAGGTACAGAATTACCAGAAGTAAGGATGTTACCTATATTTGTTACAGAACAATCTATGATTGATGCCGTGAATCATACATATCCTGGTTCGCTCGTAGAACCAAGTTGGTTCCTTTTATTAGATAAACAAAAAATGAAAAATTGGTCTGTATCTGAATCCAAGCGTAGGATCGAAGAATTTCGTACTGCAGTCCTTTCTTCTATGCCAGGAACATCAATATCAATGAAGACTGTAGAGCAACTGATTCTTCAGCTTCAGAAACGAAGTTTTCTGACAAAAATCCCTATGTTTGTCCTAATGGTAGTAACGGTAATAACAATCGTCATATTTATGCTAATGATGGTTTCAAATATAGTACAGAGTAGGCAAAGAGATGCATCATTACTGAAAAGTAGGGGAGCAAATACATGGGCGGTTCTTCGTTTATATATGTTTGAAGGGGTATCAATGTGCCTGGTTTCTGTTTTGGTGGCTCCTGCATTTGCTTTCTTGATAGTTACATTAAGTGGCAAACTACCCTATTTTAACGAGGTGACTCAAGGAAGATCTCTGCCTGTTAGCATCGACTATTGGCCTTTTGTGGCAGCATTATTGGCATGTTTACTATGTCTTGCCATTTTGATTGTGCCTGGAACGATAGGTGCTAGGATGGGTTTGTTGCTTCATAATCTAAAATCTGCTCGCCCAACCGCAACTACGTTTTTACACAGATATAATATAGATATTCTTTTGCTAGGAATTACTGGACTTGTATTTTGGGAGCTAACTACTAGAAAAACGATTGTTTCAAAAGGTATTTTCGATACATCTCAAGTTAATGAAATGTTACTTTTTGCACCCGCACTATTTTTGTTAACTATAGGAATACTATTCTTCAGGTTTTTCCCTTTGGTAGTGAGATATGTTAGTGGAGAAAGTCATCAATTGATCCACTTTCTGGCTAGCTTATCAATTGGATTGACTGGATTGGCAATTTTGTATAGGGGGCTATATGAAAACACTGAAGATAATTGGACTCTCCTTTTATCATTATTGATAACAGCTGGAGCATTATATTTGCTTTATTGCCGGGTTGATCGGTTTATTTTTAAAAACACGATTTTGATTCTAGGAATTATTGTAACGATCATTTTCTTTTTAATTAAACCAATACACAATCAAGATTATCTTTATTTGGCAAATATAGGGTTTGCCATGATTTTCCCATCTGTACTTATTTTCTTATGTTTCAGAAAGGTTTTAAGAAGCGCTCCTATCTGGATTTCGATGGCGTTGCTGAGGATGTCTAGATCTCCATACAGTTATTCAAGATTGATACTCCTTTTACTTGTTTCAGTTGGACTTGCAGTCCTGGCAACGACTGTTGGAGGGACTTTAGAAGCCAGTTATCTTGATCGTGCTGCCTATAAGTCTGGGACTGATCTGAGGGTCTCTGGGTTCACTAGTTTCAGGCAAGGAGGCTTATCAGGTTTAATCGATTCTTATGCATCTACAAAAGGAATCAAGAATACATCATTAGGATATCGATCGAGTGGATCAATTGGGCCTGTTAATTTTGAATCTTTAGGTATAGAACCGAATAAACTTAAAGATATGCTTTGGTATAGAGAAGATTTTTCAGATGATTCATTAGACATTTCGATAAGTCCGATTGATTCAAACAATAAACTTGAACCTATAATTCTTCCAGAGAATACCTCACATCTTGGTGTTTGGATTAAACCATTGAAATATAATCCATTAATGGATGCCTGGCTTGTCGTACATGATAATGTTGGTTTCCCAACATCTATAAAACTAGGCAGGTTTGAGGGTCACGATTGGCAGTTCCTGAGTGCAGAAATTCCAGACCATGTGCTAACACCTATAAGCTTAGTTGCATTTCAAATAGTCGAACCATCATTTCTTTTTGGCCGTGAAACACCTGGGACTTTACTGTTAGATGATTTGCAGGCAATAGTAGATGGTCGGTCAATAATTTTGGATGATTTTGAAAATGATTTTGACTGGGTACCAATCATAACCGAAGATATTATTTCCGAACAATTCATACCCACCTTAGAAGAATCTTATAACGGTAAACGATCTGGAGCTTTGGTTTTTGGAAGTGAAACTGATCAAGGGTATCGAGGGTTTTATTCAAATCCAGAATCTGGACCTATGTATGCTATTGCAAGTTCCAATTTGATGCTTGCCTTAGGTGCAAATGTTGGCGATACTTTTTTATCTAAGATTAATGGGCGTCGGGTAATCATTAAAATTCAAGGGGTAGTCGATTATTTTCCAACTTTATCTCCAGATGGAGGTCGGTTTTTAATCACTGACCTTAATAGTGTTCTAAGACATTTAAATGTACTAGGTTCAGGTAATCGCTTTTATCCCAACGAACTTTTTATCGATACAGATATGTACGATTATGCTTCTATTCGAGCATCCGTTGATGATTTGGTTGGTAAGGATGGTCTTGTGATAGATGGGGTTTCTGATTTGAATGATATCAGGAGTAATCCATTTATTACTGCTGGATGGAAACTTTTAGTTCTTATAATTCCCCCACTTGTTTTCCTAGTTGCTGTATTCGGGTATTTCGCTTATTTGTTGCTATTCCATCGACGAAACGTTAGCGAAATAGGAGTTTTGAGAACCATAGGGTTTTCTAATAACCAGATGATGAACTTGATTGTCTTTGAGAATCTACTTATAGCTTTTATTGGAGTGGGCTTGGGTACATGGGCAGGGTTTCAAGCAAGCTTTCTTATGGTTTCTCCTATAATAAATTCTGACGCTGGAGGGCTGGTTGTACCTCCATTCCAAATATTTACTGACTGGGTTCCCATGGGGCTTATTTATTTTTCCATAGGCGTCATAGTTTTGGGAGCTTTGTTGTTTCTAGGTCGTTTAGTTAGATACCTAGATTTAGGAAAAATAACGAAAATAGACATCAACTAAAAATAAATGATTCCGACTACAATAAATATTATCGATCGTATTTCATATCTGACTACAAATATAATTAATGTTTGGCAGATGGTAATTCGTCGCAGTCTTTCTAATGTAAAGCTTCTTTTCTCAGTGATATTTGGGGTGTTACTTGCTTCTTCTTTAATGTCTGGCACAGTGATTTATTTCGATGCTTTACGTGAGGTCGCATTAAAATCTGCACTTGAGAAAGAACCAAGTACTAGTCTTGATATAGTTATTCAAACCACTAGAGGCCCGACTACAGATGCGGAATATCGTAAATTAGATCAAATAGTACTTGAACAGATAAATGAGAAAGTTGCATGGATGGCAAATGATTTAATACGGGCAGCCAGAACACCTACCATGCTGTTAGATAACGTAAAGAATCAAACGGATGATAAAGATTACAGGACCTATTTTGCTTTTATAGATCAAATCGAGAGTCATTTGAAAATTGAAAAATGGGGACGTATGCCTAGAGATATGGGAATAGTTGATCCTGCACGATCTCCTATGATAGAAGCAATAGTCCCGAAAGAAATAGCTGATAAATTTAATGTTTCAGTTGGAGACGTAATGACAGCTATACCTACTTGGAGCGACGATGCCTCTCTTGTAAGTGTAGTTGTTAGTGGGTTGTTCACGGTAGATACTGAATCGGCAGAAGTCTGGTATCTAGCATCTAAAATGCAGACGGTCACTGTTGATGGCTTTAATACTGTTCCATTCTACGTTAGCGAAAAGGTATTTTTAAATGTGATTGGTCCGTCTCTATTGAAGATGGATACTACCTATTACTATCTCCTAGACATTGATGAAACATTACTGGATTCTCATTCTGCTATTATCGCCGGTTCTAATATAGCTTCTTTGGGTTCACATCTTGGTTCAACCTTACCTGCTTACATACAGACTACAGCTTTAGACGACTTAATCCGTAGATATGACCAGAAATTATTTTTTAGCAAACTTCCAATGTTTATGATTCTTGTATTGATAGTAGTAGTGATTTTATATTATGTGTCTACTCTATCTGCACTTATTGTCGATGATAGAAAAAATGAGATAGTTTTACTAAAAAGCAGAGGAGCTAATTCAACACAGGTTTTGTTTGTTTTTGTTATTGAGGGGTTAAGTATCGCTGCTATTTGTGCTTTTATAGGACCTGTATTGGCTTTGGTTGGGATTAAACTTCTTGGTATTACACCTGCATTTGCCGATCTAACAGATGGCTCTTTACTAAATACTAGGCTTTCGATAAATGCTTTTGGTATTAGTGCCCTTGGGGGAATATTCACTTTTTTGGCTTTGGTTTTACCGGCTATTAGTGTTTCTCGTATTGGGGTAATAACTCACAAACAAGAACTTACAAGACCTTCTATAAAGCCTTTCTACCATCGATATTACCTGGATGTCATGTTATTGGTAGTAATGTTATACATGTTTAGGCAATTGACTCGTCAAGGTTCTGTTGTAATCACTAATTTCTTTGGTGAAACAGCCATAAATGAATTGGCAATGCTATTTCCTGCTATTGCTTTGCTAGTATCGGCATTAGTATTACTTAGGGTATTTCCATTGCTAATGAATATAGTCGCGAAAGTTGTTTCCAATGAAGCTCCCGCAGGAATAATTATGGGTATTTGGAATATTGGACGGAGTCCTGCTCATTATGCTCGAGTTTCATTGTTACTTATTTTAACTGCTGGATTAGGAATGTTTGCATCTAGTTTCGGGGCGACCCTTGACAGAAGTTTTGAAGAGAGAGTTCTACATTCTTCCGGGAGTGATATCAGGATTGAAGCTGTTCCGAGTAGAAAACTTGGTGATCTTGATGCAAACAATTTGATTGACCGATACGAAGCCATTGAAGGTGTAGAGCAAGCAACAGCTGTTTTAAGACAGACCGGTCAAGTTTTAGTTAAAGCAAAGGGTCTTCCCTATGAGATGTTTGCTATACAGAAAGAATCTTTTCAGGAGATAGGGTATTTCAGAGACGATTATAGCTCAATACCTATAAGTGATTTGTTTCAAAGATTGGACTATACGAGTCCATTTTCTGCAATAGATATACCTTCAAATACAGAAAAATTGATTGTTAAGGCTAAGCCTGACAGACCTCATCCAGGATTGAGCCTTACTTTGCAGACTAAGGACAACTTTGGCCGATATATCTCCCATTCCTTAGGTAAACTTGGAAACGAAGATTGGACGGAATTTGAGATAGATATACGTAAATATCAATCAAAGATACTATCGGAAAACCTCTCTTTAAAAATAGTTTCTCTCCGTATTCATGAAACAGGGGCTTTTTCTACTTTAGAAGCTGGTTCATTACAGATTGATGAAATAAGGGTTACTCACGAGACTGGTATAGATCAAGTTCTTGATTCTTTTGACGATGTGACTTGGACTCCATTACTTGTTACTGATGATGCTGTCTCTGATACCGTAAGAGAAGCTGATTCCGTTATTTTAGGTCAGAAAGGTTCCATAGTATTTAGCTGGTCACATGGTGCGTCTCAAACAGTCAGGGGAATATTTAAAGGATATGACAGGCCTACTATCCCGGTTTTGGCTAGCAAAAGTTTTTCCAAAAATACGGGTCATTTGGAAGGGGAAATATTCGAAGTAATGGTTGGTTCTCATAGAGTTAAGGTGAAGATTGTAGGTATAGTAGATTATTTCCCTACATTCACTCGGTTTGAAGATAGCTATCTTATATCTAATATAACTGATTTATCAGACTATGTTAATCTTGCTGTAATTAGCAATGTTATGACACCGAATCAAATCTGGGTTTCGACAGGTCAATTAGGCGACAGTAGAAGATTACTAATTGAACGCCTGGACGATTTAGACGGGATCAATTCAGTTGTATATGACAGGGTTGATCAACTTACTGAAACTAGGATAGACCCTTTAATTAATGCTGGTTGGAAATCCCTCCTATTTGTATCATTTGTTTCTGTGTTGCTCCTTAGTTGCGTTGGAGTAGTCATACATGCATTTGTTTCATACAAACAAAGATTGTTGCAGTTTGCGTTAATGAGGACAGTAGGAACGTCTGTGTGGCAACTTATTAGTATGGTATGGTTGGAACAGATACTAATTTTAGGATTAGGGATAGGTATAGGGTCTTGGATAGGAGGGAGAATAGGTTCATTAATTATGCCATTGTTAGGGCATGATGATTGGGGAGACAAGGTGATTCCTCCGTTTGTTCCAGAGATGGATTGGCTGCCTCTTATAATGACTTATGGGCTAATTTCCACTGTGTTTGTTATTATTACATTAACAATAGTGGTAGTTGTGGGTAGGATTTCTGTACATTCTGTTTTAAGATTGGGAGATTCGTGATGTTTAATTTTAATTACAACCTATTGAGAGGTTAAATTATGAGTACTTCGTCTGATGCATACATATTTTGTGAAGATTTATTCAAAATTTACAAAATTGCAGATTTGGAGGTAGTGGCATTAAGAGGCTTAGATCTGGTAGTAAATCGTGGTGAAGTTGTCGCAATTGTAGGAGCAAGTGGTAGTGGTAAGACAACATTACTTAATATCCTTGCAGGATATGACACTCCATCTGCTGGCAAAATAACTGTAGGCGATAAAGATCTATTAAGGATGACTAGTAAGGATGTAGAGATATACAGGCGCGAGGATGTCGGATTTGTTTGGCAACAGACTAGTCGAAACCTTTTCCCTTACTTAACTGCCTTGGAAAATGTAGCTTTACCAATGATGTTGACTAATCTTTCTACAAAAGAACGGAAAAAGCGATCCGAGGATTTACTTGATCTAATGGGTATGGGTGAACGGATGAACCATACACCTGAAAAACTTTCTGGTGGAGAGCAACAACGTGTAGCAATCGGCGTGGCACTTGCAAATCATCCACCCTTACTCTTGGCTGATGAGCCTACTGGCGAACTAGATGACGCAACCGCAGGTGAAATACTGGATTTATTTGGTAAAGTAAATAAGGAATTGAATACTACTATTGCAATAGTTACTCACGATCCAGACATAGCCTACAAGGTCGGTAGGGTAGTGCTCATACGTGATGGGAAGACATCTACAGAAATAAGACGTAAGGTGAGTTACGAAAGAATTACCAGTGAAGTGGATACCGAATCAGAATTGGAAGAATTCACTCTTGTAGATGGAGCTGGCAGAGTACAGATTCCTAGAGAAATCCTTGACGAATTAAAGATCAAAGAAAGAGCTAGGCTTGTTATAGAAGACGGGAAATTGACTGTTGTTTCAGGAGAGTAAACACTTTTGGATTATTTATCTCCAAAAATAATTAACTTTGAAAATATGTGGAGGATTTAGATTTGATCAGCAACGGAAAAATTATTGAAACGATAGCGGTCGGAAGAAAATATGAGCTGGGATCGGAAGAGGTTGTAGCTGTTAAAGATGTTAGTTTAGAAGTACATACGGGTCAGTTCATTGCGATTGTTGGCAGGTCGGGTTCTGGTAAAACCACATTATTGAATCTTATAGCTGGGCTTGACCAGGCTACATCCGGACAGGTTTTATTTGAGGGCAAAGATTTGGCTGAAATGAATGAAAAAGAACTAACACAGATTCGTAGAAATAAAATAGGATTTGTATTTCAGTCGTTTGGATTGCTACCTCTTTTATCAGCGTATGAAAATGTGGAACTACCCCTTAGAATATCTGGGGTAAAAGCGGGTGAAAGAGAAGAAAGAGCTAAAGCTGGGCTAGAGATGGTTGGATTGACTAGAAGGGCAAACCATAGACCTTATGAATTATCAGGAGGCGAACAACAAAGAGTAGCTATAGCTCGTGCTGTGGTGAGTAGACCGCCTTTGATAATTGCTGACGAACCAACGGGAGAGCTGGATTCTAATAATGCCAGGTCTATTTTTGCACTATTTAGAGAAATGGTAGAGGAGCAAGGAATCAGTGTTGTGGCAGCTACTCACGATTCTACTTTGCTAGCAATGGCAGATTCAGTCAAGGAAATGAAAGATGGATCTATGGTAGAAGGTTCAGCTGAATCAAGTCGATATCGTAATTGAAACCTTTAGTCCATTCACTTCACTTATCGGACACGGTTTCCTTAAGTAAAATGTATAAATTCTATATTGCATTTAAATTATCTATTGGAGGTGTATGATGGCCGGAATATCACGAACTAGGATCAGTGTAAAACCTGGTAAAACACAGGATTTAGTTGATTATATGAAATCTTTAACGTCACGTGCAGAGGCATTAAATGGGATGTTTGGATTTGGATCAGCAATTACAGGACAAGATGAAGTAACTATATTTGGGATATATGAAAGTGTTGCTGATGCAGAAGCAGCTGTTCCTATAGTTCAAGAAGCATTTGCTGACATGGCTAAGTATATTGCCGAGCCTCCAAGCCGGGATATCTTTGAAGGGGAATGGTTCCCAGTCAGAAATAAATATATTGATTATTTGGATGGTAAGTAAAAATTAAGATTCCTTGAATGACGGTAAAATAAATTACAGAATTCTCGGAATTTCCCATCTAAATTTGCCTAAATATGTTCGGCATTCCTATTTAATTAAAGCTAGATAGAGTTATTGTCTAATTCTTTGATAAAATTAAGTTCATCTTTGGTTAATTTATTTTTGTCTAACAAATCTGGGCGCCTTTTATGGGTACGTCTTAATGCTTCTTGTCTGCGCCATTTTTCTATTTCTTTGTGGTCTCCTGAAAGCAATACTTCCGGTACACTCCAGTCCCTAAATAGGGATGGTCTCGTATATTGAGGATTTTGAAGTAGTTCAGATGTGAAAGAATCATCTTCTGCAGATTCTATGGAACCTAAGACCCCAGGGATTAATCTAGAAATTGTTTCAATCAATACCATGGCAGCTAATTCACCACCGCTCAAAACATAATCCCCAATACTTATTTCATCTGTTACAAGGTGTTCTCTGACTCTTTCATCTACACCCTCGTACCGTCCACAAATCAAAACCAGATTTTCAAATCTAGATAGATCCTCAACAATTTTTTGGCTTAGTGTGCGTCCTTGTGGTGACATCAATATAACAGGAACATTTATATCTAAACTTTGTTGTTGTTGAATAGATTCGACTGATTTGAATAGAGGATCAGGTTTTAATAGCATCCCAGACCCTCCTCCGAATTGATAGTCGTCGACTGAACGATGCTTATCTGTTGTGAAATCACGAATATCAGTCAGGTTAACTTCGATCAAACGATTATTGATAGCACGTTTTAAAACACCAACATCTAAAAGTCCATCAAACATTTCGGGGAAAATGGTCACTACGTGAAATCTCATAATCATCTAATTTTATATATTGTTAACAGGATGGGTTCTCCATCCACGAATCATTTCGAGTGCGTGAGGGATGACAGAAATTACAACCTCCAGCATTTCTTTAACTCCCTTAGGACTGCCTGGAAGATTAATTATCAAACAACCTGATCTAACACCAGATACACATCTACTTAAAATTGACATTGGAGTTTTGTCAAAAGTTTTAATTCTCATCGCTTCAGAAATACCAGTCACCTCAAAATCAATTATCCTGAGAGTAGCTTCGGGTGTTACGTCCCTAGGACCGAGTCCTGTACCCCCAGTTGTCAAAATGATGTCTACTTCACCGCTATCAGCCCATTGTATTAGTTTTTCTGATATCAATTCTTTTTCATCTGGCAAAATTTCTCTTAAGGTAAGTTTAAATCCGTCGATTATCATTCTTTCTTCAATCCCATCGCCGCTAGTATCTTTACGTTCTCCTTTTGAACCCGCATCGCTTATAGTCAGTATTCCAAAATTAAATGCATCTGATTGAAGAACCATGTTATTCATATATCCTATAAATTTAATGAAGCTAATATTTTTTTAAAACACGTCTTAAACTAGTCTAAAATTGCCTTGCGAAAAATTCATGTGCTCTGTGAAACTAATTTTAATATCTAGTTTGGAGGCAAAATTAACATACCTAACTGTCAAAACAGTTTACCATGCCTACCTCTAATTGATCGTTACTTGACTTGGAATGGCTTGTCATAATGGAAAATGTTCATTGTCCAGTAATGGTTAAGGAAGTAATCAGCGCTTTAAAGATAGCTTCAGAGGGTGTTTATGTGGATTGCACTGTAGGGGAAGGAGGACATAGCTTGGCTATTTCTGGAGCGACTGATCCAAAACCTACAATTGTTGGTATAGATCTTGACAAAAATGCTTTGACTAAAGCAAAGAAGATGCTTGGTGAAAGAGCGGTGTTAATTAATGATAGCTACGTGAAAATAAAAGAAATCAGTCATCGTCTCAATTACCGAAAAATTGACGGTATTCTTCTTGACTTAGGACTTTCATCTTTGCAGTTAGAAACAACTAATAAAGGATTCAGTTTTGCTAGGGAATCTAGATTAGATATGAGATTTGATACTAAACAAGAACTTTCAGCCTGGGAAATAGTCAATAAATATAGTCAACAGGAATTAGCTGATATTTTGTATTTTTATAGCAACGAATCGAAATCCCGACAATTAGCTAAAGCAATTGTTAACGCTCGTCCAATCGATACTACCACTGAACTTGCGAATCTTATAAAAAGTACGATGTTCAGCAATCGTAAATCTAAGATCCATCCTGCCACCCGCACATTTCAGGCACTGAGAATAGCAACCAATGATGAATTAGGTAATATTCAGAAAGTACTGAGTAATGCTCTGGATATTTTGAAAACCGGAGGCAGAGTGGTAGTTATAACCTACCACTCTATAGAAGATAGATTGGTAAAAAGGTTTATGACTAAATATGCATCTAAATGTATTTGTCCTCCAAATAACCCGATATGTAACTGTGAACATGAACCAAAAATTAAATTGATTAGCAAAAAGGTTATTAAGCCTTCAGAAAATGAAGTAAACAAAAATCCGAGAAGTAGGAGCGCGAAATTGAGAGTAGCAGAACTTTTATAAGTACTGCTAATACGAATATGTGTGGTAAATAAATACCGTTAAGTATAAACATCCATAAAATTAAGGAAAGAAACAGTCATGGTAGCAATCAAAAATAATACCGATACAGTTCAGATTAGAGAAAATAAAGTGACGCAACTCACAGAGGGTACAAAGTTGAAAAGCTCTCCCTCAAAGATCAAAACTGTTATTGATATTGGCACGACTAAAATCTCAGCGATAATGGGACAACTTGAAAAAGGAAGACTAAATATACTTACGCATAGTACGGTACCCTGCGACGGGTTGAGAAAAGGAATTGTAACAGACATAAGTGGAACATCACGCGCAATAAAACTTGCTATAGAAAAAATAGAATCTTTATCAGGATATAAAGTCGATTCAGCATATGTGGGAGTAACTGGGGTTCACGTTTCTTTCACGAATAGAAGAGACCGGATGAATCGTGATGAAGAACCCTATGTGATAACTAAAGATTCATTAACAGATAATCCTGATACATTATTTGAATCAATAGATAACTCCGAGAGGAAGGTTATCCACGCTATCGCCATGAGCTATTGTATCGATGGTGATGAAGGTATACGAAACCCCGTTGGTATGCATAGCGATTATGTAGAAGTTGATACTCATGTGGTAACTGGGTCTGCGGAACTACTCGATAAATTAAATACATCTGTTGAATCTGCAGGAATCAAGGTTTCAGGAATGGTACTCGAACCTATAGCTAGCGGAATTGCAGTATCAACAAAAGAAGAAAGAGAACAGGGAGTTGTTGTTATCGATATAGGAGGAGGAACAACCGATCTTATAGCTTTCAAGAATAGTAGTGTGTGCTATACAGATGTTATTCCTGTCGGTGGTTTTCAATTCACAAACGATATTTCACTCACATTTAACACTCATTATGAATCAGCAGAATCAGCTAAATTGGAATACGGTACAGCTGAACTATATCCATCAAATAGAGCTGAAAGCAAAATATCTTTTCAATCCAAAACTGATGACTCTGTTATTGAGATTGAGTCTGATGATATCAGCCAATTAACTAGAGAAAGAGCACAAGAATTAATTAATCTTATACGTATTACCTTGAATGATTCAGAACTTGATGCTCAAACTAAATCGCATATAGTTTTGACCGGTGGGACTTCAAATCTTCCTGGTCTTACTGATCTGATGGGAAGGACTATCGCGACGAAAGTTCGTACTGGCTTACCGATAGCGGATGTAATACCAGAGGAGTTGTTAAATCCAAACCATGCTACAGGTGTTGGCATTCTAAAGTGGGTATTGAAAAATGATAATAAAGAAAATGCAATAAACAACAAAATAGACTACAGCTCAAATTCAAAAAAGAAAACTGGAATTTTGTCACGAATTGGACAGATTATTAAAAAGTAGAATAGGTAATATTAAAAAGGGGTGTCTAATGGTAGAAAATACGCGACAGCAAATTGGTCATACAAAAATCAAGGTGGTGGGAGTTGGCGGTGGCGGATCTAACGCAGTATCTCGAATGTTTAGAGAACCTATACCGGGCGTAGAGTACATAGTAGTAAATACTGACAGCCAGGCATTAGTTGGATGTGATGTGCCTCTTAGAGTTGGTATTGGTGATGTCATTACAGAAGGAAAGGGTGTAGGTGGTAATCCTGAATTGGGAGCTAGTGCGGCAGATGAAAGCCGAGACACTCTTCATGAAACTATCAAAGAATCAGATATGGTATTTATAGCAGCTGGTATGGGCGGAGGTACTGGAACAGGAGCCGCACCAGTATTAGCAGAAATTGTTAAGGAAACTGGTGCTCTAACTGTTGGTGTTGTCACTACTCCTTTTGCTTTTGAGGGTGTGCGCAGATACAGAAGTGCTGAAGAAGGTATCAAAAGATTAAAGGAAAATGTAGACACCTTACTTGTTATACCAAATGAGCGACTGAGTATGATAGCTGAAGACGAAATAACTATGTCTAATGCATTTGGATTAGCTGATGATGTTTTGAGGCTAGGAGTACAATCGATAGCTGAATTAGTTACAGTACCTGGTGAGGTTAATTTAGATTTTGCAGATATTCAGGCCGTGATGCGAGGAGCAGGTCCAGCATGGATGTCAATAGGTTACGGAACTGGAGAACATAGAGCAAGAGATGCAGCACAGCAGGCAATTTCGAATCCATTATTAGATGTGTCTATAGATGGTGCTACAGGAGTTGTTTTCAATATCAGTGGTGGCTCTGACCTGAAATTGTCAGAATTACACGAAGCAGCTGAAGTTATTCAAGGTGTAGTACATCAAGATTGCAACATTATATTTGGAATGGTTACCGATCAAAAAAATGATAATGAAGTCAAATTGACTGTAATAGCTACAGGCTTCCCAACGTCTGAATCTTCCAATGAGAAGGATGAGAATTTGAGAGATATCCTTGAAGAAGCTAGGGCAGGTGATTCAGACTTAGATGTTCCACCTTTTATACGTAGACTTTCTAAATACCGCAGTAATGGAAAGGTTGAAACTCCTATCGGATAAAAATCGTCTAAAGAATTGTTTTAGAAAACCCGCCTTTTGAACAAAAGGCGGGTTTTCTAATTTATGTACTATTGACTTTCAAAAATATCAAAACATTTGCTTAACACTATCGATTGAATTGAACCGGGTGTAAAATGCAGACCAAAATAAATATTTAAAGGTTACAAAATGTTAAACAAAATCATCCCGATTAAAATGGGACAGTACGGCACAAAACATTCACACGCCCGGGGAGTATTACAAGTAATCTTGGAAAACACTAACGTGGATTTTCAAGGTGTATATGAACCTGACTTGGCACGAAGAGATCAATTAATAGACTCGAAAGAAGAACCATGGTCTAAAATTAAATGGCTGGAAAACAAAGAAGAATTGCTTGATGATCCAGATATCGTAGCAATAGCATCTGAAGGATCAAATTTGGAAAGTTTGGACCAAACAGAGGAAATAGTAAAAGCTGGTAAAAATGTATTTTACGATAAACCTGCAGGAGACAATTATTCTCAATTTGATCGGATTGTATCTCAAGCAAAAGAAAAAGGCTTATTGATTCAACTTGGCTACATGTTCCGATACCACGACGGATTCGAAAAGATATCCCGTTGGGCTAAATCAGGATTTCTAGGAAACATTTTTGCAGTCAGGGCTCATATGTCTACGAGTGTTGATTTGAATTCAAATCTATCTGCGAGTGCACACACAGGAGGAATCTTTTACGATCTATCTGGTCATGTACTTGACCAGATAGTGTGGATTTTGGGGAGGCCCAATAAAGTCACTTCATTTATGAGGCAAGATATAGATCATAAAGAATCATTTGTGGATAATGGAGTAGCAGTATTGGAATACAATTCAGCAATAGCTACAGTTGATATATCTGCAATGGAACCTTCTCCAACGGCAAGAAGGTTTGAAATTTACGGGGACGCTGGCTCTGTAATCATGGAACCTTTTGAACCAGCAGACACTCTAAGACTGTGTATCACCAGTGAAAAAGATGATTATCCATCTGGCATATCAATTATCAAACTTGAAGACCGAAGAAGATATGTTAATAGTCTTCAGGCTTTTATTCAGGATCTTCGTGACGATAAACAACCAGATAGATCTCTCGATCATGAACTTGTTGTCCAAGAGACTATATTGAGAGCTACAGGCCAAATTACAGAATAGATAAAAATCATTTTTGCAGTATCCAAATTAAATAGGAGCTAGACATGGGTGATAAGTTTAGGGTAGGAGTGATTGGATGTGGCGGGATGGCAGCCAACCACGTTACTGGATATCTTGAATGCGATCGTTTTCAAATAAGCTCCATTTCAGATCTAAGTTCAGAAGCTATGATCGCTTTTGATAAGAAATTTAATGGATATAAACATTATCAACCAAAACATTATCTTGATGCTTACGAGATGCTTGATTCAGAAAATTTGGATGTAGTATCAATAGCAACATGGCACAAAGGTCATGCTAAATGGACAATTGCCGCTGCAGCTAGAAAACCAAAGGCAATATTGTGTGAAAAACCCATGGCAGAAGATATTGGGCACGCAGCAGATATGATCACTGCATGTGAACGGAATAACGTTAAATTGGCTGTTGGTCATCAAAGACGATTTCTTCCATCTTATGTTGAAACTAGAAATCTGATCGAAAAAGGAGCAATAGGTAAAGTACAGATGATTCGATCAATTTCTGGATCAGGCTTATTGAATTGGGCCAGCCACTTATTCGATATGTTCAGATATTTATTAGGCGACGATGATTGTGACTGGGTAATGGGAGCAGTGGAGAGAAATACTGATCGTTATGAAAGATCCATTCGCATAGAAGATAGAGCGCTATGTAGTTTTGGATTTAAAAGCGGGGCAGACGGATTGTTACTAAGTGATTTTAAAGAGGACTATTATCAAGGATGTACTGTAATTGGTTCAGAAGGCATCATTGAGTTACGACCAGAATACTACCGATTGATGAATTCAGATACCAAAGGGAATTGGTCCAAAATATCCCCTAGAGGGAAATATTTTCAGCCTGATGAATCTGAATTTGAAATGAAAGAAGGCGCGGTATTACAAGCAGAAGAATTAGCTGATTGGATCCAAGGAAACGTACAAAACCACAGGGGTGAGGCTCTTCACGGATATAAAGCAGTCGAAATGGCCTGTGCTGTATATGAGTCATCTAGATTGCATGAAATGATTCGTCTCCCGCTAAAGACACGTGTCTATCCTTTAGACTTGATGGTAGAGTCAGAACACTTACCAATTCAATATCCAGGACATTACGACATCCGTGCGAGTCAACTTCGTGGAGAAAATATGATAAGTGACGAAAATAATAAATAAAATAGGTAAAGCAATGATCTTGTAGCATAAAATAGTATAAATCCAAATATAAATTGTGAATCTGATTTAACTGGGACTGGAGCATAAGATGAATATTATTTTGGTGGGTTGCGAATATACCGGTAAAACCACTTTGGCTGATGGAATAGTCGAGTGGTCAAAAGATGTTTTTGGGGTATACAGCCATTTCCATGATCATTTCACTATTCCCTCAACGGAATTAGCACCAGATGCAAGAGATGAATATAAGAATTCGTCTCCGCAAATTAAGGAAATGTTTCAAAGATTTATGATTCAATATCATTTGTCAGACACATTCTATTCTAATCCTGATCATCATTTAATGGGTTTTCATATTGAAGAGGCAGTCTATGCTCCTTTGTATTATGGTTATGGAAATGAAAATAGTGGGTCACAGGGAAGAAGTCCGAATGGACAGAGGTCAGAAATGGCCAGGGAAATTGAAACACAAATTATAGATAAAGCGCCATACACTGTACTAGTTTTACTTCACGCTTCTACTGAGATGATACAAAAAAGGATGACTCAAACAACTAAACCATCTTCCTCAAAAAAACTCGACTCACAACCATTTGGAATTCCTACTCAAGGTGTTGTTAAATATGAGGATGTGTCGTATGTTAGCGAGCGATTTCATGAAGAGTATCAAGACTCTTTAATCCCAAATAAATTCAAGATAGATACTACTAATCTAAAACCGTCTGAAACACTTTCTGAATTTACCCAAAATATCGAATCATTTCTATCATCTTCAGATCTTGACAGAATAGAAGCAAATAGATCTTTGTGAAACTCTATACCGTAATTTACTCAATAATTAGGTTACCTTGTTTGTATAAGGGTTTTTAGTGACAGCTTCGATCATTGCTTGAATATATCCATTAGCGAAGGCCCGGCCTCTGTGTCCCCATTCGGTATCTTGGAATGTTTGAGGCACATGATCATCGATGAAAAAACTGTCGAAACCCACTTCCTGATATATAGACATAGCTTTGTACATGTCCACATAACCGGTATTAATGAATTCTTCTTGGAAACTAGGAACTTGCCCTGATACGTTTCGAAAATGCACATAGAGTATCTTATTCCTCTTTCCAAAATATCGAATCATTTCATAGATGTTTTCATCAATCATCTCTGCAAAAGTACCCTGACAGAATTCAATTCCATTTGAATCTGAGGGATACAAGTCGATAAGTTTTTTGTAGCTATCGAAACTGCGTAAGATCTGTGGTACTCCACCGAGTTTGGGAACGGGTGGGTCACAAGGATGTATTCCAAGGCGAATACCCTCATCTTCTGCTATAGGTGTAATTATTTTTATCCAGTATTGCAAATTATCCCAAATTTCTTCTTCTGTATACTCGCGGCCGTGAGTTAAAGGTAATTGATTTGCCTGATCGTAATCGAATGCAGTAGCTACTGCTCCGCACCTAATAACTTTAGGTGTTGTTCTCCAGACCATAGAAGGCATCCAGTGGTATCCAAATATAGGTATACCTGCTCTCGCGATATTACGTATAGTAAATATCATGTTATCTATTTGTCTGTCTCTGTTCGGTCCATTTAACATGATGTGGTCGTAGAAATTAATTGGGACATTTTCTAAAGCTGACAGTTTAAGACCTTCCTGTTCTACTGCCAATCTGAGTTTTATGATGTCATGTAATTGCCATACACCACCACTACTTGGTAGGTTTGCGCTATTTAAAAGAACGTCCTTGACTCCAAATTGGGCACAGAATTTAAGATAATCACGAGAAGGTTCATTAAATTGTCCAAAACCAGGTTTCATTGTAAATTCCTCCTATATAAATAGGTCTGTAAGTTTTGACGAGCATTCGACTATGTTTTGCATTAATATAACAATCAAGTATAGGTAATGAAATAGTGGGAGACTATGATGTCTGACAAAATTCCATCAGAGCAAGAAGTTTTAGGTTATTTCGATTCTTTAAGCAATTGGGGTAGATGGGGAGATGATGACCAGCATGGAACTCTGAATTTCTTAAGTAAGGATAATACGAAGCGAGCAATGGGACTCGTTAAAGAGTATGTTAAAGTTTCATGTTCTAGGCCCATTTTATTTGAATCTGCGGCTGATGTTCCAAATCCACCCGTACACTATATGCTTGAGAGTGGAGAAGGATGGGAATCTGGCCATAAGGTTTCAAATCGTCACTACTCTGTGTCACTAGATTATATTGGTATGGTTTTCCATGGATATTCCATAACTCACGTTGACAGCTTGGCTCATTTCTTTTGGGACGGGAAACTCTATAATGGCAGGCCAGCTCACCTAGTATCTACTAGCTTAGGAGCTACTGTGGAATCTATTGAATTAGCATCTGAAGGTATTGTTAGCCGCGGTCTATTGGTAGATGTTCCTATGATTCGGGGAGTAAATTGGTTAGAGAGGGGCGAAGGTGTGATGCCTTCAGATATATTATCTGCGGAGAAACAATGCGGATTTCAGGTTCAAGAAGGTGACGTTCTGTTTGTCAGAACCGGACAACAATACAGGCGTTCTGTGGAAGGCCCGGTTGACCCGGTTTCACTTGGTTCGACCGCATGCCAGGCAGCATGTTTGCCACTATTTCATGAAAGAGGAATCGCTATGCTGGGGAGTGATACCGGGAACGATGTAAATCCTTCTGGTTATGCATCGGTTCCGAGTCCTATTCACCAGGTTGGCATTGTCGCCATGGGCTTATGGATTTTAGATAATGCGAATCTAGAAGATCTATCAAAGGTATGTAAAGAAAGGAATACCTGGGAATTCATGGTGTCAATTTTACCTTTGAAACTCAAAAATACTACCGGGTCTCCAGTAAATCCTATAGCAATGTTTTGATGATAAAACGGGATTCAAGCCTGGTATTTAGGATTGCGAGGAGCTCTTACTCTATCGAGTTTTAAGTTATGCCGTTTAATCGGAAAATCAACCTTAGCTCCGTTTGAAAGATGTGATTCTATTATTCCAAATGATAATTCCAAGGAAGCTTTTGCTACTTTAACTCCTCCTTTAGTCGGTCGGCCTGTATCTAGGGAGTGAGCTAAATCTTCCACAATATTTACTACGGTACTTACAGCTTTTACTTCTGGAAATTCAAATGGAATTATAGTTGCTACACCTTTGTGATTTAATGGTCCAGGACCTCGGTAATCAAACTCTTCTCCGTCATCCTTGATAGTGATATAGCCGTTTTCACAGATCGCTTGATATGTACTACCGAGTCCCGTTTGTAGCGCGTAGCAAATAACTCCATTCTCAAATCCGATAACCCCTTCACCAATTGGGTCATCCCGTATGATATTACCATCTATAATCGAATCATCATGAAGGCGACCTTGAACCCATGATGGGTTACTATCGTTGTTAAGATAATTTATCGTATCGAAAGTATGACTTGCTGAATTAAATAGAGAACTGTTTGCATGTATGATTAATGATTTTAGTGGACCGAGTTCTCCACTATCGATAATTTCTTTCATTTTTTCGTAGTGGCGTGACCAGCGTCTATTTGTTCCCATATTAAATGACACTCTATTTTTCTCAACTGCATCCATCATTGCATCCGCCTGCTCTAGAGATGCTGCTAAAGCCTTTTCCGCATAAATAGCTTTAACACCATTTTCAGCAGCATAAATCGCGATGGCAGCTCTATGTTCTGGTTGGGTAGCTATACTAACTATGTCTGGTTGTTCTTGGTCTATTAACTTTTTGTAATCTGTGTATTGACCTGACTTGGGTATGTCATATCTTTGCCCGAACTGTTCCATTACATCTTCCCGAAGATCTGAGCACCCTATTAATTCGGTCCGTTCACTTACATAATAACCACCGCCATGTGATGAAGGAGGTTGCATACTGAGGCCTTCATGTCCAGCGACCTCATTGTCAATAAAGCCTCCAATTCTACTGCATCCTATGACTGCGGCCCTATATTGATTCATTTTATGCCTCTTAGCAATAACTGATAGATTGCAGAGACTCTATCATAGTCTGTTGGTGAGTCTCAACAACTATTCGTCTTAGTTAAACGATTGGAAGATAACTATCGATATATTCATTTAAAGGTTACATATCACTGATTTGTGGTAAATTGAATTGCTAAAGGGAATATTTAGCTATTTTTATTTACGGGAGGAGGTTGGAAATTGACAGAACCATTATCGATATTAAATATTGGTGGACATCCTAAAGATGCAATTCTATATGCTGGTGGGACTATGGCCAAACATGTTCAAAGGGGCGATCATGTAACTATTATGACTCCTACAACGGGCCTCTCGCATCACTTAACAGCTATTGACGAATACAGAGATAGTGGCAAGATGCCTGATATGGATGATCTTGTTATGGAACGGAAACAGGAACTGATTGATGCTGCAGCAGAGCTAGGTGTAACAGATGTACGATTTTTAGGATATAACGATGAAATAACTTTGCCAAGAGAAGAAATAATTAGTGACATAGCAGATATAATTGGAGAAATAAGACCTAATGTCATAGTGACTCATTGGCCTCATGATACTGTGCCTGCACATGCAGTTGCCACTCAGATGACCCTACTCGCTATTGATGCCGCATCCGGTATTAGGCCTGGTAAACCATATGCTCCAACCGGTGGAGATACAGGTGGAGAGACAGCGCAAATTTTTTACCACACCCACTTGGGGAGGACTAATGTTTTAGAGAACTTAACATTTAGGATTCCTACAACGGTAATTGATATCACCGATACTGTTGACAAAAAATCGGCTGCTATGAATAAATTTACTTCACAACATTTTGGTGAAGATAGTCCACTGCAAAAAAAGACAAGTATTGGAATGGATGGTACTGGAGCCGCGACCCATCTTAGGGTATCCTATGCTGAATCATTTGTGGCTCATAATCCGGAGTTATATGAGTATCTTCCTGTAAGCGATTACAGAAGAAAACTATCCAAACGTTCATCTGAAGAAGTTTTTGAAGCTCTGACTAGAATGGACTAGAAACCCAATATAGGATAGATTTACTTAAATTTCAATTAACCAGTATTAACTGCCTCGACACCAAAATACATTTTGTATTAATCACGGCATATAAGTTCATTCGACAACTTGCCTAACACCTGTGTCTGAAGATAGTTGTATCGCTTCCAGTAGTTTATGTCGGATTACTGCTGTGTCAAAGTCAGGCTCTATAGCAGTTCCAGATTTAACAGATTCCCCAAATTTTCTCCACATCTGGGCAACGTTAAATTGAGGACCCTGTCCAATACCTTTGGGAATCCAAGTAAGACGTTCTGGTATATCAATTTCGTCCAAGGCTTCTGATTTGCCTTTCCCACCCATTAATGAAATCGATTCTGATCCAAAACCGTCTTCTTTTACCAGAGACAAACTTCCTTCTGTACCGTATATGAGTAAACGATACTTGCTACCATGCCATGGGATTGATGCTACATGTGCTGATACCAGACCTCCATTTTTTAATGTACCAGAGACAGCAATATTGTCAGGTGAAGTGACTTTCACGTTTTTGCCTGTGTCAATGTCAAGCCACCTTGGTACCTGAGTTTTAACGGCAGCGGATACTTCTTT
Source organism: uncultured Dehalococcoidia bacterium (assembly GCA_964342485.1). Classification (GTDB taxonomy): domain Bacteria; phylum Chloroflexota; class Dehalococcoidia; order Lucifugimonadales; family CAJWER01; genus CAYFFO01. Next base: position 28,898 of record CAYFFO010000022.1, read on the forward strand.
GAATTCACCAAGACACATACATAGACCGTCAATAATGTGTCCAAAAGCTATGGTCAGAGTTGTTGCACCCAGGTTAACATCTTTTTGCCAGGTTCGATCTGAAGTACGACTGAGCACCCCGGGTAAAAAAGATGTTAAATTCACAGATAGAATTTCACCGACGTATCTGTCTGCTATAAGTTCCTTAAGTCTTAGCAATTCTGGCGCGCAACGTCCTTGGAGTCCAGTCATGGTTAATAGATTGTTAGAACGGGCCATATTTGCCATTTCTGTAGCTTCCTTGAGGTTGGCTCCGAGTGGCCATTCAGTGTAGACATGTTTATGTGCTTCCAATACGTCCATAGTGATAGCGTGGTGTTTTGGCACTCGTACAGAAACACCAATCATATCCAGATCTTCTCTTGCGATCATTTGTCTATAATCATCAAAAGCAAGAGGTATATTAAAGGTCTTAGACGAGATTTCAGCAGATTGCTTGTGCTGAGTGCATATTGCTGCCAGTTCTATTTCTGGCAAACCAATTAAAGCGGGAATATGTGCCTTAGGTGACCATCCGTAACTAACATTTGCTCCGATCAGACCAACTTTCAATTTTCTATCCATTGAATGAATACTCCATTTGTTCAGTATTTATTAATTTGCAATTAGTCAGAAATTGATTTTATGTTTTGTGATTTCCCTTTCTTTCCAGTTTGTTGATCCAAAACTATATGTAAATAGTGAATGGAATGCCACAATTATCATTAAGGATATTGATATAGGGTATAAGGCAACTAGAAATATCTTGTGTTCAAATTTGCGACAAATGGTTATCCACGGTATTGAAAAAAATAATAATGAAGTACCAGCTAAGAATATTATCAATTTATCGTAATCTATATAAAAAAGTCCTAGGGTAAGAGTAGCTAAAGGCAGAAACCCTACAAACATAATACCCGTGGACAATCCCACAAGGATACTGACTCTGTAATCTAAAGCCGGGAAAATACTCCTAGATATTCCATGAAAGGCTTCTCGGTTGTTTTTGTAAGGCATTACTTGTACATGGTTTGATCCAATAAATAATATCCATTTTAAGCCAGATCTTTTTGTCATTCGCCCAAGTTCAAAATCGTCTAGGGGATTATCACGTATTGCACTATGTCCTCCAATTGACAGATATGACTCTTTCTTAAATAACATAAATTGCCCGAATGTTGCAGAGATATGGGGAAATTTGATGTTTTGTGCGAACCTTATTGGTATCCAACAGAAAGTTGCCCAATCCATAAAATTAAAAAGTAACTTTTCTGTAAAGGAGTCAGAAGTACGTTTTGGCATTATTGTTAGTAAGTCTGCTCCTCTCATGGTGTATTCAATAACTGCTTTTGAAACCGTATTTCTAGATAGAATTGTGTCGGCGTCAACAAAGATAAACAGGTCACCTGCAGCAACAGAGGTCAGTTGTTGACAAGCCCAGTTTTTACCGATCCATCCTGGAGGTAGGGGAGAACCGTGAATTAATTTCAAACGTTTATTCGAACCAGCAAGACTTTGGATAATTTCAGCTGTCATATCAGAGGAGTTGTCATCAAGTACAAGTATTTCGAGATTATCATAGTCCTGATTAATTAGGCTAGATATAGAGGTAAGAATCCCTGATTCTTCATTTCGTGCTGGGACTAAAATAGATACAAGAGGTTTATTAATGATATCGATAGTTGAATCAAGATTATCAAAAAAATGCAAATTGGAAATCGTGACAACAAGGGAGAATATTGAAACACATAAAACTATAAGGTATGCGATGGGTATTATATCCATCTAATTACCGACTCTATTAAACCTATCGATCCATCTACGTAATTGGATTCCATTTGAATACTCTGTTTTATGTTTATGTATAACAACGAGTATGTTGAGTACCCAAAATATTACAATAGAAATCTCTGGTTTCATAGGGAAAAATATTATTAGAAAACCCAATAAACAAGCAGTTACGGTTATCGCGTGGTTTTTCTGTAACAAGTGCATTGTGCCGAGAAGTATACAGCCAATAGGTAAAGCCAAACCGCCTGTAATAGCTATCCATGAACCCCAACTTGCTGCAAGAGCCTTACCACCTTTAAATTTTAGAAACGGTGACCATGCATGTCCAATAATAGGAGCTGATGCTAAAAGTACTAGTCCTATTTGGGATAAAGGTTCACCATATTGAGTGCTGTATGACATACCAATAAATACAGGCGTAAAAGCTTTAGCAATTTCGATAAATAGGGACACCATTCCTGTAACAGGTCCGCCTGTTTTCCATGCATTGATTGCACCTGGATTCCCGTCCCCAACATTCCTAACGTCCTTGTTAGAAAGGCATCTACCTATCAACACAGCCCAAGGTACCGCTCCACTTGCATAGCCGACACCTATAAATACGATATGTGTAAGCATAAGAGTTTAACTTTATGTGCCTAATCTGTTTGGTGAAAGGATACCATTAATAGAAAATATATATATATTGGTTATGTATATAAGAATTTATTTTGATATATTAACCTGAAATATTATTTCAGGTTAATATATGATATAGCTATCGAAACAGTAACTTATTCGAAGTTATTTCGTTTCAATTACTGGGAGATTAAAAAATGCCAGATAACAGAATCTTTAACCTATTGATAGTAACATCCTTGTTATTTGTGCTGTTATGTGCGTGTTCGAGTAAAAATGGACAGTCAAAAGGTGTTGCAAAAATCAATACGAGTCCGGTGATTGAGACAACTCCCAAAGATGAAGATGTTGATTCAAAAAATACTAGCCTTTCTTCATCTGCTTCCAAATCTGATACTGAAGAACCCCAAGAAACAGATCTTGAATTGACTGATGAAGAGATTACTACTAAGTTCGCTGAATGTATGCGAGACAAAGGGTTTAATGTATCGGATCCTGAGGTAAATGCTGATGGTACTGTTAATTTACAAGCACTTAGATCCAGTATTACTAATGATCCCAAGTTTAATCCTCAAAGTCCCGATACTCAGAAAGCTTTTCAAGAATGTTTGCCTCAGCTACAAGGAGCAACTTTTGCACAAACTCCATCACAGGAAGATCAGATTGAATTTCAAGATAACATGCTTAAGTTTACAGAATGCATACGTGGTGAAGGACTAGATATTCCTGATCCTGACTTTTCTAAGGGAATTCGGCAGGCCATGGGTTCTATTTTTCAGGGATTGAATATGCAAAGTCCTAAGGTTCAAAAAGCTATATCTGCTTGTAGAGAAACTATTTTTGCAGGTACCGCAGGTGGAAGGGGAGGAAGATAATCATATCAATTCAAGAAAAATGAGATGTTTGAATCTTCTTATAATAAACATAATATTGTTAAGTATAGTAGTTGGCTGTTCTTTAAAGGCAGGGGCAAATGAAGGAGTATCAGATTTTGGGAAGGCTAACTCTAATGAAATTTTGAATAAAACGTTTGATAATGATGTGTCTGATTTAACCGATGAGCAAATCACAACCCATTTCACTGAATGTTTGAGAAATGAAGGATTAAATGTTCCTGATCCTGAAGTATTTTCGGATGGCACGATCAACTTTAATTCTCTTAAACAAAATATATTGCAAGACCCTCAATATCAAAAGACACAAAAAGGTGAAACTTCTGCCTTAAATGAATGTCTCCCTATACTTGAATCGGCCACTTTTTCAAAGACACCTGAGAAGGAAGATATTATTAATAAACAAGACTTATTACTTGAATTTACAGAATGCATTAGAGATTCTGGAATTAATGTATCTGACCCAGATTTTTCAATTGGAAATGCTTGGGCTGAAATTAAGTCGACTATATCCGAAATAGAAAGAAGATCAAAAAGTTCCGCGCGGCATATTCAAAATTGTAGAACTACTATATTTGGCGGTGTTGATAAAAAATGAAATAGATTCAGACAAAGCTGGATTTTATATCATTTGAATACTATTAAATTGGGTAATTATTATGAATAAAGTTTTGATTGGATTTATAGTGATCTTGGTGGTGTTCTCATCTGGGGCCGTATACTGGATAGTTACAGATCTGGATGTGCCCTTTATAGGAGAAGATCAAGGTACGGGAGATTCAGTAGAATTTGGTGAAACTACGATTGAACTAAGAGATCTTCGTACATACAGGGACCTTAGTGGCATACTCGAATATGCTGATACAGTCAATGTGACATCGAGTGTTGACGGGATGCTCACATATATAGCAACAGAAGGATCACGCTTAAACAGAGGATCGCTAATATATAAAATATATAGATCTCCCAGTGATTCAAATTTATTATCTTCTGAACAACAATTATATGCATCTGAAGCTGCTGTGGCGCAGGCAGAACTTGCGCTTGAGAATCTAAAGAATGGGGCAACGGCATCCCAGATCGCATCTGCTGATGCTGCTGTGGCGCAGGCAGAACTTGCGCTTGAGAATCTAAAGAATGGGGCAACGGCATCCCAGATCGCATCTGCTGAAGCTGCTGTGGCGCAGGCAGAACTTGGACTTGAGAATCTAAAGAAAGGAGCAACGGCATCCCAGATCGCATCTGCTGATGCTGCTGTGGCGCAGGCAGAACTTGGACTTG
>CAYFFO010000023.1:0-9227 GCA_964342485.1 uncultured Dehalococcoidia bacterium
TTCTTGTCAATGAAGGGGATATCGTGCTCATATCTATTACAACCGAGCCTGACTTAACTCCAGCAATAACACCATCTTCACCAAGAATAACATTCTCTACGTCTGGAGAGTCTGAAACACAAGTAATGATGATTTCACTATTTGATGCAACCTCTGCAGGAGATGATCCTGCACTGGCTCCTAATTCTACTAAATCAGTCATCTTAGAAGCTGTTCGATTCCAGACTATTACATCATGGTTGTTTTTTACCACATTTGCGCACATTGGTTTACCAATTAGACCGAGTCCAATAAATCCTACTTTGGCCATTTGGAATGTCTCCTTTTGTAAAATGAATAAGATTGATATTTATGCTGTATCAGGAGAAAAAGATTTCAAATCAAATTCAAATCAATCTAAGCTAAGTATAGCATGTGCATATGTTCAGGATAAGATTATCTTTATCCCACATTATTTTTCATCTTTGGTATTTTTATCTATTAATATACCGAGCCTGAGATCTATGGTTTCATACCATATGTGGTCAAATATTAGCTTGAGATTGCTTGACACGATTAAATATGTTGTGTTTAGATTAACCAAGTTTCGAGAGGTTTAGTTAGAACTCAGAAGTTTCCCAAAACTGCAGTGTAGAAAAGGTGCGATGGAACCTGCCCCTATTACAACATATGAGTGGGTCGAATTAAGTAAGATAGTAAATGGTCTATTTGCAATGGTGGCTTTGGTAGTTTTTATGTCCACAAATCTTATTGTTGGACATATTTTGATACCTTCTTTGGTTTCTTCGAATCATTTGCCAGGATTTACACAAAAATTTAGATTGATTTTCTATATTTTGGCAGTCGCGGCATTTTCCGGGGCGGTTCTGATGTTTTTCCAGGTACTGGGAGCTGCTGATGTGATTTCGAGAATATATGATACCTATTGGATTGACGGCGGCACAGATGCCATTGGTGACTATGCTGCTGATCATCATTAAATTAGGATGTAAGTAAATTGCTTCAAGGCGATTTTAGATTACCTGAAAAGAATAGAAGAAATGTGATTACCGGATTGGTATTAGGTCTTTTTGGTCTTTTTAGCCTAGTAGTCGGTGTCGTCGTGGCTTCTTTCGTTATTTCTGCATGGTTGGGGTTGCCTTTAAATGCTTTTGGATTGAATGAAGGTCCTGATCAGCCGATAGCATTTCCGCATACCGTTCATGTGCAGGATATGGGCATGGACTGTACATTTTGTCATCGTAATGTAGAAAAAGAAGCGGCGGCTTCTGTGCCTGCTGTTGAGTTATGTATGAGTTGCCATAAAGTTATAGGCGATAATATACAGGAAGTCGAAAAGCTTAGAGGTTTTCATGAAACGGATAGGCCTATAGATTGGGTGCGAGTCCATCGAGTTCCCGATCATGCTCATTTTGTACATGAAGCCCATGTGAAATTTTTTTCTGAAAAGGAAAACATCGCACCAGCAGAGACGTGTGTACTTTGTCACGGAGATGTAGGTAATATGACCAAGGTCAAACAAATCAGGTCATTAAAAATGGGTGACTGTATTGATTGTCATAAAGATAATGGTGCTCCCACGGATTGTACAACCTGTCATTACTAAAGAGAAAACATGGATTTAACGAGAAGAAAATTTTTAAAGATTTTAGGAGGAACTACCGTAGGTGCGGTAGTTTTCCAGGCTTGTGGAGTACCTGAGAAAGAGCTTCTAATTGAAGCTCCGTTAAAGATGCCAGAAGATATGGTGACAGGAATTGATAACTGGTACGCTACTGTTTGTACTGAATGTAATACTCCTGAAGGCATAGTAGTACGTGTAATGGAAGGTCGGGCCAAGAAAGTTGAAGGCAACGTCGATTATCCAGTCAATATAGGTAAGCATAGCGGCAGATGTGAAGGTTCATTACAAGGTCTTTATAATCCCGATAGAATCAGCTCCCCATTGCTGCGTGTTGGCGCAAGAGGAGAAGGAAGATGGGAGGAAATTAGCTGGACTGATGCAATAGCACGAGTAGCTCATCAGTTAGGTCAGGTAGAGGACATGGGTTCAGTAGTTTTGTCGACCGATCCTGTTAATGGCCACTTAAACAAGCTTATAAAGAGCTTTGTATCAAAAACCGGTATTACATACCTACCTTATGAGAATATAGATTCAACCAATCTCAGGCGTTCTATAGAAGATGTTTTTGGGCAGCCGCAGATTCCAGAATTTGATATTGCTAATTGTCAGTACTTACTTTCTTTTGGAGCAGATTTCCTTTCAACTTGGGTTTCTCCCGTGAGATATGGAAAAGCATATGGGGAATTCCGGCAAGGAGACCGTAAGAGAGGACGACACGTACATATAGAATCGAGATTGTCTACAACAGCAGCAAGTGCTGATGAATGGATATATGTGAATCCTGGTTGGGAAGGGCACGTTGCTCTCAGTATAGCCCAGGTTATAATTTCAGAGGGTGGAGTTGATAGCAACGTTGTTAAATCCCTAACCGGGGATGGTAAAATTGATCTTGATAAATTCAGTCCGGAAAACATTTCTGATGGTTCAGGAGTGAACCCTGAAACAATACGCCATGTTGCCGAAGAGTTTGCGACTAATAATCCAGCCATAGCATTGGGTGGAGGATCAGCCGGGGCGAGTACTAATGGTTTTGATAACCTAAAATCGATTTATTCATTAAATCACCTTGTAGGCTCTGTATCCACGGAAGGCGGAGTCGTCCTAAATCCTGATTCACCTTTTAATGATGTGCCGGTAAATCCAGATATTTCTAGTTTTAAAGATTGGATTGCATTGACAGCAAAAATTAGATCTGAAGGTATTAGTGCTTTAATGTTGCGTGGTTCAAATCCAGTTTACGGAATGCCAGAAAGCTCTGGGTTCAAGGACGCTTTGTTGGGAAAGAATGGAGAAGAGTTCAATGTGCCTTTAATTGTTAGTTTTTCTGGAATTATGGATGATACTTCAGCATTGGCTGATATTATTCTTCCCGAAAATCATGGTTTAGAAGATTGGGGTGACCAACTTCCAAACCCTGGGCCTGGGTACCAAACTGTAGGAGTCCAACAACCAGTAGTCAGGCCATTTTTTGAATCTCGAGGAAATCACCTCGGTACAAGGAATTTTGGAGATTCTATTATAGGTTTAGCCCATACTTTAGAAATAGACTTAGGATTAGGGATATCAAGTTTCAAGGAATTGTTGGAATTGGGTATCCAAGAGCTTTACAAGAAGGCAAATGGTTCAGTTAGGGCTGAAAATGTAAAATCATTTTGGAATGGTGTACTCCAACGCGGAGGATGGTGGGATATAAATTCGCGGTACAAGGGCGATGAAATCACTCCTAAACCATTACCTGAAAATCTACAAAAACCGGAGGTTTCTTCCGGCGAATTTGCATTAGTACCATATATGTCCATAGGTATCACAGATGGTAGTGGTGCTCATCTTCCATGGTTGCAGGCAATGACAGACCCGATTACTACAGCAGCTTGGCAGACTTGGATAGAGATAAATAATAAAGTTGCGGATCGGATGGATATTAAAGAGGGAGATGTATTGGAACTAACATCTTCAGAAGGTCAGGAAATCCTAGGATTGGCTTATCCACACCCTGGAGTATCTCCTAATGTCATAGCTGTACCAATGGGACAAGGACATACCGAAGGGGGCAGGTACAGTAAGGATAGAGGTGCTAACGTAATGAGTATGTTGGGTTCAGTTACAGATTCAACTACTGGATCTTTTGCCTGGGCTGCGACTCGAGTAAATGTTAAAAAAACAGGAGATTGGACAAGAGTTCCTAGATTTGAAAATACGGCTCCTGATCTATCTACTGATAAAAATCATCATGTAATTAAGTTTACATCAGGCGATGATTAGACAAGGCAGACCGGCTAAAAATATTTATTAGGAGCGACTTATGGCTGGCGAAAAATGGGGTATGGTGATCGATGTTGACAAATGCATAGGGTGTCAAGCCTGTGTTGTTGCATGTCAATCTGAGAACAATATTCCGATTAATACTGAAGATCTTTATAATCAACGGAGAGCTGTCCAATGGATTCGCATAGAACGTTATTGGGAGGGAGAGTTTCCAAACGTCAAAGCCAGGTTCATCCCTGTGCTTTGCATGCATTGCAGCGATGCCCCATGTGAACCTGTGTGTCCTGTTTTTGCAACATATCACAATTCAGAAGGACTCAATGTACAGGTTTATAACAGATGTATTGGAACCAGGTTTTGTGCCAACAACTGTCCGTATCATGTAAGGTTTTTCAATTTTTGGGAACCTGATTGGCCAGAATCATTGACCAATCAGCTTAATCCAGATGTCACTGTACGTAGCAGAGGCATAATGGAGAAATGCACTTTTTGTATCCAGAGGATACGAAGAACTTCCAGGGATGCGAAAAACTCCGGTGAACCGATAGTTGATGATTCAAGGCAGTTGAATCCTGCCTGTGTTAATGCATGCCCAACTGATACATTGGTGTTTGGTGACCTCAACGATTCCAATAGTAAGGTATCGAAGCTCAAGGAAAAAGAAATGGGTCACCATGGTAGGGGTTATAGGATGTTTGAAGAATTAGGTACCGAGCCAAATGTGATTTACTTAAAGAAAGTAGACCGAAATGCTAAGGAAGCTGCACATGGATAGAGATTCAGCACACTTAGAGCATGGAAATCAAAAGAATCAATTAACTGTTACTAAAGATCTTATAAATTTACATAAACGTAAAGGTAAGTTTTTTGGTATTGCAGCAATAGTGATGTCGGGACTTTTCATCCTTGGTGTTTTTGGGTTTATTTTGAAGTTTAGTGAAGGCGTCGATGATCCTAGCGAATGGGGTTATTATGCAGCTTTGGTGAGTTTTCTTATAACAGCAGGTCAAGGTGCTTTGATGGTGGCAATAGCTACTCGATTAGTGAAGGCACACTGGCGTAGACCTATCTCTAGGGCTGCAGAGATGTTTGCGGTCGTTGGTTTGTATAATCTTATTTTGCTAATCCCTCTTTTGTGGGTTTTGCCTGGTCTTTCTGATGGTAGACGAAGCCTTTGGTTTTTTAATGAACTAAAAAATATACCGGAGAATATGCCTCAGATTCAGATGTTACTTTCAATGATATTCTTGGTTTTGGCTGGGATAGGTTTATTGTGGATATCCTCCCTTCCTGACCTTGCTGTAATTAGAGATTCAGAAGTAAATAAAAAGAAAAAAGGTTTAATTGGGCGATTATCAGGGCAATGGTATGGTACTTCGAGACAATGGTTTATTCAGTACCATCGATTGGGGATGATGGGTGCTTTTTACTTTATGATGCTCATAACAACCCATTTCTTGTTCAGTATGGATTTTTCAATGACTCTTGTGCCAGGTTGGATCGATGCACTATACCCTGCAACTCATGCTCATAATTCTCTTCAGGCAGGTATAGCTATAGTTCTAATTGCAATGTTTGTACTCCGCAGGTTTGGTGGGTATGGCGATTATATTAAGTATGAACAGTTTTGGGGTCTCGGGAAATTATTATTTGCTGCATCTTTACTATGGTTCTGGTTTTGGTTCTCCAGCTTTATCGTCTTCTGGTACGGAGCAAAACCAAATGAACAGGGAGTGTTAGAGTTATTGATGGTCGGGCCATATCTTCCTGTATTTTTAGTCGCTTTTACTTTTAATTTTCTGGTTCCTCTCTTCACCATGATGTGGAATCCTTTGAGAAGAAGTATATGGGGTCCTACTGTAATTGCATTCAGCGTGTTGGTAGGTACAGTTTTTGACAGGATTAGAATATATGTATCGTCTTGGTCAGTTGCTATGCAAGAAAATAAACATTTGCTTACAGAGATACCATCTGCAATCAAACCAGATGTTGCTGATATCCTAATGTGGCTGGGAGGTATTTCTGGAGCGATTCTGATCTATTTGCTTGCCACTCGTATAATTCCAGTGGTTAGTATTTGGGAACAAAAAGAATTGTTGTTATACAGGATCCACAAACCATTCCATAGGTTAGAAGAAGTCTTGGTGCTAGGTAAAAAGGACTAAGTAAATTTAGGATAGATAATGCAAGAACACGTACAACTAGATCAAAAACAGATAAATAAGGAACTATTGAATGGGGTTTTAGGAATGCCAAAATGGTGGCCAGGTGCCACCGCAATTGCTTTAGTTGTTTTCATTGCAGGTTTATGCGCATTTGGATACATGCTGAACAAAGGTGTTGGCGTAACTGGTCTAAATAGGCCCGTGTATTGGGGCTTTTTTATGGTGAATTTTGTTTTTTGGATAGGGATTAGTCACGCAGGGATCATGATTTCAGCAATATTACGTCTCACTCAAGCTGAATGGAGAAGGCCAGTAACACGAGCGGCAGAAGTTCTTACTGTATTTTCCCTAATTTCGGCTCTTATGGCAGCGCCTCTGGTACACGTGGGGCGACCATGGAGAGCAGATTTATGGGTGTTCCCATATGATTTCGCTAGAGGGATTTGGATAAATATAAGATCCCCATTTGTTTGGGATCCTAGTGCTGTGATGACTTATCTGACTGCCAGTACTTTATTTGTGATAGTAGCCCTTTTACCCGATTTAGCTATCATCCGCGATCGTACTACTGGTTTTACCAGGATGGCGTATTCAGTTATGTGTCTTGGATGGAGAGGTACACCAAGGCAATGGAAGCTTCAAGCGGTGGCTGGTATTTTGTTATCTGCGCTTGTATTGCCTGTATTCGTTTCGGTGCATAGCATAGTTTCTTGGGACTTTGCCGCACAAATTGGGCCTGAGGCCTGGCATTCAACAATATTCGCTCCATACTTTATTATAGGAGCGATACATTCAGGTGTGTCTGCGGTGGCCACGGTGATGGTGTTAATGGTCTGGTTATGGGGATGGAAAAACTACCTAACACCAGATCATTTAGATTCTATAGGTCGTCTACTTATCGTTGTTGCAACGACTTGGTTTTTCTTTTTCTTTCTAGAATGGGTATTTGCATTGTACAGTTTGGAAGAACCAGAATTAGCAATGCGGGATTTGCAGGTTTTTCAATGGCCATGGAGTGGTCTATTTATAATATTTTTGGTAACAGCTTTTTTCATCCCCGTTCCAATGTGGTTGTTTAAAAAATTGAGACGGAGTCTTTTGGCAATGTTTATTTCAACAATCTTGGTGAATATAGGGATGTGGCTGGAAAGATTTTTGATTATCGTACCGGGGACAATGAGGCGTGGGCACATGATTTTTGATTGGGGTTCATACCAACCGAGTATAATAGAAATTTTGATGGTTGGGATGACTTTTGCATGGGTGATTTTGGGTATGCTACTTTTCTCTAAAGTATTTCCCCTAATTCCCCTTTTTGATGTTAAAGAAGCAATGGTTGGTAGAGAAGAAGTAAAAATCGGTCGAAAGATAGTACCAGCTTCAATCCGGGAGTGAGGACCAAATAATGATCGGACAACGTAGTGTAATTGGATTGTTTACTGATGAAGATGTTGCAGCGGACGCCTTGGATGCAGTAGGAAATTCAGGGTTTCAATCAAGTGAATATGAAATTTTGACTGGGACACCGTATCCAGAAGGAACTTTTGGAGAGGAAGAACCTATTCATAAACTTTATAGGTATCCTTTGGTTGGAGCAGCCTGTGGATTTATTGTAGCTCTGCTGCTTACAACGGGCACACAAATTGCTTTTCCATTAGTAGCAGGTGGAAAACCACTACTTTCTATTCCACCAATGGCTATAATAATGTATGAGGGTACTATGTTAGGAGCCATTCTTTTTACCGTTTTCGGAATCCTTGTCGAATCAAGACTCCCAAGGCTGTTTATGGGAGCTTATGATACGCGCATCACAGAAGGTTATATTGGCATCACTGTGACAACTTCTCCTGAAAGGATCGGTGAGGCAGAAGACGTTCTTAATAAAGCAGGAGCCGAGGAAGTAAAACGGGGTTGGGAGTCTGATCAGTGAGGAATATTTTTGTTAAAGTACTAGGTTTAAAGGCGACAAAACAGTCATGAATTTAAGCTTTTTAAGGAAGATTATCTTAGTTGTTCCAGCGTTGTTATTAATTGGACTGGGACTTGGGTGCTATAATTCCACAACTGGAGATACATCAGTTTACGGAATTGCAAACTTCAAGCTTCCTGTAATTCCTAAGACTGGTTCTCATAAAGTAATGGTTTTTTCTGAAATGCACTATCAGAGATCGTTTAGGTCTCAAGACGTTCCAAGAATTTTACCGAATGAGAATTCGGTACCTTTCATTGGAATGGGTGGGCCAGAGATAAGCATAGATAGTACTTTGATAAACAAAGAGATCATATTGAGCTCATTAAAAGAGTACTCTCCCAAAGTTATTCCTTCTGCTGTCTCGGAATCATATGACCATGAACAAACAGCAGAAATATTCAGAGTTAACTGTTCTGTATGTCACGGTTTGAATCTTGAAGGTGATGGTCCTGTAGCAATTTTAATGAAAGAAAAAGGACTTGGACCTATGCCTGCTAATTTAAAGGATGAAAACACGTTAAAATCCACCGATGGCGATTTGTTTGCATTCATTTCCCATGGAGGAAGACAGGGATACGCTCTTATTGAAAAGGGACTTGAGTCACGTTCTCCAATGCCGGAGTTCAGGTATCTTCTAACAGAAGATGATCGTTGGGCCTTGGTTAAATACTTACGGTCGCATTAAGTTTTATATAATCAACATGTTGGATGAGTTTTTGGTTTAAGAATCAGGTCTTTACAACCTCACCCATATACGACTGGCGACATCATAACTAACAGTTATTTCAATGTCATTACAGAGGATATTTATAATACCTCTATATTGTGCTAAATCTTTAACCACTATTGTTTGATTTGGTATGAATCCATTTTTTACTAGGTATTCTAAGAGTGGTCGTTCTTCATCTGGTATACGATCTATATTGTATTCAGTTCCAGTTTTTGCTTGGTTCAGGGGGATTATGTTTCCTTCAGGGCTATAGCCATTTCCTGGGATAGGGTGCCCAAAAGGACAGGTAGTTGGGTTGTTTAGTCGGTCATTAATTTTATTTTCTAAATCATTAGATATTGCGTGTTCTAATCTATGAGCTTCCTCATGGGCTTTATATAATTCTAGGCCAAGTAGATCAACTACTAGTCTCTTTGCTAACCTGTGACGCCTGACCATACTCTGGGCTGCATTTTTGCCATCTGATGTAAA
>CAYFFO010000023.1:9327-32468 GCA_964342485.1 uncultured Dehalococcoidia bacterium
TTTTTTGAAGGGCTCATTGACTTTGGGCTTTCAAGTATGTATTTAAATAGGGTTATTCGCCTCTTTGCCCTCCCGGCTTCATTTTCCATCCCGATGGATTTACATCTAGTGCAATACCTTCTGGACTCATAAATTTCTTTTCGCCTACCCAGTTATCCGGTGTACCTTCACCGTTACCATAGTGTTCATTCCATGCAGTTAATTCTGTACCTCCGGCCTCTTCTATCAGAGCCTGAGATTCGTCAAGATCTTCTACCTGGAGTCCGAAATGGTGTAAGCCTGGTTGGCCTCCACCGTATCTATCATATTTGAATTTCAATATTGTAACGTTGATATAACCGTCGCTAAGTATAGCCCATTCATTATCAGGTGAACGTTCAACCTCGGTTAATCCAAATGCATTGACATAAAAATCTGCACATGAATCGGGGTCGTTGGTGCATATTCCAATATGTTTTATTCTTGGCATCGTTTGCCCTCCCAGTTTTTACAATCTTATTAATTGTGCAACATTAACCTATCGGAATGAAGTGTGTTAGGTCAAGTGTCTTATTTTGTTCATTAACAAATATATTAATTGGTTTAATCAGTAAATAATTACTATTTACTGATTGTTCCAAAAAGGTTTAAATTAGACTGAATATAAAGTTTTTACAGAATTTGAAATTAAAAATAATTCGGTGGCCTTTCAGGGGCTTGACAGGAGCAACTTCCTAGTATAGTCTGCCTTAATCTTAGATACATTTATACTTTTGTATGTCAACAAGAGTAAAGCTCAAAATTAAGGTGCAGGTTTATGTCAGAGGCAACGGTTAATACCGGTACGCAACGATTAGAAGAAGAAGAAGATGTATTTATAGCTTCTCAGTGGAAGCTAATGTGGTGGAGGTTTAGAAAGCACAAACTTGCAATTGCAGCAACAACAATTGTTGCTATTTTTTACATAACTTTCCCTTTTGCTGAGTTCCTAGGTTTTGGAGATCCTGCTGCAACTGCTACGAAATTCCATTTACTTAGACCGCAAGGACTTAGTTTATTTGCTGATGGTAGTTTTAGGCCTCATGTTAAAGGTTTAAAATCCTTCAGAGATCCTGAGACATTTCGCAGAGATTACCAGAAGCTTGACGATGTCAAATATAATGTGGGACTTTTCGCGCCAGGATTTGAGTATAAATTTCTTGGGTTCATATCAACAAATCGTCATTTAATTGGATTTTCAGATCCAGAACATAGCACTCGTAAGCATCCTTCACTGTTCTTGCTAGGCAGCGATTCCGTCGGTAGGGATCAATGGTCTCGTTTAATGCTTGCTACCAGGATATCCTTGTCGATCGGATTAGTAGGCGTAACACTAGCTCTTGTGATTGGGATTGTACTCGGAGGAATATCAGGATATTACGGTGGACTTGCAGATACGATAATTCAGAGAATTATCGAGATTATGATAGCAGTTCCCACTTTACCTTTGTGGATGGGTTTGTCGGCAGCTATACCTCGTGAGTGGCCTGTTCTCAGGGTGTACTTTGCAATAACGGTAATTCTTTCTATTTTTCAATGGACTACTTTAGGCCGTGTAGTAAGAGGTCGCTTCTTGGCGATGAGAGAAGAAGATTTTGTAATGGCAGCACGCTTGGCTGGTTCAGGTGAAAGCAGAATTATGTTCAGGCATATGCTGCCGTCATTTTACAGCCATATTATTGCTCATATAACCCTGACAATCCCTAGCATGATTATTTCTGAGACTGCTCTAAGCTTCCTTGGGCTTGGTATGGTTCCTCCTGCAGTAAGTTACGGAGTCATGTTAAAAGAAGCTCAAAATCCGCAAACCGTTGCAGTATACCCTTGGCTTATGTTTGTGGCAGTACCGGTAATT
Organism: uncultured Dehalococcoidia bacterium; assembly: GCA_964342485.1. Classification (GTDB taxonomy): domain Bacteria; phylum Chloroflexota; class Dehalococcoidia; order Lucifugimonadales; family CAJWER01; genus CAYFFO01. The sequence continues at coordinate 11,201 of CAYFFO010000023.1, forward strand.
ATAGTTATATTAGCTTTCAATTTTATGGGTGATGGTCTGCGAGACGCAGCGGATCCATACGGTAAATAGGTGATATATGTCTGACAATGGAAATGGATCACAGGCTCTTCTATCGGTAAAGAATCTTAAAACTTATTTCCCTACTGATGAGGGTTTAGTTAAGGCTGTTGATGGAGTGAGCTTTGACGTTATGCCAGGGCAAACGCTTGGTATCGTAGGGGAAAGTGGTTGTGGAAAAAGCACGGTCGGTCGGTCAATTTTGGGGATTATCGATAAGCCGGGGAATGTTGAGGACGGAGAAATTATCTGGAGGCGAGAGGTTGAAGGCACGGTACATGATATAGATATAACTAAACAACCTCCTAACAGTGCACTAATGCGTTCGATCAGAGGTAGTGAGATAGCACTTGTGTTTCAAGAGCCTATGACATCCTTTAGCCCTGTTCATACTATTGGCAATCAGTTAATGGAGGCTATTCGGCTCCATATGGATGTGACTAAAAAAGAAGCGGAAGAAAGAGCGATAGAGGCTCTTGGAAGAGTGGGTATTCCCAACCCTGAACAACGGGTTCACGAATATTCTTTTCAACTTAGTGGAGGACTTAGGCAACGCGCTATGATTGCAATGGCGCTTTCATGCAATCCAAAACTTTTGATTGCAGATGAACCTACTACCGCCTTGGACGTAACAACTCAAGCGCAAATCTTGGATCTTCTGAGAGATCTACAAGAACAAAATGGTATGGCTATAATATTGATAACGCACAACTTAGGCGTAGTGGCAGAGATGGCAGACAGCGTTGTTGTGATGTATCTAGGAAGGGAAGCCGAGTCCGGTCCTGTGGAATCCCTTTTCCATGAACCACAGCATCCCTATACACAGGGTTTATTAAAGTCTATTCCAAGTATATATGCTAAAGGTACAGAAAGGTTACCGTCGATTGAAGGTACTATTCCTCATCCGTTTAATAGACCGTCTGGATGTACTTTTAGGCCGAGATGCCCATCTTATATCGAAGGCACATGCAATATACACGTACCTCAATTTAAAAATATCGGGGATAGTGGACAGGCAGTGAGTTGCTTCTTACATCACCCTCCAGAGGAGACGACTGATGGTAACTGAAGAGAAAAACACTACAGGGTCTGAAGTTGGATTCCTAGAAGTCAGAAATTTAAAAAAACATTTTCCTATACAGAAGGGGTTTTTAAAAAGAACTGTAGGAGCTGTTAGGGCTGTTGATGACGTAAGTTTTGCAGTTAACGAAGGAGAAACCCTCGGATTAGTAGGTGAAAGTGGTTGCGGCAAAACCACAACTGCAAGATGTATTTTAAGAGCTATTGACCCGACTAGTGGCGAGATTTTATTTAAGACGAAGGACGGAGAAGTTGTAAATGTTACAGATCTGCCACGAGGCCCTCTACGCGAACTAAGGGCTGACATGCAGATGATTTTTCAGGATCCTTTCGGCTCTCTTAATCCTAGGATGACATTACTGGATATCGTCGGAGAACCTCTGTTGGTACATGGAATGGACAACAGAAAGGACAGGGCTGACAGAGTAGCAGAATTATTACGCTTAGTTGGATTAAGACCGGAATATATGAGACGATTCCCGCATGCTTTTAGTGGTGGTGAGCGACAGCGTATTGGTATTGCTAGGGCATTGGCTCTTAATCCTAGACTAGTAGTCGCAGACGAACCCGTCTCGGCCTTAGATGTCTCGGTACAGGCACAGGTAATTAATCTGTTGGAAGATCTTCAGGAACAGCTTAATTTAACATATTTATTTGTAGCACATGATCTTAGCGTGGTCAGACATATAAGTGACCGAGTTGCTGTGATGTATGTAGGGAAAATTGTAGAGCTAGGCAATAGTGAAGATATATTCGACTCTCCTAAGCACCCTTATACATCAGCACTTCTATCATCTGTACCGATACCAGATCCAAAGCTTAAGGCCAAGAGGATCATTTTAGAAGGAGAAGTTGCAAATCCAGCTAATCCGCCATCTGGATGTTATTTCCATCCACGTTGTGAACACGCTGTTGAACAGTGTAAAACGGATTCTCCAAAACTCGAAGAGATTGAGCCTGGTAGATGGGTATCATGTTGGCGTGCCAAAGAATTAGATTTGCCAGGACTTGAAGCTACCCATAGTTCGTAGTTTTTGCTTTTAGTCATTGATCTGGTAAATAGAATGTATGCTTAGAATATAGCTATGTTTTTGATGGGTCGTTGATAAATTCACCGCCTTTTACGGTAAATTCAGGCTCCCAACATCCCCCAGAACGTTGATTCCCATTAACATCAATCAGTGGATCTGCGTCTGGATTCCATTTTATGATAGCTAGGTCTGCAATACTTCCGACAGTTAAACTACCTATACTTTCGGAAAGGCCCAAAACCTCTGCAGGTCTTATAGTAGATCGTTCAAATGCATCAGTTTCGTCCATCCCTGCTGCTATCAATTTCGATATAGTTCTTGGCATGTCGTGTTTAGGTAAAGATGTAGCATGCTTGAAGTAGAAGTCTGTAGATATAGTATCTGGTAGAAAGCCTTCACGGATAGCTGTTTCAGCAACTTCAAAATTGAATGAACTCATTCCATGTCCAATATCAAATAGAATTCCATTTTCCTTGGCTTGCCAAGCAGCCTTTTCAACTTTTCTAGATGGTGCTAGACCTCCTGGTCCTATATGGAAGCTATAGGTAACCACGTCATTGGGACGGAGCAGACTTAATTGTTCATCTATTGACCAATCAAACGGGTCCCATCGAACTCCATACAATATAGGTTTATCAGTCTGGAGAGCCATTTCTAAGACAGTATCCATTATGTTTTTTGGGTCATGGCCTGCACAGCAACTGTAGGCTACATTTACTGCGATGCCCCAGATCAATTCATCATCTTGTTTCACTGTTTCCACACAAGCTTTTATGTCAAGGTCTTCTAAGTTAGCGTATACCGGATGGGCGTATTCTTCTCCATTTATCGAAGGGCTTAAAGCCATTCTAATCCGGATATTAGACTTACTTATAATGTTGTCTTTATATAGTGACCAGTTGTTAGCTCCAGCGTCCCCTTGAGAAAGAATGGTAGTAGTACCCCTTGTTAGGATAAACTTGTCCGGGTCAATTCCATATTTCCAATTTGATGGAGCTGGATGTGTGTGTAAATCAACGAACCCTGGCAATAATACACTGTTCGGAAACTCTAAAACTTTTTCGGTACCAGTAGTTATTTGTTCATTTATTGATACGATTTTACCGTCTTTTATTGCGACGGATCCAGGACCATCAATATTATTTTTGGCACAAAACAGCCTACCTGCTTTAATAATTAGATCGTAATCAACAAACTTCATAGTTCACTCTCCAGCTATTTCGAGTATTTTGAGGTTCTAATTTCATGGAAGTCTAGTAAAACCAGATAGATTTTGTAATTTTCACTTTATTCGAACTGAATAAGTTAACAGGCAATATTTTGTTTCAGCTTAATATACATTAAGTTTTTTGGTATGCCTAATTGAATATAAGATAGCTGAGCTAAGCTTGAATCAATATTAGATATAAGTTATCAAAAATAAGAGTTAAAAATTGGCAGTAATACTGACATATCTCTGTGCTATAATTTTTGAATCTTTAATTCATTGAAGATGATTTTGAGATCGCTATATATATAAATATGTGAGGTAAAAAAGTCGCTATCATGCCATTATTTGAAGACCTAAAAGTATTTACTGGTAATGCTCACAAACCCTTGGCAAATGACATTTGTAACTATTTGGGAATTTCTTTAGGTGATTGCGAAGTATTTAAATTTAGTAATGATCAAACCTTCGTCAAGATACTTGAAAATGTAAGAGAAAAGGATGTTTTTCTTATACAGACTATGTCATCACCGGTAAATGATAATTTGATGGAACTATTAATTTTGATTGATGCTGCAAGAAGAGCTTCAGCAGGAAGAATTACAGTAGTGATCCCTTACTATGCTTATGGCCGTACCGATAAAAAAGACCAGCCAAGGGTTGCGATTACCGCTCGGCTTATTGCAGATTTTATAACTATATCTGGAGCTGACCGGGTACTAACAATGAATTTACATGCTGGCCAGATACAGGGATTCTTTAATATACCACTAGATGAATTAGATGCTATACCTACCCTTGCCAACAATATTAAAGAGAGAAGATTAAATAAAGATTTGGTTGTCGTTGCCACTGACGTTGGAGCGGCGAAAAGGGCCCGAGATATGGCTGATCATCTCGATGCTCCAATAGCTATAATTGAAAAACATAGAATAGGGAATGATGACAAGGTAGAAGCATCTAATTTAATTGGTAATGTTGATGGGAAGACAGCCTTAATAGTTGATGATGAAATTGATACTGGTGGTACAGTTGCAGCAGCAGCAAATATTTTGAAAGAATATGGCGCTAATGATATATATTGTTCGGTAGTACACCCACTGCTGTCTGGAAATGCGGTTGAAAAATTACGAAACAGTCCTATGAAGGAAGTGTTGGTTACAAATACTCTGCCGCTATCTGAAGAAAAGCAATTTGATGGGCTTAAAATATTACCAATAGCTTCCCTTCTAGGAGAGGCAATACACAGGATACATACTGGTTTGTCAGTTGGTGCTATGTTTGAACACTAAATGTATCTATCACAACCCTTGGAAATAAGTTAGGGATGGTGTATTTGAATGTTTAAAGCGATAGCGAAATTGATAGGTGGTTCATCTGAAAAGGCAGTAAAAAAACTGCAAAATATAGTTGATACTATCAATCACTTTGAGACAGAGTTTCAAACTCTGTCCGATAGTGAGATACGTGAGAAAACTATTGAGTTTAGAAAAAGGTTATCTGAGGGAGAAACTCTTGATGAAATACTACCTGAAGCCTTTGCTGCTGTTCGGGAGGCGTCCAAGCGGACTTTGAAACAGCGACATTTTGATGTTCAGCTTATAGGTGGGATAATTTTGCATCAGGGCAAAATAGCTGAAATGAAGACAGGTGAAGGAAAGACACTAGTTGCTACCCTGCCGGCTTATTTAAATGCTTTGTCTGGAAATGGTGTTCACGTAGTTACTGTCAATGATTATTTGGCACGTAGAGATGCACAATGGATGGGATCTGTTTATGCATTTTTGGGTTTATCAACTGGGGTATTACAGCACCAATCAGCTTTTTTGTATACAAGCAAGTCATTGTCAGATACTTCTGATACGGAAGGGTTGATTGAAGCTCAGCGTAGAGAAGCCTATTTAGCCGATATAACGTATGGAACAAATAATGAATTCGGGTTTGACTATCTTAGAGATAACATGGTGGATAGTCTTGAGCAAAGAGTGCAGAGGAACCTGGTATATAGCATCGTTGATGAAGTAGATAATATTCTTATTGATGAAGCCAGAACTCCATTAATCATATCTGGACCCGCAGAAGAATCAACTAAAGATTACATAAAATTTTCAAAGGTTGTTCCTAATTTGGAACAAACCCGTGATTATGTGATTGACGAAAAACATCGTACAGTTTCTCTGACGTCCGAAGGTATGGAAAAGGTAGAGAAAATCCTAAATGTAGAAAATTTATATGATCCTATGAATGTCAGGCTTGTACATTTTGTTGAAAACGCTCTTAAAGCTAGAACAATTTTTGAGCGTGACAGGGAGTATGTAGTCAAAGAAGGTGAAGTAGTAATAGTAGATGAGTTTACTGGCAGACTAATGCCTGGTCGGCGATTTTCGGATGGGATTCACCAAGCCTTAGAGGCTAAAGAGGGCGTTCGAATACAAAGAGAGTCGATAACTTATGCGACTATTACGCTGCAAAATTATTTTAGAATGTATTCTAAACTCGCTGGTATGACAGGCACCGCTGCCACAGAGGCTGAGGAATTTTGGAAGATATATAAGTTAGATGTGGTTGAGATCCCAACTAATTTGCCGATGGTAAGAGAAGATTTTCCTGACCGGATATATAAAGATGAACATTCTAAACTCAATGCAGTTGTGAAAGAAATCTCAAGGCTGCATACGTTGGGTAAACCAGTTCTAGTTGGGACGACAGATATATCTAAATCAGAATTATTGAGTAAGAAGTTAAAACAAAAAGGAATTTCACATGAAGTGTTAAATGCAAAAAATCATCAAAGGGAAGCTTCTATTGTTGCCCAGGCAGGTAAGCCTGGCTCAGTAACTGTTTCAACAAATATGGCAGGAAGGGGTACCGATATAGTACTAGGAGGTAACCCAGAAGGTCTTGGTATTTCTCCTGAAGAGTGGAACACTCATCACAAAGATGTTATTGAAAATGGAGGCCTTCATATAATTGGAACTGAGAGACATGAAGCTAGGAGAATTGATAACCAGCTCAGGGGTCGGTCAGGGAGGCAGGGTGATTTGGGCAATTCTCGTTTCTATGTATCCCTCGATGATGATCTGATGCGTCGATTTGGTGGTGACAAAATCCAAGCTATTATGAATTGGGCTGGACTTGAAGAGGATGCCCCCTTAGAAAACAAGATGGTCAGTAGATCAATTGAAGGAGCTCAGGTAAAGGTAGAGGCATTCCATTTTGATACGAGAAAACATCTTGTTGAATATGATGATGTTATAAACACACATCGTACCGTTATATATGGTGAACGTAACAAGGTTTTAAACGGAGTTGATTTAAAAACGAATATTCAAAATATGGTAGAAGATGAGTTACTGAGTGTTTTATCTAGGTATATAGGAGATCTTCCACCTGAGGATTGGGACATCGAGACATTATTTAGTGAATTATTAACTATATGTCCTATAGATAAAGACTTGAATGATCTTGCTAACATGGATGATTCAGAAATTGAAGAGATGGTTTTGAATAATGCAAAGGAATTACATGATCTGCTCGAAAATTCTATTGGATCTGAACAGATAAGAGAAGCTGAACGTCAAATCACCCTAAGAGTAATTGATACAAATTGGGTATCTCATCTTACCTCCATGGAGAATTTGAGACAGGGTATTGGATTACAAGCTTATGGGCAAAGAGATCCTCTTGTAATGTACAAAAAGGAGAGTATGGAACAGTTTGAATCACTAAAATCTAGAATCCAATCTGATATTGTTCACACTTTATACCGGTTAACTCCTGTAACCGTTGATTCCAAAGTCCGTAAATCAAATAACGCTATAAAAAAACCAGAGAAAAACTTAATTGATCAAGTATCAACTAATATGCAAATGAGTCCAGTTGGGATCGGGTCTCGTAAAGTCGGAAGAAATGAACTATGTCCTTGTGATAGTGGTAAGAAATATAAGAGATGTCATGGGTCCTGATGTTCTTCTATTTGATCAGAATCCTTTTTTAATTGATGAGTAATATTCCGGATATTATAGAGAAGTCTCGACTGGCTATAGAGACCGGACAAACTGATTGGCCAACAGCTTTAATTCGAGCCATATCTATTTGGCCATTAGCCAGGGAAACCTACCGTGGACGTAATTTAAATTATTTCATTGCAGGTGAAGCATTCGATTTCCTAAGCCTGTCTGAACGAATTCTTTGTGATTTAGATGATGTTGTTTCGGGCAACGAAATAGAGGATCTTTTATTTAACGGTATATTTCCCGTAGAAATTAGTCTCAATGTTTTTAAAGATCTGATCGGGATATCAAAATATCGGGGATTCCTCAATTTTTATTATGGGATCACTGTAGAATATGCCCTACAGTTGGCTGTAGAACTTGAGGCAATTAAAGACTATACGAGTCGAGGTATGCATTTCAAAAATGAGTGTATGGATGAAGCCTTCAATAGGATCTATGGTACAAGTATAGAAGAGCTATTAGAATCGTTTTCAATCGAAAATGGGATTACTGTTGATGGTTCTTTTGATATAAACGTGTCTAGTGAGTTCACATACTGGCTTTTTAAATATCGGTTTAAGAATTGTGATCAGGCCAAAATCGCAAGCGATACTCGTAAAGGTTTGAATCAATTAGAGAGAATGTATGTGTTTCCAAACAACCGAATGATTCTTCCTATAGAGGAACCGAGATTTTTATGGGATTCTGGCACCTAATATCCACCATAGTGGTATATAATGCGCAGGAGACCCTTGTCCAAATTTTCGGTTGGTCTTAATGTCTTTACACTCGAAATAACTACCACCTGGTGCTTTCATATTATCTATCCAATTGCTCAGATACGAGTAAAGGCTAGTTTTTGTGTAAACAGTCTCTTCAGCTGCCAAATCGAAGTGTTTCATTAATATAGCTACAGCTATATTTGCCCGGTTATTCACGTGGTCAAATGTTGATTCGTTGTGACGGAAATCATTGTAATTGTGGCTGTACCGCCGAGAAGGATCTGCTAGAAGACTATCGATTCCAGGCTTTATAACTGACTTCAAGTATGTAGTCCCAGTTGTTGCAAGTAGCAGTACGGTCCTTACAGCAGTCATGAAAGGAAAGTCTTTTGGTGCTTCTTGAACAAACCGGCTGATTACCCATTCAATGATTGGTTTCTGCTGAGAAGAGAATTCTGGGAAAACGTCTTGCCAAACCCAGGAAGCTAGCGCTGCATGTTCTAATGTCATGTGGTGGAAATTTCCTTTGGAGTAGTCCCAACGATCAAACATCGCTTGCATGCTTTCGCGAGCATCTTTCAATATAGAGTCATCTTTGGATACTTTGTAGTATAGTCCCAGGTCAAAAAGATTAGTGGGTGCTGTGTATCCCTCTTCAATAGTTTTATTTTCTTCACGCCAGTTTTTTGGGGGAGATTCAATAGTATGATCCCACCACCAATCTACTCCCCAAAGTTTATCGATTCGCACTTCCATCATGCGATAAAGAATACGCTTGGCAGCTTCGATACATGCATCGTTATTTAGTAATTTTCCAGTAACGGAAAGTGTGCCGGCTAGTTGGGCACGATATACCCCGCTCTCTGCCCACAAGGAATGTTCAGGATGAAATAATCCGGCACTATCTACTTTGGGGATGATGTATTCCACTATTGAATGGGCTGCATCTAGTCTTTGTGTATCTACACGTTCTAGCATGGTATTAAATGATTAGCTCACTGATTTATGATATCTCGAGTAAGGGCTATTTTTATAATTTTGATACTATAAATGATTGATTATAATATTGGAAGCTGTTTTATCTGGTACTTTAGAGTAGAATATTTAGTGTATGTATTTATTAGTTAACTTAAAAAAAGTTTCTGTTTTACTTATAGCGATTACTGTTGTTGCTATAGCCATGTCGCAGTCTTTCTTTGTAGCCAATGCGGATGGGCGTTGGCAATCAATTGGCCCAACTGGTGGATTTGTTTGGGACCTAAAGATATCTCCAGGTTACCTTATTGATCAGACAGTTTTTGCTGGTACGGATGGTGGTGGTATTTACAAAACTACCGATGGGGGTGAGACCTGGAGAACAGTGAATAGAGGATTGTCTACCAAAGCAATCCCTGCAATGTCTATTTCGCCAAATTATCCCCAGGATTCAACTATTTTTGCTGCTGGGCCTGATGGTGTTTATCGATCTACCGACCAAGGGACTATCTGGAATCTTATAAATAATGGAATGGATGATACAAAAGTATTGTCTATGTCAATTTCCCCTGATTTTGAGAATGATAATACGATCTTTGTTGGCACACTTGAAGGCGTTTATAAATCGGTTGATAGAGGTAGTTCGTGGGATAAAGTAAATGTTGGACTTTCTGGGGCTTCAGTACTGTCTATTTCAGTTTCTCCAAATTATAAGAACGACTCGACTATTTTCGCCGGCTTGATGGGTACTAGACGTATGCGCTCATTTGGTGGAGGAGAATATCAAACTCCTAATGGAGGTATTTATAGATCCACGGATGGTGGTTTAACGTGGAGTGATATTTCTAATCGACCAAAAATATCTCCTGTAGCTATTGCTATATCCCCAGCGTTTAATGATGATCAGTTATTATTGGCAGGGACCTTGGACAACGGTATTTTACGTTCGTCTGATGGTGGAGATTCGTGGGAAAGAGTGGCTCAAGATTTAATTTTTGAACGATTTGCTGCAATATCATTTTCTCCATTCTACTCTACAGATTCAACTGCATTTGCCGGTGGGTTTGGGGTGGTATTTATTACCACCGATGGAGGTGATTCTTGGAAACAATTAAATGAATCCCAGACTGTTACAGATAGCAGGGTCCAAGCTTTAGATATTTCTCCAAATTTTGTGAATGACAGTACAGTGTTTGCAGGTGCAGGAACAGGGGGGATTTTGCGTACTGTAAATGCAGGCACTGAATGGGTGAGCGTTAAACAAGGTAAAACTGTCCCTAGGATTAGGACTATCGAATTATCTCCGAATTTCGACTATACCAAAAACATTATTTATACGACTACCGAAGGTGGGATTCTGAAATCTATCGATGGAGGGATTAATTGGGAAAGATCTAACATTGGACTTTCAGCACGGTCTTACCAGCCTTGGGTTTATCCAACTGTATGGTCAGTATCTATGTCTTCTAACTATCAAAATGATGGCACTGTTTTTATTGGTACGGCTGACGGTATTTTTGTAAGTAAAGACGCAGGGGAATCTTGGAAAATATCCGACCAGGATTTGGGTACCGTCTATGCATCTACTGCAGTAAAACTTTCTCCTAACTTTCAATATGACAGGTCTATTTTTGCTTCTCATGGGTCAAGTATAGTCAGAAGTCAAGATGGAGGAGAAACATGGGATAGGCTTACTGAGGGATTACCCGAAAGTCTAACAGTTTGGAAATTCTCGATATCTCCTGAATATGCAGACGATTTGACGATTTTTGCAGGTACAATTTCTAAAGGATTGTTTAGATCAAAAGACCTTGGTGATACATGGGAGAGGATCAGTTCTGATTTAATGGGGAACAAGGTTCAATCTTTAGCCATATCTCCTAATTTTAATGAAGATAGATTGGTTATAGCTGGTACTCCTAAGGGATTGTTTAGATCAAATGATGCTGGAGATTCGTGGGTAAGAATTTATGAAGGATTGTCTTTGGGATCACAATATTTTGATATATCGATATCGCCATTCTTTAAGGATGATAAAACTGTATATGTAGGAACTGATGGTGAGGGCGTTTTTAGGTCACTAGACAGTGGTCTTTCTTGGGAACCAACCAACCTGGGTCTTAAAGGAATGATAGTGACAGGACTATCCATTGGTGATAACTATTCTCGCGAAAAGACACTTTATGCAGGTACTTCATCTCGTGGGTTATTTATGGGTTCACAGTTGCAAGCCGGTCCGTTTTTTGAACCTGTTAAGCAAAGTGCTTTGCCAGGCGAATACACTCTTCTTGGTTGGTTGGTTGTATTTGGATTGTTAATAACTGTAATAGTTTTGAGTTTTCTTGTTTACAAGTATAGAAAATGGTCACGCCAACGAAAATCTCTAAAAACAAATCCTTATCTCTGGACTGAATCAACTAAATAGCTTTTACACAGTAAATAACAATTAGTTTTGTGGCTCATAGCCGATGTTTAACTAATGGGATGGTGTTTATAAGAATGAAAATCACTCAAGTTACAAGTGAAGTTTTTGAATGGGATAGGCCAACTATTTGGAATGGCCATCATCTTTATGGACCGGGACGTCTGCATAAAGTTACTGTATTTACGGACGAAGGTGTTAATGGTGTTGGGTGGAATGGAGGTACAGCAGCAGAACGCCCCCTAGGATTAATGACAGGTTATATTGATTATTTCCGCCATATCCTTATTGGAAAAAATCCATTGGATACCAGTGATATTGTATCGGAGTTAGGAGATAACCAGATAAAAATACTAGGTCCATCTGGATTAAATACGCAAGCTTTAGCAGCCATTAATATTGCTTGCTGGGATATAAAGGGCAAGGTTGAAGGTAAATCGGTTCATAAGATGCTGGGCGGAGTACAAGACCGTATAAAAACTTACATTGCTGGCGGCTATTATGCACCAGGTAAAGGCTTGGAAGAATTACGGGATGAGCTTTTATACAATGTGGAAGAATTGCATTCAAAGGCCGTAAAAATAAAGATTGGTGATCCCAAAGCAGGTATCGCTTTGGACATGAAGCGAGTAGAAATGGCCAGAAAAACAGTAGGCGACAGTGTAGATCTCATGGTTGATGCCAACTGTGCTTTAGACCTGAAATCATCTTTAGAGTTCGCCAAAGAATTGGAACAGTTTGATGTTTATTGGTTTGAGGAACCTTTGCCTATACATGACTATGAAGGCCATAGTAGACTTGCTGAATCTACCTCGATAAAAATAGCAACTGGCGAAAATGGTTATACTATTGCCCATTTTGCTACTTTATTAGAAAAAAAGGGAGCATCAGTTTTAAATGTTGATGTAACAATTTGCCCTGGATATGATGTGGCTCTTAAGGTAGCGAATATGGCTGCTAGGTCTGGCGTTACAATAGCCCCACATGGTTGCCAGGAACTTCAGCTATCTTTAGCTGCAGCAGTTAAACATGGCGAATTTTTAGAGTACTATCCAACTGAGGTTGATCCATTAAGGAGTGACATGTTTTATCCAAAATTGGTTCTTGATAGTGACGGATTTGTCACCGTTCCTGATAGACCTGGTATTGGTTTTGAATTAAATATGGATCTTCTTAACAGATATCGGGTTTCTTGAAAATTATTAATACTTGGCCATTTGTTCGAAAAATACCAAGTAAAGAATTATCTAATCTTCAGTTCGATTCGCTTGTTTTTTTGAAAAGTTGACGAATAACTTGAGAGAATCAGGGTTGGATACCGACTCAATATTCAAAGCTTCATGTACAGGTGTTCCCGAGAGTATCTTTTTCACAGGTATTTCTAGTTTTTTGCCATTTAATGTTTTAGGTATTGATTCAACCCGAATAATCTGATTAGGTACGTGTCTCGGAGATAGGTTTGATCTGATTTGGGTTTTTATTTTATCGTCTAAATTAGATGTCATTCCCAACTTGCTTGCGACAGCTATGAAAAGTATCAGTTGGCTTTCTTCATTATTAGTTGGCAGATCAATTATTAAGCTGTCATCTATTTCTTTGATGCTGTCAATGATGCGATAAAATTCACTGGTTCCCATACGGATTCCTCCTCGGTTTAACGTCGAGTCTGATCGTCCATAGATGATGCAAGTGCCTCTATCGGTTATCTTAATCCAATCACCATGCCGCCATGTTTGAGGATATAAGTCGAAATATGATTGATGATAGCGTTTGTTTCCCAAGTCATTCCAGAAATTAGTAGGCATAGAAGGCATTGGTTTTTCGATCACGAGTTCTCCTACCTCATTTAGTAGAGATTTCCCAGATGGATCATAGGCTTCCACTTTGGCACCAAGACAGCGACATTGAATCTCGCCTGCTGTTATGGGTAGCAGTGGTATAGGTCCGACAAATCCTGTACATAAATCTGTCCCACCACTGAATGACCCAAGTAAAAGAGTTTCATTCACGTTATCATAAACCCATTTAAATCCTTCAGGGCTTAGCGGTGAACCTGTTGATCCCAGTCCTTTTATCAATGATGTATTGAAATGTTTACTAGGGTTCAAGTTTGCTTTCATACACGATTGAATGAAAGGGGCCGATGTACCAAAATAAGTTGTACCAGTATCTTCTGCAAATTTCCATAGGGTATCAAGATTAGGATATGCCGGGTCGCCATCGTATAAGACTAATGTAGAACCAATTAGCAACCCACCTATTAACAGATTCCACATCATCCATCCTGTTGTTGTAAACCAGAAGAAATTGTCTGCCTGTTTTAGGTCAAGATGGAGAGAGAGCACTTTCATATGTTCAATTATTATCCCACCATGACTATGAACTATCGGTTTGGGTAATCCAGTTGTACCAGAAGAATATAGAATCCATAGAGGGTGGCTGAATGGTACTTGTTCAAAAATTGGATCATGAGTTTCGGATTCAACTTCATCCCATATGATATATTTATTGATATCTAAATTAGGCTTTGTACTAAGGTAAGGGAGGACTATAGTGGTGTCTAAACTCTTAATTGTATTTGATAAGTCCTTTATATCTGAGGTCTTATCAAAATCCTTTCCCCCAAATCGATAGCCGTCTACTGTTATAAGTATTTTCGGTTCAATTTGTTGGAAACGATCGATTATACTGTTAATTCCAAACTCAGGTGAGCATGCGGACCAGATTGCCCCTATACTTGCTGTCGCCAAGAATCCAATTATTGCTTCAGGTATATTTGGCATTACAGCACATACCCGGTCTCCTTTCTTAACACCAAGCTTTCTAAGACCATCTGAAAATGAACCTACACGTTGTGTTAGCTCCCTGTGAGATATTTTTGATATATTCCTTATTTCTGATTTGGATATAATCGCTGTGTTGTCAGTATTCAATTTTAAAGATTGTTCAGCATAATTAAGTTTTGCACCTTGAAACCAATTTGTATTTGGCATTTTTGAATTATCAATTACATGGCTGTAAGTGTGGGAATAAGTAATCTTAAAATATGACCATAGAGATTCCCAAAATGCGTCTATATCGTCTACAGACCAATTCCATAGATCAATATATCCTTCAAAGTTTAGATTACGTGTTCTGGACAGCCATTCTATGTAATTGGCTATATTTGATGTGGCTTTACGCTCGGGTGATGGTTGCCATAAAACTGAACCTTCTTTAACTGTATTTTGGTTCTTTTCTTGCATGTAATTGGATCTGGTTTACAGATAGTATATTTTTAAGAAGGAGGTTTGAGTTTTTCAAATTGTGTTCGGTAAATTTCCGCATTGTCTTGAGGATCATAGCCTACAGTAGATCTTGCATGGTTAATATCCCAAAAACGCCAACTGTTGTTGGAAACCCCATAGAAAATTTGGAATCCTAGTTTCTCGATGTCGATACACTTTTGTACAAGTTGAGATATATCTCTATAAGAACACCAAGTTGCAAACTGTCTTACTCCTACCAATGGACTGTTTGATGTGTTGACCGATCCTATTCTGATACAGGCAAATTCGATACCGAATTTGTCAAAATAGAATCTACCTAGTGATTCTCCGTACTGTTTGCTAATTCCATAATGACCGTCTGGTCGGATAGGTACTTTATGGTCAACCAAATCATAAGAGCCGGGAGACAGATTGTTGTAGTTGCCTGCCACGATTGAAGAGTATGGTTTGACAAGTTCATACATTCCAACCACATGATTTGAACTAGCAAATATAACTCGTTTACATTTAGACAGCCTAGAAGCTTCAAAAACATTATAGGTGCCTAGTAAGTTAGTATCTGAAACAGATTCCCAATCAGCATTTGAATTAGGATTGGCAGCTAAATGGATTACAACATCTGTGTTTTCAAAGAAGGGTAAGATCGAATCAATATCCGTGATATCACCATGAAAGGACTTGTTATTGTCGAATTCAAATTTATCCAATCCTGACAATTCGTGGTTTATTAAGGACTTAAATAAAATTTTCCCAATTAGCCCAGAGGATCCAGTAATTAAAATTCTCATGTTTTCCTTATTATCTATTTTAGCAATTATAATATTTGGTATTTTAAAGATGGTATTTCTATTGGGCAAGTTTCTCAGTTTAAAGGGTAACCTTTAATTAAACGCTAGAGATTATGATACAAAAATATTATTTAACTGTAATACGTCTTCACATATGGTGCTAATACCGGATACAATAACCTTGCCTCGGTTCTAATTAATTATATGGAGGCTTTAGTTGAATCAATTAAAGACACGATTATTTTTTGTATGCAGTTGCATGGTAGTTTTGTTGCTAATAGCCTGTACGGATGAGGATAAGAATTCTGTCGCCTATCCTAACTCTCCCCCACCTGTCGATCAGCCATCTGCAAAATTGCTATCGCTTAGTATGGAATCATACGTAACTGGAGATGTAGAGTTAGTAACGATGAAATCGCTAGCAGATCCCGACCCTGAAGGTAAAGAATTTAAAGTGCAGCTTCAGGACGAGTCTGGTAGTGGAAGCTATGTTTTTTCTCCATCGCAATTTTCTTTCAAAGTTGGTGAATCTATAAATTTTGTGCTTAATTCCGAGACAGAATTCCACACATTTACGATTGATAAACTAGATATTGATGCTGCTGTTGATGTGGGAGAAACAGTTAGTTTTAATGTCAAATTTGATCGTGTAGGGGTATTTGATCTAGTTTGTATACCTCATCAGACTCAGGGAATGGTTAGCACTATATCTGTTTCCAATTGATACTAATTCCAGTCTTGTTATGACTAATATAAAATACAGTTCTGAGTGGGGGCTTTTCTCCACTTTTGTGGTAGGAAGTCTTCCGAGGCCACAGTGGCTTCGGGAGATTATTGACGATCTGAAATCCGGATTGTTATCTGATTCTCAAGCAGATGATTTGTTTGATCAAGCTATACCTTCAGCTATAACTATGCAAGAACGCGCGGGACTTGATTTCATTTCAGATGGAGAGTGGCGCCGGGAAAGCTATGTCAAAGTTTTTTCAAAAGCTGTAAATGGATTCACAGATGATCTTATAGCAGGAGGGTTAAGTACTACATCTAGATTGAAGTATCCAGCAGTCGTGGAAAAGATAATTCAAGAACACCCGATAGCTGAACGAGAGACCTCTTTTCTTATAAGGAATTCTTCTGCAAAAACCATCGTAGCAATACCGTCTCCATATACAATTGCGAGAAGGATGTGGAGTGCTGAATATTCACGAGCTGCTTATAATACTAGGCAAGATTTTATGAGGGCATGTATACCAATTTTGCGCGATGAGGTTAGGCTGCTCGAGGATTTGGGTGTTGATGCAATACAACTCGATGATCCTTGGTTATCTCTACTTGTAGATAGCAATTACAGAAAAACAGAAGGGATAATTGATATAGAAGAAGAGATCGCTCTTTCGGTTGAAGGGGTTAACGGAGTAGCTGTTGGCGCAAACAAAGTTCCTTTGAGCGTACATTTATGCCATGCTCATTTTAACCGCCAGCATGGTAGTAGTGGACCATACGATCTAATCAAATCAGCTTTTTATAGAATGAATGTAGAAAGGTTTGCTATAGAATTTGCTACCCCTGATGCTGGTGGTATTGATATTTTGAAAGACTTTCCTGAGGATAAAATTTTGGGACTGGGAGTAATAGATCATACTGATCCTAATATTGAAAAGGCTGAAGACGTAGTAAAAAGAGTAGAAGATGCGATGAAATTTGTTCCAGTTGAACGGCTTACTTTGAATCCAGATTGTGGTTTTTCACCTTCAAGTGCTAACCCTATGGATATTGATGAAGCATATTTGAAATTGAAATCGATGTGTGATGCTTCAGATATATTAAGAAATAAATACGCCTGAATATGGAAAATAAACGACCAGAACCCAAGTTTGATTGGTTTGTGCCAATTGATGGAGACGGTTTTTATATTGGGACACTTAAAGCTGAAAGGCCTCCTAAATTCGAATATTTGTTGGAGGTTGTTAGAGCTGCTGAGATCAATGGGTTTTATTCCATGCTAATTCCGACTAGGTTTTCAAATGGTCTTTTTGACGAAAACGCTGATCTATCTGAGACTTGGACTACAGTAACTGCTCTGGCAACATTGACTAGTAAAATGCGGTTTATTGTAGCAGTTAGACCTGGTTTTATTTCCACAGGGCTATTTGCCCATATGGTCGCTACCTTAGATCAGATTAGTGGTGGAAGGATCGATATTAACGTTGTTCCTGGTGGAATCGGGGGTGATCTTGAAAGATTAGGCGAAAATATTGATCATGCTAGTCGTTATAAAAGGGCAGAAGAATTTATTTCTGCATGTAGATCTCTTTGGAATAGTCCAGGTCCAGTTGAATTCAATGGTGATTTTGTGAACCTTAATGGAGCAGTGCTTTCTCCTAGACCAATAGGAGATGGTCCTCTTTTTTATCTAGGAGGTGCGTCTGAATCTGCTATTAAATTAGCGGCTAAAAAAGCTGATGTTTACTTATCATGGATAAGGCCTAGAGAAGAAATAGGTAAATTTATTGATAAATCTAACGAGGAGTATTTTTTGTCTGGGCGTACACCTAAGTATGGTCTCAGATCGCATGTTATCGTTAGAGATACTGAAGATGAAGCATTTCTAGCAGCAGATCAACTTATTTCTCAAGCAGATGACAGTGTAAAAAAACAACGTAACGTTGCTCTGATGCAATCTAAACGATCTGGTATGAACCAGCCTACAGCTATTTTAAAGGGCCATAAATTAGGCTCGCATTTATGGACAGGGATATCAACAGTTCGTGTAAATTGTGGAACTGCTTTGGTAGGCAATTACACCCAGATAGCAAATGAATTACTTCAATATTGGAGACTTGGGATTGACGAATTTATTCTTTCTGGGTATCCGCATTTGGAGGAAAGCAACAGGGTTTCTGAAAACCTAATCCCTGTTGCTAGGAAGCTTATTATGGAAGAAAGAAGTTATTTAAATGCCTAAAGCTGAAATTGTTTCAATTGGATCTGAATTATTACTCGGCCAAATCATAGATACAAACGCATCCTGGCTTGCGAAAAAATTGACTAATGTAGGAGTTGATCTCTTTTACAAGACAGTTGTTGGAGATAATCGATTTCGAATGAATGAAGTGGTCGACCAAGCACTTACTAGATCAGACATTGTTATCACCGGTGGAGGGCTTGGTCCTACCCAAGACGATATAACTCGAGAAACGATAGCGGCTGTGACAAATAGAAAGTTGGTCTTAGATCGAGGTTTTTTGGACGAAATAAATGAAAGATTTAGGAATCGTGGACTGGTTATGACCGATAATAACGAGAGGCAGGCCTATATTCCTGAAGGGGCAATTAAGGTTTCAAACCCTAATGGGACAGCTCCTTCATTTATTGTAGAAGATCAACGAGGTGTTGTGATTGCTTTGCCTGGAGTACCTTTTGAAATGAAATGGTTATTTGAAAATGAAGTTGTGCCGTATTTGTCACGGAAATTTGGTTTACAAGAGACAATTACATATAGGATTTTGAAAGTTTCTCATATAGGTGAGAGTGCAGTAGACGATCTCATAGGGGGTTTGATTGCAAATTCGCAGAATCCAACAGTGGGGGTTTTAGCTCATCCAGGACAGGTTGATGTGAGAATAGCTGCTAAGGCATCTAGTATTGGAGAAGCCAAGAAACTCATTTTGCCTGTAGAAAATAAAATCAGATCTTTGTTAGGTAGGCATATTTTTGGTGTGGATGACCAAACTATTGAAGATGTTTTAGCAGATAGGTTAGTTGAAACAGGTATTACCCTAGCTGTTTATGAGGATACTACACAGGGTATGGTGTCAGAACGAATATTAAAATCGAGTGGAGCAAATTTTGTTCAGGGTATTATTGGAAATGGAAACTCCACATTAAAATCCTTGTTATCTGAGGTGGTTGGAACCGATGATCTGAAAGTTGTTATGGATAATCCCAGAGAGCTAGTTAACCAACTCGCTCGATCTGTTCGATTGAGAGCTGGATCTGATTGGGGGATAGGTATTCATGGCATTCCGGCAAATGATGTTAAAACAGAAAATCTTGGCCATGGACAGACATTTTTGTCAATTACTAATGGTAGTGAATTTGTTACTAGGGAATACAATATTGCAGGTACAGGTCGTCCAGATCGTATTAGAATAAGCCATAACGCAATTGAACTTCTCCGGGTTTCAATTGGCAAGTTGTAATATTCTGACATGTACGATTTCCATACTCATACTTTTCTTAGCGACGGTGTTTTGGCACCTATAGAATTAATCCGAAGGGCTGTTGTTAACGGTTATAAAGTTTTGGGTATTACTGATCATGTTGGTCCGGGTAATATGGAAAACGTGGTTAAATCATTGACTAAAGATTGTAATTTGGCAAACAGTAAGTGGGATATTCAGGCATTACCTGGAGTAGAATTAACACATGTGCCAATTGAGGAAATTGATCGTTTGGCTTTGGAAGCGAGATTATTAGGAGCTAGGATAGTCAATGTTCATGGAGAAACTATAACTGAGCCTGTAGAGAAAGGGACTAATCTGGCTGCGGTTTCTTCCAAGAATGTTGATTTGTTGGCACATCCCGGGTTGATAGATATAGAGTCAGCATCTATCGCTGCAACTAATGACGTATTTTTAGAAATATCTGCTCGTCGTGGTCATGCTTTTACCAATGGACATGTTGCTAGAATGGCTAGATGTGTTGGAGCAAAAATGATATTGGATTCAGATGCTCATTTACCTGATGAATTATTAACAAATGATTTTGCTATGAAAGTTGCACTGGGCGCGGGTTTATCTAAACATGAATCTGAATATCTATTGAATGTGGCCCCAAAAACTTTTTTAAGAAAAATAGAATCCTCCATACATACCTCATAATCCCTTGGAACAGTAAAGTGGGATATTTTTGGACAAAACAAGCAGCTAATACCATAAATTAATATTGACCCTATGTCCCTAGGTGATATAATGGCTGATGGCCAATCAGTATTGACGTGATTGGAAGATTAATTAAAGATCCTTTGAAATAACTATTGTTATATGAGGGATCTTATGTACCTTAACAATTGAATCCTGTCAAAAATTTTAGATTTAAGAAGATTTAAGAATTCGAATAATTGATCCTTGATGTGGGTCAAGTTATTAAGGGTCTACGGTGGATGCCTTGGGGCCAAGGGCCGATGAAGGGCGTGGCAAGACTACGAAAATCCTCGGTCAGCTGTCTAGCAAGCTTAACCGGGGGTGCCCGAATGGGGTAACCCGTCTCGAGTAATGTTGAGACATCCGTTTTAACGGAAGGTAAGTGAGGGAACTGAAACATCTAAGTACCTCGAGGAATAGAAATCAAAAGAGATTCCCAAAGTAGTGGCGAACGAAATGGGAATCAGCCCAAACCGTGGTGGCTTAAAGGACTGAGGTCTTATGCTACCAGGGTGTTGTAACATGTGCCTGTCTTCTCCTCAGAAGGAGACAAAGAGTTTTATAAAATTTCTGTCTAGTCGAACAAGCCTGGAAGGGATGACCATAGAAGGTGATAGTCCTGTAGATGAAAGATAGAAAACTCTTGGCATTTTGTTGAGTACCACGGGACACGTGAAATCTTGTGGGAATCTGGGGGGACCACCCTCCAAGGCTAAATACCCTTGGCCACCGATAGTGAACCAGTACCGTGAGGGAAAGGTGAAAAGTACCCCGTGAGGGGAGTGAAATAGTACCTG
>CAYFFO010000024.1:0-1146 GCA_964342485.1 uncultured Dehalococcoidia bacterium
AAACATAGTAGATGTGGCAATAGATTCACTGATAGTGGAAGTGAGCGGTGATGAAGACAAGATCAATTCACTTCATGAATTGTTAAAAAACTTTGGAATTATCGAGGTTATGCGTACTGGAACTATTGCAATTAACCGGGGCCTATCTAATAAGCCATCAAGACAAACTAATCGTGTAGATTGGGGAGAAGCATCGTCTGTATAAATGGCATATCGGCTTTAACTTAAACTTCGGAGGAAAATTCGATGACAAAGATATTTTACGAATCAGATGCAAATCTAGACATACTGAATGACAAAACTGTTGGTGTACTTGGTTATGGTAGCCAAGGACATGCGCACGCCTTGAATCTAAAAGACAGTGGAATAAATGTAATGGTAGGCCTTTATGAAGGCAGTAAAAGCTGGGCAGCCGCTGAAGCTGAAGGCCTTTCCGTAGGATCAGCATTGGAAACAGCTCGGGAATCAGACATTATTATGATGCTTGTCCCTGATCATTCAATGTCCACTGTTTACAAAGAATCTGTACAACCTGAGCTAACATCAGGTAAAACTTTAATGTTCGCCCATGGTTTTAACATTCATTATCAAACAATACTTCCACCTAAAACCGTTGACGTTTCTATGGTAGCACCCAAAGCACCAGGCCATAGGGTGAGAGAAGTTTTTCAAAAAAAAGCAGGCGTTCCAGGCCTTCTAGCTATACATCAAGATGTGAGTGGAATGGCTCATGAGATTGGAATGGCTTACGCAAAAGGCGTTGGCTGTACACGAGCTGGAGTTTTGGAAACGACATTTAAAGAAGAAACTGAAACTGACCTTTTTGGAGAACAGTCAGTATTATGTGGAGGGGTTACTGCCCTAATAAAAGCTGCTTTTGAAACCTTAATTGAGGGTGGATATCAACCAGAATCTGCCTATTTTGAATGTATGCATGAATTGAAACTGATTGTCGACTTGCTCTATCAAGGCGGCATGGAATATATGAGGTATTCTGTTAGCGATACAGCTGAATATGGGGATTATTCCCGAGGGCCGGTTGTTATCGACGATCAAGTAAAGAAAAACATGAAAAAGGTGTTGGAAACCATTCAGGATGGTACATTTGCTCGCGAATGGATAGCAGAAAATGACGAAGGACGCCCT
>CAYFFO010000024.1:1246-7079 GCA_964342485.1 uncultured Dehalococcoidia bacterium
CAGTTAAAGACACAGTCAAAATATTTGACACTACTTTACGAGACGGAGAACAGTCAGCTGGTATCGGGCTCACTACTTCAGAAAAACTTGAGATTGCTACGCAACTGGAAAGGCTTGGAGTTGATATTATCGAAGCAGGTTTTGCTGCTAGTTCACCAGGCGATTTTGAAGCTGTTAGTACAATAGCAGCCTCAGTAAAAAAACCAATCATTGCTTCACTAGCAAGATGTGTACCGTCAGATATTGATTCTGCATGGCAAGCACTTCAGGTAGCCGAAAAACCTAGAATTCATGCTTTTATTTCTAGCTCTGACCTTCATATAATGGATCTACTCCGAAAAAACCCAGAAGAAGTTATGGAGCAAGCAGTAAAATCATTAGAAAGGGCAAAGAAGTACTGCGATGACGTTGAATTCTCTCCAATGGACGCCACCAGAACAGATATCGATTATTTATATAAACTGGTTGAGGCTGCTATCAACGCAGGAGCGACTACCATTAACATCCCTGATACAGTTGGGTACACTGTTCCTTCTGAGTTTGCACTACGAATCCAAAAAATTAAAGAAAATGTGCCAAATATAGATCAAGCAGTATTGAGCGTCCACTGCCATAATGATTTAGGAAATGCAGCTGCTAATAGCATTGCAGCTGTTCAGGCTGGAGCCAGACAGGTTGAAGGATGTATTAATGGCCTAGGAGAAAGGGCCGGAAATGCATCCCTAGAAGAAATCATTATGACTATAACAACCAGAAAAGACCTTCTTGACGTAGAAACGAATATCGACACTACTCAAATTTATAGAACAAGTCGCATGGTTAGCGATATTACGGGTTTCCCGGTGCAACCAAACAAAGCCGTTGTCGGAGCTAATGCTTTCAGACATGCTTCTGGTATTCATCAAGATGGTGTCCTTAAAGAACGAACCACTTTTGAAATCATGGAACCCGAAGCTGTTGGATGGCCAAGTAATTCCCTTGTTCTAGGAAAACTAAGTGGTAGAGCAGGATTAAAATCAAGACTTGAAGAGTTGGGTTTTGAACTCGATTCTGTACAACTAGGAGAAGCATTTGAAGCGTTTAAAGACCTGGCTGATAGAAAACGGGAGGTTACCGACGCAGATCTAGAAGCGCTTATGTCCAATCAACGTAGAACAAGACTCGAGCCAGGACTATACACTCTAGAACATGTCCAAGTATCCAGTGGTGACCATGAAATCCCTACAGCCAGTGTTAAACTGACCGGGCCGGATGGAAAAACAGTAACAGATGCAGCTACTGGTACAGGGCCTGTAGATGCTGTTTATCAAGCAATAAACAGGGTGATACAAGTACCCAACAAATTAACGGAATTTAGAGTCGATGCAGTAACAGAAGGTATTGATGCAATTGGCGACGTAACTATCAGGATTAACAAAGATGGCCAATCTTATGTAGGACGTGGTTCAGATACGGATATAATCGTTGCTAGTGCTAAAGCATATATGAATGCCTTGAATCGACTTCTTGTAATGATTAAGACTAAATAGTCTCTTTACCTTGGAATATTATATTTCCCCATGATAAATTTTAGCTGTGCTAAATAGAGATCTTATTAACAGGAGAAATAATGCCACAAAAAACCATGTTTGAAAAGATTTGGGAATCTCATTTAGTACATGAGTCCGCCGATGAACCTTCTATTTTATATATAGATCTCCATCTTGTTCATGAAGTAACTTCCCCGCAGGCATTCGATGGCCTTAGAATGGCGGGCCGCAAAATACGACGTTCAGATTTAACAGTAGCTACTGCTGACCATAATACACCTACTTGGGACAGATCCCTTCCAATAACAGATTCCATTGCTTTAAAACAGCTCCAAGCACTATCCCGAAACTGTGATGAATTTGGAGTTGAATTATACGATATCGATAGTCCGAAACAAGGAATAGTTCATGTAATTGCTCCTGAACAAGGATTCACTCAACCAGGGATGACCATTGTATGCGGAGATAGCCATACCTCTACCCATGGAGCATTTGGAGCATTTGCGCTAGGCATAGGGACCTCCGAAGTTGAACATGTTCTCGCAACACAGACTTTAAGGCAAACAAAGCCAAAGACTATGAGGATAAACGTAGAAGACGCTTTGCCGTTTGGAGTAACCGCAAAGGATTTGATATTAAGCATAATTGGTCGCATTGGAGTTGCTGGTGCTTCGGGGTATGTCATTGAATACACTGGCAAAGCAATTAAGTCTCTTTCAATGGAAGGTAGAATGACTGTTTGTAACATGTCCATTGAAGGCGGAGGACGGGCTGGAATGATAGCTCCAGATGAAACCACTTTCGAATATTTACGAAACAAAGCCAGAACACCAAAAGATGATGCTTTTGACAAAGCAGTTGATAGATGGAAGTTATTTACCAGTGATCCAGATGCAATCTATGACAAGTATATTGAAGTTTCCGGCTTGGATATCGAACCCACTGTCTCTTGGGGTACTAACCCAGGCATGGTTGCACCTATAACAGGAAAAATACCCGATCCTTCCTCATTTTCTGATGATGGAGATCGTATAGCCGCCGAAAGAAGTCTCGAATACATGGGTCTAGATTCAGGGACCAATATTACCGATATACCCATAGACAGAGTATTCATAGGATCTTGCACAAATGCAAGAATTGAAGATCTAAGAGCGGCTGCTAAGATAGCAAAAGGGCATAAGGTTAAAGAAAACGTATATGCAATGATAGTGCCCGGTTCGGCATATGTAAAAAAAGTTGCAGAATCTGAAGGCCTGGCTTCTATATTTGAGGAATCTGGATTCGATTGGCGTGAAGCAGGATGTTCCATGTGTCTGGGTATGAATCCAGATATTTTAAAACCAGGCGAACGCTGTGCATCAACATCTAATCGAAACTTTGAAGGTCGTCAAGGAAAAGATGGGCGTACCCATCTGGTAAGTCCTCAAATGGCAGCAGCGGCTGCTATAAGCGGACATTTCGTGGACGTCCGAGACTGGAAACGAAGATAGGATATATGGAGGCCTCAAATATGCAACCATTCGTGTCACATAATGGAATAATTGCCCCACTAAGCAGGGTTAATGTAGATACTGACCAAATAATACCTAAGCAGTTCCTTAAACGAATTGAACGTTCCGGATTTGGCCAGTTTTTATTTTTTGATTGGCGGTTTATGCAAGATGGTTCACCAAATCCAGATTTTGTGCTAAATCAACCACAATATACTGGGGCATCAATTCTCGTAGCAGGTAGAAATTTTGGTTCAGGATCGTCACGAGAACACGCTCCGTGGGCTTTAATGGACTACGGATTTAAATGCATTATTGCCCCGAGTTTTGCAGATATTTTTTATAGTAACTGCTTTCAAAATGGAATACTTCCAGTTACACTGCCAGAAAAATCAGTATCTAAATTAATTAAAAATGCGAAGAATAAATATACACTTACTGTAGACTTAAAAAACCAAAAAGTTTACGATCAATCAAAAGCAATTCTTGAAGGTTTTGAAATTGATCCATATCGTCGTAATGCACTTATGAACGGACTTGACGAAATAGGGATGACCCTACAACATGAAACGCTTATTACTAAATTTGAAGAAACAAGGGACCCAGATCTCCCACATACCTAGTAAATAATCGACTGAGAAATTAAAGTTTTGAGAACATCATACTTTATCAAGCTTATTTTTCTTGGCCATACTTTTCACTCGATTGGACATTAGGCTTTGAAGTGTATTGACTTCCCTCGTGATAGCGGTTTTAAATCTAGAACCATAATTTCCCATTGCTCTAAAACGTTTTAACCGCTCCGTCACCAATCTACGCTTCGATTTAGATTGAAGAGATGCCATTTCCTGTAAAATAGCTTTTCTTAATTGCATAGCCGCTTCATCAGGATTGTTATGTGCTCCGTCAGTCGGTTCCTGTATAACTTGGTCCACAATGCCCAATTCCCAACAGTCTCTGGCAGTTAATCTTAAAGACTCTGCCATTTTCCCTGCCTCTCCTGTATCTTGATATAACAATCCTGCTCCTACTTCAGGAGAAATAACAGAATAAATAGCATATTCTAGCATTAGGACCCTGTTAGCAATCGCTAGAGGTATCGCACCTTCGCTACCACCTTCCCCTATAATTATAGATATTGAAGGAACAGACAACCCTCCCATACGGGCCATCAGAGTAGCTATAGTATTGCCCAAACCTCTCTCCTCTGCATCCAGCGAAGGAAACGGACCTGGGGTATCAATTAAAGTTATCAGCGGCAAATCAAATTTTTCAGCTAATGCCACTGTTCTTTTCGCTTTTCTAAAGCCTTCAGGGGACATTCTTCCACCATGTCGCGAAGCATCACCAGTCCCTGTACCTCTTTCTTGACCTACAACCACGACCGTTTGCCCTCCCAAATGCCCAAAACCACAAACTACTGCTCCATCATCCCCGTAAACCCTATCACCATGTATTTCTACAAAATTTAATAAAATACGATTAATATAATCTAAGGTCCCGGGCCTATCCGGGCGACGCGCGATTAAAACAGAATCCCAAGCATGTCTCTGTGGCTCAGGTCTATCAATTACCTCTGATTTTCTAGTAGATTTTAAGCGATATCTTGGTCCAAATAAATCCAATATTGTCGCTAATTTTTGCCTGAGATCACTTCTGTGCACCACGTCGTCCACCATCCCATGTAATAAATGAGACTCACTAGTGTGACCCTCTCCAGGTACAGGCTCATCACTAAAATCATTTATATCCCTGATTGGAGCCAGTCCTACAATAGCTCCTGGTTCAGCCAAAATTATATCCGCAAGATTTGCAAAACTAGAATAGGCATGCCCTGTAGCCGGATTTGCTAATACCGATATCGATGGTAAACCAGAGGAAGCAAAATCGTTAGAAATTATAGCCGTTTTAGCCATCTGCATCAAAGAAAGGAGCCCTTCCTGTATTCTAACTCCTCCACTAGTTACTATCGAAATAAAAGGGAGTTTTTTCTTAGCTGCGTATTCCATTGATAAGGCGACTTTTTCACCTACAACCGAACCCATACTTCCTCCCATAAAACCGAAATCCAGAACGACTAAAACAGCATTGCTTCCTCCTATTGAACAAGTTCCTGTTACTATCGCTTCTGTCAGTCCGGTTCTTTTTTGATCGTTAAATATTCTTTGCTTATACGAAACACGAGAAGAAAATGCCAAAGGATCCAAAGATGTTATATTGCGATTTATTTCTCGGAAAGAATTGGGATCAACAAGGGATTCTATTCTTTCGCGCGCCGTCATACTGTAATGGAAATTACAAACATGGCATACACGATTAATATCAAACATTTTTGACCGGGTTAAAGAAGTTCCGCAGACTAAACATTCATCACGACTTGATGGCAAATCTTCGAGATTATTTCCTAGTTTAGCAATAGCAGCTATTTCTGGTTTCTTAGGTATCATTAAAACAAACATACCCAGGTGAGTTTACAATGAATACAACCCTGTGAGATATCTGTCATTTTTCAAATGCTTCCGACTATAACATCTCTAGACTTCGACCCATCACTTGGCCCAACTACTCCTTCTTCTTCTAATTGATCCATCAATCTTGCTGCTCTCGGATAACCAATTCTTAAACGACGCTGAAGTAAAGATGTCGATAATTTATTATGACTATGTGCCAAGTCAATTGCTTTGTCAATCATTTCGTCCCTGTTAGCTGCATCTCCGTCCAATGGATTATCCGTCTTGTCCGCGTCTCCGACCGAATGCAAAGATACTTCGGGAATGTTCGCCCATGAGGTATTGTGCCAAAATTTAACCAAGC
>CAYFFO010000024.1:7179-8480 GCA_964342485.1 uncultured Dehalococcoidia bacterium
TATAATTTTGACTTTCCATAACACTTCTAAGAGAAACTCTGGTTGGATTTGGATTAGGAACTTCTATTCCAACCAAAGCCTTACCCATTGCAGGGGTTTCAATACGAATACTTGGAGTACGCAAAGCCAGAGACAAGTCCTTTTCTCGAGACATTATGCTATCAACTTTTACACGTGTTTTTGTCTCAACTCTTGTATTCATTATTTTGCCAAAAGCGTCTAACTTAGGCTGCCCATTATTATCAAGCTCTTTAACTTGTTTGTATTTTCTAATCCATCCAGGTATAAGACCATACATTGTCACAGTCGGACCTGGGTTGGTTTCACCCACCTCAACTTCTACACCATATTCTTGAAGTGTGCGTTTAATTTTTCTACCCGTATCCACAATCTCGGAATCAGTAATACCACCTTCTGGCAAATCGTGGAGAATTTCTCTGGAGGGTCGATCCCAAGAAAGAGCTTCTAGATTAACCTCCAAGTGTCTTTCTTGTTGCGAATTAGAATTATCTGTTGATATATCATTTTTATTTTTGTAATCATCCTGATCATAAGGCTGGTCTATTAACTGAGATTCTGTATCATTTTTCCAGAACTTATTAAACCTTGTCTTTAAACTTTCATTGTTTTTATCATTCAAAGCCAAACTTGTATATTTTTCATTAGGATTACTAAAAACAGACCCTCTTATATCATTTTCATTATTTATTTCTTCGTCAGTAATCACTGATACTTTAAACTCATCGCTATTTGAGCCTTCGCTATTTTCTATATCGTTTATCTCTGGCTTAAGTAGCTCTTTTAATTTGCTAGCTTCTATTTTATTTAATCCTCTCTGATTTCTTGCATTATTTCCTTTGATATATCCATTAATATAATTTGGAATCTTTACGATCAGGTACCAAACATTTTTAGCAACAATAAAAACACCCAATTTAATCAAACTAGTTTTTTTTATGACGGCAAAAGAAAACCTAGGTACAGCTAATGACATCGCAAATATGAAAATACAGCTGATACGTAAGTATCCAATCAGACCTTGGTCTCCTGCTATAAAACTTCCAACACTTCCACCAAGATTTGTACGGCCATACAATGTAGCCCATGCAAATGGTCCCGAATAATCATCGATATAAGATAATACTCCTAAAGATCCTACAAGTATTAGAAGAGATGACATTAACAGAAAAACTTTCCGTAACCAGTGAGGATGATTGAACAAAATCCATAAAAAGGTTGATATCCACAAGAAAACAAAAATAAATCCAAGGCTCAGAGATAACAAAATTTGTTCTTTAGTA
>CAYFFO010000024.1:8580-13088 GCA_964342485.1 uncultured Dehalococcoidia bacterium
ATAAGAACAATAATTCTAGGATAAATGAAACCATTTAGCTGCTTTTTTTGAACCACAGCTATTCAAACTCATAAATCAATTCTAACCATAGCCGATGGTTTTAATAATTAACTCATGCTACGTAGTTTCTACCCACCACAACAGATCCTGTAATTTGAGCATGGTCCTGAGTAAATTCAAGTACGTCACCATCTTCAATTACAAAAGTGTTGGACTGAGATACCCCAACAGTATTAGCAATACGGGCATGGGCAACCAAATGTCGATATTCACCGTGTATTGGAACAAAATACCTCGGTTTTACCAAAGCCAACATCAATTTTAGTTCTTCTCTACTAGCATGTCCGTGGACATGAACCATAGCAATTTTACTATACAGAACCTCTGCGCCTTGTCGATAAAGATTGTCTATAGTTTTTGCGATTAATGTTTCATTTCCAGGAATTGGGGAAGCAGATATCACAACGGTGTCCCCCAGCATAATTTCTAAATCCGGATGCTCCCTATTGGCTACCCTGACTAGTGCTGATGTTGGCTCTCCTTGAGCACCCGTTGCAATAATAACTACTTCGTTTGCAGGTAAATCATTAGCAAATGTTAAAGTTATAATTGTCCCATCAGGCACATTCAAATAACCCATCTTGGTTGCCATTTTGACATTACTAATCATACTCCTGCCAATCACGGCCACTTTTCGATGATGCTTAACTGCTGCATCAATAATTTGCTGTACCCTGGAAATCAGAGAGGCAAAGGTAGCTATAAGAACGCGACCTTCCGATTCTCCAATAACACGATCCAAGGTCTCTCCAACAATTCGATCTGAGGGAGTATATCCATCATTTTCAGCATAGGTTGAATCCGAGCAAAGTAACAAAACTTGATCTGAAACCATCTCCATAAAAGCAGGAAAATCGACGGGATTACCACCTTCTGGAGTGTGGTCTATCTTAAAATCCCCAGTGTGTACAATCAGGCCAAGCGGGGTTTTGAGAATTATCCCCATAGCATCAGGAATTGAATGACAAACAGGGAAAAATTGAACAGATATGTTGCCAATGTCGAATTGTTCGTAAGCATTAACAATTTCCAGATTAACATCTCTCAATATGCCATGTTCACGTAATTTTACTTTTATAAGTCCATGAGCTAATTTAGGTGCGTAAACAGGCACATTTAGATCGGAAAGAACCCAAGGAAGAGCCCCGATATGATCTTCGTGACCATGTGTAATTAAAATAGCCCTAAGTCTATCTTTGTTGTTCTTTAAGTAAGTGATATCCGGGATAGCTATCCGAGCACCTGGAATACTTTCGCTTGGGAACATCAGCCCTGCGTCAATTACAATAATGTCATCTCCATACTCGAATACCATCATATTGTTACCTATCTCACCTAAACCACCCAAAGGAATCACTTTTAATGAATTCAAATATTATCTCTGCCTTTACTAATATCGGTGAAAATAAAACTTCTCATATCAATTTTCAAAAAAGTTTAACTGACAAGAATCATCATCCCTTTCGTTTTTTGATTCGGTTATTTCTGTATGTAGCAACTCTGGTAATTTTCTGAAATCTGATTCAATTATTGGC
Organism: uncultured Dehalococcoidia bacterium; assembly: GCA_964342485.1. Lineage (GTDB taxonomy): Bacteria > Chloroflexota > Dehalococcoidia > Lucifugimonadales > CAJWER01 > CAYFFO01. The sequence goes on from CAYFFO010000024.1 coordinate 10,176, forward strand.
CTGAGCCTAGGATTATGAAGTGCTGCTGCTGGATGATATACAGGAAAAATTGTAAATCCTTCTAATTTCCTTGGCTGCCCCCTAGACTTACTCAGCAATTCACCAGGAAAAAATTTTAGAAATGAGTGCCGCCCTAAAGTAACCAGTATTTTCGGTTCAACAACTTCAAGTTGTCTGTCCAAAAAAATCTTACATGTCTGAATCTCAATTGGGAAAGGATCGCGATTTTTCGGAGGTCTGCATTTAACCATATTGGTTATAAAAACCTTCTCACGGCTAAGATCGATTAATTTAAGCATAGAGTCCAATAACTTTCCTGCACGACCGACAAAAGGGCTACCTTCCTTATCCTCATAAAAACCTGGACCTTCTCCAATAAAAACAATTTCAGCATCTGATGAGCCTGACCCTGGTACTACATTAGTTCTAGTCTTAGATAAATCGCAGTTAGTACAGTTTTGAATCTGTCGAGCTATATCTTTTAAATTACCCAAAAAATCGACCTTCCAACAATTAGATACATACGTTAAGCGCTACGAAATCAATCCCTTTTTTGCATATCAATTAATAATCCCTATCCATAAATCTGATTTCGTTTTTTAATAGAAATAACTGACAATACCAATACACATGTCACCAATAAAATTCCTGTTATTATTAAAATAACCAAAATAGTTTTGTTTGTCGATTCTTCAGTTGATCGAGATCCTGCCGGTGTTTCACCAAAAAAATTGTTTCTCCAATCATTCTCTAATTCTTTAGGAGTAATGCCATATACTATTTTCAATGAATCTAAGGTGTTCCGTCCTGAATCCAAATCTTTAAGGAATTCTTGCATCCTTATGTGTCCATATTCATCCATTATATACCTTACTAAACTCCATGATTGTGCATAAAAAAGGCTAATGTCTTCGAGCCTACCAGGCATAGATATCATAGAATTCAGATTCAAGAGTGATCCCGTTTTTTGTGCATTGCTGATCCTTCGCTTCTTGCTCATAGTATTTTTCTCAAAATACATTGCCAACCCCTCATTTAACCATGCAGGAATATGAATACCGGGACTCATCAAAGCCTGTGAAATAAGTAGATGAATTGATTCATGTATCATTGTATCTGTATTCAAACCTTGCATTATAAACAATCCATATTCAGGAAATGCAAACCCGCCAAAAGCATGGGCTTTTTCCGCCGCTCCACTTGGAAAAGGAAATGCTTTTTGAGCCTCTCTCCTGTTATTCACCACTACAGCCCTGATAGATTTCGGAGTTTTTAGTCCTAAAACACTTCCTTTAATAAAATCTATCTTTTTAATAGCAGTTTGGGTGATTTTTTCTATTTGTGCTTCAGGTAAGTCATGGGAGAATACAGTTATATATTCAGTATTTGATTGTTGCCAACGATATTTTGGATCCAGATACTGGAATTCAAATTTGTCTGTTTCAAAGATATTTCCGTCAGAATCAACAATTCTGTACATGTATTGAATATCTACACCGACAGGGATAAAGCTTGAACCATTTGTGGAAACTGTAAAACTAGCTACAATTTTACGACCTCGTTTGAAACTGGGATAACCATACAAGGTTACATCTGTTCCTTGTATTTGATACATAAATCGAATTTCTTGAATGTCATAATTTGACTGAGCTTGTAATTTGAATTCTATTTCAGCTGGATACAAGATAGTGTGATTAGAAGCAAGCACCTCAATTCCTGAACCCATATCGCTATTCACTATGGAAGTTTGCGCACCGATCAGCATTGTTATCAATAACACTATCAGGCTAATTTTCACATATACCATATCGCTTTTAAAAACCTGAGATTATAATGGAAACTAAATTCCAGTCAGCTTAATACCTGTCCTTATTTTGTGGTTTGAATTAATGGATAAAAGCAAGATAGTAAGGTTTTCTACATGTCTTGAATTACTCAGCCCTCCACCATTAAATGCCCTGACACCATCAACCTTTTCTGCCAAATTCATAACAAAAGATTTAGCATGAATATCATCACCGCATACTACTACATCTGAATCAATTCCTGATTTGTAGTCTAATAGATCTTTTGCACTTATAGTCTGGAACGCGCCTATTAATATTGAATGTGGTAACAGGCGCTGGGCTTCCTGTGATGCAGAGCCATCTGGGACCGACTTGGCAATCGCGACTTTCTGTTTGAATTCAACGGGAACAACTGTACTAACCACAATTTTCCCTTTCAATTTAGTACTCAAATCAGGCAGTATCTCTTTCTGAGCTATATAAGGGATGGTTAAAAATACAATATCAGCTATATTCGCAACACTTGTATTGGTATGCCCATCAATCTTCAAATGGTCTAGTGGTGATATAGACTCTCTAAGTTTATTAGCAACCTTGATTGCCCTATCCTCTGTTCGTGAACCTATTAAAATGTGTTCACCTGCAATGGCAAATCGAAGTGCTAAACCTTGGCCTTCAGATCCAGTTCCACCCATAAATCCGATGGTACTCATCTAATCAACTCCTACTTAATTATTGGAGGTTTAACAACAGGGTCCACTTCAATCTCACCTCCAATGTAAAGTTCCCAAGGCTTGAATTCTTCGACAAACGTTTTTGCCTCTTCCATTGACCCTATACCCTTCATCGCTCGACCCGGATCATAACCGAATGTCTTTGCAAAAGCATCAAATCCATTCTTGGTTTCCCGAACTCCACCAATTTCTTCTTCATCTTCATTATCGTCTAACAAAACCAGCCTTTGTCCTTTTCGAACTTCTCTCCAATAAACTTGCATGAAAACCCTCCTTAATTATGGATTACACAGTATAACTTTAATATATAAATCACTAATTAATCTCTAAAAACCTCGATTCGTAATATAAATTAGCTATTTTATGTGGTTAATTTGATTCTATCAGTTGAC
>CAYFFO010000024.1:13188-32128 GCA_964342485.1 uncultured Dehalococcoidia bacterium
ATAAATTAGCTATTTTATGTGGTTAATTTGATTCTATCAGTTGACGTGATTGATAAGGTTGACTAATGTATGGATAATAATTCTATTCGATTTTATTGATAATTTTGATATCTGGTGGTTAAAAACTTAAAATCAATGATATAGCTCTAAGGAGATCTGTATGACGAAGACAGAGACCGGCAATCTAAGAAATATTGTTCTTCTTTCACATAGTGGGGCAGGAAAAACTTCTTTATCAGAAGCAATGTTATATGAAACAGGAGCGATTAATCGTCTTGGTAAAACAGATGATGGAACAACAACCTCAGACTATGAGCCTGAGGAACAAAAACGAGCAACCAGTATTCAAACTTCCATTCTCCCATGTACTTGGAATAATCACAAAATTAATCTGATTGATACTCCAGGATACGCTGACTATAGAGGTGAAGTAATTTCTTCAATTAAAGTAGCAGAGTCGGCTTTAATTATTATAGATGCTTCATCTGGTATAGAAGTAGGCACAAGGCAAATGTGGAAGATGGTAGAAGAGCAATCACTACCAAAAATGATATTTGTCAATAAAATGGATCGCGAAAATGTTACCTTTCAGGCAGCAATGGATAATATTGTTAATGAATTTGGCCGTTCATGTGTTGCTGTGCAGATACCAGTAGGTTCAGAATCGTCTTTTTCAAACACAATAAGTCTACTGGAAGATACCCCTTCAATCCCAGACAATCTCCAAGAACTTTACAAAGAAGAAAAAAATAAACTGGTTGAATCCATTGCTGAAACCAATGACGAACTAACCATGAAATATCTTGAAGGTGAAGAACTCACGTCTAATGAAATGACACAGGGTCTAAAAGAAGGTGTAGGTTCTGGATCAATTGTGCCAGTTATATTTGGTTCCGCAACATCTGAAATTGGTGCCAAAGAACTGATGACTTTTATTACAGAAACAATGCCTTCACCTTCTGAAGGATCACCAATTACAGCCACTGATCCATCAAATAATGAAGATGTTAATTTACAAACCGATCCAAGTGGCCCTTTGGCTGTTCAGGTTTTCAAAACATCAGCAGATCCGTTCGTAGGAAAATTATCGTATATCAAAGTTATCAGTGGGACTTTCAAAAGTGACCAACAATTATGGAATGCTACACGTAAAGAATCTGAAAGGGTTGGCCAAATATACGTAATGCTAGCCAAAGAACAACAGGCAGTTGAAGAACTGGCTCCTGGAGATATAGGTGCCGTTGCTAAGATGGCGTCTGTTTTAACTGGAGATACCTTAACTGAAAAAACCAAGCCGTTGATACTACCATCCTTTTCATTCCCTGAACCAGTATTTCAAATGGCAACGTATCCGAAAACAAAGGCCGATGTTGATAAAATTACCACCGCAATTTCTAGGATCACAGAAGAGGATTCTAGTTTAAAGGCTGATAGACATCCTGATACTGGAGAGCTTCTCCTAGGAGGACTTGGCGATGTTCATATTGAAGTAGCTGTCGAAAAAATGCAGCGTAAATTCGGAGTAGAATTAGAATTACGCACTCCTAAGGTCCCTTATAAAGAAACAATAACCACTCAGGCAAAAGTTGAATATCGTCACAAAAAGCAATCCGGTGGACATGGACAATTCGCACATGTTGTTCTGGATGTAGAACCTCTCTCAAGTGGAAGTGGTTTCGAATTTGCAGAAACTGTAGTTGGGGGTTCAGTTCCTAGAGAATACATACCATCTGTTGAAAAGGGATGTAAACAAGCTTTAGTAGGTGGATCTTTGGCAGGGTATCCAGTTGTGGATCTAAAGGCAACTCTTTTTGACGGAAGCTTTCATCCGGTCGACTCATCTGGAGTTAGTTTTGAAATTGCAGGTAGCCACGCTTTATCAGATGGCATCAAAAAAGCTGGCCCAATAATATTGGAGCCAATAATGCACCTAGAGGTATTAATCCCCGACACAGATGCCGGAGACGTAATGGGCGATCTAAATGGTAAAAGAGCTAAAATATTGGGTATGATCCCTCAGGGAGACGGAACTACAATTGTTGAAGCAGAAGCACCTCAAATTGAAGTTTTGAGGTATGCAACCGATTTGAGATCGCAAACTCAAGGAAGAGGCTCTTTCCAAGTACGCTTTGACCACTATGAGCCGGTACCAATGCATCTTATGGAAAAGGTTGTTCAACAAAAGCAACAGGATGAATCCGATTCAGAAGCTGACTAAAAAATATTCTATTGTTGCCCTACTGACCATAAAGTGTGGTAGCTATCGCCTATAAGTACCTCTGTCAACTCTGCTTTCTCTAGTTGATACAAATCTCGCAAAATCTTTTCACTTTTGCTTTCATTTTGAGAATAAACCTCTTTTTCCATACGACTAAGGATCTTGTCCCATATTCCCATTGAAACCAAGCTCTCTACAGATTTAGCCCACGGAATAACCGTTATCATATTGACTTTAGGAAAGCCCGGTCGCATTCTCCTTAATGCACGAACCCTTTCTCTTGGAGATCTAACAGCTTGGCTTATCATCATCAAAGGACCTGTACTGTTATTCTGACGTGTGTCAATTACTAATGCCTTGTTGAATCTTGGAAATGAAATCGAAATTACCTCCCCCTTTTCCAAGCTCTCCATAGCTTTATTAATGTCTAGAAAAAAATGGCCGTCCACTATACCCTCCGGTTTGCATCAATCACTATAATAAATTCTTAATCTCTTCAATGAAGGCTGGCAATACTTCTTGCCATTCTCCTACAACTCCATATTTGGCATCTTTAAAAATATTAGCTTGACCATCTCTGTCTATAGCCACTAGCGCTTTTACGCCTGAACAGCCGGCCATATGCTGGCTAGCTCCTGAAATCCCTACAGTTATATACAAGTTCGGAGCTATGGTTTTCCCAGTTAATCCGACTTGGTAACTATGATCAACCCATCCAGCATCACACGCGGCACGAGACGCAGCGACAGATCCTCCAAGTATTGTAGCTAATTCTTCAAGTAAACTAAATGGATCAGGACCGCCCAAGCCACGACCTCCTGCCACAACAACTGAGGCATCTTCAAGTTTGACGCCTTCTGTTTCTTCAAAAACTCTTTCTAAATGATTTACTGAAATATCAGATTCATTTATTTCAACTTCTATATCAACAAATTTAGGTGGTTTTAAACTATTTTGACCAATAATAGGATCATAAACCCTTTCACGTAGTATCACAAAGGATAGTCCTTCTCCTGAAAATCCCACCTTTGCTAAAGCACTACCTCCATAAACAGGACGTAATGCTATTAACCTCCCTTGATCATCTCGGTCAACCCCTGTGCAGTCTTGTGCTATACCTGTGCCCAATCTAAAAGCGACCCTTGGACCAACATTAACTCCATACACTGTTTTACCAATTAATACTATTTTTGGATTTAACCTTCTGCAAATCTGTTCAAACGCTATTACATGGGCATCTATTGAAAATTGGTTCAATAAAGCGTGCCTAACAACAAATACTTCGTCGAAACCATATTTGTGAAATTTATCATTTAAAGTTTTCACATCATTACTTAAAATAACTCCACCAACTCGACCACCCAGATTTCGAGCGGCTGTTATAAGCTCGTCTGTTCTCGGACTTATCCCAGTCTTATCTTCTTCTATCAAAACGAGTGTTTCTATCAATTAATTACCTTCTAAAAACCCTATCACTGATCACTTTGCCTAAATTAAACCGTCTTGTTTTAGGCGGATAGCAAGGTTACGTCCTGCATCTGCTTCGTCGGAACCTGATATTATTTCTCCCTGTTGTTCATTTGTTGGTATGAATAAATCCATAATTTCTAGTCTACTATCTAAATCCGATTGATCCATCCCTAAATCTGAACAATTCCATATTGTCGGATTTTTCCTTCCAGCTGACATAATTCCCTTTAGTGTGGGATAACGAGGCTCTCCCAACTCATTACTAACGGTAACCAAAGCTGGCAATTTTGATTCTAATAGGTCGTAGCCGTCGTGCGTAATACTATGCACCGCCAATTTTCTATCCGAAACCTCTAGATATTTGGCCATAGTAATACAGGGTAACTGCAAAATTTCGGCTATACCCAAAGGCACTTGAGCATTGTCCCAATCGGAAGCCTGCCTGCCACAGAGTACTAAATCATATGAACCTATTTTCTGTATAGCTTTAGCCAAAACATTTGCGGTAACAAAAGAATCAAGATCATCAAAAAGTTCATCTTTTAACAAAACTAAATCATCTGCCCCCATGGATAAAGGCTTTTTTATAACATCCATTGTAAAATTGGTGCCAAGTGAAATTACAGTAACTATCCCACCAACCTCTTCCTTTATTTTCAAAGCTGCCTCTACCGCATTTTCATCAAATCCATTTATTACCGGTGGAATTTGAGAGTTGTTTTTAATTCGTTTCGCTTGAGAGTCTATTTGAAATGATCCAGGTGGCATATCAGGATCGACTACCTGTTTTATACACACTATTATTTTCACGACAGGCTCTAACCTCCAAATTAAACAACTTGACTAAGATAAGATATACCGTACGAATATATAGCATTCCACATCCAACCCGTCAATATTACTATGTAACGAAATGTTGAACTTATTTAGGGCACCAAATACAATCCATAAAATGTGTAAACAGGAATTTATAAATGGATATCGTCGGTGACGGAAAGTTTCGATATAAAGTAATTGAAACTTGGCCAAATATTCCAAAATACTGGAAATTAGGCATGGTCTCAGATGGTGCGGTAAACTCACAAAACGAGATTTATCTATTTAGTCGGGGTTCGCATCCAATAAAATTAGGAACGATTTGCCATCTTGGCTTGTCAAATTCTTCCTGCACAAAAAAAATATCGACTTAATCGAGTATCACATCACTTGAATCAGAAAAGACAAGAAATGGTTCTCCCCATTGATTGATGCTAGCAATATCCCATTGTTCTCCAGAATCTATTGGTTTCATCCTCACACCCCAATCTCCCCCCATTACCAAATATGCTTCAGCTTGGCCTGAATCAGAAATGGGCACATACAATGCGGGGCATGGGGAACCATTATTATCACTAGTCCAACCAGTCACGTAATAAATACCATGTGGTCTATCTGGATCATGAATCCGTACTTTTGTGATAGATACCTCTTGATTCTTTGCTTCAAAAACCTGCAAAGGCATGTATTCACAATTAGCATTATCTTCAACTTCAACAAACAGTGAATAAGTCATTATGGATTTAAAGACCCATTATATTGTAACCAGTATCAACATGTAGTATTTCCCCTGTGATGCCACTTGATAAATCGCTTGACAAAAACAGGGCTGTTTTTGCTACCTCATCCACAGTTATATTACGTTTCAAAGGAGCTTTTTCTCCATGTATTCTTTTCATATCTCTGTAATGACTTATAACTCTTGAAGAAAGTGTATCTAGAGGACCGGCAGAAATTGCATTTACCCTTATATTTTTATCTCCTAAATCGGATGCAAGTTGTTTAACTTCATTTTCAAGAGCAGCTTTGGCAGTTCCCATAACATTATATCCAGGGAAAACTCTTTCAGAAGCTTGAAAAGTCATTGCAACAATTGATCCTCCTTCAGGCCTCATCAAGGCTGAACCATATCTGGCAATTGGAATCAATGAATATGCACTAATATCTAATGCCAATCTGAATCCTTCACGAGGGGTCGCCATAAATTTTCCACCCAAATCTTCCTTATTAGCAAAAGCTATGCTGTGGTAAATGATATCAATTTGGCCAAATTCGTTTGCTATTTGTGCATAGGCTTTTTCAACATTCTTATCATCACTAACATCGCATTCAATAAGAAGAGTATCATTCCATGGTTCTACAAGCTTTGAGACAGAATCTTTTACCCTGTCATTTTGATAGGCTATCGCGAGTTTGGCTCCTGCTTGATGAAGAATCTTTGCTATTGACCAAGCAATGCTACGATGATTGGCAACTCCAAATATAACAGCCGTTTTATTTTCAAGATTTATAGGATACATTTATTACTCCAGTTCCAAAAAAACACAGGACAATGATTGTAAATTGTAATCAAATTTGACAAACAGGTTAAGGATATCATCTTGTATGTCTATGTCAGTTTCCTTTTCTAAGATTGAATATTAATAGCAAATGATGTCTCCCAATATAGATTGTATATATTGTAACTAGTAGTTTGTGTAATTCCCAATTTTCGTTAATATTTAACTTGGCCAGATATAAAATACAATCGATTTAATAAATTTGACATAGATTGCCCTGCTTGCTACGCTCGATTTCCATCAAATATTTATATTTCACACACAGCGTACTTAAAAATGCAAATATTAGTCACTGGTTCCACTGGTTTTATTGGTCGCAGAGTTATCACACAACTATTAAAACATGGCCATTCTGTAAAAGCTTTGGTCCGAAATAGATCACGAATTCCTAGCGATTGGGGAAAAAAGAATATCGATATTATTTATGGCGATATTATGGATGTTGATTCAGTTCACCTTGCCTGCAAAAACGTTGATTCAATTATACATCTTGTAGCTGTTGTTCGTGAAAAAGGACCAGCAACTTTCAAACAAATCAATTATCTTGGGACTAAAAACGTAATTAATGCTGCGAAGATAGAAGGTGTAAAACAATTTATCCATGCCAGTGCTATCGGCGCCTCAGCAAACAAATCAATTCCATATCTCTACAGCCGCTGGTTGGCTGAACAACATATTATTGAAAATCCAATAAGCTACTCAATCCTGAGATTCTCAGTCGCTTTTGGACGGGGAGATGAGTTTTTTAATACCTTGGCTGCTTTAACTAAAATATCCCGAATCGTACCGGTTGCAGGATCCGGTAAGGCTCTATTTCAACCTATATCTGCCGACGATGTAGCAAGATGCCTAGTAGCTTCAGTTCTAGAAAATCGTGATATTGATTCGATCATAGAGCTAGGTGGCCCAGAGAATTATACTTACAATGAATTATTAGACTTAATCGCTAGCACTCTTGGCATAAAAATTTTCAAATCGCATATACCTCTAAACATGATTTCGCGATTAGCTTTTGTGATGGATAAAATCCTTATAAAAGCTCCTGTAACACCTGATCAATTAAAAATGCTTTCGATCGACAACATAGCACTGATTGATTCTGTTGAAACCAATTTCGGCTTTAAGCCTGTTGGACTAAAAGGCAACTTAGATTATTTGGGCGAGCTTAAATTATTCGACGCACTGAAAATAGCCGCAGGATTCCCCAAAACATGTAGTGAAGATTATTAGAACAATGAATGCATCTGAACGACATTTCCAAAAAACCTTGGACCGCATATTTAGCTTGACAGACTTTGAAAGAGGCTCTCGTACTCCAGACCATAGAATGTTTCATTTGGAAAGAATCAAATTACTACTTTCAAGAATTTCCAATCCTCATTTAGACACTCCAACAATACACATAGCAGGAAGCAAAGGAAAAGGAAGCACTGCTGCGATGTTAACTTCAATTCTGGAAGCCAATGGCTACAAAACAGGATTATATACTTCGCCTCACTTACATCGAATTACTGAGAGGATTCGAATAGGGTCAGAGCCCATTAAACGCTCCCAGTTTTCTGAAATTGCGGATCGTATCTGGCCAGAAATAGAGTGCTTCAAAGAACATAGTGAATACGGAGATATTACTTTTTTTGAATTCTTAACCGCCATGGCATTCTTATATTTTAAAAAAGAACAAGTTGACTTCCAGGTAATCGAGGTAGGTTTGGGAGGGCGACTAGACGCCACAAATATAGTGAGACCTACGATTTCAGTTATTACTCCTATTATGCTAGACCACGTTTCAACCCTTGGGAATTCGATTAAATTGATAGCTAAAGAAAAAGCTGGGATTATCAAATCAAACACCCCAGTTATAATATCTTTCCAAAAAAAAGAAGCCATGGATGTTTTTCAGAAAATAGCCAAACAAAAAAGATCCCAGATAATATCGGTTGAAAAAACAGTCGGGATTGACTCGATAGATCGCTCCTGTGACAAACAATCGTTCTCGTTAACTACAAACTTAGCCCAGTACCAAATTACCACTCCTCTAATTGGAGATCATCAACAACAAAACGCAGCTACTGCTTTAGCTACTATTGAGGCACTTCCTTGCCAAATATCTCCAAAAGCAATCGTCAGTGGCTTAAAGAAAGTTAGCTGGCCAGCTCGAATGCAATTTTTCAATTATTTGGGCCTGCGAATTATTGTAGACGGAGCTCATAACCCAGAATCTGTAAATCAATTTGTCAAATCAGTCAAGCAGTATTTCAAATACAACAAACTAATAGTCATTTTTGGCTCTAATTCAAATCATGATGAACAAGATATGCTGAAAGAACTTGTCAAACTTGCTCCTCGCATTGTGTCAGTTCAATCGCGTCATCCAAAATCATTATCAAGCAAATCTATCACCCAATCTGTTAAATCCTTGGAAATGCCTGAAGTTTGTGATGCAGGCAGCGTTGGTAAAGGACTATCTCTTGCTACTGATATTGCCACCTACTCCGATCTAATTTTGGCTACAGGTTCTTTGGCAGTTGCAGCTGAAATAATAGAGAATATTGAAAACATCGAGCCGGAAGTCTACCCTACAATAGATAACATGAAATCAAATGACAAGGAAATCTGAAAAAGTGGACAATAAAAAACAACGGGCTGTCATAACCGGAATAGGTGCCATGACGCCTTTGGGAGAGAAGGTTGAGGAGTTTTGGTCTAGCCTGGTAGCAGGTCGATCAGGAATAACCAAAATATCTTTGGCAGACACTTCTGATTTTCCCAGTGATATAGCAGGAGAGGTAACTAACTTTGACCCAATAAACTACTTCGACAAACGTGAAGCAAGACGGATGGCAAGATTTTCCCAACTGGCGGTAGCAGCTGCGACTATGGCGATCTCCGATGCCCAGCTTAATATAGACCAACTAGACCGAAATCGTCTTGGGGTAATTATGGGTAACGGCAATGGAGGGTTCCCAACCACTGAGGAAAACGCCAGACTACTCATATCAAATGGAGGAATGAGAATGAGCCCTCATTTTATCCCAATGATTTTACCTAATATGGCTGCTGCTAATGTGAGCCGTATCTTTGGCTTGAAGGGCTACACTTCAACGATCATAACAGCCTGTGCAGCAGGGACTCAAGCAATTGGGGAAGCAGCGGAAGTGATAAAAAGAGGAGGAGCTGACGTAATCCTAGGAGGCGGGTGTGAGGCAGGAATATGCGAACTCGGTCTTGGGGGTTTTAACATTATAAAAGCTCTATCTAGATATGAAGGTGATCCTGGTGAAGCAAGTAGACCATTTGATGCCAATCGGGATGGATTTGTCCCAGCTGAAGGAGCTGGATTAATTGTAATTGAAAGTTTAGACCACGCATTAAACAGAGGAGCACCTATACTAGCTGAAATCCTAGGACAAGGAGTCTCCTCAGATGCGTTTCATGCCGTGCAACCTGACCAAGATGGAAACGGAGCTGCCAGGGCAATCCAAGCTGCATTAACCGCTTCTAAAATACATCCTGATGAAATTGACTATATAAATGCTCATGGCACATCAACTCCTCTGAATGATCTGGCTGAAACAATGGGAATTAAGCAGGCACTTGGTGAACAAGCATACAAAATCCCTGTTAGCTCTACCAAATCTATGATTGGACACGCTCTAGGCGGTGCAGGGGCCTTGGAGACTGTAGCTTCAATCAAAACAATTCTTGAAAACGAAATTCACCCGACTATCAATTACAACACTCCCGACCCTAACTGTGATCTTGATTACGTACCAAATAAGTCAAGGAAAATGCGGGTAGATACCGTGATGTCAAATAGCTTTGGATTTGGGGGGCAAAATGCTTCTTTGATCATTAGACGATTTGAAGAATAGAATCCTATTCTCATTTTGTTAAAAACCATCTATACATGAAAAACATATAAATCTCTATTGGCCACTGGAAGTTGTATCCACGCTCCACCCTGTCGGTGACTTTCTGCTACAGCCAAAAGGCTCTCCGCAACCCTGTGGCTTGATTCAATATTTGCCTTTGAAGGCTTTCCTGATTCATACGCATCTATGAGATTGTGGAGGCATTCAGTTACAGGAGCAGTCGGCTGAACATAAGACATATCCAAAGACTTCCATTCCCCTAAACTATTCCGGTTTGATCTTAGTTGTATTAATTGTTGGTTTGTATCTAATGCGTTTATAGTCCTAATTGATCCCTTGGATCCTTTAATCTCAGTCTCTACTGGGCCCCCCGGTACCGAACAGGCTTCTACTCCATTTTCAAAAACCATTTGAAAATCGGCCACTGGATCTGCGTCTACGCGGTTGTCCTTTATTCTTAAATCCCTCGGAAAAAGTTCACCTCTCACTTTTAAAATCTTAGGATCTCCTAATAAATAGCTGATAGTGTCAATTGAATGCACATGTCCATGCATCAGAGACCCTCTGCCATGGTGGACTACTGTCTGCGGGTCACCTATTTCACCACTATCTATTATTTTGCGTGTCTCATTTGCCCAGTTGCAAAATCGGCGTAGTACACCCGAATTGAAAACTGTGCGATTGTTACTACATGCTTCCAACAACATATCGGCGCCACTTATGGTATTTGATATAGCCTTTTCTAAATAAAGCATTGGCACACCAGCTTCAGATACTACCGTTCCTATCTCAGAGTGAGAATCCTCTAAAAAATCTCTTGAAGGGGCACGATCTTGTGGTTTAAGCAGGCTAGTGGCTCTAGTACATACAGCAACCATATCTGGACTTTCTTGATCAATCATTTCATTAAAATCTTCATATAATGCATCTATCCCCCATTTTCTCTTGAATGCATTCCTCCTATCAGCAACAAGGTCTGAACCAGCAACAAGATCCAAGCGTTCACTGTTTTTTGATACTGAAGCGATCGAATAGGGTGATAATGAAGGGTGTTCTTCATCTATAGTACTACCCATCCGTCCAAGACCTATGATCGCAATCTTATATTTTTTCAAACTCATCCTCCTTAATTATTGCCCTCGTTTTTGGTTAAAGAAGGCGCGGGTCAATAGGCTTCCCGTCGACTAAGCTTTTCTCTATTGCCGCGCAAACCTGAACAGCCCTAAGTATTTCCTCATGAGGTACTCCATCTGTTTGACCAGTCAATATTTCCAATACTTTCCTAACACCTTTTTCATAGTGGTCAGTATTTACGGGTGAATTGGAAATGTGAAGATTAACATTGTGACCTTCGGCCTGAGCTTTTGCTTTGGCATCCTTTGTATAGTTGTAAACATTCACAGGAACTTCAGCAATGCCATCAGAACCAACTGCTAGCATGTGAAATAAGTACATGCCATCACCTATCAAAACCAAATTCACAAGTGTTCCATTGGAATATTGGCATGTTACTGAGATATTCGATTGTTCATGCCCAACTGGATTTTCAACTGCAGTTATTGAAGACACATCACATCCATGAAAATGAAGCATTAATTCCACGATATGAATCCCATAATAGATAATCCCACCATAGGGATTTATCCTTGAGCCTGGTCCTAAGTAGGTAGCATATCTAACCGTTCCAACCTGACTCAATTTTCTTTCATAATCAATAGATGCCGAACCAAACCTTAAGGTTGAAAAAGAAGTCATCGGAATTTTAGACTCGTCTACCAATGCCAGTAGTTTCTTTGCCTGCATTGGAGTTTGTGTTGGGGGCTTATCTACAAACAAGGGCTTGCCTGCATTTATCACTAATCTGGCATGTTCAAGATGAACATCCGCACTTCTCGATACTACAAAAATCAGATCGCACTTATCAATAACCTCCTCGGCTGAAGATCCAATAATTGGGATTTCACCGTTCTTGGCTCCTTCTTCAGTTCTCACCTGATCATTACCCCATATTGCCCATATTTTAGCTCCGCTATCTTTCCAATATGCAGGATGTTCTGTAAGATTCAGTACTTCAGAGAATCGCTCCACATGGCTATTATCAGATCCGATCAATCCTATCTTTAACATCACAAACTTGTCCCCTCTTTCTTTCACTTGTCCAAGGGCCAGAAACAAAGCAGGTTTTACACCTGCTCAAGTGCTGTTACTATAAAGGAATCTGTTTTTCTCTACCAGTACGATCAAAATTTAGTTGATATAGAAGCACACACAAAATCACACGGCACTAGGAGAATTGACTATGACTAAAGGCAAGGCAGCTGTATTCGTTAAGCCATATCAGTTTGAGATCAGAGAGCTACCGCCTGTACCTGTTGAGCCGGGTGGTATACGTGTAAAAGTTACATCAGGTGGGATATGTGGATCCGATCTACATTTCTGGAGAGGTGAAATAGAGCCTATCCTCACAGGTAAACAGGGACCTGTTATTCTTGGTCACGAAATGGCAGGTTTGGTAGATACTCTTGCATCTGACATAACAACGGACTCTATGGGCCAGCCCCTAAAAGAAGGAGACCGAGTGGTATTTACTTATTTCTTTCCATGCAGAAGGTGTTATAACTGTTTACGAGGAGAATTGAATCACTGTCCAACCAGATTCAGGTTTCGCGCTTCTATAGAAGAATTCCCATATTGCAACGGAGGATTTTCGGAATATTATTATCTGTTCCCTGGACATTTCGTATTTAAAGTTCCAGACGAATTACCTGAATCCGCTATAGCAGCAGTAAATTGTGCTGCTTCACAAGTTGTTTACGGTCTCCAAATTTCCGGTATGCAGATGGGGGATAATGTGGTAATCCAAGGTGCAGGAGGACTCGGGATTAATGCTGCTGCTGCTGCAAAAGAGATGGGTGCTGGTCAGGTTATAGCGATTGATGGTGTTTCATCTAGGCTTGACCTGATTAAAAAGTGTGGAGCAGACGAAACTATAGACATTCGCGAATATGAATCTGCCGAATCGCGTATTGAACAGGTTAAGGCTTTAACAAACGGCAGAGGTGCGGACATAGTTATGGAATTAGTTGGCTACCCGCAAGTGGTCCCAGAGGGAATTGAAATGGTACGCAAAGGAGGAGCGTTTGTTGAAATTGGAAATATTTGGCCAGATAGTAAAGTAACACTTGATATTTCAAAAGTGCTTTGGGGGCAAGTTAGGATTATTCCCGCCACACATTACGATCCTTATATTTTGCCAGTTACTCTTGACTTTCTAACCAGAACCAGAGATAAATACCCTCTTACTGATGTAATGTCGCATTCTTTCCCTTTGGAAAAAATCAACGAAGCCTTTGAACAAGCTGAATGGACAGGTCGGGGCGATAGTGCAAAAATTACGCGTGCATTCGTAACACCATAATAGATAATTTGCTTTTACGGTTCAGATCGAAAACCAAGCAATCAATATCCAACTGGCTGTGCTATAATCCGGATCATTCTGAAATATAACAGATTAGTAAATTAAGTGTCTTTAGAATTTTGAAAGAGGTAAATAAGGATCATGGCAACCGCGTCAAAACTTGACGACAAAACAGTGCTTGAGATGTATAAAACTATGCTCACTATACGTAGGTTTGAAGAGCAGGCACGGAGAGAGGCTGATGCGGGCAAACTTAGAGGTATGCATTCTGCCATTGGCCAAGAAGCTGTTCCTACTGGTATCTGTGTTCATCTTAGAGACGGAGATTATATTTTTGGAACCCACAGAAGTCACCACCACTGCATAGCTAAAGGCCTCGATATCAAGCTTATGATGGCAGAGCTATTAGGTAAAGCAACTGGAACTAATAAGGGCAAGGGCGGCACGATGCATATAGCAGATATTAACAAGGGTATGTTGGGAGCGAATGGAATAGTTGGGTCTAACATACCTGTAGCAACAGGTGCAGCTCTGACAGCCCAGGTTAAAGGCACAGACCTAGTAAGCATAGTGTTTTTTGGAGATGGTGCTGCGAACCAAGGCGTATTACACGAATCCATGAACCTAGCGGGTATTTGGAATCTGCCTGTTATATTTGTGTGTGAAAACAACCGATATGCCCAGTCAACTCCCTTTGAATACTCTGTTTCTGGCGAATCAGTAGCAGACCGTGCAGCTGGCTATGGCATGCCTGGCATAACTGTCGACGGGCAGTCAGTTCTAGATGTATATGAAGTAGCGGGGGAATCGATTAATCGGGCACGATCTGGCGGTGGCCCTACACTGATCGAAGCCAAAACCTATAGGTATATGGGTCACTTTGGAGCTGACAATCCTCTAATGTATCGAACCCAGGAAGAAGAAGAAGAATTCAAGGCACGTGACTGTAACCAACATCTCATGAACTACATCCTAGATCACAACATAGCAACTCAAGAAAATCTTGACGAGCTCGACCAGAAAGTGATCGGAGAAGTTGAAGGAGCAGCCAAATTTGCAAACGATAGCCCTTACCCAGAACCTTCCGAATTAACAACAGATGTTTACGTATCATATTGATTGTTTGTTGAATGTAAATGTTCACAGTGCCATATTCAATAATCACTATGAAAATTTTCAGGAGAATATCCCATGGTAAATGAAACAGCCATAAGAGAAATCTCATATATTCAGGCTTTTAACGAAGCTCTTGCTGATGAAATGAGACGTGATTCGTCGGTAATTGTGATGGGAGAAGATGTAGCAGGAGCGGGTGGCCGAAAGGGGTTTGAGGATGCCTGGGGCGGTGTTATGAGACTTACAAAGGGTCTGTACCCTGAATTCGGCCCAAATCGTGTTCGCGATACGCCGATATCCGAAGCAGGCTTTATAGGAGCTGGAGTTGGTGCAGCTGCAACCGGGATGAGACCGGTTGTTGAATTAATGTATGTTGGTTTTTTTGGTGTCTGCGCTGATCAAATAACTAACAACGCTGCAAAAATGCACTACATGTTTGGAGGCAAGGTTAAAATACCCCTAACTATTTTTGCTGGAACAGGAGCAGGTACGAATTCTGCTGCACAGCATTCTGAAACCTTATATTCGCTTTTTACACATTTTCCAGGACTGAAATGCGTTGCACCATCGGACCCTTATACAGCTAAAGGCCTGCTGACTGCTTCAATTCGGGATGATGATCCAGTGATAGTTTTCAACAACAGGCAGCTAATGGGGCTTCGTCCAGAAGGAAATGTCCCGGAAGATTCATACGAAATTCCTATTGGAAAAGCCAGGATTGTAAATGAAGGTAGTGATATAACATTGGTAGGAATTGGCTATACTACATATCTTTGCAAAGAGGCGGCTAAGCAACTAAATAATGACGGGTATTCCGTGGAAGTAGTCGATCTTCTTTCGTTATCTCCTATGGACGAAGATACCATCATAAATTCTGTGAGCAAAACACGTAAGGTCGTGATAGTGGACGAAGACTATCCAAGATGTAGCATGGCTGGTGACATATCAGCATTAGTTGCTGAACAGGCTTTCGATTATTTAGATGCTCCTCCAAAAAGGGTCACCCCACCTCATACTTCAGTTCCTTACAGTAAACCGCTTGAAGCATTATATGTACCTACCGTAGACGACGTTATCGCTGCATCTCTGGAAGTAATGGAGTAATAAATGGCCAATCCTATTGTTATGCCACGCCTGGGCGACTTCATGACAGAAGGCACAATCTCTAAATGGCACAGATCCTCCGGAGACACGATTAAACAGGGAGAAGTTATAGCAGAAATTGAATCAGAAAAACTCAACTACGAGTTAGAAGCTGGCGGAAATGGGATACTATATATTTCAATTGAAGCAGGGCAGATCGCCAATGTTGACAGCGCCATAGGTTATTTACTTGAAGAAAATGAAACTCCACCAGAGCCTAGTAAAACAACCGAATCTTCCAAACCCACTCGCTTAACTTCTCCCACAAAAAACGTCACCGATAATGTGCCAGTTGGCAACAAATCTAAAGTTCCATCGACTCCTGGCGCGAGACGACTGGCAACAAAACTTGAAATTGACATATCTGACATTAACCCTACTGGGCCAAGAGGCAGAGTAACTGAAAAAGATGTAAAAGAATTTGCCGATACACTCCAACAGCCCAAAAAGCAATCCTCGATAATTAAAGGGCTACCTGAGCCCACTAAAACAGTTCCCATCACTGGCATGCGAAAATCCATTGCTGACCACATGCGTACAAGCTTATCTAACACTGCACAGCTATCCTTTTTTATGGATATAGACGTAACAGAAGCTCAACTGTTGAAAAAACAATCATCGTCTAACAAAATAACCATATCTTTGGCACATATTATTACCAAGGCATGTGCATTAGCACTTGGAAAAACTCCACAACTCAATACAGTAATTTCGGACGGGGATATTCTTGGATTCAAACAAGTTAATATTGGTATAGCTGTAGCACTTAAAGATGGATTGATAGTACCCGTCATCCGCAATGCAGATCAGAAAACCCTTGAAGAAATCGCTTCTGAAACAACTAATTTTGCAGAGAGAGCCAAAGAAGGCGCCTTAAATCCTGATGAAGTTTTAGGAGGAACTTTCACCTTAAGTGTCCTTGGAGTTGTGGATGGATTTACCCCGATATTGAATTCAGGCCAGTCTGCGATTCTTGGAGTTGGAAGATCCACTGAAAAACCAGTAGTACAACGAAAAGAAATTGTAATTCGAGAAATGTCAACGGTGAGTCTTACTGTTGACCATCAGGTTATTGACGGTGCTGTGGCAGTACAATTTTTGAGACGACTTCAGCAATTAATTGAACGACCTAAATCTTTGTTCAGTTAAATTACTCTTGTAGTTTGACAATCTACTACACAGAATTCATTCATGGAAAAAGAATATTATTCTAATCAATACTTCTTTTTCCCTAGACAACCTAGACCTAAATATGGGAAATTATAATTAACTGTTGGTTTCAAAAATATATAGTTAAAATGTGTCCTGATTCTATTAGGTCGCTAATTAACCGTCTTATTGAGACAACAAAATTCTTGATACAGGTTCTATTGGAGGGATCATGGAAGCTATTTTCTTCTTACTGATTGGTGCAGCGCTTTTTTCCCAATCGTGGTATGTTCTAGGGCTTTATTCTGAAGGAAGAACAGTCGGATTAATAGTGGGGGGCCTTGGCCTTCTTACACTTGGAACAATCATGTTTGGCACATCATTAACACCTAACATCATTACTGGGGACGGTACTGCAGAATTAACAGCAGCAATTACCGGGTTGATTGTACTGTGGTCTGTCTATTGTATTGCCGTTGGAGGCCATGGTCTCTGGGATTTTGAAGATCGTGCAATAGGTTTCTACAGCGCATTTCTGGCTGTGGCATCTCTAGTAATATTCATCTATATTACAATAGCTATGGGTCCCGGTGGTGCTTATGGCAAATTGTATAGTACTGGTGTTTGGCTTGCCATGTCTGCCGTTCCACTTGTTTTAACAATCATTGCATCCATTACCTTTTTCTACTTAGCATTCCAATTTCAACTCCTTAGATTAGTCACTGGCTGGTTTCTACTACTTGGAAGTGCTGTGATAACGGCTGTGGGATTAGGTATAGTTGCTACTGCAATAATGTGATTTGATGCGATTATAAATTCGTATTATCAAATCATGTTTCGCTATTGGATAGGTCAAGAAATCCAGATTAGGATTGCTGTACCATGAATTCTAGCCAAAAATGCAAAGGTGACGTGGGATGACAGGCAAACTTACAATTGAATCCATTCTCTCAGAGAGTGAAAGAGAAGCCAAGAAGTACAATTGGGAAGGATCTTTCTCGGACTATTTAAGAATGGTCACAATCGACCCTTCTATTTGCCGACAAGCTCACTCATTAGTTCATGATGCGATTTTGTCAAAAGGATCAGAGACCACACCAGAAGGAGATCCACTTTACCGACTCTTTGATGGAGAAATATTTGGGCTCGAGGATCCTTTGGAGCGCATAGTTCAATATTTTTCAGCAGCCTCTCAAAGATTTGAAGTGCGGAAAAGGATTTTACTTTTGCTTGGCCCTCCAGCAAGTGGGAAGTCCAGTGTAGTCGACCTCATAAAACGATCACTTGAGGACTATACTCGTACAAAACAAGGCTCTGTATACGCAATCCAGGGATGCCCAATGCAGGAAGAGCCACTCCATTTAATCCCGACTCGATTAAGAAAGACTTTATTTCAACAATACGGCATCTATATTGAAGGAGACCTTTGCCCTAGATGCAGATACATGGTGCGCAGTGAATATAAAAACCAGATCGCAAAGGTACCAGTAAAAAGAGTTGTTTTTTCTGAACAAGAAGCTATAGGAATAGGTTATTTCTTGGCCAACAATCCAAATCCGATGGACGCTTCCTTACTAGTTGGCAGCGTCGACAATAAACAATTAGAGGGCGATCGACACGAAGTCGCAGGTAAAGCCTTCAGGCTAGATGGTGAAATGAACGTCGCAAACAGAGGGCTAGTCGAATTTGTAGAAATGTTTAAAGCCAACACCAACATGCTGACAACCTTACTAAGCTTGGCACAAGAACAACTTATCAAAATGGAAAAGTTCGGCTCAGTATATGCTGACGAAGTTATTTTAGGCCACTCAAATGAAGGGGATTTCGAAGAGTTTGCTGACGATGAACAGTCTGAGGCATTGAAAGACAGAATTATCTCAATTCAAATACCATATAACTTGAGGGTGACAGAGGAAGTAAAAATATACCAAAAGATGCTTCGAAATAGCCAGCTTGGGGATGTGCACATTGCACCGCTAACGATGAACGTTTCCAGTGTGTTCTCTGTTTTATCTAGGCTTGAACCACCCGAAAAACAGGGAATGTCGTTATTAGACAAACTTAGGCTATACGACGGGCAAATGGTAAATAATTTTTCCAGGAAAGACACTCGGGAAATACAACGGCACCATCCAAAAGAAGGTATGTCTGGAATTTCTCCCCGATATGTAATGAACAG
>CAYFFO010000025.1:0-16920 GCA_964342485.1 uncultured Dehalococcoidia bacterium
TTATTACATTAAGCAAGCGCCACCGTTTATTTTTAGAACGAGGACGGTCTTCTATTATCTCGATCACGTCGCCTATGCCACAGGTATTTTCTGGATCATGTACCGTCAGTTTAGCAGTCCGGCGCATGGCTTTTTTGTATAAACGATGGATATTATTCCATTCAGTTTGTACTACTATAGTGCGATCCATTTTATCGCTCAACACAGTTCCAATTTTTGTTTTACGTCTTTCAAAACTCATCGCAAGGCTTCAGCCAACTCCCTTTCTTTAACAATAGTCTTTATACGTGCAATTCTTCTTCTAATTCTTCTTATTTCCTTAACGTTAGTCAGTTGCATGGTTGATGCACGAAACCTAAGGTTCATCAATTCAGCCATGCAATTCGACAGTTCTTCGTCTAGATCTTCATCAATTAACGCCCTCAAATCATCGATTTCCATATCTATTCCATCCGCTATATAAAATTAGTCTCTTCTCAACACAATTTTAGTATTAATAGGAAGTTTATCTGATGCCCTAGACAAAGCTTCTCGCGCTTCTTCATCTGAAACGCCTGCCATTTCAAACAAAATACGTCCCGGCCTCACTACAGCCACCCAGTGGTCAACCACTCCTTTACCACTACCCATCCTAGTTTCCGCTGCTTTTGCTGTGACTGACTTGTCAGGAAATATCCTAATCCAAAGCCTGCCTCCACGACGAACATATCTAGTTATGACGCGACGTGCGGCTTCTATCTGCCTAGAAGTGATCCAGGCGGGCTCCAAAGCCTTCAATCCCACTTCACCGTAGTTCATGGTACTACCGGCCATTGAGTTTCCTTTACGCCTGCCCCTATGTTTATTACGGTATTTAACTCTCCGAGGCTGTAACATCCTTTTCCACCTCTTCTTCACGTTCAGCCGTGACTGTTACTTCTATAGGAGCCATTTCATCCTCCACTTCAATGGGCGAAGGTAGAACATCCCCCCTATAAATCCATGCTTTTACTCCAATCCTACCAAAATCTGTTGCTGCTTCCGCAACCCCGAAATCAATATCTGCCCGTAAAGTATGTAACGGAACCCTACCTTCCATTGCTTTATCAGTCCGAGCTATTTCAGCTCCTCCTAGCCGACCTCCTGCAATAATCTTTATTCCTAGAGCACCTGCCCCCATTGTCCTTGTCATAGCCTGCCTGATTGCGCGCCGGAATGCTATTCTTCTCTCCAATTGATCAGCTACACTTCTGGCAACAAGAAAAGCGTCAAGTTCCGGCTGTCTTATTTCCTGGATATCTAGCCTGGCTTTTTTTTCGGTTATTGATTCCAAATCTTTACGTAATTCTTCTACCTTGGTACCACCCCTACCTATTACTATACCTGGACGCGCAGTATGTACCGTTACCACAACTTCATTGGAACTTCGTTCAATTTCCACTTTAGATATATTTGCATCTGGCGATGAATCCAAAACCATTTCCCGTATTTTCAAGTCTTCCGAGACTTGACCACGATAGTCTCTTCCTCGAGAAGCAAACCACTTGGCTTGCCAATCTTTAATCACCCCTAAGCGAAACCCTATCGGATGTGTTTTATTTCCCAAAACCAGGCTCCTATTATTCTAAAATCACTGTGACGTCACTGCTACGTCGGTTTATTCTGTTAGCTCTTCCGCGCGCTCTTGCCCTAAATCGCTTTGTGGTAGGCGCTTCGTCAGCAAAAGTTTCAACTATCTTCAACTCAGAACTATCTCCGGCTAATTCATTTTCGGCATTCGCCATTGCTGATTTAAGCAACTTGAGAATTCTAGCTGCGATTGGAGTTGACATATACTGCAGTAAATTAACAGCTTCTTCGGCTTGCATACCCCTAACCAAATCCAATACAGGCTTAACTTTTCTAACAGGTACACCTGTATTAGTTGTCTTTGCTTTTGCTGGCATAACTAAGTAAATCCTAACCTGGAGTCGTCATCCGTTCAGAGCGAGACCCATGACCTCTAAAGGTCCTTGTAGGTGCAAATTCTCCGAGTCGGTGACCCACCATATTTTCTGCTATAAACACTGGTACATGCCTCCTCCCGTCATGTACAGCAATTGTCAAACCAATCATGTCAGGCATAATCATTGAAGCCCTGGCCCATGTTTTAATGATAGTTTTATTTTGTGATTTATTGGCAAGTTCTATTTTCTTAGCCAATTTTGCATCAACGTAAGGCCCCTTTTTTATTGATCTTGACATTTAAAAACCGTTTCCCTTCTATCGTTTTCGCCGTTTAGAAAAAATCATTTTATCGGATTGTTTATTTTTTCTAGTCTTATACCCAAGAGCAGGTTTACCCCATGGGGTTTTGGGACTAGGCATGCCCACTGGAGACTTACCCTCTCCGCCTCCATGAGGATGGTCGGCTGGAGACATAACAACGCCACGTACTTGAGGACGCCTTCCTAAATGTCTACTCCTACCAGCTTTACCCAACTTTACATTCTTATGATCTAGTGCGCTTACTTGGCCAATTGTTGCGAAGCATTCACTCAGTACTTGCCTTACTTCTCCAGACGGCATTCGTATCAGTGTATATTTATCTTCTCTTGCTAAAACCTGTGCTGACCCACCAGCGCTTCTAACCATTTGTCCACCACGACCAACTTTCATTTCAATGTTATGCACAACGGTCCCTGAGGGTATTGATTTTAAAGGTAATGAATTCCCCAACCTTATTTCCACATTATCCCCTGCTTCGACCTTGGCACCAACGTTTAATCCATGGACCCCTATTATATATCTCCAATCGCCGTCAGGATATTTTACCAAGGCGATCCTCGATGAGCGATTAGGGTCATACTCCACCGAAACCACTTCGCCAGGTATATTGAGTTTATTTCTTTTGAAATCTATAACTCTTAGTCTCCGCTTATGTCCTCCACCACGATGACGAACGGATATTTTACCACTTCGGTCCCTCCCTCCCCTTTTTTTATAAGGTTTTAAAAGAGACTTCTTAGGTTTATCACGCGTAATATCATCGTTAGTCTGAAAAACTGCGCCGCGACGACCAGGAGTTGTAGGTTTTGCAATCTTTAACGGCATCTATACACCCTCAAATATAGTTATCGTATCCCCTGGAGCTAAAGTCACAATAGCTTTTTTCCAAGATTTCATACGACTTTCCTTTGGACCATATCTTTTCAATTTACCTTTAACATTCATCGTATTAACACGTAACACATCGACTCCAAAAGACGCTTCTACTGCTTTTTTTATTTCCATTTTATTAGCTGCAGATGCAACTTCAAAAACATATCTTCGAGAATCTTGGAGAAGAGTACTTTTTTCAGTAACAAGAGGCCTTTTCAATACATATGACATATCCATAGCTATACCTTCTCTACCAGCTGAGCCCTACGCATTCTACGAACCCCACCCCACAATTCCTCTATTTTTCGGACTCCATCAACGGTGATTACAACCTTGCTGCGGTTCACCACGTCCTTAGCGTTAATAAGATTAGCCGGTATT
Organism: uncultured Dehalococcoidia bacterium; assembly: GCA_964342485.1. Classification (GTDB taxonomy): domain Bacteria; phylum Chloroflexota; class Dehalococcoidia; order Lucifugimonadales; family CAJWER01; genus CAYFFO01. Next base: position 3,502 of record CAYFFO010000025.1, read on the forward strand.
GGCTTTACATTCTCAATATTTCTTGCTGCTAATATAACATCGGATGGTGAACCATCTGCTACCAATAGTATTGAACCACTAATCCCAAGGGCTGTAATCACAGACTCCAAATCTCTGGTTTTAGCCGAAGAAAGTTCCAAAGAGTCCAATATAATTAAATCTCCTGTACGAGCCTTCTCTGAAATAGCACTAACCAATGCCATTCTTCTCATACGCTTTGGAGTATTTTTCCTAAAACTTCGAGGCTTAGGACCTAAAGCGACTCCTCCTCCTACCCATAAAGGCGAACGCGTTGACCCAGCTCTTGAGGCACCCGTGCCTTTTTGAGGCCTAGGTTTTCGTCCACCACCGGACACTTCGGCTCTTGTTTGCGTCTTAACAGTCCCCTGCCTTGCATTGGCCAGTTGACCTACCACAACTTGATGGATCAAAGAAGGTTTCAACGGCACATCGAAAACGTCGTCTCTTAGATCAACACGACCGATCGATTCCCCATTCATATTTTTTAGCCAGAACCGCATATATAAATCCTCGAGCTAGACTGCTTAACTACTATTTTTCTTAATAAATAAAATTGAATTATTGGCTCCGGGTAATCCACCCTGAACTAACATAATATTCGTGTCCAGTTCACATTTCACGACACGTAGATTTCTTACAGTAATCCTTCGATCCCCCATGTGTCCCGCCATCTTTAAGCCTTTGATAACTCTTCCAGGGGTACTCCCGGCTCCAATTGAACCTGGTGCACGATGTCTGTCAGATTGACCATGAGTTTTCGGCCCACCCTTGAAATTATAGCGCTTAACACCGCCCGCAAACCCTCTCCCTTTACTTATACCTGTAACGTCAACGGTTTCACCGGTTTCGAAAATACCTATATCAAGTTTTTGACCGACTGAGATTTCATCTGTTCCGAATAAATTGACTTCTCTAAGATGCCGAAATAAAGAACCGGAGTTCTTAAGGTGTCCCTCTTTTGGTTTATTCAAACCTTTTACTTCTTGAAAGCCAATCTGGACACCTGCATAACCATCCTTTTCATCAGTCTTGATTTGCGTGACTATACAAGGACCTACTTCGACCGCCGTCACACACAATGCCTCACCGGCATCGGTGAAAAATTGAGTGGTTCCTATTTTCCTGCCTAATAAAGCATTTACAGTCATGTTTCTCTCACTACATCTTCATTGAAATATGGACACCTGCTGGAACGTCAAGCCGCGTTAATGAATCTATGGTCTTACTAGAAGGCTCTAAGATATCTATTAGGCGATTATGTGTCCTAAGTTCAAAATGTTCTCTAGACTTTTTAAATACATGAGAAGATCGAATAACGCAGAACCTCTTGATCGTAGTGGGCATAGGCACCGGACCAGCTACTTGAGCCCCGGTTCTTTCTGCAGACTCAACTATTTGAGCTGCCCACAAATCCAATATCCTATGATCAAAAGCTTTTAATATTATTCTTATTCTCTGACGATCTACCATTTAGCCCTGTCCCCCATTAGCCATCGCAGCTATTTCCGCTTCAGGAACTTCTTCGTAATTCTCAAACTCCATTGAGTAACTCGCTCGTCCTTGTGATAAGGACCTGATAGAACCAGCATATCCAAAACTTTCTGCTAAAGGCATAGCTGCTTTGACAACTTGAATCTCGCCTTCACCCTCTATGTTTCGTATAGCTGCCCTTCTCCTACCCAAATCTCCTAGGACATCTCCAAGAAACTCTCCTGGACTAACTACTTCAAGCTTCATCATGGGCTCTAATCTAGTCGGCCTTGCCCTACCTATTGCAGACTTGGTCGCCATGGAAGCAGCTATTCTAAACGCCATTTCTGAAGAATCTACTTCATGGTAGTTCCCGTCTAATATAGAAACACGAACATCTATTACCGGGTACCCTGATAGTGGCCCAACATCTAGTGCGTCGCGCACACCTTTTTGTACAGCTGGCATAAAATTCTTGGGGATCGCTCCTCCTCGAATCTTATCTTCAAATTCGAAACCGGCACCTCTTTCCAATGGTTCTATCTCAAGGATAACATGGGCAAATTGACCATGCCCACCGGTCTGCCTAACCAATCTGCCTTCTCCATTACCTGCTCTACGTATAGCTTCACGAAAAGCTACTCGCGGTTTCCCAATATTGGCCTCTACCTTATATTCTCTTCGAATTCTATCGACAATAATATCTAAATGAAGTTCACCCATTCCGGACATAACAGTCTGCCCTACCTCATCATCATAAGAAACATGTAATGTTGGATCTTCATCTGAAAGTTTGTCCAATGCATCAACCAACCTGTCTTGGTCAGCGCGAGCCTTGGACTCAACTGAAACTGACATAACAGGGTCAGGGAAAGTTATAGACTCTAACGTCACTGGATCATTTTGATCACACAAGGTGTCTCCAGTGGTCGTATTACGACCACCAACAAAGGCGGCTATGTCACCCACACTTACCGACTGTAACTCTTCTTTACGCTGAGCATGCATTTTAACTATCCTGCCCAATCTTTCACGTCTACCAGTTCTCGTATTAAGTACTGTATCACCTGTATCAAGAGAACCTGAATAAACTCGGAAATACACCAACTTACCGATGAACGGATCTGCTACTGCCTTAAAGGCTAATGCTGAAAAAGGCTCATCTTCACTTGCAATCCTTATCAATTCTTCACCCGTCTCTAAATCAGATCCTATCGCCGGCTTAACATCCATCGGCGAAGGCAAGTAGTCTGTAATTGCATCCAATAGTAGCGGTACTCCCTGATTGCGAAGCGCACTACCGCATAGAACAGGCACCAATTTATATTGAATCGTTGCATCTCTCAAAGCCTTCTTTAATTCATCTTTCGATATATCTTGGCCTTCGAGATATTTAGTAATAAGATCATCATCAGTTTCTGCAATACGTTCGACCATTTCATTCCTGTGAGTGCCAAGCTTATCTAACATTTGCTCAGGAACAGGACCCTCAATTATTTTTTTCGGATCATCAGGATCAGCCAGATAAGCTTTTTCTTCAATCAGATCCACAACTCCAGAAAATTGCTCTTCGGAGCCCAATGGCATTTGAATGGCTACAGGTCTGGCCTGAAGCCTCTTGGAAATACTATCAATTGTCTTATAGAAATCTGCTCCGGTTCTGTCCATTTTGTTGACAAAGCAAAGCCTGGGAACATTGTATTTATCTGCCTGTCTCCAGACTGTTTCTGACTGTGGCTCCACACCTGCAACGGCATCGAATATAACTACTCCACCGTCTAGGACCCTTAAACTTCTTTCGACTTCCGCGGTGAAATCCACGTGTCCCGGAGTATCAATTATATTAACATCGAATTCATTCCATTCGCATGCTGTTGCGGCAGAAGTTATAGTTATTCCGCGTTCACGTTCTTGGGCCATCCAGTCCATTGTTGTTGTACCATCGTGAACCACACCCATCTTGTGGATACGGCCGGCATAATACAGGGTTCGTTCAGTAACTGTAGTTTTACCTGCATCAATATGCGCAATAAATCCTATATTTCTTATATTTTTTTTACTAGCGTTTTTAGAAACCATTATAAAACCTTGAAATAATTAATCCGTTCTACCAACGATAATGTGCAAAGGCACGATTAGCCTCAGCCATTCTATGCATTTCTTCCTTACGCCTAACTGCGTTCCCTTGACTTCTAGAAGCTTCAACTATCTCTTGAGCTAGGCGAGTTTCCATTGAGCTACCACTCTTATCCCTCGCCGATGCAACTATCCAAGTCATAGCTAAAGCTGCCTGCCTCTCCGGCCTTACATCTGTTGGTACTTGATAGGTAGTACCTCCGACTCTGCGGGACCTCACTTGAACCTGTGGCATTGCATTCCTTACAGCTTGTTGGAACACCTCCAAGCCAGGCCTACGCGATTCAGATTCGGCTATATCAAGAGCCCCATACACAATCCTCTGGGCGACTGTTTTTTTACCATTCAACATCACTCTGTTTATAAAACGTGACAACTCACTACTCCCAAAGCGTGGGTCTGGAGTGATCGTGCGTTTTTCCGCTTGTCTGCGCCTAGCCATTTTGCATATCCATAATCGAAATCATATCCAAGATGTTAACCCTTCTTACTTCCATATTTACTTCTGCCACGTTTACGGTCGTCCACACCAGCTGTATCCAATGTACCTCTAACCACATGGTAACGTACACCAGGCAGATCCTTCACCCTGCCACCCCTTATCAAAACAACGGAATGTTCTTGCAAATTATGGCCTTCGCCAGGTATATACGCGCTAACTTCCATCCCGTTAGTCAATCGAACCCTAGCTACTTTTCTAAGAGCCGAGTTAGGCTTTTTAGGAGTCTGAGTTCTAACCTGTACACAAACACCCCTTTTCTGTGGTGAGCCTGAAGTCCTATTTCCTCGATTCTTTAAAGTATTGAAAGTAAACCTTAGAGCTGGGGCTTTATCCTTGCTCCTCTTAGTTTTTCTACCCTTTCTTATCAGCTGATTAACAGTCGGCATACTATAACCTTTCTCATTCATCTGGGTGACCAATATAACAAGCCACGAGACTACCGCCCACAATTAGGCGACAAACAGAAATTATATCCACTCTATACTACTAGTGTCAATCTATCTGGTGATCTTTATGAAAACTATTCGCTAAAACAAGTCGATTTTCGCATCCAATTTGATTTAAAATACAAATTTATATATAAATTTGTATTTTCTTAAAGTTTAACGTTTTTGTATCTCATCCTTCGGTTGTTCTCAACAGTGCTCTCAACAGATCGATCAGAAAATCTTTAATACCAGCTTACAATATATGATTCGCACAATGCCTATCATCAAACACCCAAAACTCGACCATATAAACCATAAGTAGGGAAACCATCACTAACTACAAGGTGACCATTTATAATTACATGTGATATACCCTCACTGTATTTATGAGGATTGTGTAACTCTGCTTTCGGTTTCAACTTATCCTTATCAAATATAACTAAATCTGCTTTGGCTCCTTCAAATACAACACCTCGATCATTTAAACCTAAAATTTTTGCAGGTAAGGATGTAGATGAACGAATAGCATGAGCCATTGAAATAGTTTTCTTTTTGATAGCATAGTTATACAACTTTGTTGCAAAAGTAGCATAAGAACGGACAGATTGAGGAACTCCAAGCTTGCCTTGACTCATACCAAAATAAGGATAATCTCCATCACTTCCTGTAGCTACAAAATCTTTCTGCATCGCATATTCTAAATCATCTTCTGAATGTAAAACCACGATAGCCATAGCACCTTCTAAACCCAACCTTATTGCTGATTCTGTTTCCGATTGACCCAATTTTAAGGCAGCTTCCTTCAAACTTAAAAACTCTAAATCACTTCTAAGAGTGCCGTATACCAACATATTCTCTGCACCACCATAAAATTCCAAATAATCGGCGACCTTGGTCCGAATAATTTGTCTGTCTTTATGATTATCATCAAAAAAAGATACGAAACGAGAACGTAATTCTGGATTACCAGGTCCTTGATGCGTACCAAACCAAGAGCTCGCGGCCAACAAACTATCTTCTTTTACTGGCATTAGTCGGCTTAATGAATCGGCTATAGAATTCTGCAATAATTCTGGTCTATCACCCCAAAAACTTACCTCATCGGGTAAAGCTGAATATCCAAGCAAATGGTTCCTTAGATTAATTTGAGATTCAGTTGACAAAGTATGTATTATCCCCGATATAGATCTCGCCCTTTTCTCTATCTCATCTTTTGGGTCATGAAATATATCAACAGGGAGTAATGGAACAGGACCTCCGTGAACAAACGGGTACTGATCTGCATATACAGGTATCCCTCTCAGTCTTGCTTTTGCTATTAGGTCGGTTGCCTCACGTAATTTACCCCAATTTCTACGGTATACACTTTTAAAGTGAGTGATAACTGTAGTAACCCTGGTCTGAGAACTAATCTCAATTGCTTCTTTCACTGCTTGGATTAAATAGTCACCTTCATCTCGTATGTGAGTATGATAAATTCCTCCAAATCTGTCCACCTCCCTAACGATGTCTATTATTGTTTCAGTATCGAAATACCTATCTGGAGCAAAAACTAGACCAGATGATATCCCGATAGCGCCATCATTCATCGCATCTAACACTCGTTGCTTCATGTCTTCAATTTGTTCTACAGACGGTATATCTTGATTTAAACCCATCACCTGTCTACGTACTTGGCCAAGCCCTACCATAAAACCTACATTAGTTCCAATACCATTACTAATTAGGTGTTTAGTCCATTTTTTAAATGAACTATGTATTGGCCAAGCACCATAACCATCAGCACCTCCCAAAACAGTCGTGACTCCCTGGGTTAAATAAGGCAAGCTTGAAGCAAGTTCCGGGTAAGGTAACCCACGCTCTGCGTGAGTATGCATATCTATTAAACCCGGCATCACTATTTTGCCAGCTGCATCAATAATGTTTTGGCAATTATTACTTTCCAAGCTATCTATTCGGGTAATAATATCGCTGTTTATCCCTATATCAGCATTGAAAGGTTCTGAACCGGTGCCGTCAAAAATCTTGCCGTTAATAATTAGTAGATCATGTTCCGATGACACTTTCCGCCTCCAATTTCCATAATGACTTAAATCTGAAATATTTCATTCAATTCAAAAGTGAATTTTTATATTCAACGCCTTCTTGCATTATCATTCGAATTGTGGTCTTTTTAGACATTATTGATATGTCTTCAAGAGGATTGCCGTCCAATACAATCAAATCAGCATATTTTCCGACCTGTAAAGTACCCACGTCTGATTCAATACCTACACATTCCGATGCAACTCTTGTAGCTGACTCTATAGCCTGCATCGGAGTCATACCATTTTTGACCATCAAAACAAGTTCTTCCAGGTTTTTCCCATGAGGGGCAACTCCCGAATCGGTCCCAAAAGCTATCTTTACTCCAGATTCAACAGCTTGCTTAAAAGTAGTAGCGTGATCTTCTTGAATTTTTCGTGCTTTACGAAGAGATTGAGGCAGGACACTCCCTGGATCATCTCGATCCATCCTTTCGATCCATAAGGGAGGGACTAAAGTAGGAACCAAAAAGGTACCCCTGAGGTTCATTTCATCGATTACTTCCTCATTCAAGTAAACACCATGTTCTATAGATTTTACTCCACTCAATACCGCATTTTTTATACCTTCAGTGCCCTGAGCATGTGCAGCACACGTTTTGCCCTGTGCTGCCGCCTCGTAAACCATCGTCTTTATTTCTTCAATCGTAAACTGTGTAGAGTGAGGTTCATCACTAGGAGAAAGCACGCCTCCAGTTGAACATAATTTGATAAAATCAGCCCCCGCTCTCAACACTTTACGAGTCACCTTCCTTACCTCATCCACTCCATCACAAACTGCTTTTGGCCAATCTAAGCTATTCCCAGTTGGCAATAAAGGATGCATATTACCAGAGGGCAATAAAAAATCTGTGTGCCCACCAGTCTGAGAAAGTACAGATACTGAAATTTTGGTCCTAGGAGCCTGAATAAGACCTTGCTCTATTGCCATTTTGAAACCTAGTGGAGTTCCTCCAGTATCTCTGACCGACGTTATGCCGGCATCAAGAGTATCTCTGGCATTCTTTACAGCCCTGACTATGCGTAAACTTGGGGGATCCAATTCGAGTTCCTGTAACGGTTTTAGATCCACAAAAAAATGAACATGGCAATCGATCATTCCCGGCATTAATGTGCGTCCCTCCAAATCAATTATGTCCTCGTATTTATTATTCCTATAAGAATCACCAACGTAATCAATACGTCCATCTTGGCCAATACTAATGCTAGCGTTCTCAATTGGATCCCTTCCTGAACCATCTATTAAAAACCCGCCCTTTATTAATTTTGTTGAACCATGCATGATTTAATTTGATCCTGTCCCTTTCTATAAATATAGATATGCCCACAACATATATGTGTTGCGCATATTAACACTACAAAACTATAATCCAACAATACGGATGTCTTTTATGAACAAAGGAGTTATTTGTGCGAGGCATAGATCTAAGAAGTGACACGGTAACTGAACCAACAAGTCAGATGAGAATAGCGATGTCCCAAGCTGAAGTTGGAGACGACGGCTTAGATGGGGATCCAACAACTCAAAAATTGGAAGAATTGGCTGCGGAACTTACTGGTAAAGAAGCTGGGCTATTAGTAGCAAGTGGTTCTATGGGTAACCTTACCGCGGCATTATCACATGTTCCAGTAGGTAACACGATGTTTATAGGACAAAAATCTCACATGGCATGGAGTGTTGATCAGGCACATGGTCATCCCACTTATGGGCAAATCGATGTAGAAACCCTAGAAGAAAAAGACGGTACTTTAGCAATCGAACAAATTGAAAACCTTGCAAAAATCAAAGAGGACGCAGGACACAAGGTAAGTATGATCTCTGTAGAAAATACACACAATCAAACCAACGGCCTCCCAATCGATTTACCCTATATGACTTCGTTATACAAATCTTTAAACCTCATGAAGGCTAAGCTACATGTCGATGGAGCTCGACTTTTTAACGCAGCGGTCGCACTAGAAACACCGGCGTACGAACTTGTGAATTTAGCTGACTCGGTTTCTTTCTGTCTGTCTAAAGGACTAGCGTGTCCTATAGGGTCAATAGTCTGCGGTAGCAAAGATTTTGTATCAGAAGCACGTAAGCAACGAAAGATAGTCGGCGGTGAAATGCGTCAAACCGGTATAATAGCTGCCGCCGGAATAGTATCACTGGAAACTATGATTGATAGATTAGCTGATGACCACGACAACGCTAAATATCTGGCAACGGGCCTTGCTGAAATTAAAGGTGTATTAATAAATCCAGAAGATATAAAAACCAATATTGTGTTCTTTGAAAGTAAAACCAAACCGGCCGTTGAAATACAAAAAGAGCTCGAAGATGCCAACATACATTGTTTTGCTTTTGACAACGATGTACCACATCGAAAAGGACATATCCGTATGGTAACTCACTATCAAATTTCTAAAGGTGATATTGATACTACATTGCTCACACTATCCAATATCATGAAAAATGGAGGAATTAGTGGATAGCAATAAAACAGTAATACTTTCTGGAGCTCGCACCCCTATAGGAAAACTTGGAGGAACACTATCATCTATACCGGCTCCTGAACTAGGTTCAATAGCAATCAAAGCAGCTATCGGCAAAGCCAAATTGGATGCTGCTCAAATAGACTACACAATTATGGGAAATGTACTCTCATCAGGACTAGGACAAGCTCCAGCACGACAAGCTGCGATTTCAGCTGGAATTTCCAATAACAAATCTGCTCTGACTGTGAATAAAGTATGTGCATCAGGGATTATGTCAATCATACTGGCTACTTTGATGATCAGAGCTGGTGACGCAGATATAGTCGTGGCAGGCGGGATGGAAAATATGAGCCTATCACCACACCTCCTGCCTAATAGTAGAACTGGAAAACGTGCCGGGCAATGGAAAATGCTAGATTCTATGATTCACGACGGCCTCTGGTGCTGCTTCAATGACACTCACATGGGTAGCCTCGCTGAAAACACGGCAAATAAATTCAAGGTGACTCGTAAAGAACAGGATGAATTTGCCTTGAAAAGCAACCAGAGAGCAATCAAAGCAATCGAGAATGGTGCTTTTAGCGATGAAATATGCCCTGTAACCATTAATACCAAAAAAGGCAGTCATCAAATTTATAGAGACGAGGGACCACGTGAAGACTCTAGTTTAGAAACCTTGTCTAAACTTTCAACAGCTTTCCCTCCTTACGATTCTGTAACATCGGGTAATTCCTCTCAGATTTCAGACGGGGCTGCAGCTGTCATTGTTACAAGTCAGGATATTGCTAAATATGCCGGCCTTAAGGTGCAGGCTACGATTGAAGATTATACTTACATCGCAAACAGCCCGGCAGAGATATTTGAAGCTCCATCCTTAGCAATCCAAAAACTGCTCGATCGTTCCAAGATGACCTTAACTGATATAGGCCTGTTAGAAATAAACGAAGCATTTGCAGCTCAGGTAGTTGCAAATACCAATTCTCTGAAATTAGACCTTGACAAGGTGAATATCAACGGTGGAGCTGTTGCACTAGGCCATCCTATTGGTGCCAGTGGAAGCCGTATATTAGTCACACTAATTAACTCCATGCAGCGAACAAACTTGGAGAATGGGATAGCAACCTTATGCCATGGTGGTGGTGGAGCAGTTGGGATTCGAATTTCAATAGATTAACAACCTAACCAGCATAGAAACATAATGAAAGTATTAATTATAGGAGGGTCCGGAAAAGTTGGTACTTGGACGATACCCTATCTTAAAAAGCAATTTGAACTGAAAATTCTAGATGTGAACCCTCCAAAAGATGAAAGCATTGAATTTATTGAAGGATCATTGACAGATCCAACCTCAATCTCAAAAGCACTCGATGGAGTAGATGTGTTCATCAATATGGTAATGAAAAACCCCACTGACCCTTTTTCCAATCGGGCTACAATTGAGGATGTTATAAATAATTACGAAGTTAACACTCTAGGTCTTCACCTGTTACTATATATTGCGCAATCTATGGGGATCACCAAGGGGGTTCATACAAGTACTTTTACCGTACATGCAAGAGACAGGAATAAATTCTCTTCAGAAGAGGAAATACCTCTAGACAATCCAGGTGTTTACGGGCTAACAAAAGGTATTGGCGAGAGGATATGCAGTTATTTCAGCAGAGAATACGGAATGTCAATTGCAGCGCTAAGAATAACCGGACCAAGAAATACCCAAGACTGGATTAAAGACAGGAATAAGCCTAAGGATAGCCCTGATCATTTATGGGTAACTGAGGAAAGTGATCTGGCTTCAGCATATTCAGCGGCCATAAATTTTGTTGAAAAACATACACATGGGTTCGAATCTTTTTTCATTGCCGGAGACGAAAATGAAGTAGAGATAAACTTAAGCAAGGCTAAATATTTATTAGGATGGACACCCAAAGCACACTTACACAATTTGTCAATCTGAATACAATTTTTTTGCCACAAATAAAACAAGATATGACACAGTAATACAAATCAACCAAATTAATTTAGAAATCATGAAAGCAGCTGTCTATAAAGGAAATCATAAACTTGTGGTGGAAAAGATACCAACACCTGCGCCTAAATCGAAACAAGTGTTGGTTAAAGTCAAATACTGTGCGATATGTGGCACTGACGTACATTCTTTTCTTTACGACGCTCCTCCTCCCGGGACAGTGATGGGGCATGAATATTGTGGGACCATAGCTAAAATAGGAACTGATATAACACGATGGAAAGTAGGAGATCGCGTGGTTGGAGGCGGTGGTAATGAACCTATAGATAAAACACCTGCTTTTAAAGCACCTCGATTCAACTACCGTACAATGGGATTCAACGCTAAGCCTATTCGGGCATATGCTGAATATATCGTAATGGAAGAATGGGAACCTCTTCTAATACCAAATAATGTATCTGATGAAGAAGCAGCTTTATGTGAACCCATGGCAGTCGCTGTTCACGCCATAAAACGTTCGAGGCTAAAAATAGGCGATTCTGTAGTAGTTATTGGAGCAGGTCCAATTGGTTTGTTCTGCCTTCAGGTAGCAATAGCAGCTGGCGCAAAATCGGTCACAGTAATTGAACCAAGTCAAGTTCGCAGAAAAGCAGCTCTTCAACTGGGGGCTAGAGCCGTACTAGAACCAAACTCTGATTTAATAGAAAGAGTGCTCGCTCAAACGGACGGCATAGGACCAAATATAGTTTTTGAATGTGCAGGAGCAGCCAAAACTCTCGACCAAGCTATGAATATAGTCCGCCGAGACGGTCAGGTTATGTTGGTCGCTCTGGCATGGGAACCTACCCCATTACTACCCGTAGATTGGATTGCAAGAGAAATAAATCTTGAAACTACATTCTCTAGCACATCAAATGATTGGAAAATAGCTTTGAACCTTATCGAAAATGGAAAGATAATAACTAAACCAATGCTTCCAGATACTAGTTTTGTCCACATTGATAACATTCAACAAGCATTCGAAGACTTGGTGAATCCTTCCTCCCAACTTCAAATGGTCGTACGATTTTATTAGTAATCTTAATAATGGCATGGGGCATAAATAACGCCTCAAATCCAAGATTATAGTGATATATATTAACCAAATCCGTTAATTAAAATGCAAAAACAACCAGACAGACTCATAAATCAGAAACGTGCGACAGATATAATGTTAAATAGCGATATTGACATTATTATAGGAACTGGATACGTGAATTATGGATACATATCCGGATACTTCACACACTTTGGCCGAGATTACCCTGGCCCTCTTTACAATGGACTCCCATTGGTAAGATTTGCTGGTATGCCATGTGATAAAAACATACCACCATTCTTGGTCACGTACCCAGGTGAGGAAGGGGATATTCATGTTCAGAAAACTTTAATAGAGGATAAACATTTCTGGGGACCAAAATACAAAGCTCCAGGCAGAAACTCAAAAATGACAGTTGCAGAAGATCCATATCAAAGTCTTAAAGAGGCTTTGGAAGAACGAGGCCTATCTCAAAGTAATATAGGCTTGAGCATGTCTGAATTAAATATAGAAACCCTTAAAAACATCCGAAAATGTTTACCTGATGCAACCCTGGTTGACGGATCTAAACATTTCAATGAAATACGTATGATTAAAACCTCTGAGGAAATACGTCGCATCCGCCTTGCAGTAAATGGAGCTGAACGAGGCCATAAAGCAGTTCAAAATAACTTAAAACCAGGAATGTCGCAATTGGAACTGTCGGCAATTGTGAAACGGGCAGTAATTGACGACAATACAGATAGGTATATAATTCATGTCAGCTCTGGCAAATATGGCTCTTTCGTATTAGCACCGAGCGAAGATATTATCTCCAAAAATACTATTGTATCTGTAGATGTTGGATCACTTTATCGAGACTACTGTGGAGATATGTTTCGGGTCTACGCTTTGGGTAAAGCACCCAAACAGGCCCTAGAAATACATTCAAAGCTAGATGAGGTTAACGCGATATTACTGAAGTCTCTTAAACCCGGAATTTTAGCATCTGATCTCTATAATCTAGGACGATTAGAGATGGAAAAGAGAGGTCTTGAACTAGCCTTAGATTTTGTAGGACACAGCTTAGGTATAGATGTTCACGAACCTCCATATTTGGTTGCCAATGATCATACGATTTTAGAATCGAACATGATAATTGTTTTAGAAGTGGCAACACGTATCGAAAATATAGGCCATCTTTGCGCTGAGATAACTTGCCTTATTACCAATCAAGGTTGCGAAGTATTAAACACAATCCCATATTCAATCAC
>CAYFFO010000025.1:17020-29085 GCA_964342485.1 uncultured Dehalococcoidia bacterium
GTGAACGGAATAAATAGCACCCACCCTACCCCGGATTGCATCAGGCACTATCGCCTGAATCATAGTATGAGTAATTGTCATAAACCCAGCCTGACTAAATCCCATAACAACAGATCCGGCAAAAGCAGACCAGATGCCTGTAGCAAAAGCAAGAATCAAAGGCGAAAATCCACTTAGGACACCCAAAATGAAAAACAACCTAGCCTTATGAATTTCGCTTCTGATTCCTGCTAGTAACAATACAGAAATTAAAGCACCAGTTCCAACAGCCATCATTAGAAAGGCAAACCCTTCTCCTTCCGCCCCCAACCTTTGCCTAGATAGTACCGGGAGTAACGATTCAAATGACATCGTCAAACCACAATGTAAGAGTGCTAGTAGTATGATAGCTATAAGATAAGGTGTTCGGTAAACATAACCTAACCCTGCAAATAGATTATCAACAAAACTCTTGTAGGGATCTATAGAACCTGTGGACTCAGTTTTTATCCTCAACACCTGTAGAAATCCGAAAATGTAAAATCCCGAACATAGGTAAAAAGCTGCATCAGACCCAATAGTCGATATTAAAGGGGCTATTGCTGTAGGACCAAGAAGTCGTGAACCATGTCCAGCTGCCTGGTTCAATGCTATGCCATTAAGCAAAAGTCGGTCAGGTACCAGATTAGGTATTAAAGCCTGAGATGCAGGCATCATTGCAGCTCTTGCAGACCCATTTATAAAAGCTAAAACCACCAATACCCAAATATCAATCGTTCCTATAAGCACTAAAGTACCCAATAGCAAATTATGCACAATATTAATGCCAAACATAAAAGCAACCACTGAGCGCCTATCAAATTTGTCAGATAAATACCCCGTAAACGGGGTGACCAGTACCCTGGGTACCATTGCAGCAAAAGTGACTATCCCAACCCACATAGATGAATCAGATATTTCATAAATAAGCCAACCGCGTGCAACAATAAGTGCCCAAGCCGCAGCCCCAGCTGAAAAACTAGCAATCCACATCGTCCTAAAATCTCGATATGACATCGCTTCCACGTATATCTGTAATCGGTTCACATATACATCCTTGAAATCCACAAACTAGATATCCTATCCATCTGATACATCATGTTTTACTTTGCTATGAATTACTTTTCGCTATACAAATTCCCGACCCTAATGCTGCTCATTTCTAACAGTACCATCATTTGATATAGGTACCGAAACAGAACCGCGAGATTTACCTGGTTCAGGCAAAATCAAAGGCTCTTTTGAAGCACCTGAAGGTAGAACACCTTCAGGGCGACGAACCGATTTTTCAAATGGTACATAACTAATATCTAAATAAGGAGTTTTCACTATCTCACCACTTCGATTATTAGACAACATTGCTGCTTCTAGTATCCCTGTAGTTAGATAAGTTCTCTCTAATGGAGATGGCGGACTGCTGGTAAGAAAAAAATCTTCTATATTGAGGCCGAGATATCCAAACACTGGAGTACTACTATGACTACCAAGCGTATATTCGAAAGAATTTACCTTATCATCAAGGCGTCCTGCATACGCGAAACTAGAAACCAAACCACTATCACCCAACATCAAAACAGAACCACGTAAACCATCACTATATTCAATTAAGAAAACGTGTGGGTTATCAATTTGACTCGGATCTAAATTACCAGGGCTCTCCAATAAAGCAGATATAGCATGATTACCGAGATCTTGAGACCACAAACCACGTTTCGCTGATTCCCATACTTGATATCCTGATAAACATCTTACTGATTTTACTCCGGTCTCCCCTCCTGGTCTGCGTTCTACCTGACATTGCAAACCCTCAATAGCATGAAAACCATACCTTTCTAACATATGAAATCCTAATACCAATGAATCATCTAGCGGCTCATTTAACAAATGTTCAAAATTAGGATTTCTCCAAGAAACTGGGATAGCAGATCCAGCCCAAAATGGTATGCCCATATCGCGGGCAGTTTCATATATCCAAGCAGCATCTTGCCAATTATATGAAAGATGTTTATCTGAAAACACGGGTACAATACGATCGGACTCATTCATTACACCAACTACCTGTTCAAAAAAATATTTTCGAGGCAACATTTCCTGACCAAGACCGTTTTTTGGATAATCACCGTGTTCTCCAATAATAAGTACCGCATCTACCTGTAAATTCTCGGTACCTAGAGTCATAGCTGCCCGAATACTTTCATAAACAGTAATGTCATGCATATAAGCAATTTGATGGCCGATGTCATTTTTGTGAATTTGATCTATGTATATCGAAACGATCTTAGTACGTGGAGAAATCAAACCCTCATCGGTAGGAAATCCTCGAATGAATTTCGTGACAATTGCAGACGCATGACTAACAGGGGGATAGGAAGTCACAATGGCAGCTATTTTAAAAGTATCCATTAAAAATTAGTTCCTCCTACTCATATATCGCATTAGGAAATGATTTCAGTGGGATATCAAAATCATTTCCTAGCTTTTAACAGGTAGCAATTGTACAAATTACCGTTTCTCCAATTTGACACTAAAAGTATCGCTCATTATCCTAACATCATTATCTAATACGCTTTGACCTGAAACGAAATATGGAACAATCACAGTCAAAATCGAACCAAATTGATAAAAAAGCACCAGATTTTATACTCCCTACGGTCACAGGCAATCTATTCAGACTGTCTGAACTAGTTGGCAGTAAAGTAGTGATCTTTACATGGGCATCTTGGTGAGGATGTAGAAATCAGCTACCAGTCTGGCAGCAATTTTACGAAACTAATAAAAGCCTTGGGTTAGAAGTTCTAGCAATAGCAATGGATGGACAAGGTTCAGCACGAGCCAATCCGTACCTAGAAAAGGCAGGTGCTACCTATACTTCTGTTATTGACACAGAAGGGATAACAAGCCAACTATACGGATTTAAGACAGTAGCCAACGGCTTTTTAGTGGATGAATCAGGTATTTTAAAATTCATAAAAATCAACGGTTTCGATATCAGGCGACAAG
The DNA here is from genome assembly GCA_964342485.1 of uncultured Dehalococcoidia bacterium. Lineage (GTDB taxonomy): Bacteria > Chloroflexota > Dehalococcoidia > Lucifugimonadales > CAJWER01 > CAYFFO01. The sequence goes on from CAYFFO010000025.1 coordinate 20,039, forward strand.
AGATATCAAAATTGATAGAGCATTGGGTTAATACTTCAGAAATCCTTGATTTCAAAGAAAATGATCAGGGATATTTAAATGCCCCAACAGGAACTCCGAATCTGAAAGCAACTAGACTTTATCGTAAAGGTATAAAACTATATGAATCGGGACAACATTCGTCCGCAATAAATCTTATGAGAGCCGCTTTGGAGCATGACCCAGATAACATAATTATCCATAGACATATATGGGCCATAGAAAATCCTGATAAATTTTATAAAGGCGAAATTGATCAGAAATGGAAGCAAGACCAGACAGAAAAAGGGCTTTAGACTAAATTAACTCATCTATCTAAGTTCTTAGATTGAAATAAGACAGATCAAGAAAATTCTATACTTATTTTGTCTAACATAACATACCCTTCAGGCAAGTAATTCTCATCTACATCATAATCCCTACCTGCCCGTAGCATATGTATGTCATTTTTGATTTTTTGTTTAGGAACAATTTTTAAAGGATGTAGAACAAATATAATGTCGCCATTAAGATCCTTTAAAACATCTTCTATATTCCCATGGCCGTAAAAATCCATTCTGTCATGCCGTGAACCCAGGCTCGTCCATTGGGATTGATCCGGAACAAGAGTCAGAGTCTGTTCAGTCCAATCTTTGGTAACTTTAATAGGTTGTCCGCTAAGAACATGATTTTGGCGATGACTACCCACAGACGATTGTACTAGAAGAACAAGTTCAGTATCTCTCATTTTCATATCGCCTTTAATACGAACTGTTATTGAGGCATTTATCCAATTACAGGGGAAGTTTCCAGCAGCAAATCTGTTCTTACCCGCTACAGCTTCACGATTTTTTGCATCCTCTGAAGTGGTATAGAGACAATACAGTAGATGAAGATATCCTCCACCTGGAGGTGCATGGTTGAAATCGACCCACCAAGGACTACTTGTCATAGCATAACTATCTTTTACAACTAGGGGATTGGGCCATTCCTCCCAACCACCGGGGCCTTTATCGAAGTCCTCAACATAGACCTTGTCATACATTGTTTATCTCCTAAAAAATATATGCCTGATTCGTGAAATTAATAACAGTGTTTACAACAACCTATCCAAGATTAGATTTCTTCAATACTGGCAGCAATATCATATATGTATGACACAGGGTCTGACTGAATATTTATCCGAAATACTTTCTTTCCAGCTGTAATAAGTGTTTGAAAATCTCCTGCTGCCTGTGCATGGGCTAACTGTCCAAAAGAATAGCTCTGACCTGGAATATCAATATCTAAACTATTATCTCCTAGTAACTGTAAAAATACTCCTTTATCTGGGCCTCCTTTATGCATCTGTCCTGTGGAGTGAAGAAAACGAGGACCAAAACCAACCGTTGATGTAATTTTTCTTTTATTTATCAAAACGTCTTGTAAATTTGAAAGTGCATCACACAAAGCAGGGGTATCATCTAAATATGCCATAATAGACAGGTACCCACCAGAAACACTGGGGCGTAGCAATTGGGAAATGTTAGTAATCGTTGCAATCTTAGGCAATGCTCCTTTTTCCGTAAAGTTAGTCAAAGCAATTTTAGTTGCCTTCTTAGATGCTTCTACGTTAGGTTGATTGAATGGATTTACACCTATTACACTGCCCGCCACAGCAGTCATAAACTGCCATCTGACGAATTCTCCGCCGAGATCATACCTGTCATTCAACGAAATTCGTAATACAGGATGTCCTGATTCTTCTATACTTTCAAGATTACTAATATCTTCTTGTATAGATTTATCCCCTATATCAAAGTGTACAAAAAAGCGATCATCGTCATAACAATCCGGTTCCATCACTTTTTCGATGTTTATAGGTATTAGCCCCTTATTGTTTTTGCCAAGACTTTCAGATATTAGTTGTTCTATCCATGGTCCCATAGCGGAAATTTCCCCTGTTGAAGATATCGTAAGTTTATCGCGTCCCGCCAAAGACAAAACGCCCATAACCGATCCAAGAAAAACAGGTGAATTTTCCCTAGTCAAAGTATTATCTAATATCATTCGACGCATTGATTTGGCGTTATTTAATAACTTTTCTATATCTACCCCAATCAATGCCGCGGGAACCAAACCAAAATATGAGAGTATAGAATATCGCCCACCGATATCAGAAGGGTTTTCAAAAACATTTCGAAAACCAGATGAGTCAGCGAGTCTATTTAACGATGTACCAGAATCTGTTATTGCAACAAAATGTTCTCCGGCTTTAATGGGTCCTAATTTCGTTTCAACCGCATCTCTGAAATAACTATAAAGATTATTAGTTTCCAGGGTATTACCAGATTTTGAAGAAACCAAAAATAGAGTCTTACTTATGTCAATCTGTTTTACTAACCTTCTTATAGCTTCGGGCACAGTTGAATCAAGCACAAGCAGTTTAAAACGTCCATTAATATTACCGAAAACCCGGTTCATTACCGCCGGACCTAGACTGCTACCTCCCATGCCAATCAATACCACATATCGATATCCAAAATCGGATATTTCGCTGACAAAATTCTCAATAGTGGCTATATTTCTGGACATCGAATCTATCACATTTAGCCAACCTAACCGATTTGATGCTTCAATAGGACTTGACTGCCATAAAGTATGGTCTTGATTAAATATGCGACGCGTAAAATCTTCTTTTTGAAAACTCTCGATCTCTGCGTCTATGAGAGATTGATAACAATCCAGATTTGAAATCTTTAACATTACGATCCTATAAAAACAATATCGATAATTGAAGAACCATCTAACAGGAAAGGAAATAATTAGACAAATACATGTCAAATTCTAATGACTTAATATTTCTGCAATTCTTTCACCTACAATTTTATCTTCTCCATTCTTTAGTCCAAAAGTATGAATTACAATGAAGTCTTCCCCAGGTCGTACTCTAGTCCAGATGGAAGGCGAACCTTCCTTTAGCTTATCTACTACATCACTTGCAGAAGACCCAAGTAATTCGGAATCAAAACTTAACTTTAACCCAAAAGGCTGATGGCCAAGAATATTGTCATACATTTCAACATTTAGCCCTTCAATTCCATCAGTTAAATCAAATATTGTTCTGCTCTGTTTTTCTGCTCGTAATAATCTCTCCTCATGGTTCATAGACAACCAATGCCTCAAAGCGACAGTCGCTCCCACTATTTCTTGCCTATCAACCTTATGAGGCCTACCAATCCCTCTAACTCTCCGACCTTCATAACCTACGAATGACTGATAAGAAATATTTCTGATCATTTCACTTGTGCCTAAAGCTAGTCCTGTAGACTGAGGCGCATTTATGTATTTTGTTGCTACACACTGGAAATCGGCCCCCATTCTCACGTAAGCGCCAATATTATCCAAGGGATACACTTGCCCTGCTGCATCAACTAAAACCGGGATGTCGCGTGCGTGAGCTATTTCTATCGTCTGTTCCAAAGACAAATTCCGTCTGTCTTCTTCACTAGCAGACACAAAATAATGAACTGCTGCAGTATTTGGACCAATTGAATTAAAAAGATCTTCGGGGAGCGTTTTTTGCACCGATCCGAATTCTACCAATTTTGCTCCGGCTAACTCTAGACAGCGATCATACCAATATCTTTGTCTTTTTTGGATCAAAATCTCATTTTTCATACCCGTAGTATCAGGTAATTGTTCTATTTTCTTATCATCTTTTCCAGCCATTACAGCTGCAGTTGCCAAGGTTAGAGCAGATCCAGCCCCAGATGTAACGTAAGCAGCAGGCACATTCACAAGATCAGCTATCATTCCACCTGCTTTTTCCTGTAATTCCAATAGAGGGATATAAGCGTTATTTGCTTGAACCATAGCATCGCTAACTTCAGGGATGACTGTAGATCCACCAAGCATCGTTACGCTACCAATTGCATTAATTATCGGAGTGGCACCTAAACTTTCATATATTTCATCCAAACTAGATTTCACCATATTTTTCTATACCTCTTAATATTTCAGAACAATAAATCAGATGTATTTACGTCAAGTAATAATCCCAATCCGATCACTAAGACACAAATTTGATTGAAAGAGAATTGACACAATGCCTGACATTCTTTTCTGTTAATTTTTCACCGACAAATACATGTCCCAAATGCCCGTCACAATTTGCACATCTAATTTCAGTTCTGTACCCATCTGGATCAGGCAAACTCATCACAGAACCGGTAATTTCACTATCAAATGCCGGCCATCCGCAGCCAGAATCAAATTTGTTTTGAGAGCTATATAACTCAGAGTCGCATCGTCGACAAAGATAGGTGCCATCTTCAAAAAAATGGTCATATTCCCCTGTAAACGGTGGTTCAGTACCACCAGATTCGATAACATATCGCTCCTCATCTGAAAGTTCATTATATCTTGACTTGTCCAAATTAATTCCTCCAAACCATTAAGCTTCTATTTATGCAAATGAGATGTGTTCAATTCATTCCATCTATTCAAATTAATTCATATAAACGAACATCATAATAGAAATATCTCAAATTTTCGCAAACACGCCACAACCTTTCTGTCATATCTCTTATATAAACATCTTACGATTATCTCCCAGATTGATGAATTTCCAATTTTGAATCCCAAACACTCCCATCAATCAACACGCGTCGAACCCTTCCGCGTCTAAAACGATCGACCAATACTTCAGCCTGAAAAATACCTGCTAGTTCATTTTGGTTATACTTAAGTTCTGTCTCCGGACCTATGCCTCTAGGAATAAAATATGATTCGATCCCGTATTCAACCTCAATGTAAGAATTGTCTGCTTCTTCAATAAAAGTTACACGTCCATCTATTTCAACTTCGCTATTCGGGAAACTTTTATCAGACACACCGACTGCTACCCAAACATCATCTCGTCTTTTAAGAGCCACAACCACATCCTGTCCGCGGCGGAAAGAAGGTTTATCAAATAAATCCGAATCTAATTTATTAATCTCATAACGTAATTCAACACTGTCTTCACTAAAATCTTCTTTGGGATCTAAAGGAACCGTCTCCAATACAACCAATGTCCCTGTACGCATGGAGAATTCATTGAAACCAATTATCCCAATAAGAATAATCAGTTGCAGCGCTACTATCCCAAAAAATATGCGGAGCTGACTTTTATCCAATGTCACCCCCTGAAGACCTAAGGTCTCTGGTAATCCTACGACGTATAAATTCAAGTATGAAGCCTAGGACCAATAATACCCCTCCTCCTATGATGAAAAATAAAGCTGTACCAATAGCGTCAAAAAATAGTTCAAAATACCTGAAAAGTACGAAAATCCCGAAAAATATGAGTCCAATGTTCACAAAAACTGCTTTGTTAAATTGAACCCCTCTAACAATGTTTCCTACCACTAGCATAAGGAAAATGACATTGAAAGCTAATACATTTGTCAGAGAATAAGAACCTGGTTTCGTATAAACCGTCCAAAAAGCAGCTAATATTACGACAAGAATCACAATCAATTCGTAAATAAAATATGGGCTTATACGACCTCCATTTTTTTTAAAAACAGCGCTCGCCATTCCAGCGGTTAATGTTAAGACAGTTACAATAGATAATAGAACAATGAATCCAATACCAATGAGATGATTTTCATTTCCATTTACATCTGAGACTAACTCGCTAATTCCCAGCATTAGTGATGAAATAAGTACCACCAAAGACCCAACTACACTGAATGGGAGCTCATATATAGATATTACTTTAAACTTGGAATGTAGAATACCGAAGGTGTAAAACATTACACCCACCATCAAATAAAGGGCCAAATATAGGTTAGGCCCATCATAATCTAGGATTAAAGATGATGCTTTCCATCCTATAGTCCACAAAGCTATTATCAGCGAAAGGGAAAGTATGGCACGGGAACCGGTTAAATATGCGACAGGCAAAATACCCACTAACCATAAAACAAGCAAATTCGGATGGGGTAGTGGATCGAATGGTTTAAAGTCATAAGTCTGAGCAACAAGTAGTATACCTGCCCCATAGCAAATTGCTGCTAAGAAAAATAAAGCTCCTCCAATCCTCGGATAACCAAGTACATATTTAAACTGATATGCAAACAGGTTTGTTACTACAATAAGCCCAGTAATCATTAACATCTTTACTGGTACAGGTATATCTTGCCAGTTCGATCCAACTAGTATTATTATTCCCAACCCTATCAACACAACACCCATAGTTGCTAGAATTGTGATGAATCGACCATACGATGAAGATGCTACAGGCTTGATATCCTCATATCTAAGAATATCTCTACTCTGTTTTTCGGAAATAATACCCTGTTTCTTCCAGTCCTCGATCCGCTTAAACAAAAGATCGGATCCTTTATCTGATTTATCAATATCCTGTTGTTTATTAGTTTCCATGGATTACCTATTATTTCAAATCAGTTTGCTCTGAATAAAAATTCCATAGCGGCCGATAAAAGTAAACTTGATATCCTTTATCATACATTTTACTGCCAAGTGAACTACGATTTGTAAAGACATCCTACAAAAAATCATTCCTAATAAAATTAGAGTTATAATTTTAACTTAATCTTAGATATCTAGATAAACCATGTACAAAATTCGTTTATGGTGAGGAATAAACAACAATGGAAATTATTCGTAATCTTTCTATGGGAGAATATTTCATAAAGAAATACCGTAACAATAAAAGACCATATTCATTCAATGCCAAAAGCCCAGAAGAATTTTATAAGTGGAAAAAAGAGTTCAATGATAGGTTAATTGAATGTCTATCCCCGTTTCCTTCATCTGTAGACCCCCAACCAATACTTTTAGAACGTATTGACGAAGGAAAATATTGGCGAGAAAAAATAATCTTTAATTCTGAACTCTACATGTCTGTAGTAGCTCATGTTTTGGTACCAAAAGACATACCTGCAGGAGAGAAAAGACCTGGAATCTTGGCAGCTCATGGGCACGGTAACGGTAAGGACGATTTATGCGATATAAACCACGGAGAGTATCAAAAATCAGACACTATCAGTAAATTGAATTACGACTATGCGAAACAGTTCGTACTGAAAGGCTATGTAGTCATAGTACCTGACTGGAGGGGGTTTGGAGAAAGGGGCAAAGGAGGCGGGCCAGGCAAAGACTTATGTGACATGCTGGAAAACAAGGCGCTTCTGTTTGGAGAAAACATTCTTACATTAAATCTGTGGGATGCTCAATGCAGTATAAGTTACCTACAGTCTCGGCCTGAAGTCGACCCTGACAGGATAGGATGTGTTGGTTTATCCTATGGCGGTACGATGACGCTTTTCACTACAATTTTGGACAGCAGGATAAAATGCGCAGTTGTCAGTGGATATTTGAATAAATTCGGATCTTTCGCAATATCGAACGGCCATTTTTGTGGAGCTCAGCTCCCAATTGGGATATTACAACATGGAGAACTCGATGACATCGCGTGCCTTATTGCGCCAAGACCCTTGTTAATCGAATCAGCAACAAACGACCGGGTATTTTTGATCGAGGCAAGCAGAGAAGCATCGAAGAAAGTTAAATCGGCCTATAAGGTAATACACTCCGAAAAATATTTTGACACAGACGAATTTAATGGGAGTCATGAATGGAGTGGCACGAAAGCTTTCAACTGGATGGACCAATGGCTTTAATCAGTCGGGCTTTAGCCTCAATATAGATGTCCTCAGGTAGAGGGCCTCGTTGAACCATTTGAATGTTATCCATAAGGTGCTCTGAATTCTTGGTACCAACAATAATGGTATCTATGTCAGGGTGAGTCATAGTGTATCTAAGAAGAAATCCAGTTCGACTTTCACCATTATCCATTAAGTCATCCAATTGGGCTGATTCAAACTGTTCCCATTTATCAGGCCTTCCTCTACTGTTAGGACCAGGCTCTCCCTGTTGAACACCCCCACGTATTACAGTGCCTGCACCAGATTCAGATGCATCAGAAATAATCTTCTCATGATCACGATCTAACCCGGAGTATGGTATCTGATACTCGTCAAAATCACCTCGTTTTATAAAAGTCTCTATACTAGGACTAATTGACGATGATCCTATCCACTTCACTTTACCCTGTTGACGCATCTCCTCGAGTAAATCTATAAGTCCTCCCTGGTCAACATCGTCAACAGTGGCATTATGTAATTGCATTAAATCAATATAGTCAGTGTTCAACCGTTTCAAACTTTCATGCAATCCACGAAATAAGTTCTCCCGAGTCCATATATGGTCCCCTCCAGCAGAAGGGCATCCACATTTTGTTGCTAGAAAGTATTCAGATCTTCTGTGTGAAATAAATTTGCCTATCATTTCTTCACTGTTTCCATAATCATTAGAAGTATCAATAAAGTTAACCCCGTGGTCTACAACCTCATTCAAAATTGTTTCAGAAATTTGATTCGAAGTATCTCTAAGCGCCATTGCTCCATAGCCTAGTCGGGTGACTTCCATACCAGATCGTCCAAGAACTGCTTTGACTAAATTATTTCCCATCAATTTCTCCTTTTACTATTTCAAAAAAATGCCGATACCCATCTCATTAGGAACCTAACATTTGGGGAAATAAGTGGTGCCCAGGAAGGGACTCGAACCCCCACTCTCTATTGGAGAAGCGGATTTTAAGTCCGCCGCGTCTACCATTCCGCCACCTGGGCTCAACAAATCAAATAAATTAATCAGTTAGATATAGAAGATATTGATACTCTAATCCAACCCAATAATTGTTAAGATAACAATATCATAAACACAGGACAATTCCGAGGTCAATTTTCATCAATTTCAGCATCATCAATTACTACTGCTGTACCATATGCCAATATCTCCGCTGATCCTTGTGAAACCATGGATGTCATGAATCGCATGCCAATTATGGCATTTGCGCCTTTTTGTACTGCTACATCTTTCATACGCTGTAAGGCTTCTTCACGCGACTGTGCCAAAAGAGTCGTATATTCTGAAACCTCTCCCCCAACCACGTTTTTTAACAAAGCAGAGAGATCCCTGCCTATATTGCGAGCCCT
>CAYFFO010000025.1:29185-31619 GCA_964342485.1 uncultured Dehalococcoidia bacterium
GAGTACATACCATACCCCAAAAGTGTTAAGAATCCGACTAAAATAAGCACTATCCCAATTCTTGCCATGTTCCTCATAATAAAGGTACCCGAATAATCGATGACTAATTAGATTATACAACTAACCCAGGTTACTACCTAAGAGCAAATGAATTGACCCAGGTTTATTTGACTCATATAATCCGATAGCTAATATTGAAACTTGTTACATATATAAATTTACAGGAAACATGGAATGGATAAAAATCAAAATATACTATGGGCAGGCGAGCACTGGATCGCATATTTAAACTCCGAGTATGAAAATAACAACAGTTCGTCTGTCGGGATCTATCACACGAGATATAGTCCTGCTGGTGAAGGAAACGTAGCACTAATAGATATACCCGGAAAAGATGGGATAACAGCCGCGATAACAGATAACCGGGGTGTATACGATTTCAACATGTCTCATGTCCGTGCAGCTCCTCCCGATGACCCCTTCAATAATATTGATTTCCAAGTTATTGAAGGAACTTTTACTAGAATAGGTGACGTGAGAACAAATCCCGGTTGGAAAATTAACTTCGGAGATAGTTCCGTGGTTGCAACCTGGGATTCACTAGTAAAACCTTTTGTTATGAATGGACGTGAGCCAAATACTAGAGGGATAGCAGTCGCTTTTTCAGTGTTGATATTTGCTGACGATGGTTCAATCACTTTTAATGGTAAAAAATCATCTGGTAAACCCTACACTCGAGAAGGATGGAGAAGAATTACAGGACCTGAAGGCCCAGCTAGTTCATTCTGTTTTGCCTTGTCTGAAACATATACAGTAGAGTAACCTTTTATAGCAATTTGGTTGCTTTTGTAGAGAAAAGTCTTAGTAAGTAGAAAGGGGATATCCCATATGGAATTAACTGACAAAGTGGCAATTGTTACTGGCTCTGGCAGGGGCATAGGCAAAGGTATAGCAAAAATACTGGCAAAAGATGGAGCGAAAATAATAGTAGCTGATATGAATTTAGATGATGCACTTAAAGTGGCATCAGAAATTGACGATTTAGGATCTTCAGGAACACCTTTAAGAGTTGATGTAACAGTACAAGAAGCTGTTGATAGTATGGTCGATTCGGTTATATCTAAATTTGGACAAATAGATATCCTCGTAAACAATGCAGGTATTATTGCGGCTCCTGGCTGGGAAGACCGAGATGACCACAGTGACGAAGACTGGAACTTAATCTACGAAATCAATGTTAAAGGTATCGCGCGAGTAACCGAAGCAATTTTGCCACACATGCAATCACGTAAATATGGGAAAATTGTCAATATCGCATCTATAGCTGGAAGAATTGGATCTATAACCAGTGGACCTTATTCTGTGTCAAAAGCAGGAGTTATAAACTATACCCAGTCTACTGCTCTGGAACAAGCGATAAACAGTATTAATGTAAACGCAGTTTGCCCTGGTATGCTTTGGACCCCTTTGTGGAACAGAATAGCTATCCGAAATGGATCCGTACAGGCTCAATACCAAGGACTATCTGCACGTCAAGTATTTGACAAATATATTGAAGAGAAAATACCACTTGGAAGAGAACAGACACCGGAAGATATTGGGAATGCAGTAGCATTTTTAGCTTCTGACCGAGCAAAAAATATAACCGGCCAAGCACTTAATGTCAGTGGAGGTTCACACTTTAACTAAATATTACAAATGTGACACATAAACTTTGTGTCGATAGTTGGTTAAACCTAATTCACTTTATCCTTTTCTCTCCAGTTTCATTTTCGTATAGTTCCCAAGTACGATCATTGAATGGATAGTACCGACCAGGAGAACAATCTTCTAGATCAAGCTTTTGTTTCACAAATTCTTCAACTTTAATATGTTCCTGTGACCTGGAAACAACTTCTTCAGCAATACTTGCAGGAACTACTACCACTCCATCATCATCACCAAGTAAGATATCACCAGGTCTAATAAGTACTCCCCCGCATTGGATCTCATCGTTTACTCTCCATGGTAAAAACTCTACTCCTCCTTGCTTGGCAGTTGTACTAGCAGAGTAAACAGGGAAACCGTAATTTTTCAGTGTTTGGCTGTCCCTTACACCTCCATCCGTGACTAAACCAGCAGCCCCAAGTTGTTTCAATCTAAAAAATTTAATATCGCCTCCAACTGAAGCGTACTCCCAACCCATTGCATCTATAACTAGAACTTCTTCCGGACCACATTTTTCGATTGCAATATACTCAGGGGATAAATCATCCTTAGGTTTATCAATTTGTAAATCGGGCCTAACCGGCACAAAGCGTAAAGTTACCGCCCTTCCAACCATAGACTGACCTAAACTCAAAGGCCTGGCACCTTCTATAAAACCCATTGGCCAGCCCATCTTATACATAGCATCTACAGCTGTTTGAGTCGGTATTGCTTTTAAAGCAGTCAA
>CAYFFO010000026.1:0-27572 GCA_964342485.1 uncultured Dehalococcoidia bacterium
TATTGACCATCAAGGGCAGGATAGAGACGGGACTTTCCGGAGTGTCTGCGCTCCAGCGGCATTCGTCAGTCCAGACGTATGATCCGTCTTCCACACCGCCGGTTCGCTCCCATGAAGTGAGCACAAATATATCGCGCCCATTAGCCACGATGCTCCAGTGGTAATCGTATGAGCACCAACTTTCAGGACCCTTGTCGAAATTATTTTTTATTGACTCTTTCAAATAGAGTAATCCAAAAAAATTATGCTAATCTGATCGCCTAAGTAAGAACACACCAGAAATGACAACCACTAGGATCATAATCAAGAATATTAAAAATCCGGCAGCGCCGATAAATGCTCCAGTGGAGAACATTGCCAGTCCACCCAAAAATAAAAGCCAGGCTAATATTGTCGGCAAAGGACCTTTTTCCAGTATCATTCCCAATCCTAATAGTGCGTAACCAATGCCCCAGAACAGAGGGGTTGCTCTAAACGCGGCGTCCCCTATCATTGCTAACGACACTGCAGCATCTTTATAACCATCCGCAAAAAAATCGTTACCAGTTATGTACAATCCCATACTGACAATAGGTATTGCTAACACTGCCGTGAAAATCATTGAGGATAGGGTCCCTATGGCAGCTCCGCCTCCCTTTAAAGACTTACCAAGGAGAGCAAGTCCTAAAGTGGCTCCCATCATTAGTGTTAACCCTGAAATATTTATGATATATGCGGCTATCTCTTTACTTTGAAACAGTTCCAAACCAGCCAAAGCTTCTTCTTTAGGAGGTAAACTTTCGTCAACCTCACCAATAATCAATGGCTCAAGTCCTGCAAAGATCACCATCATTGCTATGGGACAAATCATCAGTAACCATGAAGTAAAAACCCGAGTATTCATTTATATTGGACTCCATTTAATTTATGTCAACTCAAAGCTAAGTATTGCCACTAGTAGTGATGTTAATATGCATGAATTCCTCTAACCCGTCAAGGGTTAAATTTGAAAAGGGATTACCTATAACTTGTTGATGCTGTAAATAGGATATAGACTAGCTACATTTCATGTTATTGCTCGAAATGGAGTCATCATGTTTCAGTCGTTTGATGGTCACAAAGCGGTTCATTATCAGGAATTAGACCCTGGGAGCGAGTGGATTAAGGATTCAGATATTGCGATTAATTCGAACGGTCCTCTAGATTCTGGTGGAGTCTATACGCCGAATGTAATCAAGGTTCCTTCGGGTGGCTATAGAATGTATTATTTTGGGTTTAGTACAACGGGGCCTAAGGATAAATCTGTTGGTTCTATTCTCAGTGCCTACTCTGACGATGCTTACAACTGGAATAAAGAGGCTGGAATACGTCTGGATTCTTATAATAAATTGCCGGGTGGCACTTCGCTGTCTCCGGATGTAATACCTTTGCCAGACGGAAGATTTAGAATGTATCTGTCCTTCAAGCAAAAGAATCGTCCGGATGTCATTTTAAGTGCCATATCGGATGATGGACTGGACTGGAAGTACGAGCCAGGTTTTCGGAAGGCCGATTTGTACACTTCATGTGGAACGCCGAGATGCGTTTATACTAAGGTTGGTTCAAATTTCAAGTACCGGCTATATTTTTTTCAATATAAGTTTCCTTTTGGTCCTGTGGAGAAATTCGAGCCTGGTCAAGATTCCATGAAACATATTGTAAGTGCTATATCGGACGATGGGCTCAATTTTGAAATGGAGTCGGGTATTCGAGTATCACAAGAATTTGAATTTGAGAACTATGCGATATATGCTCCGGATGTCGTCCTCCTTGCCGATGAGACTTATAGGATGTACTACTCGAGTTGGGAACATGCTCCTGAAGTAACGACGACTAGCAAATTCCATGGGCGTGTATTCAGTGCTACCTCCGAGGATGGATTGAGATGGTATAAAGATCCGAAAATCTGTGTAGATATTGGTGGTCCATGGGACGGGATAAAAGCATCTGAGCCGTGTGTAATAGACATGCCAAATGGGAGGTCGAGACTCTTTTATGAAGCATGTGATGTTGAAGGACAATGGCGGATTTTGAGCGCCACTTCGGTCTAGCCAGTCCATAAAAATATCGATTATTTGATATGTTTCTACTTAAATACAATCGGAATCTCAGTTCAAATACATGATAGAAATGCCTAAAAAACAGGATTCTGAGCCATTGTGTTAAAAGGAGAAAGTATTTGTGCTGTAAATGTAATTCGGAATAAGATAATGACTATGATTGAATATATATACAATTCTACTGGGAAGTTCCCAACTATTCCGTCATTACATGTGTTTATTGGTCGGCTGGGAAAATAGATCCTATGAACCAATCTCCAAATATAGTAATCATAATGACCGACCACACAAATTCAGCATCTATAACTTCTGAAAGTCAATGCTTAACTCCAAATTTAGATGCCCTTTCAAAAGATGGGATCCAGTTTGATAGTTGTTACACTACTAACGCTATTTGCTCACCCGCACGTGCTTCTTTGATGACAAGTCTTTATCCATCATCGCATGGTGTATGGGATGTTCTTCATGCGCATCCTAGAAGTTGGTTGGATGCCCCTTCAGGACGATTTATTCACTTTGCGGAAGTATTGGCTGACCATGGATATCGAAACGGATATTTCGGGAAGTGGCATGTAGAACAGAGTAATCAACTCGACGACTTTGGGTGGCATGAGTTTAATATACAAGATGCTCTGAGAATTGACAAAAGGAAAATTAGCGAAACATCCTTCAATTCCAATGATGGACCCAGCCTTGATTCGGATATCCGAGTTAGCAATGAGGTTGTATTAAAGAACGAAGGTTATCCAGATCACTTATTGTCTGCCACAATTGAAGGAATGGATAACGTATCACATCCAGCATTTGATCATGGCTTAAAATTCATAAATGATCATATTTCAGGTAACAATACAAAAATTCCATTCACCTGTTTCATATCGGTTTTAGAACCGCACGATCCTTATTTAGCAAGCTACGACGTTATGGAATTATATGATTGTGATCAAATAACTTTGAGCCCAAGTTTTGAAGATGACTTGGAATCAAAACCCGATATTCTTAAAAGAATGAACACTGTTTTTGGGAAATTGGATCAGGCACAATGGAAACAGATAATAGCGTCTTATTACGCATCTATTACTAGCATCGATAAAGAAGTCGGTCGAGTAATCAAATTTCTCAAGGAAAGAAATATATACGACGATACCTTAATTGTTTTCACCAGTGATCACGGAGACATGTTAAGTGCTCACGGACTTTTAACTAAAGGTGTTGGAACGGGATACGAAGAAGTCTACAACATTCCCTTGATCTTAAAGCCCCCAAACGTAAACACCGTAACATCAATACAGGGGGTTAAGGTAAGTACTGTGGATCTGGCCCCTACTTTGTTAGCATATGCTGGCATAGATATACCAAAACAAATGCAAGGGAAAAACCTGAAACCCGTTTTGGATGGTTCATTCAACACCGATAATTTGAATGAAGCTTATGCGGAATTCTTTTCTCAAAGATATATGTATACCCAAAGATTAACTTGGAAAAATGAATGGAAATATATTTTCAACCCTGGTGGGATCGATGAACTTTATAACTTAGATGACGATCCGTTTGAGCTAAACAATTTGGCGGATAAACCGAAATACCAGCATATTCTCAAGGACATGGCGCGTCATATGTGGAGGAAAATGGAGTCTATTGGAGACACTACACTTTTGAACACAGGCTATCCATTACTCAGGACAGCTCCTGTAGGACCTCTCAGCCGATTTGGAGAAACACATCAAAGTAATTAGCATTAGCGGATGAGTATTGAGACTGCACAGGATAGTAATAATTACCAATTTGTACACTGATCCTACTATTTCTGAGATCCATATTGGTTTTAGTTTGAGGATATTATTTGCCTAAGATGTTCAACAGCAAGCGCTATCGCGTCACTTGAACTACAATTATTTCCTTGATCCTCGTATACAATCGATATCGTCCCGTTAAAGCCAACATTACGGAGTATACGGATTACTCGTTCGTAGTCTATCCACTCTTCCCTCCCAGTGTCTATCTTGTATATTTTAGCCCTAACATAAGACGCATATGGTGCAGTTTGCTCCATATATTGATAGATATCCATTTTGGGGTCACTGACACCCATCGGTTCAGTGCCTGGAGAACCTTTCCAACGACCAGTATCTAATATAAAAGTAAAGTTTTTCCTATTGGTTTCGCTCAAGATACGGATTATGTCTTCTCCAGTAGGCGAATCCACCGGTGGATGATTATGTAAACCTATAAAGACTCCCAACTTGAAAGCATAATCAGCAACCTCTCGGTATGAGTCAATCATTTCCGCATACAGCATAGATGCATTTTCTGTAGCTTCAGGAATACTGCCACCAAAAAGTCGTATTAATGGAGCGCCAAGGAATGCCGCATCATCGATCGCCTTCTTGGCCTCGTCTATGCGCTTTCTTAGTTCTTCGCGTGGTAGATGAATTCCTATTGCTCCAATGCCTGGGAGTTGATCAGTACCAATAAAGCCACTTCCGATACCTAGAAATCCTATAGGCATTCCTCTTTTTAGGCATTCACATTTGAGGTGACCAAGATAAGTCCTGTCCCTTGACCTAATACCACGGTCTAATTGGAAGTCCACGGCATCTAACCTTAATTCATAAGATAAATCCAAGAACTCTTCCACATCCATGTAATCTTTTGAATCTTTACTTATCGCTATGAGCGAATTACAGGCAAGCTTAATCATCACTGTTCCCTATATTAAAAAAGCAATAAATTGTAGGATTTTTCAATGCTGCTCCAACTTTTTGAGTTGTTACTCATACTAGGCATTTCCACATACTTCCAAGATACTTTCTCTGAGTGTAGTTGTAATGAACTCAACGTGGGTATCGTCAATTACATAAGGAGGGACTAGCTCAATATGGTCTCCTCCTACCCCTTGAACAAGGCCAGGAACACCTGCCAGAACCAGTAACCCTTTTTTAATGGCCGTATGTTCAATCTTGTGCCCTACATTGGAATCTGTTGGAAAAGGTTGCTTTGTTATCCTGTC
Organism: uncultured Dehalococcoidia bacterium; assembly: GCA_964342485.1. GTDB lineage: Bacteria > Chloroflexota > Dehalococcoidia > Lucifugimonadales > CAJWER01 > CAYFFO01. The sequence goes on from CAYFFO010000026.1 coordinate 5,089, forward strand.
AGATACCAGTTCAACTCCGGCAAAAAGCCCCTTTCCTCTAATATCGCCAACATAGGGTATATCGTGTAATGTTTCTTCCAAAGCAGCTATTAACCTTGTGCCCATATGCCCTGCTTTTTCTATCAAGCCGTTGTTTTCAATATATTCAAGGACAGCTAAACCAACTGCACAGCTTAAAGGATTACCCCCATATGTGGAACTATGGGAAACTTTCCCGGTACCGTCAGCAATAGCTTTCCAAACTTTTTCTCCTAGTATCAATGCCCCAAGGGGAGAATACCCGCTGGCCAATCCTTTTGATGAAGTAATGATATCTGGTGCAACGTTCCAATGCTCTATAGCCCATCGTTTACCCGTCCTGCCAACCCCACTCATAACTTCATCAGCTATAAACAATATGTCGTTTTTATCGCAAATATCTCTTACTATTCCATAATATTCGTCTGGAGGTACCACGGCTGACATTGATGTCCCTATTATAGGCTCTGCTACAAAAGCAGATATATTTTCAGAACCTTCCTGTGAAATCACCTTTTCTAACTCTTCTGCACATGTCATACCACATCCTGGATATTCCAAATCCCAAGGACATCTATAGCAATATGGAGGAGGGATGTGTGGGAAGTCTAAGAGTAGAGGACTTACAGGCGCTCTCCAAGTGGTCCTACCGCTCATAGACAAAGTTGCAATTGTATTTCCATGATAGCTTTGCCATCGACCAATCACTTTACGTTTAGTTGGGTTACCACGTTCACAATGGTATTGGTACGCTAATTTCAATGCTCCTTCATTAGCTTCAGCACCACCAGAACAAAAAAGAGACTTCGTATAGCCCATTCCAGAAGGAGCCCATTCTTGAAGTTTACTTGCCAGTTGCTGGCGAGGTTCATTGTCTACAATTCCACCATAAGTATAAGTTACCTTATCAAATTGTTGTTTTATAACTTCGCGTATTTCGTCAACCCCATGACCGATATTGACAACACATACCCCGCCGACCGCATCTAAATACTGATTTCCTTGATCGTCATATACATATACCCCATCTCCATTGGTAATGGTCACATAATCATCTTCAAAGCTGCCGTAAAGTACATGATTATCAGTTTTCATAAATTTTTTTTATCCTTGGAGACAAATGTATTGATGAGGAAATAGTTATTGAAAAAAAGGTTCATTGTTTTTCAATGCTTATAAATTCCCGGTATTTTACCCTGACAATAATTCAAATATGTATCTTTTCGAACAATCTATTAAGCTGAATTATACTTTAAATTTAAACTAAACTAGAATGTTTTTCGTTAAGCTTCTATAGATTAAATTTTGCGATAAAGCTATTTCGGTTCTAGGGTTTTACTACTGGCAATTGTAATTCCGATAGAGCAGCTAGGTATTCTTCTAGATCACTTCCTATTATTTCCTTAAGTCTGCCTAAAACGGTTTGTAGACGTAAAGATAGATCATTAAAAAGATCCTGACACTGGATCGTTGGCGGATGATCTCCAGAAGCAACAACAACAGTTAGTTCAGCGATTTTTGCATCAAGTTTCGCAGGGTGAGAGATACCATTCATTTGTCCATCAACCTTGACTTGGATAAGATCTTCTTCAATCGAATTAAGTTTGGTTAACAGATTATCCGAGGTCTTCTTTACACTATCAATATTGTTTGTAAACAATGCAAGATCATTCCACTTCTCAACCTGATTTCTGATATCGCGTACCTGATGAACTGCAGAGCTAATCGAAGTACGTTTGTCCCTAAGTAGGATTAGGAAATCACGTTGTTTCGTAAGATCATCGATCGAGGCGCTGCTGTTAGGATCTTGGAATAGTTTAAACGTCTTTGAATATGTCGTTTCACCTACGGTTAATCTCACTTTGTAGGTTCCGGGGATTGCTATTGGACCTGGTAAAGCTTTGTCTGCAGCGCCCGCACCAGGAACTCCTATAGCTCCTGCGTGCCTTAGATCCCATTCGAAAACGTTTATACCAGGATTGGTTGATAACATCGGTTCAATTGGTGCACCTGGAGGCGAAGATGATGGAGCCATTGAAGAAAAGTGCCTAAGAGTTGAACCTTCCGAATCCAGCAATTCAAGGGTCACTTCGCTATTCAATATTTCCGGCAGCCGATAACGTATTACAACACCATCAGGGGGATTGGCACCAGCATTAAGAAAGTGCTGTTTTGGAGGACCATCCAACCTGTCTTCTGAAATATATGTTGCCTGAGGAGCAGCCCCAAAACCATAGTTCTTGCCAGCCTGAGAGAGCCGTGAACCCTTGAGCGGAGGTATCCGAAAGGTGTCTGCAGGTGTATAAAGGTGTATATCGTCTGTAGTTTTACAAGATTGTCGTAAGTAAGTTAGGTCATCTAGTACCCAGAAAGACCGTCCATGAGTCGCTGCCACGATCTCGTTATGCTTTACACCAATATCGTGTACAGGTACTACAGGTAAGTCAAGTTGTAGAGTCTGCCAACTATCTCCATCATCGAACGATACATAGATCCCAGTTTCTGTACCCAGATATAGTACTCCGTTGGAAACTAGATCGGCTCTAATGACACGTGTAAAGTCCTCAGGTCTTATGCCATTAGTGATACTAGTCCAGGATTGTCCGAAATCGCTGGTACGATAAAGTAACGGCGAGTTATCGTCAAGTTTGTATCCAGTAGCAGCCATATAGGCAGTGGCAGGATCGTGAGAAGACGGTTCTATCATGCTAACCGTGGTCCATTCTGGGAAGTCCAATGGGGTTACGTTTACCCAGGTTTCAGCCCCATTGGTTGATACATGGACTAAACCATCGTCGGATCCAGCCCAGAGAATCTCTGGGTGTATTGGGGACTCAGCAAAAGCAAATATCGTACCGTAATGTTCTGGACCTGTATGGTCACCGGTGATCGGTCCACCTGGTGTGCCCATTTTGGTTATATCTTTACGTGTCAGATCTGGACTAATCTCAGTCCAGCTCGAGCCTTCGTTGTCAGACCGGAGGACTACGTTTGCCGCGACATACAATCGGCTGGAATCATGGCGAGAAGCAACTATAGGGTATGTCCACTGGAATCGATATTTGTGGTGTTTTACCCCATACCCCCAATTGAATTCAGGCCATGGTGAGATGATACGCACCTGACCATCTCTTCGGTCATATCTTAATAGGTAGTCACCCCCATGCGGCGGAGTACCTGAGTATACGATATTTGGGTCACCATGCTTGACAGCAATATGACCGGATTCTGCATTACCAACCCTTTCGCATTCTTCCCATTGAATGGCGCCTTTAATTGACCTGCTCGGAATGCTAATCGCGCTATTATCTTGCTGTGTTGCATAGGCACGGAACGGGAACTGGTCATCTACAGCAACATGATAAAATTGTGCAGTAGGTTGATTGTATACGGACGACCAAGACTCTCCACCATTGAAAGAAACGCATGCCCCACCATCATTACCCTCAATCATGCGGCTAGAATCATCCGGGTCGATCCAAAGGTCATGGTTATCAGTATTTGGCGTATTCATTTGGGTGAATGTGCTACCACCATCAGTTGACTTCCATGCCTTGAGGTTTAGTACCCAAACAATGTTTTCATCACTTGGGTGGGCCACCACGTGGCTGTAATACCAGGGACGCTGTATAAGGTTGACATCGTTACTCAATCGATTCCAGGAATCGCCGGCATCATCAGAACGGAAGAGTCCACCATTAACAGACTCTACGATAGCCCATACCCGACCAGGTTTTGACGGAGATACGGCCACGCCCATTCGTCCCTTTATGCCATCAGGTAAGCCTGGGCGGTCCGTGATATCTGTCCAGCTATCACCTCCATCGCTTGACCTAAATATACCACTGTCAAGGCCACCGCTGATAAAATCCCAGGGCTGACGCAATGTTTCCCAGATTGTCGCGTATAAAATACGAGGATTCATAGGGTCCATGGATAGATCTGCTGCCCCAGCCTTCTCACTTTTGTACAAGATTTTTTCCCATGTATGACCACCATCTTTAGTTCGGAAAACACCACGTTCCTCATTTGTGCCGAACGCATGGCCAAGTGCTGCAACATACGCTACGTCAGGGTTCTTAGGGTTTATCCTGATTCGTGAAATATGGCGGGTGTCATTTAGGCCAATGTTGTGCCATTTTTTCCCACCATCTGTAGAACGATATACACCATCTCCATGAGAGACATTGCCTCTGATGCATGCTTCACCGGTGCCGACATATAACACGTTTGGATCAGACTCAGCGACCGCTATTGCACCAACCGATGCTGTAGCAAAGTAACCATCGGAAATATTGTTCCAATATATCCCGCCATCCTCCGTCTTCCAAACTCCCCCTGCACATGCACCGAAGTAGAAAACCTCTCGATCTGTTGGGTGACCTGCTACGGCTACTACCCTGCCACCCCTGAAAGGTCCTATAGGCCTCCAATGTAGCGTGTTAAGATTTTCTGACATCCATTAACTCCTATGTAACCTTGCTGTATACAGTAAAAGGATAGCAACAAATCCTAGATTATATGCTAGGACTCTATATATGATCTTATTTGTGGACCAATTTACTGGTTAGGGACGATTCAAGGGCGCATAACTTTCTGTACGCCAATAATCGCCATAAGAAGTAAGGCTATACCAAAGCAGATGACCCAGATGAACCAGATAGTAAAGCCCCCGACCACTGCAATAATGCCTAATAATGCAATAATTCCATTTAGGATAGGAGTACCTAATTTGTCTATGTATAGTTTAGTCGCGACAAGGAATAAGCTAAATGCAAAACTTATACCTCCGAACCAAGAGCTCATACCACTAAGCTTAAGTAATGCATGCGCAGCTTCTGCAGGCTCCGTACTGTCTGAAGCTATGTCAAAACCACCCCCCTGGGAGATCAATGCTACAAACATGAAAAATGTTCCCAGTAAAGTGAATTGTGTTCCGAGATAGATCATGCCACTTGATTCGTTGAGATTACGAGCCCAAGAGGTAAATCCCACGGTAAATACAAGCATTAACATAATGGCAATCATACGTATGGGCATAATCCATTGCCAGTCGTTATTTGATGCAGCCCAGGCTAACGAGCCTGCAGTGCCACTTTCGCCACCTTGTAAAATCTGGCTGATAGTAAAAAGGATAAAAGCGATAAAGCCCGCCACAAGCATCAGACTTGAAGCTTTAGAATTAATCATGAATTTCTCCTAAATGATAATTTTCAATATATTAAACAGGATGATAAGGTTCATGTCGACATTTTGGTTCTGGTTAAATCCTAGACAAAATTATTTTAAAAATTGTTCACTGATGCTATTTAACTCTTTGTTAAGTTCACAGTATGTTATCCTTCTTTTTGTAATCTGTAAGCTAGTTAAGATTAGATAGTGAGGGCCCTATGAATGAACACAGCACTGATGTTGTAATTGTAGGCGGTGGTCTGGTTGGAGTGGCGACTGCTTATTTTCTATCCTTACTGGGTATAAAAAGTATCGTTGTGGAGAGGGACGGACTTGGTGGTCATGCCTCAGGTTTTTCCTATGCCGCGCTCGGTACCTTTGACGAAGCAGGAATGACCGATAACCATTTTGAAGTGGGCTCGCTTGGTATGAGACTGCACAAGGAGTTGGCTGCATCTCTCCTTGAGGAGACTGGTGTTGACGTAGAGTTTCGCGAACGTCCGATGCTAGGAATTGTCTTTGACGAAAAGGAAGCCGAGGCGGCCCAGAATCCCAAGGGGCATGATGCGATCCGGCGTGCGTGGGAAGTAGACGACCAGGGTTATACGATCAAATGGGTAGATGAGAAAGCGGCTCGGTGTATCGAGTCTAGGATAAGCTCGAAGGCTCTCGGTGGTATTTACACCGAAGGCACAACCGACGTGAATGCCTATCGACTGACACTTGCGTTGGCGATGGCAGCTGAACAGCGTGGAGCTCAGGTTCTGAATGGGACCGTGACTGGTTTAACCAAAGATGATGGCCGTGTCCGTGGAGTGATGGTTAATGGTACTCAGATCGCATGTGATCGTGTAGTGGTAGCCATGGGACCATGGAGTCAGGCGTCGTCGAATTGGCTTGGGATACCAATATTGATGCAGCCGTGGAAGGGACAGATACTTCGCTTGCGCCTTCCAGGGCCGCCTATTCGTAGCTCGGTGGTTGGAGGTGATTATTTCACCTCAACCAAGCCTGATGGTCATACTTGGGTTGGAGCGACGTTTGAAGATGTCGGACTCGATGAGAGCACTACGTCTGAGGCTAGAGAGAGCATCATGGCTGGTGCCGTGAAGAACATCCCTTCACTTTCAGAGGGTCAGATTGTATTACAGACTGCCTGTCTGAGGCCCTTGTCGTCAGACCGTAAACTGATTCTTGGTAAGGTGCCTGACCTCGATGGAGCATATGTAGCAACCGGCGGAGGTCGTCTGGGATTGATGATGGGTCCAGCTATGGGATCGCTTATAGCAGACCTAATTGATGATGACGTTACAGATATTTCCCTGGACGCGTTCGATCCCGGCCGCTTCGTATAGCTATTTTGATTAGACCATCTGCGACAATTGGGACACTTTATTTTCCAGGTACTCTGTCATCGCAATAACCTATAAAATTCTGTAACAAGATGGCACCAGTAGTGCCACAGCAAATGTTATTACAACTATACAAATAAATAGCTTAAACCATTTGTTCATGCCATGCAGGGACACACCACATCTTTCACATGACAAGTTATCTTCTCCGTTATTGGTATTGCAGTTTGGGCATTTCATTTCGTAGGTTATAGCTCTTGAGGTTAATCTGGGATTAAGTATTTTAAGGGCGAGGAAATTTAATTGCTAACATTCCTTCTATATCGAGAGGATCAACACCATACTCTTGTCTTTGCTTGGTTCTCATAAGGACATCACTTTCTAATTCACCTTTCAATGGCAGACTTAAACGTTCACCGTTTTTCATAGCAGACTCACGTGTTGCGACTTCCATCATCATGGCCATGAGTGCGTCTTGATCAGTGTATTCCGATTTTTTTACACAACGTATGGTCTCAGCAAAGTCCACTATGTGATCCATAACTGCTGCGCTATAGTAATTACCATGATGGTATGCAGATTTTCCCGGTCGATGTGGATTTACATATTCTACGCGACCGGTAGGTAAATCCACATGTGAAGACAACCAATCGTGGCTATCACTTGAATGTACGATTGGAAATATTTGGTCAGCAACTCCACTTTTCCCGTGTTGTTGTAGGGATTCATCGGTACAGTATCGGACTTCACCAAGTCCTTCCCAACCCTGATATGGTTGTTTGGCAGAGTTTTTTTGTCCAGCTTGTTGAACGATTGATCCGCGAGCCCCGGCGAGTTCGGTATATCCAGGACGGGGATATCTACCTAGCATGCTCTTGATGTTACCTGCGTGATCAATTACCAGTTCATTATTTGGAAACCAGTAGAAATGTGCTTTATAAGTCTCGTTATCATACAACCTGTGAGGCATCTGGTAATGTTCATCGGTTGACATTGTATGTGTTATAGATTGTGCTGCAATCGGATAGGATTGAAAAAATGAGATCCAACGTGAGTTGTTGTGATATCCAGTATGATCGTGCCAACAGGTAAGCCGCTTAATTGGACCTATAAATCCATCTTGGTTGATCAGTCTTATTAACCTATCAAAAGGTTGTCGAAAAAAGTTTTCCCCAATTCTTAAGATAACATCGTTATCACGGGCTGTGTCCACCATCTCCTGAGCCTGAACCAGTAATGTGGCCATGCTTGTTTCTACGTTTACGTTAATACCATTTGACATCAAATATATGGCAATCGAATGATGTGATGGAACTGGAGTGACAACGAAAGCTGCTTCCATTGGACGGGATTCAACTAGTTCTTTTATGTCGTAGAATGCTGGTACGCCTAAAGCTTCGGCTAAACTATCAGCGTTTTCACGAACGGGATCGCACACAGCTACCAAGTTAACCCATGGCTTAATCTCATTTATAAGTGGCTTGTATACCTTTTGGGAACGATTTCCGGCACCGATCAAAGCTACGGAGATCGGTTGATCCAGACCCATTTTTCCCCTCCTATCTATTTTTCAAGTTTCTTAACTAGGTTAATTTGGCCTGAATGGAATGAAGTCAGGCACGTCTTTGATTGCGTAATCATGCAGATTACGTACTAGATTCTTGATTCTTGGGCGGTTACTTTCAAGAAGAGATTTTGGAGTGTTTAGTAATTTATCAGCACTGTAATAGACTAAGGAAGCTATCTGTCTGTCGTTGATTGGTTTGGCAGCATATTTTAATGCTATGAATCTTCTATTTGGCCAACCGTTAAATACAGCGTGCCAAAGACTCTGGTGGAAAAAAATTACATCGCCCGGATTTGATTCGACTGGGATTGATGGCATGTTTTCTCCAGCTATATTAAATGGATTTACTGTTGTAGAGTTTTGATGTCTATTTTCTGGCTCGATTGATCCGTGGAGAGGCTCCCTATGAGAAGCCGGGATCACTCTGAGGCACCCTCGATCAGCTGTTACCGGATCAAGATATATATTTACCTTTAACCTATCGTAGTTAATTTCTTGGTGGTCTCCAGGTCTATCCGGGTGCCACAAATGTTCTCCTCTGGTAGTGATATTGCCTTCAGACCCACCCCAGACCATGTCTTCACCAAGTATGGTTGTAGCGTAATTGTAAATTCTGTCGTCATCGATAAGCTTAGTTAACAGAGGACTTTGTTCAACAAAAGGTACGATGTTCTGTCCGTCCTTTTTGGATTGTGCGCCGTTCCTTTCCTTTTCCCAAATCTCATCTGCGGCTGTAGAAATTTCTTTAATTTCTGAAGATGGAAAGACATTTTTCAAAAATATATAGCCAAAAGATTCAAAAAATGCTTTAGCTGATTCTGGATTCATCTATATTCTCCAAGTAGTTAAAGTATCGAGATTTATCGGCTAAAACTTAACCACTGGCTATTAACTAGACCAGTGGTTAAGTTTATAGACCAGATATCTTAAAAGACTTTATCAGGCTTGTTTTTCCTTCTGCAACGTAGTTAATATACCGGTCACAAGGGTAGTCAAAAACATTCCCATCCAACCTATCATTGCAATGATTTCAGCATCTGATTCGGCCACCATATCGATAAAAGCGCAGACTGAAGCAATAACGAATAGTGTGCCAATAATTCTTTTATATTTGTTTAAAAGAATTAGAGATATACCTAGTAGAAATAGCCCAGAAACCATCATGATTCCAACCATTTGAAAACTTTTAGAAGCAGCTATTATTGTTGCACCAAATTCATTTCCATGTTTTTTGGCAATTTCTATTGCCGATATATCCGAACCTACTAGAACTACCCATACTGGAACAGATAACAAAAGTAGTAATCCACCTATTTCAGATACAGTGTTACTCACTGTATTATCACTTTTCAATGTACGCGTTAAGAAGTAAAGCCCAGTAAACATCGACATCACACCAAACACATTAAGGATTGAACCAAGTTCAACTTTCTTAGATTGCGCTAGGATAGTAGCCATTTGATCAGAAGGTGTCAGATCCGATGTGTCCACGTCTAATACTATCCATACTCCCATTGTTAAGATCGGCCCTAGAATTAACATAGCCCCAATAACTTTAGAATTCACCTTGCCCTCCAAATCTATTATTGATTAATTGGTTGTTAGTATTGCAAAACCAGATCTATATGTCACTTATTAATTTAAGTAGTGTTTAAATTGATGGCTGAAGCCTGTGCCATTTCGTGGCATTCTCATATGCATGTGCTACTTGAAGAACACGTGTATCTTGGAAGGAGCGGGCTACGACTTGCATTCCAACAGGCATACCATTAGAAGCGAATCCGCATGGCACTGTAATAGCTGGCGAGCCGGTGGTGTTAAAAAGTTTCGCCAAGCTTGAAAGTCCTGGCGATAGATTTGGGGACTCGCCGATCTTACGGTTCGGACTATTTTCAATTGTGGGGGCAGTGATACGTTCAGTCGGGCCTACAAGTACGTCGAAGTGTTTCCATATATTATCAAAATCTCTGTTAAATTGGATCCGGTTTTGATGAGCTTTTACATAATCGACTCCCTTGATTCTTAGCCCATCCTCAATTGCCTTTCGGGCTTGATTTCCAATTCTGCTCTTCTGGCTAGAGTAGGTTTTAAGGTGTACAGATGCGTACTCGGCTTGCATTATGACGCCAGTGAATTCTCTACGTTCTGTAAGGGATATCGAAGTGTCATACACTCGTGAACCTAAGTCTTTTAGCACGGATACAGCCTTTCTCAATATTTCTCTTATCTCAGGTTCAATCACTGCAGAGAAGGCTTCTGTTAGAACTCCGATTCGGATTCCATCGATTCCTTTGTCTAGTCTCACACTGAAATCTTTTATAGGCTGTTTGGTAGTTGAGTTGTCTTTTGGGTCGTGACCTACAATAGCGTTGAGGATGAGTGCAGCATCATGGACGGTTCTTGTCATTGGCCCAACTGTGTCTAGGCTCCAACTGACTGGAAGAATTCCTGATCTACTTACTAACCCAAATGTTGGCTTGAAGCCCACGATTCCACAAAATGTTGCTGGTATACGAATAGACCCACCTGTATCACTACCCATGGCTCCCATGCAGAGTTTTGCTGCAACTGCACCTGCGGAACCTCCACTTGATCCACCAGTTATGCGTTTGAGGTCCCAAGGGTTTCTAGCAGGCCCGTCATGTGGGTTTACGCTTGTGGCACCCATAGCGAATTCATCCATCTGTAGCTTTCCTATGATAATAGCGTTCGCTTTTCTTAATCGATCGGATACAGTAGAGTTCGTGGTGGGCACAAAATCGTCCATTACAAGCGATCCTGCAGCGGTACGTACACCCTTAGTGTTGAACAGATCTTTTAGTCCAATAGGGATACCTTGTAGCGGCCCTTTAGAGTTACCTTTTTGTATCTCTAATTCGACGGAATGGGCTTGCTCCAGCGCATCTTTTTTCATCACAGTTATAAATGCGTTAAGCTTGCTATTTATCTTTTCAATACGACTTAAATGTGCTTCTACTAGCTCCGTAGGTTTTAGATCCTTTTGGCTGATGAGCTGAGAGGCTTCGAAGATGGACATGGAGCACAGTTCAGTGGTGTTCAATTGAAATTCTCGTTATCATAACGAATCATTTATAGATATGTCCTCGACCATTGCGAATAGATACCTAGAACAGATCACTCAAGTTCTGTGATACTTATCGCGATTCTATTATAAACGTGGTTGCTTAATAATTCGCACAGAGATCCATCCCGATCCGACAATCTGCCTTAAAACATGATATGTCCACTATGGTCCAACTAAAACATTCAGCAGCCGGTGAATATCGGCGGGATCCGTATTCCAGGCGGTGACAAGGCGAGGTGGAGCCGTACTGTCCAGCTCTACTTCGCTTACGATGTAACCGGCCTCAGCCAGTCGATTGATCATATCTTTCGACATATATGCGAAGATCTCGTTGGATTGAGTTGGGAAAGCTAGCTTTATATGGGGGACCTGGGATAGAGCTTGACTTAGCTCTGTTGCCATCTGGTTCGCATGGCGTGCATTGCGTAACCAGACGTCGTTGGAAACATAGGCGTAAAGTTGAGCTGAAACGAAGCGCATTTTAGATAACAACTGGCCAGCCCTTTTGTGTAGAAAAGGGAAGGTTTCAGCCATTTCCTTTTTGAAGAAAATTATTGCTTCGGCAGCAAGGCAGCCATTCTTGGTGCCACCGAAGGACAAGACATCAACACCGGATTTCCAGGTCATCTCCGCCGGACTGATGTCCAGGTTGACAAGTGCATTTGCGAAGCGCGCCCCGTCCATATGAACCTTCATGCCATGCTCATGGGCAGTTTCAGCGATAGAGGAGATTTCATCCAGGCTATATACGGTTCCTGTCTCACAGGCCTGGGTTAGTGTGACACAAGCAGGCTGAGCTGAATGAACTTGTCCAGCACCGCTGATAGCATCTGCCAAGGTGTTCGCGTTAAATTTGCCATTATCACCAGTCAGTGGTATCAGTTTCGCGCCTCCAGTAAAGAATTCGGGTGCTCCGCATTCGTCGGTGTTAATGTGAGACAGCGCATGGCAATAGATTTTTCCGTAAGGCGGTGTCAGGGCTGACAATGCCAAAGCATTTGAGGCCGTACCCGATGTTGTGGGAAAGACAAGTACGTCGGTTTCAAAGAGCTCGGCCAGTTTTTTTTGTAATTTAATGGACCATTCATCGTCACCATAAGAAACCGCGTCTCCAGAATTCGCGGCGATCAGCCCGTCCATCACCTCCGGGCAAGCGCTGGTAACATTATCCGACATAAATTTCGTCATTCCATATCCTCATTTCTGTTTGCAGTGGAAACCTGAGCCTAGTCGATTACGATTAATTCTCGAGCGACATTGGATAGGCGCTCACCACCCCTGTCTGTTACTACGAACGGTTCTGAAATAGCGGCTCCGAAATCTTCCAGCCAGACTCCCGACTGAAAGTGGAAGCACATACCTGCTTGTAGAACAGTCTTGTCACCGGCACGCAGACTCGCAGTCCGTTCACCCCAGTCGGGCGGGTAGTTGACACCGATGGAGTAGCCAACTCGGCTTTCTTTGCTATATCCATTGCGGTTTAGTACGGCCTGCCATATAGCCTCTACTTCTTCACAAGTTGCACCTGGTTTTGCGGCCGCCATTGCTTTATCACCACCTTCGACGATAACCTCCGTTAGCCGTTCGATGTCTTCCGGTGGTTTGCCGATATGCATTGTTCGCGTCAAGGGGCAGTTGTAATGCCGACGTGCAGCGCCGATCTCCATGACGATCAGACCACTATCGGGTATTGGTTCGTCGCTCCAGGTTAAGTGTGGTGTACTAGTGCTTTCGTCAACTTGGATCAAAGGACACAGCCCGGTATAATCGCCAAATTTTTTGTTGAATCCGGTGATCTGGGCGTGGTAAACATCTGCGATTACCTCAAATTGAAGGGTACCAGGTCGAAGTCGGGAGATCGCCGTATTCATCGTGTCTGTAACAATGCGGCCTGCTTCGCGCATATAGGTCAGCTCTGTCTCCGATTTTACCAGCCGTGCCCAGTTCACTAGTCCTTGATTGTCAGATAATAGGGCATTCGGCAGGCCATTTACCAAATGCTGATGTGCTCTTGCAGTATAGTAATGAGCATCAAGCTCTATTCCAATTCTAGCGTTCCCCCAACCTCGGCCAATGATCAGGTCACAGAGTTCGTCAAATGGATGCTGGACAGGGTCCTGCACCAGCCGTTCTGAATACCCTATTATGTTTCCCTCTGAAATATCGGTAGTGATATATGCTGACTTAGCATCTTGGGAGCGCCCAAACCAGATTGGTGATTGTTCTTCCAAATGCAGCAGTACTGCCTGAGGAGTGTAGAATGACCAACCGTCGAAACCTGTCAGCCAATTCATGTTGCCGGGGTCCTGACAGATCAGAAGATCAAAACCGTCACTTTGCATACGTTCTTTTACATCTTGGATACGGCGATCGTACTCGCTTTTCTGAAAAGGTTTAATGAGTTTCATTGCCTCGATATCCTCAAGTGGGAAAGATAATTATTCCCATGTATTTTATTTCCTATTGGATGATATTTCTGACTGTAACTTTCTTAGCTCTTGCTGTATTTCAGCAAGAGCTTTGGTGTTTGGATCCCCAGCGTTTGAAAAGACTGCTGCTAGATTTGCTGTTATAGCCCCAAATATACCCAACCCTCCAAGCATCAAGATTACAGCCATCCCACGTCCTGCAATGGACATGGGTAAAGTGTCGCCGTAAGCGTAACCAATAGTGGTGGTAGTAACCAGTGACCACCATAGAGACTGAGAAAAAGACTCGAGCGAAGAGCCGTATCCTTGTTCAAAAGTCGTAACTATTGTTGCACCAACCACTATGAGACCTACAGCGTATACAAGTAGAAAATCAGGTTTGCCAGCTCTAGTTGTTCCTTTGTAACTTTTTGCAGCAAATGCAATCAATCTGACTATCCGGAATGGGCGAAACCATGGTAGCCCTACGACAATAAGCTCAAACCAATTTACTTTCAAGTAATTGATCCTATTAGTAGATAAAACTATTTTGACTAGCATGTCCACAGCAAACAATGTCCAAATCAATATGTCTGCGAGGAAGAAAAATCGTTCTTCATTCTCTGCCATATCCCAAAGAACTGGTCCAAGTAATAATGGAATCATTACTAAGGAGAGAATCATCAAAGGTATCTCTGTGATACGCTCAATCTTGTCCAGTAATAATTCTCTAGAGTTGCGGAGTTCTTTTTTATTGGAAGTACTCATGAAACCCTCCTGTGTTGCTCACTTAATTGTGTGTTTGAGATTAATATGCTCATATCCAATTAGTTATAGAGATGAAATTATTGATCAGGATGTCAATTTGGGATTATTTATGACACAAACAGTTTATAAAATCTGTTATAAGTATTCTTACCTAACTCGAAAGAATTAGGTAAGAATACCGTGTAGATCCTTTTTAAGTGATACCAAAAATTATTAGAGCTTTCTAGTCAAAGAAAGCTCTAATAAATTCCTGTTTATTTTTTCACGAAGATTATACCAGTCCAAATAGTCCAAATTAAAGTCGATATGATTCCAGGTATCCATATTAAAGCTAGTATTGCGGTATTAAATGGGAGGATGTTTTTGCCTGCTTCTCCTACAACTGTTGCAACTTCTCTTCCTTCGGTTGCCAGTGGTATTAGAATTCCCAGCGTTACAAAACCTATACTTCCAATTATAAATATAGCCGTAACTATTTTATAAATTATGTTCGAATTAAATTGGGGTTTTCGAAAGATGTAATATCCTAGTAACGCATTGGAAAGAAATCCTCCGAAACCAGCCGAAAAACCAACAGCACCTGACATTGATGCCAGTGCGTTAACAGATTCTATGTTCGTTGTGCCTCTAGGTAAATCGAGTCCTAGTCCTATGGTATTAGCAGTCCAACCCATGAGAGCCAATATAGGGATTAAATACAGCAACCCGTTATCTTTGTCATCTTGTATAAAGTAGTAACAGAAAGCGAAAACTCCAAAAGTGAAACCAGTATTTGACCAAATCGCAATTAATCCACCGGCATTTGCACTTACAATACCGTCAAACAATTGACTGATTGTTAATCCGATGGCAGCGAAAATGACTAAATATCCACCGAGTTTTGTTATGCTCATATTTGCTCCTTTTATTTTATGTAAGGTATCTACAGCTATTTGATTGTTACTTGTAACGAGTTTATAGCATAGAGGTAAAAATTGTTTATTCGAAGCTTAATACAATTCACCCAACGTTTACGCACCAGCACATATTAGATATACAAATTGCACAAAACCAATTTAGCTAGGTGAGATTCCTATAAGATTCAATCTTCTTTTGGCTTCTGAATAAATTTCTTTTGGCAATATGCCTTTATTTGCAGTTTCTATATTTTCCTTAAAATGTTTAGGATTCGCAGTACCTACGATAGTTGTATTTAAGTCAGGATGTGACAAGGTAAATCTAAGTAGAAAACTGGTCTTCGACTCGCCTTCTTCCAATAAATCATCTAGACCAGCCTGGCTAAAATAATCCCATTCTTCATATTGTTTTTTATACATTTTGTGCCACGATTCTTCTTGCTCTAATAAACCTGTGCTGACAAATTCACCTTTAGAAACTCCACCACGAATTATTGTTCCCACACCTGCTTTTATTGAATTTGAAATCCAGGTTTCATGCGTTCTGTTTAAAGCAGAATAAGGAATCTGAAAAGCGTCGAAAACGCCTAAATCAATAAATTTTGATAGCATTGGCAAAGAAGTAGAAACTCCTATGAATCTTACTTTCCCTTCTGTTTTCATACTATTTAACGTGTCAATTACTCCAAGTTTATTAATTTCATCAATTGAAGGTGAACCATGTAATTGAACCAAATCTAAATGACTAGTTTTCATCCTTTTAAGACTTTGATTTATACCAGTAACGATTCTATCTGGAGTATATACATGATCTTTGCCGCCTCCAGTTATAGTTACTCCAACTGGACAGCTACATTTTGTAGCCAAATAAAACTCTGATCTTCTATGAGAAATTGATTTGCCAATCAAGTCCTCACTTTCTCCGTAATCAATTGAAGTATCAATAAAATTTATTCCTGAATCTAATACCATATTCAAGATAGTATTAGCTTCTTTTTCAGGAACATAATCAAAATACTTAGTCCCTTTACGAAACTCCATAGCTCCAAAACCTAAACGCGTAACTTGTATTCCAGTCTTACCTAATTCATTAACAACTAAACTCATTTGAAACCTCACAGGTATAAAATATTAATGGCAAATTCCATCCAATGTAATTAAGCATTTTTTTGGTATATAAATACTCCATCTATCAAAGTTTGGTATAGATTTAAAGATTGCTCTTGTAAAGATCTTTAATTTGTACAGGCATCCCTGTAGCGGCAGATTTGTAGGACGCTTCTAAAAATTCTACGGTGCGAGCTGCTATAGCCCCAGGTGCAAGATTTTCGCCCACTCCAATAGTCAAATCAGCTAAAATTCTTGCTGGTAGATTCGCAGGATAAATTTGATCTTCTTCAATACCTTCTAGCACTTCCGCTTTACCATCATTAAACATTGCATCCGCTCTTCCATGGATCAAATCTTGTCTTACCTGTCCCTGAGTGCCGTAATAACGAAATTCTTGGTTCTGATCTTGATTCATACCTACACTGCCTGTAGCGGCCATGGTACCTACTGCTCCATTATCTAACCGATAACTTATCGCATCTACCAAATCCACTTGCAGATCAAAATTTTCCATGTATGCAAAAGTCTCTAATACATGCCTGCCAGTTACCCATAAAACCATTCCCATAGCATGCGAAAGTTGGGTTTGGCCTTGGCCTCCTCCGGATATTTTTGGGTCTGAATATGAATTACTTTCAGGACCGGTTACAGGATAATCAAATATTACACTGTAATCGTCTGGTCGGCTCTTTAAGAAGGACTCTATCATTGATGCGAACAATCCTGATACATGTATCAGCTCCCCAATTGATCCGGATTGGACTAATTCCCTAACTCTTCTAGCTTGTGGAGTAAATTGGAATGTGGTTCCTACCATAAGCTCAACATTTTGTTTTTTTGCACGCTCAACAAGATCCCATGCATGTTTTGAAGTTAGTACCATCGGCTTTTCGACAAGAACATGGACTCCAGCATCCAAGGCATCTTTAGCTATGTCATAGTGATATGCATGAGGTACGGCTATAACCACCCCGTCTACTTTCGGCAGGAGGTCTCTATAGTCCTGAAATGTTTGGTCAATTTCATAATATGATGCAGCGGCATCAAGTTTACCCTGGTTAGGGTCTGCAATACCTATTAAATCTGTCTTTTCGTAAGTTCTGAGACTTGGAATATGGTGCTGAGTAGCCCACCAACCTGCCCCTATTACTCCCGTTTTGCTTATACACATTCAATTTTCTCCTATACTAGGATTAGGTTCATAACCAAATTTGTGTCTAGAAATAAATCGCAAGCATACCACGGTAAAGGAATTCTGGAAATCATTCTATATACGTGGTGATCATGCATAGAATACAGTAAAAACACAACCCTAAACTGATAGCTAGGTTGTTATAATTGTGAGATGATAAAAATATTATTTAAGGGAGCTATATGATGACAGATAAAATGGTTAATGGAATATTATTTATAATCGCCGGGCTGGGTTCAGTAGCTGTTTATTTGGGTCTAGGTGAAACAGGACTACTAGATAAGGGGCATACAGAAAAATTTGCAGCTTATGCATTACTTACTATCCCTCTAGCTTTTATGATGACAAGAAATCTTGTAAGAAATACTTACATTGATGCAGGATTAATAATAATAGTTGTTGGTTTGAGTATGGGACTTGTTTCAGATGCTATAAGAAGTGCGGAATTAGGTGCTGAATTTAAATCAATTGGAGAAGCGATTGCGTCGACAGGTTGGTCTATTATGTATCTTGGGATATTCATAACTGCAATAGGATATTTACGGACCAAGCTTTTCCCTAATTGGCTATCAGGTTTATTGGCACTTACCTCTTTTGTAATGTTTGCTTTTCTTGCTGTCTTGAATGGTGAGCAGTTAGAAAAGCATGGTGACAACATTATTCCACCTTTATGGATGATCAATAGTCTAGTTTTGGTTATCTTGGGAATATTCACTATGAGAAGATCAGAGTGAACTAATATACGGAGCACAGTCCCAATTAGCCTGTGTTGTAGGGGCGATGAATTCACATATATTGAATCTGGTTCATGCGATCAGAATCTATACAAAGCATACTTGAAATGAATATCAAATTTTAGCTTGATACAATGTTTTGTGGATTCCCTTCCAAAAATGATGCAATATTATTTGTAACTACATTCAACAGGCCCTCTCCTGCTTTTGGGGTGTTCCAGGCCATATGCGGAGTTACTACTACGTTGTCCATCGTGGCCAAGGGATGGTTATACGATGGTTCATTTTCAAAGACATCCGTGGCATATCCTGCTATTCGTCGGGCCTTTAGAACGTCCAAGAGGGATTTTTCTTCAACTACCTGTGCTCTAGATATATTAATTAGATACGCTGAAGGTTTCATAAGTTCAAACTCTGTTTTCCCAATCAGATGAGTTGTTTCGTCTGTCAAGGTAACTGCCAGTTGTACAAAATCGGAACTGATTAATAGTTCATCCAGATCTTTGAATTGGACTCGATGTTTTTTTTCTCTTTCTTCAGAAGGATGCTTGGTATGTGCGATAACATTCATTCCTAGCCCGTTACCCATCGTCGCCAGTTCAGCGCCTATACCACCTATTCCTATTATACCTAGAGTACTTCCCCTTAAATCAGTGCCCTCTACCAAATTCCACTTACCTTCCCGCATCTCCCGGTCAGCTTTGGTGATCCCTCTGCACAAGGATAACATTAGACCAAGAGCATGCTCTGCCATGGTTGAATCGCTGTAATGGGGAGCATTGCAAACGGTAATTCCTAATTTTTCTGCATGCTTTAAATCTATCTGGTCCACACTAACAGCAAGGGGGCATATAAGTTCTAAATTTGGCAGTTTATCTAGTAAATCCCTGGTGAGGTGGATCCAATTTAACGCTATAGCTGTGGCATCTTTGCATCTTTCCAAATACGTGGTTAGATTTGGTTTGTCAAAATAAACATCCACTTCAGCCAATTTATTTAGACGATCCCAGTCTTTAATTTGTTCTGTTGCTGTGAATGTAAAATCATAGAGATCGGGCCAAACGACCTTTTTCATCTCTGTTCTCCAAGTTTTTATCTGTCGACATTATAACGCTAGGTATATCGAGTTCACATAAATATCTGGTTGGTTGATAAGTTTATCTACCATTAAGTACGACTAAGCTCAAAGATATTTTGATTCCAGAGGTACAGTGTGGATCGATTAGGGATTTAGTGAAAAAGATTCGAAGTGGTATTAACAGTTTAAGCCTGTTATCTTCGGATTGAACAAAAAATAACAACTCTAATTGGAGTATTTCAATAAATGGATAATGAAATTCGGATAGGAACTAACAGACAACTATTTCTCGATGAATTTTGGGTATCTAACGCTAATAATATTAGCCGTAAACTACATTCTCCAGACCGACGAGAACCAGTGATTGAGGCCGACCATCCCTGGGAAAAAGGGTTTGTAGGCTTTTCAACTACATCATATGACGGAGAAAAATACAGGATGTGGTATAAGTGTGAGGATTCTTCAATCATAGGTGTTCCAATGCATAGTTATCGTAAACAGGCATACGCCGAGAGCGACGATGGTATTAATTGGAATAAGCCGTTGCTCCGACAAGTAGAATTTGAAGGTTCAATGGAAAACAACCTGCTTGCAGCAAATCCTGGTGTAGTGGGGTTGGATAAGAATCCTGATGCCAAGAAGGATGAAAGATTTAAAGCATTTAAGATTGTTAGAGATCAACCCAAATTACCCAAAGATACAAATAATCTTACTTGGCAAGAAAAATTGGATCAGAGAAGGACTAGAAGTAGTGGTATCGTAGCGATGGCATCACCCGATGGTATTAACTGGCATCAAATGTATAAAGAACCAATTTTGAATGAATGGCCTTTTGATTCCGAAAACCTTTATTTCTGGGATCAATGGACAGGTCAGTACAGGGGCTACACAAGAGGCATCGCAAATCACAACCCGAATGTCGATCCTTCTACAGTGGAAAGCGAAATTGGGCATGAGTTTTATGGCGGAGTAAGATGGGTGCGCCATACAACCTCCACTGATTTCAAAAACTGGTCTCCTTTAAAAAATATAGAAACCGGAGCTACATCTTTTGAACATCTTTACACGAACTATTGCTGGCCTTATGAAAGGGCACCAGGGACTTACTTGATGTTTCCATCCCGGTATGTTGCCCACAGGATGCCAGATCCTGGCTGGTTTGATGGCCCTGGCGTTAACGATATAGTTTTTTTGTCTAGTAGAGACGGCGTTAATTTTGACAGGGGTTTTATGGAAGCATTTATCAGACCTGGTCTCGATAAACGTAACTGGCATGAAAGAGGGATTTATTTTTTGCACGGTATCTTCCAGACGTCGCCCACCGAGTTAACAATGTATGTTGGAGAACACTTAAAAACACCTGGGGTTCACATTCGCCGTTATACAATTCGTCCAGATGGGTTTGTATCCGTTAATGCAGGTTACTGTGGTGGTGAGTTTACTACTCGGCCTTTTACTTTTGAAGGTAATCAATTGGAGCTTAACTACTCTACTTCTGCTGTAGGTTCTGTGAAGGTAGAGATCCAGGATGATAAGGGCAATGCTATACCTGGGTTTAGTTTAGCCGATTGTCCTAAGATGTTTGCTGATCTTATAGATGGCAAAGTCACGTGGGATAATGAAGGCGATCTGAGTAGTTTGTCTGGCAAACCTATTAGGCTACGCTTTTCCCTGATGGATGCAGATATATACGCTTTCAAATTCAACAAGTAGAATTTAATCGCATCTTAGCAAAAGTGCCTTTTATAAATTTACTCTGTCACCGCTAGTCAGTATATGATCCTAGATGCTGATTGAGAGGTTGGTTATTTGAAGATTATGTAAATCTGAATCTGTACAATCTCTATCTTCCGAGGGTTACCTCGTCAATGAGGGCCTTGATATAGCCCATCGCATAAGCTTCAGAAGCGAATTTTGCATTTTCGGTCGGACGCAGGCTGAGCAGTGGTACGTGGTCCGGGATAAAAGGACCATCAAAACCAATTTCATAATAAGCCTGTATAGTCTCACGCATGTCGACATGTCCCTCGTCGATGAACGTTTCTTGGAACTTTGGAACGGTCCCGGAAACGTTCCTAAAGTGGACGTAGAAAATCTTGTCCTGTCTACCGAATTTTTGGATAGCATCAACAACACGTTCTGGCATTTCGGCCACTGTACCCTGGCAAAACTCAATACCGCTGTTGTTGCTTGGTACTAGGTCGCAAAGTTTTTGCAGGGAGGCGTGGCTTCTTAATATACGAGGTAACCCAGCCAAGGGGGATATTGGAGGATCATCTGGGTGGACTCCAATCTTTACACCGGCCTGTTCTGCGACTGGAACAATGGCCTTAAGGAAGTATTCAAAATTTGCCCACATCTCTTCGTCGGAGACTTCTCCGTATTGGGTCAGAGGAGCGGTAAGGGCGAGTTCATGATCGAAACTTGACACTCTTGCACCTCCACGGGCAAGGGTGTCACCAGATGTGCGCCATGCGTACCCAGTTCGGCTGCGCATAGGCATGAAATTATAACCTAGTACCGGTATGCCGGCTGCACCCATGTTTTGTATCGTCTTGCCGATATTATCTAATTGCTCGTCTCGTCCTGGTAGTCCTAGCTTTATTTTGTCCATCCAATTTTGGGGTAGATTCTCAATTGCAAATAGCCGCATGCCTACGGCTTCTACTTGAGATCTGATTCGCAGCAAGTCAAGGTACTCCCAATACCCCGACTCCTCCGGGACTCCTCCACCAATTACATCTGTAGCCCCAAGTTGTGCACCGAAGTCTAGTAACTCGTTGGTTACACCTCCTCGTGCGTCCAGTCCAAGTTTCATGTTAATAACCTCAATAATGGAATATAAGTCGCGACCCCATTTGCGATACAAAGTTGCTGAGGGTATCAAAGGTATGAACATGAGTTTCCAAGATTATCTTAAGCCCATTCAATTTAACTATATTCATGTATCCACCTCACATATCCCAGCATCTGGCGACAGTATAGCCTAGAGGTCAACCTTAAAGTCATGACACAAAGGATCCTTTTTATTTCAATTTAACCTGTTATGAATAAATACTCTGAATTGTTCTTCAAACGTCATAGCATCTCCTTTTCTCGGTTCG
>CAYFFO010000027.1:0-27168 GCA_964342485.1 uncultured Dehalococcoidia bacterium
TACAAAAGCAGCAGCGGTACAGTATGCAGGGGAAGGTATCAGGGTAAATTCAGTTTACCCAGGTTATGTGGACACCCCTATGACTCACAAATTTTTTACTGACAATGAACTTGTAAAACAAAGAACCTCGACTATTCCCATGGGACGATTCGGGACCGCTAAGGAAATTGCATATGCTATCCTCTATCT
The DNA here is from genome assembly GCA_964342485.1 of uncultured Dehalococcoidia bacterium. GTDB lineage: Bacteria > Chloroflexota > Dehalococcoidia > Lucifugimonadales > CAJWER01 > CAYFFO01. Next base: position 190 of record CAYFFO010000027.1, read on the forward strand.
AGCTTCCGATGAGTCTTCTTACGTCACAGGATCAGAATTAATAGTTGATGGTGGTACCACAGCACATTAAACTTCAACCAATAGAACTACCGCCGATTTCTTTCTTAAAAATTGCGATGTTCCACAACCAAAACATCCAAGGAATTCTATGATTATTGATTCACATGTCCACGCATTTCCGAATTTAGGAGGCAGTTCTGGCTTTTCTGATGCCAAACAACATTCTAAGTATACTCAACATAACATGGCATCTCACCATCAACCGATTCGTGATATGGCTGACAATTCGATAGTTATGATACAGACTCTTTGCAAAGAAAATGACTTCTCACTAGCAGGGCTTAATAAAGTAAATTTTCGTGGTGCTGGATACGGAAGAATGGCATGGACATTTAACGGGAAGGATAACTACATCCAATACCTCCCGCCAAATATAACAGACCTGTCAGCCCCGCCTGAACTTATGATTGCGCAAATGGACTATGTTGGTATAGACAAGGCAGTTCTTCAAACTGGTCATTTATATGGCAGATTAAACAAGTACCTTTCCAATGCTATAAAAAAATTTCCGGATAGGTTCTGGGGTCTTGCTATGGTCGACGAATGGAAAGCAGACTCAATGTCCCAGCTCAAAGTAATTGACAGGCTTATTAATAAGCTGGAGCTTGACGGGTTGTGGTTTCAAACTAGTAACCTAGAACTCCATGGTAGATCTGAAACCATTGACGATCCGATTTTTTACCCTTTTTGGGATCATATTCGCAATCTCAATATACCAATTTATATGAACGTAACCTCAGCCGATCCAGGGCCGGATGCCTACCTCAAGCAACTCAAGGCTTTCGATAATTGGCTACATAAATATACAGATATCCCAGTAGTGTATCCACACGGGCTGTCATTGTTTCGCTTTAAACATAAAGACTCATTTGCTATACCTGAAAAAGCATGGAAACCATTGATGGCTCCCAACTTGATAGTCGAAATCTTGATCCCCATTTTTCAGGGAGCAATTTGGGAATATCCATTTGTAGAATCTAGACCTATCATAAAAGAATATTACATTCGTCTAGGAGCTGAAAAACTAGCCTGGGGATCAGACATGCCCAACGTAGAACGCCACTGTACTTATAAACAATCTTTGGATTATCTTAGAAATCACTGCAAATTTATTTCCCCCACTGACATGCAAAAAATATGTGGTGGGAATTTATACAAATTATTCAGTAATAGACATATCAATAATTGAAAGATACAGGAGAAATTTGCTATGACAGTATCTCATTGGCATGAAACCAGTGATGGGCGTAAGGATCGATCACATGAAATCGTGATTATAGGATCAGGGCTTATAGGAACATATATGGCGAATCTTCTTAATGATAAAGATGTAGCTTTAGTAGATAAGAATTTCCCTGCAGCCGGTGCCAGTGGTAGAAATGCGGGTATGGTATTGCTAGGAATGCGTGACACATATGTTGAAACTATAAGACATTTCGGCCATAACGCAGCTCTGGAAATTTGGCGTTTGACAGAAACAAATGTTAACCAAATGCGAAAATTGGCCCAGAAACATGACGTTGAGTATGAAGATATAGGTACTTACTACTTCGGGGGTACAGATGAATCCGATGATGACCTGAGGAAAAGCACTGAATTACTTGAGCGTGACAATTTCAACGCTACTTTTCTGAAACAAGATCCTTTAGGGAGAGGGTTCGGATGCGCTGCATATCACCCTGATGATTTTGCAACCCATCCGGCAAAACTTACTCACAAACTTTCTTTAGCTTGCAATGCAACTATATACGAGAATCAAGAAGTATTTTCCATAGAACAAAAAGCACATCATTTACAGGTTAAAACCAGAAATTACACCATCAATTGCGATAAAGTTATGCTCGCCGTAAATGGTTATGCAGGGCTTATTGACCCATATTTTTTGCCATTTGTGGAACCTGCCCGTGGACAGGTATTACTCACTAACCCGGCTCCACGGTTTTTGAACAAAATGTGCATGCATAACAGGAAGTGCTACTATCGCCAACTACCTAATGGGCAGCTACTTGTTGGTGGAGGGCGATGGCAAAACATCATTCAAGAAAATACTTGGGAAGACAGAACTACAGACAATGTAAAGAATTATATAAATGATTTTATTAATACATATTTCTCAGAAGCTGCAGAAGTTGGTATAAGCCGAGAATGGTCAGGTATACACGGAATGACTCCCGATGGATTACCTATTTTGGGTAACCTGCCACACAATCCAAAGGTATATTTCTGCGTTGGGTTCAGCGGCCATGGTAATTCAATAGGTTTAATGGCATCCCAAAGAGCTTTAGCGCTAATGATTGATGATGTTCATCCCGGTGTGTTAAGTGTAGACCGATTAATATAGTCTTTTTATTATTTTACGATGCTTTTTTGGAAATGCTAACTAGATTAGCTAAGGGTATGATATCGATATTGTTTTAGACTATAATTTATTTACCTCTCTGTATTACTGGTTACACAAAACTAAATTTCTTGAATAATAAATAAACAATGCAGAATAAAATTTCACATATTTATACTCTATTTAACTCTACTTCAACCGCTTTGATGGTTTTGATTTTAATTGGAGCAGCCATAGTTCAATCGGTTTATTTCATTAAAATCCAGTCAGATTACCCATCAACAGCTATCAGACAAGAAAATCAATATTCTGAATTGGCAGACAATTTCAAAAGTCACGGTATCTATGGCACTGGTACGGCTCCTGATATAGAACGGGATACTCAACATCCTCCTTTATACTCAATGTTGCTGTCTGTAATATATGCTATCTCAGGCAGTAATCATGCCCACGCTTTAATAGTAAATAATCTTTACCTATGGCTAATGTTAATAATCGTTTTTATGGCTGGAGCTATAATCGATAAAAAGGTCGGAGTTTTAGCAGCGTTGCTTACATCGATAGATCCTTCAGCGATAATTCACTCAAACTCAAATGAACCAACCATGCTAAACGCTTTACTGATAGCCCTATTGTTTTTAATTTTAATGCGACTGTTATCTTCTGAATCTACTATGAAACTAGTTGTATTGGGGTCAATTATACTGGCTCTATCAATACTAACCTGTGCAACCACCCTGTATCTATTAGTTCCAATCATAATTATTATCCCTATTTGCCATTTACTCTTGGACAGACAATACAGTACCAAGCGTGTTGCAATATACGTATTAATCTTGGCGTCATTTCCGACGATTTTGGTTGGAGGCTGGATCACCAGAAATTACGCAGAATCTAACACCATCACATATGGAGGTGTTTCACAACATATTTATAGCAAATTTCTTCCTGCCATATTGGCAGAAGTAGATGAAATAAGTTTTAAAGAATCACAAACCACTAGAATATTAGAAGAGGACATAGACCATGACAATCCTAAATTCTCACAAGTTTTATCAGTAATTGCCAAATATCCTCTACAGAGCCTTACTGTTTCGTTAAAGCGACTGCCTGTCGTATTTTTTAATTATCCAACGGCAGCCACATCTATATTTCTCAGCAATAACCATCAAGAATCAATTGAAATATATTCCCAAAAAAATTCTGATAAACAGCAAGATATCCTAAATCTAGCTTCTGTCACAAATATCAACTCTTATTACAAAGAAAATGGTCTGGTTTTTGCTTTTACACACAAAATTATATTTAACATTTTGGCTGTTTTCTGTATTTTTGGAACCATATTCGGAATTATTTACCTCTTGTGGGATAGAGATCTAAGACCTTTTGGCATGCTTGCAGGATCAACACTCTTTTATTTTATAATGATTTCAGCAATTTGGCCGAGCAGCGAATTCAGACTAACACTTTTGCCAATCTACACAATACCAGTAGCTTTTACTTTTTTCTGGCTCTGGGACCTACTCATTACCCTAATTGAAAAATTACCAGTGCCACGAACAAGCCAATAGCACTAAATGTTGTTTTAGATACTCAAAATGTCTCAAATTATAGATTTTCACACACATATATATCCAGATTGGCTACGCAGTAACCGTGAATCTTACCTCAAACAAGATATTACTTTTGGTGAACTCTTTTCACATGCAAAATCTAAAATGGTTACAGCGGATGAGCTGATCAAAGAAATGAATGAACAAAATATTGATCATTCCGTTGTAATGGGGATTGGTTGGACAAACATCTCGCTCGCACAAAAAGTTAACGACTATATTATTGAAGCTATACACAGATACCCTAGCCGTCTTACCGGATTTGCAGGAATTAACCCAGCCTGGGGCAAACCAGCTATCCGAGAAATAGAAAGGTGCTTCAAATCAGGTATGAGAGGCATCGGTGAATTACACCCATATTCCCAAGGCTTCGATATCACAGATAAATTGACTATGTCCCCAATGATGGAAATAATCGAGAATAATAATATGCTATTGACCACACATGCTTCTGAACCAGTTGGGCATTTATACCAGGGTAAAGGAGATACGAAGCCAGAAATTCTTTATGAATTTATATCAGCATACCCACAAGCTTCGATAATATGTGCTCACTGGGGAGGAGGTCTTCCATTTTACGGACTAATGCCGGAAGTTAAAACTCAGCTTTCCAACACATATTTTGATTCCGCAGCTTCTCCATATCTATATGACAACAAAATTTTCGAAACAATTGTAAACATACTAGGCTCAGAACATTGTCTATTTGGAAGTGATTTCCCTTTGATTAAGACCAATCGAATAGTTCGCCAGATTCAGTGCTCAGATTTGTCAGAATCAGAGAAATCTGACCTGTTATCTAATAATGCCTCTCGTCTTCTCGGATTAAATTAATAATCCTTAGATATTTTCAAGAAATCAATCATCCCACTCAAGAGTTTCTTCTATATACCCTAAGTCCTTAATCATGTCTCCTAGCCTTGATAACCAGTCAGTAACTGGTATATCGACTGGCACAATGATCTCTAAAATCCCGTCTTCTTTAACATAAACATTCCCTAATCCTTTTTTCTCCAAGGGAACCGTTATTTGTTCTCTATCAATATCAAATCGATCAGTAACGTCATAGATCGCCATCATGTCAGACATACTTATGATTTCACTATCCATTTATTAACCTAGAGTACTTAATATAAATTAAAACCAGTATACATCCATAAACATTTTCAGTCCTAAATTGTATCTTTTAAATCATAAACAAGCCGAAAATAGAAACCTATTCTGGTCCAATGGTAAATTCAATTGACCTTTAATTGTAAACAAGCCATAGCTTTTAAAATAGACACATTTAAAAAGATTGTAGTATGTAATAACATTTGCAAATGTACGAATCAATATGGCATCTACTAATAAGGAATCATTACTTTACATGGATTATTCAAGGGTATTTATTTCAATTCCAGTACAGCAACATATTAGCCACTTATTCCATGAAGTAATTAACAACCTCCCCAGACCTGACCTATCTAATATCCGCCCTGTAACTACAAACAATTTACATTTGACCCTAAAATTTTTAGGGAATATTTCAAAGTCAGATCTACCTATTATTAGAAAACATCTGGATACTATATCAACAAAACAAAAAACATTTTGTGTTACAACAGGTTCCTTGAAATGCTATCCCGATTCTAGAAATCCTCGTGTAATCTTCTTGGAAATTATCGATATTGACAAAAAGTTACTGCAACTTAAAACCTCAATTGATCAAATTCTTGTCCAAAATGGCTTTAATCAAGAACCTAGACCTTATTCACCTCATTTGACGCTTGCTCGTACTAATCAGGGAGGTAATAGATATTACAATCGACAACTAACTCGCTTCCTAAAGTCGGTTGGACAAATCAAGCCCCAAATCATCACTGTTAATACTCTACTTTTGATGGAAAGTATCCTATATAAAGATGGAGCAAAGCATCTTAAGTACGCAAGCTTTCAATTATCAGAAGTTCTTTGATAGCAACAACTCTGATATTATAGTTGTGATTCATGTTTTCAATTAGAAAAATACTCAGGGGAAGAATGGAGGAAGCGATTGGGAAACGAAAGTTGGCCAAATTGTATGAAATGCGGTGAAGGCAGTCTACTACCATTATCAGACTTTGGAGGGCAAGGTGCTGCGGTACATTATAAAGCCTGGGTTTGCAACAACCCAGAATGTGGATTCAATATTAAAATCCGTAACGGTGACGTCTATTTAAACGAACCAATTGCAAATGGTGCAGGACATTCCCCAAGAGTAAGATAAGTTAATAGTTAAGCCTAATAATGGTCTTTAAAATATTAAGCTTAACTATATCAAGTGTATTTATCTCTTAATATTCGCGCTGCTTCTGACTCGTTTTTCAATTTATTGTATGCTTCGTCTAAAGATGAATATGATGCTTTTCCAGGTGAAAATCCGCAATCTGGATTTAAACTAATTCTTCCCGAATCCACATATTTCATCGCCTCCTCTACCCTACTAACAATTGTCATTGGTTTTTCTATCGTCTCAAAACGACAATCTACACAACCCAAACCGATAAGAGAGTCGTCAGGCATTTCTTTTAATACAGAAAAATCTCCTGCAGCAGGTATACTGAACTCCATCACATATTGATCCACTTTGATTTTCTTCATAGTATTTATAATGGGTTCATACCCTCCATCAGCGCCCCACCCTGATCTTCCCCAATTTCTTCGGCAGAGGTGTAAAGCAAGTCTGGTGCCTTCTATCCCATGAATCAATTCGTTTATCTTGTCAGCCGCCAAGTCCATCTCGTATACGGGATTCTCGAACTGACCGCGTATCTTTGGATCAACCAATACACCTAAATGCGGCTCATCAATTTGTACCACTGCCACTCCAGTTTTTACTAATTCCAATAGCTCATTTCTTAATATAGGTACGAGAGCATCTATAAAATTATTTCTTGTAGGATATGCTTTTGAAGACCATTGTTTTTCCCATAGCCTTTCTCCTAGCAAATATGGCGAAGGAATACAGACTTTTGTCATAAGATCAGTCTTTTTAACTAAAAATCCTGCTTCTCGAGCCGCAACACCAGGACTATGGACTACCATAGGCTCAGTGACAGTTATTCCCCAACGGTGAGGGTCGACACGGTTATCACTTGTAAAACCATGCGCGATATCTGCAATAATATGAGTATATGCATGACGTCTCCATTCTCCGTCACTAACCTGGTCCAAACCTGCACTTTCCTGCACAGTTATAGCATAAGCTATCGCCCTATCCATTTGACTAGAAGTGGTCATTTCAATAGATTCTTGTCCAGGAATATCTGTAAGCATGTCTATTACATGTTGAGGTCTGGGCAAACTACCAACAACGCCCGCTGCAAAGGGAATATCTTTTAATAATTCTTTTGCCATTAAATTTCTTTAGTTATCCAAAACCAAAAAGGCAAATCATACGCCATCGAACAGATCAATTAGACTTTTACTTATCTACCGACTCAATCACTACTTTTCTCTGTAAACCCGAACCTGTACTGATAGTTTTTACTTCTGAATGTTCGGATAAGGCAATATGTACTATTCGTCGCTCGCTAGCTGGCATCGGTTCAAGAGAAACAGGCTTACCAGTAGATATCACACGATCAGCAGTCTTTTTAGCAATCGTTCTGAGAGTTAAGTGTCGACGTTCTTGATACCCTGCTACATCTACTAGCACATTAGATCGTTCTTTAGACTCAGCAGATGTAAGTAAATTTACGAGCAGCTGCAGAGCCCGGAGAGTTTCACCTTTACGCCCAATCAATAATCCCGAATCTTCTCCATCCAAGTCAAAAACAGGACCTTCAACATCATCTTGATAAACCTGCTTAAGTGTTACTACGACTTGAACCCCTGAAAATGCGACAATGTTCTTCAATACATTGCCTGCAATCTTTACAGTATCAGGTATATTTTCCAAAAGTTCCGCCCGAATCTTGGCCGGTTCAGAACCAATTCCTAGAATCCCTGGCTTACCCTTACTAATTACCTCTATTTCTACGTCCGTGCGGTCTGCGTCTAGATCTAGTAGAGCGATTTCTATTGCTTCTTCTACTGTTTTCCCTGACGTTTCTATCGTCTTCATCTATATCCGCCTCCTGAGCCTTTGATTCATTAGGTAAAATCTCTTCCGGCTCCGATTCATCAATTTGTTCAAATTCTTTTCTCCGAAAAAGCCTACCAATACCCGATGCCATTTCTGAAATAGGCTCCCAGCCAGTTACAAAACCCTGGATTACTATACCCATTATATTTGATGCAATCCAGTACAATGCTAGTCCCGCTTCAAAACTTAGCGTAAATACACCAAACATACCAGGCATTAGCCAAAGCATCATCCTATTTGTAGATTCTTGTTGAGGACTTGTTGTTGGCATCGAAGTCATTTTTTGCATTACAAACATTGATACTCCCACGAGGATAGGTAGGAGAAAAGGAACAGGATTATCACTAGAAAACTTTGCGAGATCTAACCACAAGAAATTACCGCTCAGAGGTACGGTTTGATGTACTAACGGCAGCCATCCATAAAGATGTTGGGATAATTCTGCCAGTTTTTCTGGTGTAGAAGGCAAAGTCGCCCTTAGAGCCCAAAAAAGACCGAGGAATATAGGCATTTGTAATACCAAAGGCCCCAAACAACCTATAGGGCTTATTCCATGTGCCTTGTATAATTTCATAGTCTCCTGAGACAGGCGCTGGCGATCATTCTTGTATTTTTCCTGCACAGCTTTCATCTTTGGCTGCAAAGAAGACATAGCTTTCATAGAACGACTTTGTCTAATCGTTAGCGGCACCATAGCAGCTCTAACAACCACAGTGAAAAGTAGAATAGCCAATCCAAAATTAGAAAAGAAAATAGCATAAAGAAGCACAAGGCTGTTAACCATTGGCCGAATTATTGCGCCATTCCAAATATCACCAAGAATTTCCACTTGTTAATACATATCCTTTAATTTTTATTTAACAACTTCTTATCCAGTCACTCTCAATCGATCCGTCTTTATTGGAAAAATGTACCCACTCTTCATCTGGATTACCACTAGACTTGATCTTTAAGGCCCTAATCGAATGATCTGTTGCCGATAATAGAACGAAATCATTTGATGAAACCAGGCTAGTTCTAATCTCGTTTCTGATATCACAATGTCTTTCACCCTGACCATCTATCAAATCGACTACACGAACTCTACCATCGGTAGAAGCAATAGCTAAGCGATCTGAAACTATTACTGGGGCCCCAATCACTGACCCTTCAGTTTCAACTGCCCAATCCAGTTCACCAGACCGTCTATCTAAGGCATATACTCTACCATCCAAAGATGGTGCATAAACCCTATCTGAATTAACTATTCCTCCTCCCCAGAACCAACTTTTTGCTTCGTCAAATTTCCAACTCAATTCTCCAGTCTTAATATCAATTGAATAAAATACGCTTGCGAAAGAACCAATATAGAGATTCCCGTCAGATATTACTGGTGTACCAACAACACCGCCTTTTGCTGGGAAACGCCATAACTCTTTACCTTCATCAACTGTAACTGCATAAACATTTTGATCCAGAGACCCAAAATAAACAACTCCGTCAGCTATTACTGGTGTAGACCAAATCCTATTACCTGTAGAAAATTTCCATACGCTCGATCCGTCATTAATATTTAATGCATAAAGATTTCCATCAGAAGATCCTATAATCACAAGGTCTTGGGTCAAAGCGGGACCACCCACTATTGGAAGACCGTCTCCCAGTTGCCTATCCCATAGTTCGTCACCATCAATACTTAACGCATATAGAATTCCGTCATACCCACCAAAATAAATTGTTTCTTCATGTACAACAGGTGTTCCATAAACAGCTCGAGATTTCTCTTCTCCTCTTAGAGAAAATATCCACTGAACCTCACCGGAATTTAAATCTAAGGCCCTGAAATCACCATCCATAGTCCCGATATATACAATGTCATCTGCAACGGTAGCTGAAGACCATCCTTCAGGGACACTGACACCCGTACAGCCCAGAACTAGAATTGCGCTCATTAGAGATATCAATGCTATCCAAATTCTTCGGCCACCGTGGAACTTTTTGTAGTCTATCTGACAATAATTGATTAATTTCATATTGAAAACTTCAAATCAGCTACATACTATAGAAATTTATGGTACGGGATCATATCCACTCGATCCAAAAGGCTGACATCTGAAAATTCTGCGGAAACCTAGAATCAAGCCTCTAATAGTACCGTATTTCGAAACCGCATCATGGGTGTATATTGAGCAACTTGGTTCATATCTGCAAGATCCTCTAAAAAAAGAAGATCCCAGTAATTGATAAAGCCTGATCATTTCCAACAGCAATCTAGACATAAGCGGAGTCTTTCAGTGAATCAGGTGAATTCTTGTTTAGCTTAGCCTTTCGAAACAAATAATTTAGAGACTTTCTAAAGGTGTGAAAATCTAAGCATTGAGATCCCGTTCTAGCTATCAATAAGATATCCCAACCTTCCAAAATATTAATTTCACTACAAAGTGCTCTTAATCTACGCTTAATTCGATTTCGTATCACTGCGCCTCCGAGACGTTTCCCTACAGAAAAACCTATTCTTGTAGTATCAAGACCATTCGGGCGCGCTATCAGTACCAAAAAACGGTCTGACCAGTCTTTACCAACCGATCGCAAAACAGTAAAATCACGCGGTTTCTTTAAGCTACTAGTTTTATTCATAATCCATAAAACAAAACTAAACTCAGTTTCGAAATCAGGGAGGGAAAAAATTAACAAGCTACCCCTAGACGGATATTCGGGCTCTTCCCCTAAATATTCGCCTCTTCAAAACTCTGCGGCCTCCTCTCGTATTCATTCTAGACCTGAATCCATGAACACGAGCTCGCCTTCTTTTCTTTGGTTGATACGTTCTCTTAGGCAAAATGTACCCCTTCTAAATATAAATTATGACATTCAGCTGTAGTCACTGTCAATTGAAGCCTCCTCTTTTAACGAATTCAATCACAAAGCGGTTAATAGGTAGAACTTGGTATCAAATAGCGATAGACTTCAAATGCTATAATCGTAAATTAAAATTATTTTTGTGATTTCTCAATAGAGATATCGCTACCTAAGACGAAGGTAAAACATGACAAAAACAGACCCTTCAGATATATATAGAAAAATCGGTGTGAGGCCAGCAATAAATGCATCTGGTACAACTACTGCTTTTGGTGGTACAAAGCTTAGGCCTGAGATTATGCCTGCTATGGAAAAAGCTGCGTCCGTTTTAGTAGACATCAATGAGCTTAACCAGAAGGTTGGTTCAATTATTGCAGAATTAATCGGAGCTGAAGCCGCATTTGTATCGAGCGGATCAGCAGGAGGCCTTGTCCTTCAAGCCGCTGCAGTTATAGCAGGAAAAGACCCAGGCAAGATGGCTCAAATCCCTGACACTACCGGAATGAAAAATGAGATTATTATTCAAAACTGCCAGAGGTTTGCTTACGATCAGGCTTACCGTGCAGCAGGAGGCAAATTAATTGGTATCGGAGAAGGAAGAAGATGTCACCCATGGCAACTCGAATCAGCTTTTACTGAAAAAACAGCTGCCGTTGCATACTTGATTTCGCCATTTTATTCCCGCCGTGCTCTTAGTCTGGAAGATGTTTGTAAAATCGCCCATGCTAGAGATATTCCTGTTATTGTAGACGCTGCTTCAACCCTTCCTCCTAGGGAAAACCTAAAAACTGCAATTAACGCAGGTGCTGACATGGTTATACTTAGCGGAGGCAAGGGTATCAGAGGGCCTCAAGGGACTGGTATTCTTCTTGGTCGCAAAGATCTTATTGAAGCAGCTTCGGCTAACGCAAGTCCAAACCAATTTATTGGCAGAAGTATGAAAGTTTCAAAAGAAGAAATAATCGGACTTCTGGAAGCATTAAATATATTCATTCGTGAAGACGAGGAAGAAGAAACAAGAAGCTATATGCTAATGACTGAAAAAATAGTTGATTCTGTAGCTGAATTCAGCGGCATTGAAGCAACAATTAAGCACGACAAAATTGACTACCTTATTCCTACTGCTGTTCTCAAGTTCACAGACAATTGGATAGGCCCCACTAGAAACACTATATTTGAAATGCTTTCAAAAGGGGACCCGCCTATATTTTTACATACCTTAGGAAACCCAGATGAACTGGGTGTAGACCCAATGAATCTTGATGCACAGGAGCTAGAAACTCTGATTCACAGGCTCTCGGAAGAATTAGCCAAATCTCATTAACTTTAAAACAAGCTCCGAGAATCCTTCGGGTAATTAAACTTAGATTCAATTCCAAGTTATAACAATGTTTATTATCATCCAAAAGCTCAAAAATCTATTCAAAATAGTCATCTCGATAATCATCATGACTGCTGTTTTTTTATCATTAGGGTGCAGCAATAATGATCCAGTCAATATTCCTACACCTGCAAACATACCTACACTGGTACCAACGCCTAGCATACCGCTAGTGCTTGCTGAAATAGTGACTCCTACCCCAATCCCAGCAACACCTACGTTGATACCTAAATTAGACAAAATAGATGACTCAGTAGAACTTGGATATAAATCATCTTCGAACATGTATAGATTTTACTCTAGGCCTAATCATCCTATCAAAGTAGCTACAGAAGGCCTATCGAAAGCAATATCAAACAAGGACGTATCTCAAGTCCCTATAATTCTTGAAATAGCACGTTTTTTCCGTAATGAATCGTTCCAAGAAAGCGTATCAGAAGCTCTGTCTCTACTTACTAAAACGCCTCCCGAAGGTAATTCTTGGTCGTGGGAACAATGGATGCAATTCCTATGGTCCAATTATCAAACTTATCAAGTTCCTGATGGATATAAAGCCTGGAAGAGCATATTACTATCAGGTTTCGATAGACGTTATAGACAATTCTTCCCTCCAGATGGCAACGTAAAACCAGGTCTTAATCTGACCGAAATAATATGGGGTGGTATAGCTCCTGACCGAACCCCATTCTTAACCGATCCCAAGGTGTTAAATCCAGAAAACGCAGAATATTTATTCGGGGAAGATCGAGTTTTTGGATTGTCTATTAATGGGGAACACAGGGCTTATCCACTTAGAATTACAAGCCTGCATGAAGTAGTGAATGATGTTTTGGGAGATATTCCCATCGTTTTAATACATTGTGTTTTATGTGGATCAGGGAATGCTTACAGCAGTAATGTTTTAGGAGTACGTTCCAATTTTGGAACCTCCGGCCTAATTTATCGAAATTCTAGCCTGGTATACGATCTAAATAACAAAACTTTGTGGGCTCCACTTACTGGGGAACCAATTATCGGCTCCTTGTCAGACACAAATCAGATGCTTGAACCTTTACCTCTAGTACTTACTACTTGGAATGAATGGAAACAGCTCCACCCAGAAACAACTGTTTTATCATTATCAACCGACATTTTCTCAAATGATTCTTATATCTCTGAATTTCATCCCGATTCACCTCTGAAAAAATATCTGGAAACAGATGAAACAGTATTTCCTGCATGGCCAATTAGTAGTCAATTGCCTCCAAAATCAATGGTTTTAGGTATAAAAGAAAATGGAATATCTAAAACCTACCCTATTTCAATACTGCAAGAACAAACTATTTTGAATGACAGCATCGGAGAAACAAATATTGTCATACTAACCTCTGCCAAAACAGGTGCATCTAGAGTTTTCAACCGTGGAAACCTGAAAATGGAACCCGTTTTGACCAATTTGGGGAACCGTGACCCTAATAATTTAGTCGACCAGAATGGAAATGTTTGGAAATTTAGTGAAGAAGCTTTATTTAACAAAAATTTGCCTACTGAAAAGTTACTCAGAAAACATAGTCAAATATCTTTATGGGTTTCATGGTATGCTTTTTCACCGAAAACCAAAGTGTTCCTACCAAAATAAATAATTCTAAGTCCTGCTCAAAAATCCCGTTTAATCTATTGACGATATGAATATTGCCAACTTAATCGGTAGTGTGGTCTTGTAATATTGTGATCAAATTAGAAATAACTAAAGTTGAGAAACAAAAAGATAGTTGAGTTCTTATTAACAAATTTAGATAATTGTTTTGTTGAATATTAACTAGGGAGTAAAAATGCCAAATTTAACGAAAACCCAGATAGTAACTATTGCAGAAGTAATGCTAACTGCTGGAGGTGCCAGTCAATCGCATGCAAAGATCGTAGCTGAGCATCTAGCCGCAGCAAATTTAGCTGGTCACGATTCTCACGGCTTTATACGTATACCACAATATCTCGATGCTATAAAAAAAGGTTCTCTTGATCCGAAAGCAGAACCAGAGATAGTTAATGAACATGGTGGAATTGTTCAGATAAATGGACATTCCACATTTGGTCAAGTTGTAGCAACAGTAAGTACCGAACTAGCAATCAATAAGGCAAGAATTCATGGACTTGGATTGGTAACAATGGGTAATTTAAACCATACAGGTAGAATAGGCACGTATCCTGAAATAGCAGCTCGTGCTGGAATGGCGTCAATTATGTTCACCGGGTTTGCCGGAGGAGATTCATTCCTAAATGCCGCGCCGTTTGGTGGAAGATCTAGGAGGCTAGGGACTAATCCAATTTCCATGGGATTCCCATACAAAGAAAACTCACCGATACTACTGGACTTTGCAAGCACTATGGCAGCTGAGGGGAAATTACGTGTATACAGAAATAAAGGACAGGAACTCCCAGAGCCATGGGTAATAGACAAAGAAGGTAAGCCCAGCACCGATCCCAATTCGTACTATCAAGGAGGTGCGATTCTTCCTGTTGGCGGCATTCAAGGAGGCCACAAAGGATATGCTCTATCGGTTATGATCGCACTTTTTGGAGGACTTTTAGGCCAAATCAAGATACCTAGCACTGAGACTGGAGCCTGGACCGGATCAACAATTATTGCCATGGATATTGCTAGTATGGGTGATATAGGAGATATTCATGCTGAAGTCGAGAATATGGTCGAATACCTTAAAAACACACCGTTAATGGAAGGCTCAAAAGAAATCCTATACCCGGGTGAAATAGAAAAATCCAACCGAGATTCACGCTCTAAAGCAGTAGATATAGATGATAATACTTGGTCTGAAGTAGCTAATTTATTCGATGAATATAACGTCGCTACAACTCTCAAACATGTATTGTCAGATAAAGGAGATTCTTAATCTATGTCAAAAGACATCAGAATTTCAGCAGTAGATCTCAACTCATTTACAAAGGAAGTATTTATAAGTGTTGGATTGCCGCCAGAAGACGCGGAAATTGAGGCTGAGTTATTGGTATGGGCCAACTTAAGAGGGATAGATTCCCATGGCGTGCTAAGAATCCCTTTTTATATTGATGCTGTAGAAAAAGGGCTTATGAATCCAAATCCCAATATTGAAGTACTCAATGAAACCTCGGCTACCGTTATGTATGAAGCCGACAGGGCATTTGGACCAGTTGTAACTACTAGAGTTATGAAACATGTGATCTCAAAAGCAAAGGACTCAGGAATATGTTGGGGGCTGATTAAGGACACAACTCACCAGGGAGCTATGGCATACTACTCACTTATGGCCGCAGAAGCTTCTATGGCTGGAATTGCTATAGTTTGTAGTCCTCCGAATATGGCCATCCACGGTTCTAAATCACCTGGTGCACACAACAGCCCTATATCTATAGCAGTACCCGCTATGAAAGAAAACCATCTTGTCCTAGATATGGCTACAAGCGTGGCAGCAGCAGGAAAAATATCGGTGGCAAAAGACAAAGGAATATCTATCCCTTCAGACTGGGCTCTAGACTCAACTGGTGTGCCTACAACTGACCCGAGCTTGGCAACTATTTTATTGCCGGCAGGCGGACCTAAAGGATCTGGTCTAGCTCTAATGTTTGAAAGCCTCTCTAGTATAATGGCTGGAAACCCTCTCCTTGCTCCAAATCTTACTGGCAAACAAGCTGAAAGGCGTATCATTCAAAACAGTATAGTTGTAGCAATTGATATTTCTGCATTTACAGACATAGCCAAATACCGCCTTAACATCGACGACTTGGTAAAAAACTTAAAAACACTACCAAAAGCAGAAGGAGTTGAGGAAATTTTTGTTCCAGGAGAACCTGAAAGTCGTGTCTATAAAGATAGATCTAAGAACGGAATCCCTGTTCCATTAGGCACCTTGTCTAATCTAGAAGTAGTATCAAAAAAACTTGGAACTGTTATGCCAAAAATTCTTTAGTTGAAAATGACATCCCGTTTCATTCTCAATACCTCTATCACAATAGACAATCGAAAAGCATTTTCCGTCCATCTACGCGACACAAAAAAACCTAAATAACTTTACAACAATATTAGGGATTGAACGAAGCAAAATAAAGAACCTATGCCCAATAAATGCCGCTATAGCACCAATGAAAGCTCCCACAATTATATCTGAAGGATAATGAACACCTGTATATACTCGTAAAAACCCATGGATCGATGCTATCAGAATCAGTAACCCTCCCAACTTTTTATTATACCGATAAAATGCAAAAGCAAGACCAAAAAAGGCTGCGCTTGAATTGGCTGGCATCGATGAATCTGTTGGTTCATAGAATAAAAGCTGCAGATCAAGATCTATGAAAGGCCTATCCCTAAAATAAAAAATATTCGCTATCAAAACTATCAGGTTAGCAATCGCCATAGAAAACAGAGATACCAGTACACCAATTTGCCTTTGAATTCTTGTTGATGGGTCATTAGATCCAAACCAAATTGCTACCAAAGACAGTCCCAGCAACAAGGTAATGAAATAATCACTAACAAGCCACTCAATCAGAAGATCTAAAGCAAATATAGCACCGACACCATTATTCAACCAAACGACTATCCCTCGATCCAGGTCTTGCATTCTTTCCACCAAGATCTAATGTTATATCTGACTGCACGAAAATAAGTAAAGAATCTAAGACTTTCGAGACCAACAGAATCAGAAGATTGTCCCGTAAATTTATTGTGATTTAAACAAGACGTAAGAGTAACGGTTAAAATCCATGCTGTAAATACACCCAAAAAAAAAGCCAGGGCAAGCTCATTTGAAGATAATCCACCTAAATGGTCACTAAACTTGCGATCTTCTGTAGAGAAAAACCATATTAAAGAAGAGATTGGCAATAAACATCCAAAAGCGACATTAATAAAGGAATTCTGGAAAATTTTTATTCCATTTAGTCTCCTATGATTAGATATCAACTGAAACAATCCAATCGCAGATAAGGTTACAAGTAAATAATAATCAACGGAAAAAGGTTTCATATCAATCTTTAGGCAAAAATCATATTGAGAATATCGAAACTCCAACAATTAAACATTTTGAGGCGTAATTGCAGTAGTCCAATATTCATATTTTGAGTTATCACCTCTAATTATTTTCAAGTAAGAATCTCGCAGAGTTTTAGTAATCTCTCCAACCGTACCGTTTCCAATAGTCCTGTTGTCAAGTTCACCTACTGGGGTAACGTGAGCGGCTGTTCCAGTCAAAAAAACCTCATCCGCCAAGTAAATTTCACTACGACGGATTCTCCTTTCAACAACATCTAGCCCTAGTTCTTTATTAGCAAGGGTCCAAATGGAATCTCTGGTTATACCGGTAAGATTATTTTCACTTACAAGCGGGGTGAATAAAGTTCCGTTGTAAACCATGAATAGATTTTCTCCTGAACCTTCTGAAACACTCCCATCTTGATTGAGAAATATTGCTTCATCAAATCCAGCTAAAACTGCCTCTGTCTTGGCCAATATACTGTTCACGTAATGACCAGAAATTTTCACCCTGGGTGGAATGATAGTATCATCAATCCTTCTCCAAGAAGAAGTAGTACATCTGATAGCGCCTTCCACTTCAATATATGAGCCAAATGGAACCGCTATCAATGCAAAATCGCTACCTAATTCATGCAATTTTAGATTAGCGACCAATTCCTCACTCTTATAGACTATAGGACGAATATATACATCTTCCTTGTACCCACATCTTTCAATCAATTCAACGGTGATTTGCATAAAATCATCTACTGAATATGGCACATCCATCAACATGATTTTGCAACCCTGCAATAATCTTTCATAATGCTCTCGTGCCCTAAAAATGAACATTTTGTCCATCTTTTTATTCCAATTACCTCGTATCCCTTCAAAAACAGAGGTCCCATAATGCAATGCATGTGTCGTTATATTAACATTAGCATCTGCAAGATCTATGTACTCACCACGGAAAAATGCCAGTGAATTGGGCATTAAAAAACTCCTTGATTTAGACTTGTCGAATTATACTTGAATTGCTATTTTTTACATACCATATTAAGTTACCTTCCAATTTTTGAATGTCAATAGCTCAGTATGTGGTTTCTTGAAATATCAGGGTCTTTAACTTTACAGTACGTCTCGAATTAGCTAGACTAATCGTTCTAAAAGGTTTCTCCTAAAGCATGAGGAGGTTCGACAAATGCCAAAAGGTCACGCATCTAAAAGGGAAAAGAAAAAACCGAAGGCTAAGTCAGAAAAGTCAATAATATCAGATAGTAATTTGTTACCAAACCCTGAAGTTGAAATCGTTAAGAAAAAACGTAAATACCGGGGTGAAGACAACTAGTTTATTGTGATTGATAAACTATTTATAAAGAATTGATAGGAAAATAGATATGCCATCATTTATAGGCCCAACCGAATTAATTATTGCCCTAGTAATAGTTCTAATAGTTTTTGGAGTAGGTAGACTACCAGAAATTGGTGGAGCTATGGGCAAAGCTATTCGTGAATTCAGATCAACTGTTTCAGGAAAAGAAGAGAAGAAAGCAATTGAAGGCGAAACAGAAGAATCTGATAAAACCTGATTCAATACCTTACTTCCTTCTTTTTAAGATCACTTTTATTCAAATCATAAAAGTTGTCGCAATCAGCACATAGAATAATTTACTCGGCTTTCTCTTCAGTATCAGTTTTATTACGACCACCCAAGCGGGACAGCCAGATTCCTAATTCATACAAAACTATGATCGGTAAAGCCACTATTGTTTGATTGATAGGGTCAAATGTCGGGGTAATCACTGCGCCCAATATAAATGCTACGACTATCGCATATTTTCTCCACTTCGAAAGAAGTTGATATGAAACAACTCCAATCTTTGACAAAAAATATAATACAACTGGGGTCTGAAAAACTATCCCCATCCAGAAAAGAAGCGTGAGCATTAGATTCGTATAATTACCAATCCTAATATATGGGGTTGCTATATCACCACCAAATGTAAGAAGAAATTTTACTGCAGGCGGAAACAAAATTCGGTAACCAAAAACTGCACCCAAAATAAACGCCGCAAAACTTATAGGCAGCATAGCAAAAAGATATCTGCGTTCTACCGGTTTCAATCCAGGACTCACAAAAAGACCTAATTGAAGTAGTACAAATGGAGATGCCAGAACTAACCCAGCTAATAACGAGACTTTCATAGCAATACCAAGATATTCGGTCATCTCTGTATAAATCGGCTTTTCGTTAGGAATTGACGAAAATCCTCGGGCCGGCTCCATCAACAGTGTCAATATCTGTTGATGAAATACAAAAGCTAGAGCAGTACAAATTACCACTGATAACACAGCCCAAGTAAGTCTTTTTCTTAACTCAACTATATGTTGTTTTACTGGTAAACCCTGTTGATTCACTGTTTTGTCTGTCCATCACCTTCAATTCGAGACTCATCAACCAAAACATTTTTACCTGAAGACTCAAAAGCAACCGGATACTCGTCATGATGAGTCTCGTCAGCTTGTTCTTTATTATCCTTATCAGACTCACTAGAAACAGTGTCTACTTCTGCTGAATCTTCTAAAACTTCAGCCAGTCCAGAATTTAACCTCCTAAGTTCAGACAGAGCCTTTCCAAATAATTTGGCTATTTCAATCATTCTCTGTGGCCCCATAACCAAAAAAGCTACCAGCAGTACTAAGAAAACCTCAAGTGGACCCATCCCAATAAAACTCATTTATACTCTCTATCTCCATTCATCGTTAACACCTTGCAACCAACACACTGAGATTTAGTCTGCCATCTATAATTGAAATTAATCGGTATCCCAGTTAATAGTAATAATTCTACAACCAAACATGCTGGAAATCCTACAACATTCAAATAACAACCATTGACTATGGCAGCTGGATGAAAACATCTATCCTGTACGGAATATGCTCCGGCTTTATCCAAAGCATTTCCCGATGCTACAAACGAAGAAATATCTGAGTCAGAATAGTTGCGCATTAGCACATATGAACTCATTGAAGACGTAATAATCTCTCCAGATTTTCCGTTAGATATTGCTATTCCGGTAATTACTTCGTTAACTTGGCCGCGAAGCTTGAGTAGCATTCTTTCCGCATCTTGAGGCGAACTAGGTTTGCCTAATATTTTGGCTCCTATGCAAACAAGTGTATCAGCTCCGATAACGGTTGATGAAGCTTGCCTGATTTTGACATCAACGACCTTTTCAAGAGCTAATCGTTTGGCATATTCATGCGGACGTATCTTGGCGCTTGGCGGACTTTCGGTAATATTTGGATGGTCAATTTTGAATTTTACACCAAGCATTTTCATGATTTGTAACCTGCGAGGAGATGTTGATGCAAGAACCAAATTAGGATTGTTGAGTTTATTCATTTTGGTATCCTGATCGACTTCAGTACAGAAACGGATTCAACATGATAGGTTTGCGGAAACATATCTACCGGATCAACAGATTGGACCATTAATCCATTTTTTACCAAAATGCTTAAATCTCTCGCCAATGATTTCGGATCACATGATACGTATAATACCCTGTCAGGTTGCCATCTTGATATTGCCTCCAATACATTTAATTCACAACCGTTACGAGAAGGATCTAAAAGAACTACGGTCGGTGTTTCTCGAAAATCATTCACTATTTCTTCAACTTTACCAATTTTAATCTCAAGATTTTTTATCCCATCAGTATTCTTAACAGCATCCTTTGTAGCGGCATAAGATTCTTCTATTGCTATAACCTTCTTTACCTGACCTGCCAATAGAGCTGCAAAAGTACCTACTCCAGCATACGCATCCACTAGAGTTTCTTCTCCGGTTAACTCTAGCCTACTTTTTACTAACCTGATAAGGGTTTCTGCCTGAACTGTATTTACCTGGAAAAAAGATGGAGAACTTATCTGAAATTTCCTGTCAAAAAGTTGTTCATTATAGTAGGGTTGCCCTGTTTCTAGTTCAATTTCGTCGTTATCTATTTTCGGCTGGATAAGCCAGTCGTCAGTATTAACTCCATATCGAATTGATAACTGGCTTGTTGAACTACATAGTTGTTGCAGATTTTTCACTGCTTTGTTAATCCAAGGTGCCATTAATTTACATGTGTCAATCTTGACAAAACGCTTTGTTATACGATTAACAAAACCAAGAGATCCCTGGTCTCGAACAGTAAACCTAGCATGATTGCGATAACCAAAAATGTTTTTACTCGGGATAGTACAAGAGACTTGTAAATCAGCTAATTCACCATAAGTTCTTAGGGCCCTTTTAATCAAATCTCTTTTTAGTTTAAGTTGATATTTATAATCAATATGCTGCCATTGACACCCGCTGCAAGAAGCAAAATATTGACATGGAACCGATATTCGATATGGAGATGATTTTAAGACATCCAAAACAATTGCAGATACAATAGCTCGTCTCCTACGCCTATATCTAACAATCCTGCATAAAACCTTTTCTCCAGGAATTCCTCCAAACACATTGATATACTTACCTTCAAATTCTGCTAAAGTGTCTCCCAATTCCCCTATATCTTCTAATAAAAGTTCGGCTGTTTCATTGGGTGTTTCTGATAAAGGCAAGAATGAACCATTTTGTATTTGCTTAGGCATTTAATATCCTGAATTTAACTTATTATTGACAAAAACTCTTCAATTTATAAAATTGATGTTTAAGCTAAAATTTGTAATAAAATCCAACATTGAGATAAACGGATTTTAGATAACTGTGACTGATGCCCACTATATCATCATCATCGTTCTGGTATCATATTTATTGAACTTAATTTCGATACAGGAGAAACAATGGCTGAGGGTCGTAGACTACCAGAATGGCTTAAAGTACGCATGCCAGGCGGACCTAATTACATCGAACTAAAAAACATGATGCGTGGCAGTAATCTTCACACTGTTTGTGAAGAAGCCCACTGTCCCAATATAGGATCATGCTGGGAAAGAGGAACTGCCACATTTATGATCCTTGGCGATATCTGTACACGTGCCTGCGCATATTGTGCGGTAACTTCCGGAAAGCCAACACAACTAGATTTAAAAGAACCAGTCCGTCTTGCCGAAACAGCTCTTAAAATGAATTTGCGCTATGCGGTAATCACTGCTGTAAATAGAGACGACCTTCCTGATGGAGGAGCATTTATGTTTGCTCAGTGTATTAAACAAGTGCGGAAACGTTTACCTTCATGCAAAATTGAAGTCCTTATACCTGACTTCGAAGGTGATAATTCAGCCCTTGCTACTGTCATTGATGCTCAGCCAAATACGCTAAACCATAACATCGAGACTGTTCGTCGTATCTTCAATAGGGTGAGGCCAAAAGGCGACTTCGATCAGTCAATCAATTTGCTCGGAAAAGTCAAATCTATTGACCCTTCTTCAATTACTAAATCAGGTATGATGGTCGGTTTAGGAGAAACTTGGGAAGAGATCATTGAAAATATGGAGGTATTAAGATCTGTTGACTGTGACTTATTGACAATAGGTCAATATCTTCGTCCATCTGAAAAACATGTTGCTCTTGCAAAATGGTACACTCCAGATGAGTTTAATGAATTGAAACAGATCGGAGAAAAGATGGGCTTTAAACATGTAGCCTCTGGCCCCTTGGTTCGCAGCTCATATCACGCAGACGAACAGCACGCTGCAGCCACTTCTACAACACTCCAGTACCAGGTCTAAATTTTTATCGTTTGAATCACCCTGTGAGCAGCGTTATAGTCCCTTTCACCACTATTCAAGATAGAGGGAATTAGGTAAATAGAATTAAATCCAATATCTTGATATTTTTTAATTAATTGAACTGCTATGTCTACCCCTGATCTACCCCTATCCAAGTCAAGAGTTACCCATTCTGGTATTTTCCCAAATGATTTGCCACCCTGTACCATAATTTGCACCCCGCAAAACAAAGGTGCTTCAATGGCCTCGTTATATAGTCGTTCATATTCTTCGATAAAGCTCAAAAGACGATTAGGATCAAACAATGCTTGGACAAAAAAATATTGTGCCCCGGCTTTAAGTTTCCTTCGAGTTAATTCCAGTTCAGTAGTAAGGCTATTACCTAAATCGATGGTCGCACCTAGACAAAAGTTTGTAGGATAATCTAGTTTGCGTCCCTTGAAGTCCAATCCCATATTCATTTTGTGGATAGATTTAATAATTCGGCTAGGCCGAGACCCAGATATTAGTTCAATTTTCGACGCTTCATCTTTTGTGAACGCATCACCAGCAACAATAACAACATTTTCTAACCCATGAAGAGCAAGGCCAAGTAATAAACTCTGGAAGGCCAATTCGTTCATGTCACGTGTTGTGAGTGTAAAAACAGGCTCACTAGAAGTATTTTGTTTTAGCCACAATGCAGCTAAAGCTGGATGTACTCTTGGGCTCTTGCCAGGATTGTATGCAAATGATACAAAATCTGCACCAATATCACCACATAAATGCAATTCCTCCGCTCTGTAATCCCTCGGCGGAGAAACGTCACAGATCACTAGCGTTGAATTTGGGTTTTCAATACGTTTTTGTACTACAGTGGACATGATTATTTCTGGTAGCTCAGGTAAATATCTCCTTAACTATCCAGCTAAGACTCGAGCAAACACCCCGTCTACTACAACAAAGAACATTATCTTTGTTTTAAATCAGCATCACGGTTATTTCCAGCCTAACATCCCGTTCCTACGGGGAATAATTGACACACGGTGACCATCATAGCATTTAAAACGTTGCTCTCTAGGATCCATTCTTTTACCGGACAGTGATGACTCTTCCATCAGGCTGCTGCAAAACGGACAAGTCACTGAATATACTGCACGATTACCTTTGGGTACTAGTCTTACATGGGTAAGAGTGTCAGACAAGTTATTGCTATTACCCATATACCTGGCTATATAGCGCGTAGAAGCACTAACAATACTAGTCCTTTTCCATCTAGGTTCTATTTCCTCTGTATGAGTGTAATCTGCGTGCCCGCATGTTACACATTCGGGTTCATCGTGTCCTCGAAACATCCTAGACCCACAGCGCGTGCAAGTTCCACTGGGCCTGGCGGGACTTTTGACTGGAACAGGAAAAGGTTTCGGCGCAACTTGTGTTGCAATCTGATCGACAGTTAGCGTTGTAACCATAGCGATCCCTCCATAATAAAGAATCGCTTTGAAGGAAAACCTTATGTAGCTATATGCTACATGTAGGAATATGTTGTCAGGCCAATGATGACACCTAAATCGACGAAATAATCACGACTTCAGCTCAATCATTCAGACTTTAACAAAAAGACTAAGCTCACACCCCCGTGAAAAGCTTACCCCCAAAGCACGATACTATTCTTATACTAATATTAGACTTTTGTCAATTCTTTTTTGAATAAGATATAATTAAAATGCACGCTTTGTAGATATAAAACTGGATTTTAAGTAATATTCTATGTAATCTGCATTTAGGAAAAGAAATAGTATCCTGATTTATTCAATTGTTATTTTAATCAATCAGTCTTATATAAAATTGGTCTATTTAGCTTCCAAAGCTTGTTAATTAAACTAGATTGGTTTTATCATCTATGTAATGGTATCGGGGTGTGGCGCAGTTGGAAGCGCGCGTCGTTTGGGACGACGAGGTCGCTGGTTCGAGCCCAGTCACCCCGACCATCAAGCCTAATATTCTATAGAATTAGTGTCCTGAAATTTAATCCAAGGTGGCAGTTTGATTATAATTCTTGTCGGGATTGGAGGGTTCATAGGAGCCACACTAAGGTACCTGATTGGGAATTGGATACAAAATTTATTGGACAATCCAGAATTCCCTTATGGAACATTACTGGTAAATTTAATTGGTTGTTTGATAATTGGATTTATTATTGCTATTTCTGAGACTCAAGACAATATTAGTCAAGAAATTCAAATATTTTTAACAGTTGGAGTTCTTGGAGGTTTCACCACTTTTTCTGCTTTTGGAATAGATACAGTTAATTTTATACGTAATGGGGATTTACACTTGGGTGCAATTAATATTGTTCTACAACTGACACTTGGAATACTTGCCGCTTGGCTTGGCTTGATAACTTGGAAATGGATAGCCGCACAAATACAATCTCTTTGACAAATATTAAACAGATTGGACAGGCATAGCGTCTCCCGCATCAAACCTCATTGCACTCCCGTCCATCACTTGTTCATTTTCAATCACCCTTAGTAGTCGTTCCGCTACGCCTTGATGAGAATCCGATAGATCAAACGATTCAAATGGGTCCGATTCAATATCATAAAGCTCTATTGATTTATAACTACCCGCTATTTTTTTAGTGATTAATTTCCATTTACCTATTCTCATAGCTATCTCATTGCCACGAAACATCCAATAAATCTTACGGTCTGTAGCAGTAAAATTATGATCGTCTCCTGCTAACAAGGAACAAATATTGAGACCGTCCCATTCTGGGTCAATATCTGGCTCTTGGTCGACAATCTCTGAAAAAGTAGGCATCCAATCCGCTATATGCAGAGGTTTTTCCAGTTTCCGAGGTTTAAATGTGTTGTGCCATGTAATAGAAGCTGGAGTTCTTATACCACCTTCATATAATTGCCCTTTTTGACCACGAAGAGGTAGGTTGCTTCCTAACCTGAGAGATGCTTCTTGGACCCCTGGATACAATTGGGCTTTTTCAAGCGACTGACTCTCTAAAGCACCATTATCGGATGCAAATACTATGATTGTGTTTTCAAACTGATTGTTTTCCTTAAGTAATCTTATCAGTCTACCTATAGCGTGATCCATGTGACTTGCGTATGCAGCATATTGCTTGAACGAACGATCCTTCTCCACTTCGCAATCAAATTTCTGATTATCATACTTAGCCAGCCAATTATCGGGCACTTTAACAGGAACATGAACAGCAGTGAAGGGAATATAAGCAAACCAAGGGCGTTCTCTAGATTCAATCCACCCCGTTGCCTCTTCTAAAATCAAATCTGTTACATGACCTTGTTCTGATATAAAGCTGCCATTTCGATGCCATGTTTTTGAATATATCCCTGACTTATAATAATGGCTATAGGGATCTACACCGCCTGCTAAACTTCCATAAGACCAATCAAAACCAAACGTATTCGGGCCATATTCTGGGGAAGATCCTAGATGCCATTTTCCAAACAGCCCTGTGTCATATCCAGCTTTCCCTAGCAAAGTGGACAAAGTTTCATAACCGTCTGGAAACACGGGGTGATTTGAAGGTATGGTAGCGTGGTCTCCAAATCGACTCGGATAACGACCGCTAAGCAAAGCTGTACGAGTAGGAGTACACATTGGCTGAACGTAGTGGTTATCTAACTCAATACCAACATTTACTAAATAGTCTATATTGGGAGTTCTAATATCGGATCCATGATATTCCACATCTCCCCAACCAAGATCATCAGCAAGTATAAACAATATATTAGGATTACTTGTTTTCATACACCAATAATATAAACGATAATTGGAATTTACTAGTGCAATATTTCCATTTTAAAAGATACAGGCTTGTTAAGATTTTTTGACCGGTGCTAAAATGTATTTGATAGAATTGTATATTCATCTATATTTTGTTAATCAATCCGCAGTAGCTCAGTGGTA
>CAYFFO010000028.1:0-26571 GCA_964342485.1 uncultured Dehalococcoidia bacterium
TTGTTCAAAACCATGGAGCTTATCTGGTCCATGGTTTTGAACAACAACTAGCTTACGATCCCCATGGAGATGCTCCAGAAAATGAGCGGTCAGCACTAAATCTTGATTCCGCCGGTAGACACCCCATATTCCGATGGGATGACGGGATTCCAAAAGCACCAAATCCCTGGCCTGATGTAAAGGAAGCAGGTCCGGGAACAACTGCTATGATAGATGCTGACAACTTGATAGAAAAAAGATCTATCGAATACTTGCAGTCAGGAGATCGGGAAAATAACCCTTGGGCATTATTCGTAGGATTCGTCGCACCACATTTCCCATTTATAGTTCCAGAACCATACTTTTCCATGTATTACCCTGAACATGCAGATTTGCCTTCAAATCCTCCCGGACATCTTGAAAATCTTCCTGAAGCAGCAAAACGAACAAGGCAAGCTTTAAACTTCGATGACTATTCAGAGGATGAAGTACGTCGAGCTAGAGCTGCTTACTATGGTCTAATTACTTTTATGGATGACAAGATTGGTAGGCTTTTAAAAACATTGGAAGAACGAGATTTGTTATCAAACACTGTTGTGATACATACATCGGATCACGGCGAATCATTAGGAGAACACGGTTTGTGGCGAAAGATGAATTTTTACGAACAATCCGTACGAGTTCCATTACAAATAAGTTGGCCAAAAAATTTAGACACAGATAAACATCATAAAATCCCAGTCTCACTAGTCGATACTACAGCGACAATACTCGATCTTGCTGGAGTAGCTGCTGACATCACTAATTTGATGGAACTTGACGGTGAATCCCTAGTTCCACTGATGACTGGTCAACCATCTAATTTAAAAGGCGAGGCTTTCTGTGAACATCTTGCTCATGGTACAGATAGACCTAGAGCCATGATTAGAAAAGGACGATTTAAGCTTTGTTATAGTCATGGTGGTTCAGTTGGAGCGTCACCAGATATAGAACTATACGATTTAGAAACTGACCCAGGTGAATTTAAAAATTTATCAGGACTAATAGATTACGAAGATGAAGAAAATGAACTACTCAATAACATATTTCAAAGATGGGGAAATATAGATGAACTGGATAAAACAATAAGAAAAAGCCAAGAAAGTCGTTTATTGATAAGAAATGTTCTTGGCGACAATAGCATCTTTTAAAATAATATTTATTTACACCATCATCGGCAACATTAACCTATTAGTAGGCCAAAAATCTCAAGATGAATCAAGTATGAAGATTGATACCAGCACCTAATGAGGCGTGGCAGGAGCGGCAGGGATCGAACCCGCGACCTGCGGTTTTGGAGACCGCTGCTCTACCAGCTGAGCTACGCTCCTAGTTAATACTTCATCTTAAGTCGATTGATTTTATTATGTTTTTTTGTAATTGGTCAACGTATAAGGACCTTGATTGTATTATTGTACGATCCTTGGAAGCGATGATATTCTATCCAATCAATATAACAAAGAGGTAAATATTGCATCTAGCTATTGACGGATACGGTGCCGAGGTAGAAAAACTAACAGATGCGGAACTTATACGAAATTTCCTGGATGAATATCCAGCGTCAATTGGCATGACAAAAATACTCCCCCCACAAGTTCACCTGTATAGAGGGAATGTACCTGAAGACTGGGGGATATCTGGATTCGTTTTGATAGCTGAAAGTCATATTAGTATCCATACATTCCCTGAAAGAAAATACCTGAATATAGACATATTTTCTTGTAAAGACTTTGATTCCGATCTGGCTACTAAAAGAGTCAATAAATACTTTTCAATACGTGATTTTAAAATTTGGGAGATGGATCGAGGTATCGAATATTCAACACCCGGAGAAGCTTACGATAATATGGTGAAAGACAGAGTTAATATTTCGAACACATCAACTGAAACATATGAATGAAACACACTCGAACAGTGAAATACCACGACAGTGGAACACTTTCATCAATACACCCCCAGAAAATAATGACCCAAAAACTGCTGCGGTAAAACTTTTACCTATACCCTATGACGGTACTACTTCGTACCGTACTGGCTCTCGAGATGGGCCTAGTGCAATCATCACCGCCTCAAGGCAGTTAGAAGATTATGATTTAGAATTAGACTGTAATATAGCAGACATAGGGATTGCTATATTACCGGAAATAGAAGTGGATGTAAGTGGTCCAGAATCTATGATTTCACGAATTGATAAGGTAGTGTCATCAAGTATTTCAGAAAACTCTATTATCGGTTTACTAGGAGGAGAACATACTATAAGTATTGGTGCTGTACAGGCACTTAAAAGACATCACAAGGATTTGTCTGTACTTTATCTAGATGCCCATGCTGATTTACGTGAAACATATATGGGAAGTCCTTGGAGCCATGCGTGTGTAGCTAGAAGAATACTTGAAACTTGTCCAATAGTAGAAATAGGAGTTCGCAGCCTTAGCTTAGAAGAAAAACAATTAATAGAGAAACTCCATATACCGGTACATTTTTGGCCGGTCAATGCTGAAGATTTTCAAAACATGATTGAGTCAACTATTGATCAACTTTCTGAACACATATACATAAGCATCGATTTAGATGTATTAGATCCGTCCATTATGTCTGCTGTAGGCAACCCGGAACCTGATGGAATAACATGGGAAGGCATTACAAAAATACTACGGAGTGTATCTGAAAGAAAACAAGTTGTTGGTTTCGACATAGTTGAGTTAAGTCCCGAAGAAGGACCTGAAGCCTGTAGTTTCATTGCAGCAAAGTTAGCATATAAATTAGCTGGATACGCCACAACTTACAGATAATTCAAACTGATCTAAACCTCAAACCAGTTGACGTAATTTATTCACCCCATTTAGACTGTTATTGTACATATTACATAAGTCCGATAATTTATTGGAAAGAGGTTTAGAGATAAAAAAACACTTTGTATGGAAAGTACGCCAAATTTCCACCTTAAGAAGCCGGGCAGAAAAGATTCTGGGTACGAGGCTAACAGTTAACCTAATAAATGAATAGCTACAAAATATTGGAAAGCTACTTATCTTATGTTAAACTGTGCTGTTGGTACGCGGAGGGATGGGAGAGTGGTTAAATCCACCAGACTGTAAATCTGGCGTCCGGAAGGGCTACGTAGGTTCGAATCCTACTCCCTCCACCAAAATAGAGAAGAGCAGACGACACTGTATGTGCCCTCATAGCTCAGTGGTAGAGCGCGTTCTTGGTAAGAACGAGGTCAGCAGTTCGACTCTGCTTGAGGGCTTTCAAAACATAAGGAAAATTTAAAGATTTGAGGAGCAATCATGGCTAAAGAAAAATTCGTTCGAGATAAACCACATGTAAACGTTGGTACCATTGGACACGTCGATCACGGTAAAACTACTTTGACGGCTGCGATAAGTAAAACACTCGCTTCTGCTGGGTATGCAGACTTTAGACCATTTGACACTATAGACAACGCTCCCGAGGAAAAAGAACGTGGTGTTACAATAGCAATTCAACACGTCGAATATCAAACTGATACAAGACATTATGCCCACGTAGACTGTCCCGGCCACGCTGACTATATTAAGAACATGATAACTGGTGCAGCCCAAATGGATGGCGCAATTTTGGTAGTAAGCGCCCCAGATGGTCCAATGCCTCAAACTAGAGAACACATACTATTGGCCAGGCAGGTCGAAGTACCCAAGATAGTTGTTGCGCTAAATAAAGTAGATGCCATGGACGATGAGGAATTACTCGAACTGGTAGAACTAGAATTAAGGGAATTGTTAACGGAATATGGATTCCCCGGAGATGAGATACCTATAGTGAGAGTTAGTGCTCTTAATGCTCTTGAATCTGAAGATTTATCGAGAGAGTCAGAATGGGGCAAGAATATATGGGGACTCATGGATGCTGTCGATGAATACATACCAGTACCTGAACGTCCAAAAGATCAGCCGTTCTTAATGCCTGTTGAAGACGTATTCAGCATTAAAGGCCGTGGTACCGTTGTGACGGGACGAGTTGAACAAGGGATGGTCGCAGTAGGAGATGAAATAGAAGTCGTAGGAATAAAAGATACTTTTAAAACAGTTGTCACAGGTGTAGAAATGTTTCATAAAACCCTTGATGAAGGGGAACCTGGTGACGCTGTAGGTTTGTTACTTAGGGGAATTGAAAGAGAAGGTATAGAAAGAGGTCAGGTACTTGCAGCTCCAGGAAGCATTACACCTCACATAGAAGCAAAAGCACAGGTCTATGTACTTTCCAAGGATGAAGGAGGTAGACATACTCCATTTTTCACTGGGTATAAGCCTCAGTTCTATATAAGAACTACCGACATAACTGGAGAAATCAACTTGCCAGATGGAATAGAAATGGTTATGCCTGGAGACAACACAGAAATGGACATCAAGCTATCTCAACCAGTAGCCTTAGACGAACAATTGAGATTTGCAGTAAGAGAAGGTGGAAGAACAGTAGGTTCAGGAGTTATCACTCAAGTTGTGTCCTGATATGAAAGAATATGAAAATCTCGTATAAACAAGAAGGACTTTGAGATATGGCACGAAAAGGAGATAGTAGAACCCTTATCAATCTGGGTTGCACAGATTGCCGTGAGCGAACTTACCATACTAGTAAAAATCGCAGGAATGACCCTGACAGACTAGAACTTAAGAAATATTGTCCAAGATGCAAAAGTCACAAACTCCATAGGGAAGTACGGTAACATAAATGGCTGAAAACAGTAGTGTATCATCGCGAGCTACAGCAGAAGCAAGTAGAAGAGTATTTAGTGCACGTTTCATTGGTGAAACTGTTTCTGAACTACGTCGAGTTACTTGGCCAAGCCGCGAAGAAACAATAAGATTAACCACAATGGTGGTTGCCGTAGCAGGTGCAGTCGGAATTTTTCTTGGATTAGTAGACTTGGGATTCTCTCGCCTTTTTGACCTAATACTCCGTTAAACAAGAATATGGAATCAACCTCAACCATAGAACCACGTTGGTATATTGTGCATACCTACTCTAGTCAAGAATCTAGGGTTAAAACCAACTTGGATCTGAGAGTTGCAAACTTGGATCTAAAAGATAAGATTTTGGAAGTCGTGGTTCCAACAGAGGAAGAAATAGAAGTAAAAGAAGGACAAAGAAAAAGCAAAGAAACACGTATTTTTCCTGGATACGTACTTATTCATATGTCTATGGATGAAGAGAGTTGGTATGCAGTCCGCAATACACCTGGAGTAACAGGGTTTGTTACAACAGAAGATGACAACGATAAGAGACCAAAACCCGTACCATTAGCAGACGCAGAAGTAGAAAAAATACTGAATCAAATAGCATCTCCAAAAACCAAAGTTCAGGTAGGTTTTGAAATTGGTCAAACTGTAAGAATTACCGATGGGCCTTTTCTCGATTTTCTGGCTGAAATAGATGAGATTTATCCAGACCGTTCTAAAGTAAAGGTATTAGTTTCATTTTTTGGTAGAGAAACGCCTGTAGAACTAGATTTTCTACAGGTGGAAAAAACATAAATATATCTTGTTTATAAATTGATGTGTATTATTTAAATGCATATCATGCGATTTAATAAATGGTTGATAAGTAGCTTAATTCAATAATATTGTACCGAGGAGAGATGATTGGCCAAACGAGTCAAAACGATAATTAAATTACAAATTGAAGCAGGCAAAGCTTCACCTGCCCCACCCATCGGAACCGCTCTTGGACCTCATGGGGTAAATATAATGGGATTTGTCAAAGAATATAATGAAAGAACCTCATCACAGATGGGGAGCGTAATCCCAGTCGTCCTCACAATATTTGAGGATAGTTCCTTTACTTTTGAGCTTCGCACCCCTCCTGCAGGATCTCTTTTAGCAAAAGCTGCTGGTATTGAAAAAGGTAGCGGGGAGCCTCATGTAAATAAAGTAGGAACCGTATCCGGGGATAAAATAAGAGAAATTGCCGAACAAAAAATGAAGGACCTTAATGCAGCAGATATTGAAGGGGCTATTAAAATAATAGAAGGCACCGCTCGTAGTATGGGTTTAGTTGTAGAGAACAAAAATTAAAATAGCAGGACCAATACAATGGCAAGTAGAGGCAAAAGATATAATAAGGCATCTGAACTTATAGAAGAAGGGCATGAATACATCCCTTCAGAAGCTGTAGAAATATTGAAAAAGACTGCTACAGCAAAGTTCGATGAGACTGTTGAGCTCCATCTAAGAACTGGAGCTGATCCACGTCATGCTGATCAACAAGTGCGAGGAATATCTGTACTGCCACATGGTATTGGAAAACAAGTTCGGGTGTTGGTATTTGCCCAAGGGGAAACAATAGTGGCAGCCAAGGAATCTGGAGCAGATTTTGTAGGCGATGAGGACATTATTGCCAAAATTGAAGGTGGATGGACAGAATTCGATGTGTCAATTGCTACCCCAGATATGATGGGGAAAGTTGGAAAATTGGGGCGTATTTTGGGTAGGAAAGGCCTGATGCCAAATCCTAGAACTGGAACTGTAGTACCACCCCAAGATATCCCTAAAGCAATCGACGAGGCCAAAAAAGGACGTGTTGAATATAGACTAGATCGAACATCTCTGATGCATATGCCAATTGGGAAAGCAAGTTTTGAAGAAACTCAACTACTAGAAAATCTCTCCACACTAGTTGAAAACATAGTTCGTGCGAGACCTAGTGGGGTGAAGGGACAATTTATTAAGTCTGCATATCTCAAGACAACAATGGGTCCTAGTGTTAAACTTGATGTTGATCGTACGACTGCAATTGAAGTAAAATAAAAGAATATATTTTATATTGTACCGTAGACTGTAGGTACCCTCTTGTTATCAAGGGATTAAAGTATAGCCTGCACAGGTACAGGGTAATTGGGTAAAATTAGTTAACCTTCCCTGAGCTGCTACGGTTCAGGGTTTTTTTATGGAGAATATAGTTGCCAACAAAAATTAAGACAGAAAAAGTAAAATCCATAGGCACGCTGTTAAATGACGCTACCTGTATAGTAAGTGCAGATTACACAGGTGAATCTGTAGATACTATGACAGAACTAAGACGCGCTCTTAGAGAAAAAGGCGTGAATTTCAAAGTAATTAAAAATTCACTAACTTATATAGCAGCTGACGAAATTGGCAAACCTGGAATAAAAGACATTATTCAAGGCCCAACCGGCCTTGCTATTGGATTTAAAGATCCTCTGGATCCCGCAAAGACTATGTGTGAATTTATAGATAAATCTGGGGCTAATATTACAATACGAGGTGGCTTATTAGGCGACCAGATTCTATCTGCAGATGAAGTACAAAAACTCGCTAAACTGCCTTCGAAAGACCAATTGATTTCACAATTAATGTCCCAATTACAAGGTCCAGTTACCAGTTTGGTATACGTTCTAAACGGTCCAATATCATCGCTGGCAAGAGTGCTGCAAAGAAAAATAGAGTCTTCATCTAAAGAATAACACACTTATCGTATATAGAAAGACTTGGATAGTTGAAAATTAAGTAAGGAGAAATGATGGCAAATAAAGAAGAAATCTTGGAAGCTATAAAGGAAATGTCAGTCCTTGAATTATCAGAACTAGTAAAAGAACTTGAAGATGTTTTTGGCGTTAGCGCAGCAGCACCTGTGGCAGTAGCCGCTGCACCTGCAGGAGATGACTCTTCAGGCGGAGCTGGTAAAGAAGAAGAACAATCTGAGTTCAACGTAGTTCTTAAAGAGGTCGGCGAAAATAAGATTAACGTAATTAAAGCAGTCAGATCAGTAACTACCCTAGGACTAAAAGAAGCCAAAGATCTTGTTGAAGGTGCTCCAGCCACAGTCAAGGAATCAGTTGGTAAAGAAGATGCTGAACAAGCACAGAAAGCTCTTGAAGAAGCAGGTGCTACGGCAGCAGTAGAGTAAAATTTATCGTCAAATTTTAAGAAATGGGATTGTTTGCGGACCAAGTGGTAGCACACATATAGTGCAGTCTTTACCGCCTTTGACATTAACTAAATGATTTAATGTATGCTGTATATCTGTAACTGGTTTAAGGTGAGCTGACTTAATTTGGTCATTAGTTAAATAACTACTTTTTAGATAAATTTGATTTTTCATTAGAAGTTGTGATTGTATTTGAACTTGCCATTGATCATGGTGACCATCAGTCCATGCATGGATCATTTCTAAAAGTTCGCCAGGGGTATCCCGAGACATTAACATATTCCCATATTCTCCATGCTCTGGGATACCGTCGCTACATTCTGCTGCACAGATAATAACTCCCCCATCTTTAGCAACCAAAGAAGCAGCAGACATACCTTTTACAGCTTGATACAGATTCATATCAAGAGGGAATCCGCTATTTGTAGTAATCACAATATCATACAGTTGAGGTACAGACCTCATTGCGTTACGACGAGCTCCATCGCAAGCTGCACGGTGTACTTTTAAAAGGTCTCCTGCATAACAACTAGTTATTTGATGATCTCTGTTAATTGTAACGTCAATACTAAAAGTCACACCAGTCTTAACAGCAATTTCACGAATTTGATCATGAATTGGATTACCCTCAGTAATAGCCCATGTAGAATTTTGATTACTTATCAAGCTAGCACTGTGCAAACCCATAATAGTTTTAAAACCAGCTAGACCAGGAGCTACCATCTTAGGCCCTCCACTAAACCCCGCAAAAAAATGAGGTTCTACAAAACCAGTTGTTATTCGCACATCTGATTGCATCCATGTTTTATTCATCCATATAGGTATATCTGTCGAAGTTACGCCAACATAGGTTAACTCATCTTGTTTAAAAGCAGAGTGGTTAATTACTCTGTATGAATTAACCACTTCTTCACCCAACATATTTACCAGCTCTTCTCTGTTATTACTCCGATGTGTCCCAGTTGCAACCAATATTGAAATATTTTCTCTATTTACATGTCCAAGTTCCTTGAGTAAGACAGGCAAAACTGTAGAAGAAGGCATTGGCCGAGTAATATCACATACAGAAATAGCAACACTGTCATTAGGTTTCACGGATTGTCTAAGAGGCAATGAACCAACAGGGTTTCGCATTGCATTTACTAAACTTCCGTTAACATCAGGTAACCCAGGCAAATAAATAGGCTCTATGACAGTTGTCTGGCTTTCTGGGACTTCTATAATTAAACCCTTTTTTCCATAAGCTAAATCGATTTCCATACTAAATAGCCACCTCTTTTACTCGGATCAACGGACCTATCAGAACCAGATCGTTAAACAGCTTACAAGACTTGTTTATTAAATTGAATATCTATTTCAAGTTGAGCTGAGATTTTGTCCCACAACCAACTATGGCTAGCCTGGTGTTATCTTTAGGGATATATCACCTCTAAGCAGGAAGTCCTAAAATTCCAAAATAGCAAACAGTAAATACAAAACTTATTTTAATCGTTCCTTAACATCGCCTCACACAAATGAGCAGCATCAACAAGATCAGGAATGGTTACAAACTCTCTTACAGTGTGCATGTTGTGGTCCGCCATACCAACAACGACAGCATTAATGCCTTTCTGTCTAAACACATTAGCATCAGAACCGCCTCCAGTAGATTTGACTGTTGGCTCCATTCCCAAACTTCGTACTGCTTTTTTTATACGTACCATCATAGGATTATCATCTCCTACACGGTAATTTTTGAATTCAGTGGTAAATTCAGGTTCTAGTGATGCTTCTGGAAACATTCTTCTCACCTGATCCAATGAAACATCAACTTGTTGTTGAACATCATCAAGGGTTTCGGTATTAATACTCCTGAATTCTCCTACAACAGTAGTACTCTCAGGTACGGCATTTCTAACAGTGCCTCCTTCAATAGTTCCAACGTTAAAAGTAGTCTCACCATCTAATCTACCCTGAGGCAGGCGTGTAATAAATTCAGACGCGATCCTGATAGCAGAAATGCCATTTTCTGGATCAAATCCCGCATGCGCTGCCCTACCCTTTATTTTGATAGAAAACCCTATATATGTAGGAGCCGCATTTGTTATAGTGCTTGCAGGACCTTCACCATCAAACACGATTGATTCTTTCGAGGTTATTTTTGAATAATCAAGATTTCCTGCCCCATCCAAGCCTGTCTCCTCGGCCCTAGTAAAACAAACTTCGATTGGGAAATGCTTGGTGGAATCTTCTCTAATCGATTGTATACCTTCTAAAATTGCTGAAATACCGGCTTTGCAATCTCCTCCTAGTATCGTAGTTCCATCGGTAACTATACGATCTCCATCAACGGTAGGTTTAACCCCTCTGCCTGGATCTACAGTATCCATATGTGCAGATAACAAAAGAGGATTTTCACCACCGTCACCAGCTATGATATTTCCATAATTATCGGTCTCAACTTCCAAATCTAACGACCGAAGTCTTTTTTTAAGATCTTCACATATCTCATCTTCAAAATATGAAGGGCTATCTATTTGAACCAAATCCAAAAATGTTTGAACTAATCTATTTCGATTAATCATCCAATCCTCCTGTCATAAAAATGATTTTTATTATATTGTAATCACGATTTTGCTTGATAAAAGTCATCCAAAAACACTAGGTAAACAACCTTATATAATCTGTTACTTCACAATTTTAAATACCTATTTATTCAAGAAACTATTTGAGATTGCACAGTAAATTTATCTAATAAATCTGGATTTGGAGTTGGTAACTCGGATCCAAATGGTTTGAAAGTTTTCTCAGGTGTTAGTTCATGTGTAGGTGATGATAAATCATTGGTATAAAACCTTGATGATTCAAAAAGGTCACCTGGATATGTGAAATTAGGAAGAGTTGCTACCTCTACACATAGGGCTGATCCTAGAGCACTCTCCAGCATACCACCGACCCAAACAGGTATCCCTGAATTCCAACATAAATCGTGAATAGCTTTTGAATTCGCAAGCCCTCCTACCCTGCCAGGTTTTATATTCACATATTTGCAAGCACCAACCCTTATAGCTTGCTCTACAATATCAGGGGATAAAACACTTTCATCAAGACATATCGGAGTTTGTATGAGGCGAGCCAATTCAGCATGATCTAGTATATCAAGATGACTGAGAGGTTGTTCGATAAAAGCAAGTTCCAAATCATCTATCTCTTTGAAAAATGGTAAATCTTCCATCGTGTATCCTGCATTGCAATCGATATGAAATATGACATCCGGAAAAGTACCTCTCACGACTTTTAACATTTCAAGATCCCATCCACGAGCTACTTTTAATTTTATTCTAGGAAAACCCTGATCTACCGCATCCTGTATATTTCCAAGAAGCATTTCATATGAATCTTGTATACCAAAATCGGCGCCGGCAGAAACTGGCCTGGTTTTCCCACCTAGAAGCTTGTGAATCGGAGTTTTAGTTATTCTACTTTGAAGAGTCCACCAACAAATTTCTATTGCAGCTTTAGCAAAGCTATTTCCTTTAAATAACTTAAGCCTTTCGTTCAAAGCATCTGCTGTGTCATACTCTCTTCCAATAACATGTGGCCCAAAGAAATTTGTAACGTTGTTAAAAACTGAAATAGCACTTTCTGATAAATAAGTGGGAGTACGCAAAGGAGTAGACTCAGACCAAGCTTCTATATCTCCACTAAATGCTTTCACTAAAACTGAGTGAATATCGTAGTCTTCACCATAAGCCGTTCTCCATGGATAAATCAGAGGCATAGCGACATGATAAACTTCCATTCTGTCTATTTTCAATTGATATCCCTCATATATCTAATATAAGCATATTCTTAATAACTGTCGCCTAAGAGTCAATATTTATTAAATTAGGTGAAAAGACCTAATTTGTAAGACGTCTGTAAAGATATAAAAGCCTGTTGGGAAGTGTGTGAATATCGTCTAGTACCTCATATCCCATATCAGCACACATTGTCTTGAGATAATCATGGCCACTTCTATCTACAGTCAGACAAAATGCATTTATATTCTTATCTCTTGCTTCATCAAGAGCCATTCTTGTGTCGTGAACAGCATACTCTTTCTCTACTCCTTCTCTACTATAGCCACGGTCTTGTGGCCTACCATCACTAATCAAAAACAAAAGTTTTGTACGCGCTTCATGCGAATCAAGCTTTGTAGTCGCATGCCGAATCGCAGGACCCATTCTAGTTGCATGTAATGGTGCTACTCGGTCAATTCTACGTTGAACTCTATCAGAAAAATTCTCATCGATATCTTTTATAGTATAAAATTCCACATTCTCTCTACCATATCCCGAAAATCCATAGATTCCATAAACATCACCAATTGCTTCAAGTGCATGTATCAATAACACAATCGCCTCTTTTTCAACATCTATAATTCTCTTATAGGAATTTCTTAAATTTTGTCCGCGTCTTGTTCTCAACCAAACCATATACTCTACAGGGTCAGTTGGAGCATCCCACTCTCCACTACTACTTTTTGCCTCTTCAATTGCTTCTGCTGTAGAAGCACTGGTATCGAGTAGAAACACTACTGCAACATCTCTTTGGACTTTATTCCTTTTCCAGTAGAGTTTTTCACTAGGACTAGCACCTGTTTTTATATCTACAACTGCCTCTATAACGTCATCAATGTCAATCTCTTCACCATCATCTAATTTACGTACTTTACGGAACATTTCAGGTAACAACATTTCAAATTGACGCTTAATCTCTGTTGCAAGAGGACCATAACTATTTAGAGTGTCTACAAAATAAGAAGGATCCCCTTCAGGCATAGTTTTTTGTCTAACCAGACACCAATTCGGCTTATAATCATCAGCTCTAAAATCCCATTCATCATACAAAAATGTTTCAGGGTGATCATCATTTATAGCATTGGGTGATTCTTCAATATGAGCAATTGAACCCTGTCCTGTTTCTGACGGTTTCTGACTAGAATTTACCCCTGCTTCCTTAAACATGTTATCGGCGAATCTACTAGAAGCATCTTCGATATCAGCTTCTGCAGAATCCAATTCCAACTCCGCACTTGATTTGAGCATGTCCTCAATCATCTCTTGCGTAAGTTGCCCTGTATCTTCTCCAGAACCTTTTTCCTTACTCTGAGACCTGAGTTCCGTCATCATCTGTGTCAATTCAGGCTTAAAATCCCCTCTATAATCTACTTCTTGAGTTGGAGTATAATCATCTTGGTTACCTGTAGAAGCTTCTAATTTTTCCAACAAATCCTGCAATACTTGCTGTTCATCTATATCTATATCTTCAGCTTCTGATTCTGGGATTTCTAATTCGTCCCATTCATCTTCCGCTAAAGAATTATTATCTATTGAACAAATAATCGAATATATACGTAAGGTTGCTTCAGCTGCATCTTCTACAGTAGCGTGAGATACTGATACTTTTCTTGCTAAAGAGGCTATTTCCATAGCTTCTTTCTTATGTTTTTTAGGTACTTCTAACAAACTTCGTTGTCCAAGACTAATCCTTACCAAAAACTCTACTAATGCTTCCTGTACTGGCAGCTTTTTTATATCCCTCCTACCAACGAGGGAGTCCTTTTGAATTTTGAGGTACCCATTCTTTATACCTGCATATTCATCAGCAACTACTGCATCCAAGCGGCTGTCTTCAACAATGGTAAATATGTCTAAAGCAAGATGCCTTTGTTCAAAAATGTCAAAAAACCGCTGCATATCTGTTATCCACACTTTTGGTTCATCATCTACATGTTGTTGTGCACTTGATAACTTTGAATCTGCTTGAAGTGAAATACTTGGTCTCAAATCATCGAACATAGTTGATGAAATATCGTATTTGAATCTGAAACTTCCAAACTCGATATGTGCAATTTGATGTGTGGAAATAACTTTGTAAAGCAAGAAGTTTTCATCTTTGGTCAAGTAACGACTCTCCTGGGAAGGAACATATACAGTAGATCCTTCTGTTGTTGGATTCTCATTAGAAACCCATCCTATATTCTTTTCTGCCAGTTCATCACTTGTAGACAGCTTGATATCCGTCCCTGCCAGTGCCCGACAATACATTTCCATTACATCTTTGATTCTAGAAAATTCTATGCTTGAAGAAAGCGAATCTATAAGTTCCAAAGATTTAGAAGACTCTGCTTTGAAATATGCTAGTCCTCCATCTTTATTATCTTCTAGAATTTTTACCCCTTGATTAAACCATTGGGAAAGTTGATTTACGGATACTCGATCCAGTATCCATGGAGAGTTTTCAAAAAAATCAGGCACGGCTATCGGTGCTTTAATGACCAATTCTTCAGCCAAACCTAGAATTGTGCTGTGGTATTCATCAGGTAGTTTTTCCAAAGATTGTCCGCAAACAGTTATCACTTCGGCCAAATTAATTACTTCTGAATCATGCATCGTTTGGATTAATCTAACCAACCTAGATCTCTGTTCAACATGCACAGCTGGAAAGGTTTTAACAACAGTCTCGAAAAGCCCTTTGACTTGTCGCCAAGATGAATCTCCCACTGCTTGGCTAAGCCTAATAAAGGACCTTTTGTCCTCCCCAACTACCGGAAATATTTCGTTGCCCAATACAAGACACTCAGATGCCACATCATATGACCGACTGGCTAACCCATCTATAAAACCTGTAAACCTCTCGAGCTCAGGTATTGTTAACACCGTGAGTAAATTTGGGCTTAACTCAAAAAATCTACATGCGAGTATAGTGGATTTCCATGTCCCCTTGTATAGTTTGTTTCCCAAGTTTTTCCAAGTTTCAATATGTCTGGAACGAAGACGTCCCATTGTTCCTGTACTAGATGAAAAGTAACTTGCAGCCAACTGTGGAGTTGTGTTTGATAATTCTACTCCACATTCAGCCCATTTCATGAAATAACTAAATGGCATCAACTCAACAACTGAAGGACTAACTGTAAAATACTGTATAACTGCATCCGAAGATTGCTGCGTATTTTCTGCTATCGCCAAACCATGATTAGCCCATTGGACAACTTGGTCTTCGTTTAAACAATTTGCTATTAATTCGGCCGCTCTTTCAAAGTCTTCTGACAAATTCTGGTGTATTAGTTCAAGCCTATCAGATATGTTTCTAAGTCCCTGATTAACCTGTTTCATGACAAATCATAATCCAATGAGATATCAAGTATTTTAACCAGATTGCCGATTATATTAGCTGTAGCCCCCCATATTAAATGTCCTTCATATACATAGTTGTACTTAGAAAGCCAATTCCCGTTAAAATACCTTAATTCTTTCCTTAAAACTGTTACATCATTGAATTTAAACAAGGGAATTTCCAACAACTTTGAAACTTCGGCACTGTTGATATTAAAATTGTACTTTTTAGGTATAGTGCCAACATAGGGAGTTATTGAATATCCTGTCATGGTCTCAACTTGATCCAGTTGACCAAACATATTTACGTCATTGGGTGAAACACCAATCTCTTCCTTGGTTTCTCTGAGAGCTGTGTCGAACAGTGAATGATCGTGTTTATCCATTCGCCCACCAGGAAATGATATTTCGTTCTTATGGTGTTCCACAGTTTCACTTCTTTTATTTAGTAGAACATTAACCTCATCGTTCTTTAAGTATAAAAGAACCAAAACAGCTGATGGAATAAGACCAAGATTTGGTGTTGATTTTCCGGAAAATGAACCTATCCTAACACGCAAGTCTTGTAATTTAGAATCCATCACTAATCCTGTCCATATTAAAAATAGTCCAGAAGCCTTTAAAAGTGTTCAAAATGAAACTATAAAACCATGTCTATATTCATTCAAATATAGACGAAATCACTTCAGAAATACTCTCCTGGATAGCCGTTTCATCAGTAACAGCCCAATTTACAGCAACTTGACATGCCCTTCTAGGAGATATTCCCTGTGCAATTAATTTACCAGCATAAATTAATAACCTTGTACTGGCACCTTCACCCAATCCATGTTCTCTCAAATTACGAACTTTTTCTCCCAATTTGGCCAACTGTAAAGATATCTTTTTATCAACTCCTGCTTCATGTTCAATTATCCCTGCTTCTACATCAACAGGAGGAGGGCCAAATTCTATTGCCACGAAACGCTGTCTAGTACTATGCTTGAGGTCTTTAAGAGCACTTTGATAACCCGGATTATATGACATAACGAGTAAAAATCCATCAGCAGCTTCAAGCAATTCTCCCCTTTTCTCAACCGGCAAAATTCTTCTGTGGTCTGTGAGAGGATGGATTAATACCGTGGTATCCTTACGCGCTTCGACTATTTCATCTAGATAACAAATACCTCCAACTTTAACTGCCCGAGTCAGAGGACCATCAATCCAAATCGTGCTATCACCTTGAAGTAAATACCTACCCACCAAATCGCTTGCTGTTAAGTCTTCATGACAGGCAATAGTCACTAACGGTATATTGCTATGTGGCCCCGTTGTAGAAGTTTCTTTTTCCTTTTTGTTATTTTCCTGACTTATACGAGTAAGAGGTTGTCCTAACCTATATGCCATATATTCAACAAATCGTGTCTTCCCACATCCTGTTGGACCCTTGAACAAAATAGGAATTTTTTGACGATATGCCGCCTCAAAAAGTTCCACCTCGTCATTAACAGGAACATAATATGGTTCTTCAGTCATATGATATTCTTCAATAATGTAGCTGTTGTAAAGAGTCGTTTTTGAATTTGTCATTGATGTATTATCTCTAATTTAAAGTATCCCAATTTCTTTTCTCCATATTTTTTCAACTAAAACTTCTAGATTGTCAATAC
Source organism: uncultured Dehalococcoidia bacterium (assembly GCA_964342485.1). GTDB lineage: Bacteria > Chloroflexota > Dehalococcoidia > Lucifugimonadales > CAJWER01 > CAYFFO01. Next base: position 16,733 of record CAYFFO010000028.1, read on the forward strand.
TACCTGAATTATCAATCAAAATGTCCGCTTTCTTATTACGTTCTGCATCGCTGATCTGATTAAATATCCTAGCCTTTACAGACTCAATATCTAATCCAGTTTTTTGATGAACGCGATTCAATCTAGCCTGTTCTGGTGCTGTTACTACCCATACCTCATCAACCATATCAGACCAATTAGCTTCTATCAGAATAGCTGCCTCCAAAACGATAACAGCTTCATGTTTTTTGCGAGCATTGTCAATAAGATTATAGACAAGCATTCTTGTTATAGGATGAACTATCGAGTTCAAAAGATCTAGCTTGCCAGAATCAGAGAACACAAGATCACCTAACTTTAATCTATTGATAGTTCCATCTTTCCTGAGTATGTCCTCACCAAAAGCACCGACAACTTCTCTCCAGCCAGCAGAACCCGGCCTGTATGCTTCATGGCTTACTTCATCTGCATTTATTACTTTAACCCCTATATCACAAAGTATCCTAGATACTTCACTTTTGCCACTTCCAATACCTCCAGTTAATCCAATTATCCTCAAAATCTCCTCCCTATCAGGGCATCACTTCATGATAGCAACGGCCTGTATACAGGGTCAACATACACAAGCAACTGGCTCTATACTCTAAGTACAGTATAATATCGATCATGCCTGCTAATTATGATTCAAATATAAAGACTCAATTACGAAAATTACCTAGTGTCGACCAACTGCTAGAGATAACTGAGATCAAGAACTTAATTGAATCTAATTCAAGGAATCTTGTACTGAAAATTATCAGAAAACAAATCGCGATTTCAAGAGATTCGATAAAGAGAGGATTGCAACCTCCTCCAATTGAAAAACTTGTATCGGATATAGAAAATCAAGCATCATCTGAATGGGGTACCTGGCCATATCAGGTTATTAACGGTACCGGAGTCATAATACATACGAATTTGGGACGAGCTCCATTAAGTGAAGATAGTATATCTACAGTCCAAAAAATAGCGACTAACTATTCAAATCTAGAACTAGATTTGAATACAGGTAAAAGAGGTTCCCGTAATACATCGATATCAACATTAATAAGTCAAATCACAGGTTCTGAAGCTGCACTTGCAGTAAACAATAATGCATCTGCCATGATGCTTACCCTAGCAACGCTGGCAAGTAGAAAAGAGGTCATCGTTTCTAGGGGAGAGTCAGTAGAAATTGGAGGGGGGTTCCGAATACCGGATGTTCTAAGACAAAATAATGTAGAACTAATTGAAGTAGGTACTACAAATAGAACATACATCAGTGACTATGAATCAGCTATAAATGAATCAACTGGAGCTATTCTTACAGTTCATACCAGTAACTTTAAAGTCACCGGATTTACCCATCGTCCAAGCATTCATGAACTTGTCCAACTTGGTGAGAAAACAAATATTCCAGTTATTCATGATCTCGGAAGCGGCTGTCTCATTGATACTCGTGACTTTGACTTAGAATACGAACCAATGCCTCAGGATAGTATTAAGGCAAAAACATCGGTGACCTTATTTAGTGGCGATAAGCTACTTGGAGGTCCTCAATCCGGAATAATAATAGGCAAAAAACATTTCATCGACCAAATAGGTAAACATCCAATCGCACGAGCCGTCAGGCTTGACAAGTTAAGTATGGCTGCTTTAAATGCCACGCTACTTCATTACGTCAAAGATGAGGTTAATGAAAAGATACCGGTATGGAAGATGATTTCAACTCCTTTGGCAGAGATCCAATCAAGAGCATGCAACTGGATGGATTCTCTAGGTGAAAATGTTGATATTGAAGAAGGTTTTTCAACTATCGGTGGGGGAAGTATGCCTGGCCAACTAATTAGCACTACACTTGTCACAATACCTGGCAAGAAATTTGGAGGCGCAGAGAATTTAGCCTACGAACTTAGAAAATTATGTCCTCCAATTTTAGGACGTATAGAGAACGAAAAGATTATTTTAGACCCGCGTACAGTATTGCCCGAACAGGACCGAATCTTAATTGAATCGATAAAAACTGTCCTGAGCTACTGATTATTTTTTATTCAAACATCGGATAAATAAAGAACTATTGAATTACTGAATACAAAAAAATACCATGACTCTTTTCGACTATACAGCTAAGGAATATTTCCGATTGAACGCACCTCTTGCTGCACGTATGAGGCCCGCTGAATTTGATGAATTCGTTGGACAGGAAGAAATAATCGGACCAGATAAAATACTTCGTAAATCAATCGATGCCGATAAAATTCCATCGATTATTCTTTGGGGTCCTTCAGGTTCAGGTAAAACAACTCTGGCAAACCTGATTGCAGAAAAAACACAAAGTAATTTCGTATTAACCAGCGCTGTTAATTCAAACGTTGCAGAAATCAGAACAATAATACGGCAAGCTGAAGAAACATTGAGTATGTACCAAAAGCGCACTATCCTATTCATTGACGAAATTCACCGATTCAATAAATCCCAGCAAGATGTAATACTGCCTCACGTAGAAGACGGGACAATTACTCTTATAGGTGCCACAACTGAGAACCCTTCTTTTGAAGTTAATACGCCGCTTTTATCTAGAACTAGAATTTTTCTCCTAAGGCCACTTGAACCAAATCAGGTAAAAATTATCTTAGAACGAGCAGTATCAGATAAAGAACGAGGACTCGGGCGCCTTGCACCATCTCTAAATAGCGAATGCCTAGAAAAACTTGTAATCCTGTCAAATGGAGACGCAAGGACAGCCCTGAATGCCCTCGAATTAGCAACTATAGGTACGAAGCCTGATAGTCAAGGAAAAAGAAATATCACAACAAGGATAGTTGAAGAAGCTATGCAACAAAAGCATATACCTTATGATAATTCTGGTGACCAACACTTTGACACCATATCGGCATTTATTAAATCAATACGAGGGTCAGATCCCAATGCAGCTATTTATTGGCTAGCTCGCATGATTAAAGCTGGCGAAGATCCAATGTTTATTGCTCGACGGTTAGTCATACTTGCAACTGAAGATATAGGCATGGCCGACCCGCAGGCTTTAATGGTAGCTGTATCAGCACAACAAGCGCTTCATTTGGTAGGGATGCCTGAAGGGCGTATTCCTCTTGCAAATGCAACCATATATCTATCAACTGCTCACAAAAGCAATCGAGCATACCTTGCAATAACAAAAGCACTTGAGGATGTTGATTCAAAGGAGAACTATCCTGTTCCATTACATCTAAGAAACGCTAGTACAGAGCTAACGAAAGATCTTGGGTATGGTAAAGATTACAAATACGCCCACGATTTTGATAACCATTTTGTCTCTATGGAAAATCTGCCAATAAATGTTAAGGGCAGTAAATACTACAAACCGTCAAACCAAGGTGCTGAAAAAGAAATTTCTAAAAGATTAAAAGAACTATGGGATAAAGAATCTACTTAAACTTAGGAACTCCCGCAGAATCCATAATCTGTTCTAGTTCTTCAATCAAATGATTTGGAGGTCTAATACCAGGAGGTCTGGGAGGTCCCACTTTAAGCCCTGCTATTTCCATAGGAGTTTTTACTAGCGGTCCTTCCCCAGCAGTCAATACACCTACCTTTTTAATCCATCTGCGCCAACCAAATTTAAATGAGGCTAGGTGGTCTTTTACAGAAGAATAATCCCGCTTCTCAAGCAATTCCCAAGTTCGTAAAGGATATTCAGGCCAACACGTTCCAAGATGACCTACAAACCCTTGAGCTCCTAAAGCATGGCTCCATGACAATTGGTCTGTATTATCATAAATCACAAGGTCTTTGTGAAAAGATTCAATAATATCACGAAAAGAATCATGGTCCGGAGCTGCCCACTTCAATGCCCTTACGATTTCAATTTCTGCAAGTTGATTTAATAGGTCGCTCTCAATATGGAAGCCCAACCACCAGGTGTTATACACCATTATTGAAATATCAATCTGATCAGATAACTGTTTGAATAACCTTAAAACATCCTGATCAGTCGCCGGATAATAATACAAAGGAGAAACTTGTACAGCCTGTAATCCAACTTTAGCTGCATGCTTTGCAAGTTCAATAACTACCCTAGGGTCTGTATGCTGAACACTTGTTAACACGGGGACCCTATTATTTGCAGCTTCCACTGCAGCGGTCATTATAGTTTTACGTTCTTCTATATTTAGCAATGGATGCTCCCCTGCAGCTCCACCTACCAAAAGAGCCCCTTTACCAGTTTTTACACCATGCTCAATTGTAAAATTAACGTTATCCGAAAATGTCTCTATATCCAGATCAAAATCTTCTTTAAATGGAGTGGCCATAGGAATCATCGGCCCTCTTAACCAATCTTTAATATTATTTGGGTCCAAGTTATCCTCCTATTAAAATCCAGTACAGGAATTTCGCCACCAATATATTTTTAGCATATTTTGATTAACAGATTAAGCTAAATAAAACACCTTGTTAACTGATTATTGTACTAAGTCAACACTATTACGTTTACATAATACAAGAACAAAAAGAGATCGCCTAATCACTCATTTTCTTAAACGTATCTGCGATAATTTCCAATGCGTATTCAATATCTTGCGATGATACGTCATTGTGTGTAACCAAACGCCACAGACCTCCACTTCTGGCTCCGACCTTTACACCTTGCTTATCAAGCTCTGCAGCTATTTCAAAATGGTTAGAATAATTAACTTGGATGAAAATTAAATTCGTCTCTATCCTATCAAGCTGGACAGAAATCCCTGGAATTTTACTTAAGCCTGTTGCAAGGTTGCGAGCATTAGAATGGTCTTGTGACAAACGATCAACCATTTTTTCCATTGCCACAATACCAGCCGCAGCTATAATTCCTGCTTGTCGCATAGCAGACCCTAACCATTTCCTCCATCTTCGAGCCTCATTTATAGTTTTATGGCTCCCACAAATCAATGAACCAACAGGACATCCAAGGCCTTTGGAAAGGCAAAATGTTACTGTATCTACATCTTTCACCAGTGCTGATACTGGAATTTCTAAGGCGACTGCCGCATTAAACAACCTCGCCCCATCAATATGTACAGGTATATTTCGTTCTCTAGCAACGCTAATTATTGGTTTCATTTCTTCTGGAGCTATCGCGATACCTCCCATGGAATTATGTGTATTCTCCAGCGCAATAAGAGTCGTATTTGGATATTTGGTTGAATCATCATGAATTGCCATATTTAAAGCATCCACTTGAAATAAACCTCTTGTATCATTAGGCAATGAAACCATTGCCACCCCACCCAAAACCGAAGGACCAAAACCTTCCGCTCTAATGATATGAGACTTATCCCCACCAATTACTTCATCCCCTCTTTGACATTGCGAAAGTATACTAATTAAATTTCCCTGAGTACCACTAGATACAAGAACTGCAGACTCTTTACCTAACATTTCTGCAGCCATCTCTTCCAATCTGTTTACTGTTGGGTCTTCTCCGGCGACATCATCCCCAACCTCTGCACTAGCCATGGCTTCTCTCATCTCAGTTGTTGGGTGAGTTTTTGTGTCACTACGAAGATCTACTATTTTCATCAATAACTCCTTGGTCTCTGTTATATTCGATGAAGCATATATTACCGATCATGCTTGTCAAGTTACACAGGGTAAAATACTATAATACCTTGTCACCACTATTCGATGACAAAATCTTACCAGCTTAGAAGATGCACGATTAGAAATTCTAAGCTGCATCGTTTAAACACCAATGACCACAAAACAAATATGAAAAACCCATGGACAAAACTACTACCATGGCAAAAATAAACCTTAATAACATGGAGAACACAATGGATATGGAAAGAAATTTTCGTATAGAGAAAGATTCTATGGGAGAACTGCAAGTTCCAGATGGAGCTTATTATGGAGCTCAAACTATGCGAGCAACATTAAATTTCCCGATCAGCGATCTCAGGTTTCCCAGATCGTTTATTCGTGCCCTAGGACAAATAAAACAGGCTGCAGCTAAAGTAAATTCCGAATTACAATTACTTGATCCAAATATTTCAAAAAATATTATAGCGGCCGCAGAAGAAGTAATTCATGGAGATCTAGATAATCAATTTGTAGTAGATATCTTTCAAACCGGATCTGGCACATCCACTAATATGAATATCAACGAAGTGATATCAAATCGTGCTATTCAAATGCTAGGAGGGGTCTTAGGCTCAAAAGATCCTGTACATCCTAATGACCATGTTAATCTAGGCCAGTCTTCAAATGATGTGATACCAACTGCTATCCATATAGCTGCACTTTATGAGATAAAAAACCGATTGATTCCTTCTCTTGATCTACTCAAAAATCAACTGGCGATCAAGGCTAAGGAATTTATGCCAATAGTCAAAACCGGACGTACACATTTACAGGATGCTACTCCCATCAGATTAGGGCAAGAATTCGAAGGTTACCTTGGACAGATAGAGCGTGGAATTCAAAGAGTACATGAATCTATGGCAGGGCTCTCAGAAGTTGCTTTAGGTGGAACTGCTGTAGGTACTGGAGTAAATACACATCCTGAATTCGCATCCAAAGTATGCTCAAACCTTTCCGAAATACTTAAATTAGATATCACTGAAACCAATAACCATTTCCAAGCCCAAAGTAGCTTAGATGCAGTTGTTGAAACCAGTGGATCGCTAAAAACACTTGCAGTGTCACTTATGAAAATTGCTAATGACCTCCGTTGGCTTGGATCAGGCCCAAGAGCAGGAATAGGTGAAATAGATCTCCCAGAAGTTCAGCCAGGAAGCTCTATAATGCCGGGCAAAGTTAATCCTGTGATCCCAGAATCTGTATGCCAAGTAGCAAGTCAGGTTATCGGTAATGACGCTACTATCACTATAGCTGGCCAATCAGGTAATTTTGAAATTAACGTAATGATGCCTGTTGCAGCACACAATATCCTACAATCGATTAGCATACTTTCAACCTCAAGTCGAAATCTTGCTGCCCAATGTGTTGAAGGAATTAAAGCTACAGAACATGGAAATAAAATGGTGCATCATGGGCTTGCAATTGTCACAACCCTAGTTCCCCACATCGGATACGATAAAAGCGCGTCAATAGCCAAGGAAGCCCAAGCTACATCAGAAAGTATTAAAACAGTAGCACTCCGTCGTACCAGTTTTAGCGAAACTGAACTCGATAAGATATTGGACCCTGAGTCCATGACAGATCCGCGTCTCGCACCAAAAGTGTCATTGGGATAGTAATTTATAAAATACGCTTGAATAAAAACTTAAACTAATACATCGAGATATTTTATAGATGATCCGGTATTGAGAAGTAAAACAGTCTCATGCGGAAGAATGGTCCCAGATTCAAGTAACTTTTTCAAAGCTGATAGTGTAGCCGCTCCTTCTGGGCACGCAAAAATACCTTCCTTTACAAAAATCTCCCTAACAGAACTAAGAATCTCTTCATCAGAAACTGTGACTCCTCCTCCTCGGCTCTCTTTTAAGACTCTTAACATTAGATAATCACCTATCGCTTTTGGAACCCTCATACCGGATGCTATAGTATTAGCATTTTCCCAAGGCTCAGCAAACTCATCACCTCTGTTAAAAGCACGAACTATAGGAGCACAGCCTTCGGATTGTACGCTATACATCCTGGGTCTTTTTGTATCGATCCAGTCCATACATTCCATCTCCTGAAATGATTTCCAGAATCCTACTATGCCTGTACCACCTCCAGTTGGATAGATTATTGCATCCGGAAGTTTCCAATCTAATTGTTCAGCCAATTCATAACCCATGGTCTTTTTCCCTTCTACTCTATATGGTTCTTGTAAAGTAGACACATCAAAAAGACCCTCCTTCCTTGCCTTTTCCTTTGAAATTATCCCAGCATCTGAAATCAGTCCATCCACAAGAGTGAGATTTGCCCCTGCAAACTCAACTTCAATCCTATTAGCTTCAGGTGCATCACTAGGCATGAAAATGTGAGCTTCCATACCTGCTTTGGATGCATATGCAGCTAAAGCACCGCCAGCGTTGCCTGCTGAAGGCATAGTCAACTTAGTTAACCCAAGTTCCTTGGCTTTAGAAACCGCGGCTGAAAGTCCCCTTGCTTTGAAGCTAGCTGTCGGATTTAATCCTTCATCCTTGATTAATAGGTTTGACATACCTATACTTTCGGCCAATCTATTTGCTTCTAACAAAGGAGTGAACCCTTCCCCTAAGCTAACTATATTACTCTCATTTAGAACAGGCATAACTTCAAAATATCTCCACATCGATGCTATTCTGCTACTAAATTTGCTCCTGTCCAAATGTTTTCTTGCTTTATCAAGATCATATTGTGGATAGAGTACTTTGTCACAGTTATGGCAAGTTCTTATGGGCTGATCACCCGAATACGTTTTGTCACAATAGGTACATTCAAGACCAATAAAATAATTGTCCATTTCTACCCTTCCATTGCATATTGTTTCTACGAGTTTATAATTAAATAAAGAAAATACCAATTGTAAAGGAAGAACATGGTTACGCCAATTGAAAAGACTTATATTGATACTCATCCAAAATCTGCTGAATATTATGCTGAATCTAAAGAACTCTTCCCAAATGGTGTGACTCACGATGCTCGCAACCTAAAACCCTTTCCTTATTTTGTAAGCCATGCTCAAGGGTCAAGAAAATGGGATGTAGATGGCAACGAGATTATCGATTATAAAGGCGGACATGGAGCCCTCATATTAGGTCACAATCACCCAGCAATCGTAAATGCAGTGACAGACCAAATAACTAAAGGTACTCATTTCGCTGCATCCACGGAACTAGAGATCAATTGGGCAAACCTGGTTAAAGACCTTATCCCTTGTTCTGAGAAGGTTAGATTCCATAGTTCGGGTACGGAAGCTACTATGATGGCTATACGAATGGCCAGAGCATACACCGGTAAAAGTAAGCTAGTTAAATTCACAGACCACTTCCACGGATGGCACGACTATGTTAGAAGCCATGAGCCAGCTTATGGGGGAATACCAATAGAAACAGCCAATACAGTTATATCAATCCCTCCTAACGATATATCTATTGTTGAAAAAACTTTATCGAACAATCAAGATATAGCAGCTGTGATTCTAGAACCCACTGGAGCACATATGGGGGATACACCGGTAAGACCAAGCTTCTTGGGAGAACTTCGTGAATTAACAAGTCGAAAAGGAGTAGTTCTTATATTCGATGAAGTCGTTACAGGCTTTAGAACTTCACCGGGAGGGGCTCAGGCATTATATGGAGTGACTCCAGACCTTTGCACAATGGCTAAAATTCTTGGTGGAGGATTACCTGGTGGCGGTGTAACGGGTAAGGCAGATATCATAGATATGATTCAACTTAGAGACGATTCTGATTTCAATAAGCATCAAAGAATTGGGCATAATGGAACATTCAACGCAAATCCATTATCCGCTGCAGCCGGTGTAGAGACATTACAACTCATAAAAAACGATACGATAAATATCAAAGCGAATAAAGCTGCAGAAAGATTGAAATCTGGCCTTAATGATATGCTCTCAAATATGGAAATCGTTGGTACAGCTACAGGTGTAGCATCAGCTATTTTTCTAAGACTTGGAATTGACGTCGATCCAGATGACGATGAAATAGTATTCACTAAGGAACAAGAACATACTCTAGGCAATTCAGTTATCAAAGACCAGTTAACTTTGGCAATGTACAATAATGGAGTTGATGGGGGTCCAAGATTCATAGTGAGTTCTATTCATACCGATAGTGACATAAATGAGACAATTGAATCTACTAGTAAAGCGTTATCAGACCTGAGGAACCAAGGGCTTGTCTGAGCAA
>CAYFFO010000029.1:0-26183 GCA_964342485.1 uncultured Dehalococcoidia bacterium
GTAAATCTCCAGTTTTCGTTGTTTTTTGCTGCAACCGGGAAACCAGATTCTTGAAAGCTGTTAAACCCTTCCAAGTGAAGTTGATCAAGCCATTTAGAAGAAGAGTGTCCTGACCGGAGGTAATTGAAATCAGATTTGTATTGGTCATGAGCTGTAGATTTCGTATTCATTTTAAGAGGCTAATGGTTCAGAGATCCATTCATATCCTTTTTCTTCTAATTCATAAGCTAAGTCTTCTTTACCAGATTTGATGATTTTTCCATCGATAAGCACGTGAACGAAGTCGGGCACTACGTAACTTAACATTCGTTGATAATGTGTAACCAATATCATTGAATTTGTCTCGCTACGCATATCGTTTACTACCTTTGCCACAAGCCTTAATGCATCTATATCTAGGCCTGAATCGGTTTCATCTAAGATAGCTAATCTTGGATTTAGTAAACATAATTGAAGCATTTCATTTCGTTTCTTCTCGCCACCTGAAAAACCTTCATTTACGCCCCTTTTCATCAATTCAATATCGATGTCGATCTTTGCAACCGATTCTCGATAAATTTTGTCAAATTCGCGGGCACTTAATTCTTGATCTCCTCGATGTTTACGAATCGCATCTAATGCTGATTTTAAGAATTGTCGATTACGAACACCTGGAAGTTCTACTGGGTACTGGAAAGATAAGAATATTCCTATCAAAGCTCTTTCATCAGGGCTCAGATTAGTTATGTCTTTTCCTTCATAAAGTATTGTACCGTCTGTTACTTCATATTCCGGCTTACCAGCAATTAAATTTGCTAGTGTGCTTTTACCACTCCCGTTGGGCCCCATTATGGCATGGATTTCTCCGAGACCAATGGATAGATCGATGCCTTTCAATATCTCAGTACCGTTAACAGACACATGTAATTTTTCTATTTCTAGAAACAAAATTAAACTCCTAATGTATTGGTATTAAAGCTATTAATTGATCTTTTTAGAATAAATATCTAATATTGAAATTTTTCAGCCAACTGCACCTTCTAGACTTACTCGAAGTAATTGCTGTGCTTCCATTGCGAATTCAAATGGTAATTCCTGAAAAATGTCTCTACAAAAACCATTGATGATCATGTAGTGAGATTCTTCTTCAGAAATACCTCTTTGCATACAATAGAAGAGTTGATCGTCACTGACTCTAGACGTTGATGCTTCATGTTCCATGCGAGCGGTAGAGTTTCTCACCTCAATGTAGGGCACCGTGTGGGCTCCACATTGATCTCCTACGAGTAAAGAGTCGCATTGTGTGAAATTAGTGGCATTATCAGCCGATGGCATTATTTGTACAAGACCGCGATAGGTACTCTGTCCTTCACCTGCAGAAATTCCTTTCGAAACAATAGTACTCTTGGTGTTTTTCCCAACGTGGATCATTTTTGTACCTGTATCGGCCTGTTGATGATTATTAACAAGGGCTACTGAAAAGAACTCCCCTATGGAGTTGTCTCCTTGGAGGATTACACTGGGGTATTTCCATGTTATAGCTGATCCAGTTTCGACCTGTGTCCAGGAAATTTTAGAATTAGCACCAAGTGCTTTACCACGCTTTGTCACGAAATTGTAAACACCACCGTTGCCGTCCTTGTCTCCAGGATACCAATTTTGCAAAGTAGAATATTTGATTTCTGCATCTTTCAATGCAACCAGTTCTACAACTGCAGCATGAAGCTGATTGCTACGTCTCATAGGGGCTGTACACCCTTCTAGATAACTTACGTATGAACCTTCATCGGCGATAATCAACGTTCGTTCAAATTGACCACTTTCCTCAGCGTTAATACGGAAATAAGTCATTAGCTCCATTGGACAACGTACGCCAGGCGGTACATATACAAAAGAACCGTCACTGAATACTGCTGAATTCAGGGTTGCATAAAAATTGTCAGTGTAAGGTACAACCGATCCAAGATATTTTTCTACTAGTTCCGGATGAGTTTGCATTGCCTCACTCACAGAACAAAATATAACTCCTGCTTTTGCAAGTGATTCTTGATAGGTAGTAGCTACTGAACTACTGTCAAAAATTGCATCTACAGCGACTCCAGTCATCTTTTTTTGTTCTTCTATAGGTATTCCGAGTTTATTGAAAGCTTCTATCAGTTCGGGGTCAACTTCATCCAAACTTTCAGGTTTTTCGCTATTTTTTAATGGAGAGGCATAATAATGGATATCTTGATAATCGATTTTTGGAAAATCAACCTTGGCCCACTCGGGCTCTTTTGTTTCAAGAGTTTTCCAATAATTGTACGCTTTTAGTCTCCAGTTAAGCATAAATTCAGGCTCATTTTTTTTCGCAGAAATGAGACGTACTATGTCTTCACTGAGACCTTTTGGGGCTATATCAGATTCAATATCTGTGTGAAATCCCCATTTATATTCAGAATCGAGATCTTTTGAAGTCCGAGATATCGTTTTACCGGTAGACATGACCGAATACCTTTCTTAAGCACCTTATTAAGATTAAGATAGGTTCTTGATTAAATTAATCAAGAATATTGTATGTTTACACTAATAGGGAGTCAACAATTAACCGGTTAAACATTGTTTTTCAAAAAATATTGTTGAAAGCTAATTCTTAGTGGGGACTGGTTTCTTATCTAAACTGGAAGGATAGATGTTATGGTATCCGGGTTCGCTTTGTTTCTATCATTGTCTAAACAAGAACGGAATCTTTTGACAATTAAAAAGGTTCGTCATGTATTTATTTTGCTGACATAGGAGTCCCATGCCTCGGAAGCTGTATAGACTGGATCAAATAACCCTTGATTTATTGCTTTACTAGTATCTGCCAGCCAGGGGTATCTGATGAAGTTTAAACCTATAGCAGGTGATTCTCTCTGAATCCTAATTAACCAACTAATTTGTGTTATTGGATATAATAGCCAGGCTGGTATCGAAATGGTTGGTATGTTTAGCTTTTTTACCATATTTTCCCAGGATATAGATTTTTTGCCAGCGACATTAAATGTTCCGGTGAAATGGTTTATAGATACAGATTCAAGACAGTTTATTGCATCTATTTCATGTATGAATTGTAGCTCTGGATTTGCCCCCGATACTTTTACCAGAAATGGTTTTAGAAACGCACGCGAGATAAAATTGTTAACATATGGACCCATAATCGGACAACAGCGTAAAATACAATAGTCAACCCCTGGAGTAACTTCCGAGTAGTTTTTGATGAGTTCTTCGGACATGATCTTATGTTCACTGTACTGGAAACCATTAAGAGGTTTAGGAGGAACATTTTCTGTAAGAGGAATACTATTTGTTTCCAGTGCACCGTAAACACTTGTGCTACTTAAATACACGATACGTTTTACAGAAGAATTTTTACACGCATCTATTAGATTCTCTGTGCCTTTAACATTTACCCTTCGATTTAGATGCCCCCAAAGTTTAGGTTTTAACATGTATGCGAGATGCACAACCGTATCAATCTGATTGTTTTCAAAAATACTTGGCATTGGTTCTGAGATATCATGCTTGATGGATGTTACTTTTTCATGCGGCTTACTTGAGGGATATTTATGGTCTAATGCCAAAATTTTTTCTACACGTGGGTTAACTGATAGTTGATTTAATAAAAGTGTACCTACGTATCCACTTGACCCTGTAATAGCGATACGCATAAATATATTTACACTATCCTTGGGGTTCGTCGGTAAAATCGAACCGGAGAGTGCCAATACCGGGGACATCAAATCCCATTTCAATTTTGTGTGGACTTAGGCTCAAATCAAATTCGGGTATTTGTACAGTGATGATTTTATTCAGCCCTAGGGTCAAGGTATTGTTTTTTGACACTTCACTAAATTTAGTGACTTTACCATCTGTAATAAACTGGGCTCCAACTTCTGTTAATTCTACATCGTCGATTTTAATGGGCCAGATTTTGTAAGCATATCCTGATCCCAGGTCATTTTTAAGTTGAAATTCAAATCCCGTAGATTCACTTCTTCGTAGGCTACCTTTAACATATAGTCTTTTTAGCAAAAAACTTGGTACCGAAATCATGTTAATTCCTGTAGTTAATATAGTGACTTATTAATAAATTACACAATACGACACTAATTATAAATCATCTGTATTCGAACTGATTTCCTTTTGCATTTTGAATATTTCGGATTCGGAATCGGCTACTTCACTGGGTATCTGAGAGACTTTTCCAATTAAAGAAGAATACACATAAATCTTTGCTATTTTCTCTGTTAGGATTGATGAGTCGAGTGCTGATTTTAAATCGGATCCAATACTTATCAAACCGTGGTTGCTTATAATTGCACTAGATCTACCTGATAGTGCTTGGCAAACGTTGTCTCCAAGTTCAGTTGAAGCTGGAGGTGCATATTTAGATACTCGAATAGTTCCTCCAAGACTGATAACCATTTCGTCGATGATTGGAGGTATTTCTATTTGACTAACCGAGATAATACTTGAGTAAACCGGGTGGGTGTGAATAATGCCTCTAACCTCGGAAATGTTTTCATATATCGTTTTATGTAGGAATGATTCAGATGAAGGTGTCAGTTCGTTTTCAACAGGTATAAGGTTGTAATCAACAATCGCAATATTATCTTCAGTCATATTGTCAAACTGACTTCCCATAGTGGTGATTGCAAATGACAAATCTCGACCAGGTAATCTTACACTGATATTACCGCTACTTCCTGTAACTAGACCAAGGTCTGATGCTTTTTTTGCAACCAGTAGGATTTCTCGTTTTTTGGCGCTCCATTTCAAAATTCTGTCACTTCCATTTCATTGGATATGCTAATCCATTTGGCATAATGATCTGAATATTCACTACTATACACAGGATTTGCTTCTACTGTATGTAGTTTAGTCAACTGGCTTTCGGACGCAGCTTCTATGCTTTCAAAATGGCCTAATCCTTTTAAAGAACATAGGTATGCTCCAAGGGCAGAAGCATTGGGGTTATTTGTTAAACTTATAGATTTTCCAAGGACATTTGCTAGTATTTCAGGCCACAATGTTGTCAATGTCATCCCACCGGATACTGCTATATCAGAGGCTACTTGATCAATAACCTGTTCACTCTGTTCAAGATTTCTTCGGACTGCAAAAGCTATTGATTCCAAAGCTGATCTGACAATGTGTCCGCGGGTAATATTATTGTGAGTTACAGGTACTGGCAATAATATCCCACCTCTTTTGATACCAATTTTGTTCATGTTCATATGAGAAGGCCCAAGTAAAGAATAAACACCATAGGAACCGATGGGTATTTTAGTAGCTTCCAAATTTGCAGTAGAGAAACGATTTGATTGAATGACATGTCCATATAGGATATTTATCAACCAACGATAACTGTTTCCTGCATCTCCGCAGGTGCTTTCCACTGACCAAATATTTTTTGACAAAGTGCAACCAGCCCATATATTTTTGTTGTAGTCGAATTGTGGAAATGATGTGGTTGTTATCACAGGTATACTCCAACCTGATACGATCCCAGTTTTGTATGGTTTGGTTATACCCATTCCTAGAAGACCGCATTGAGAATCTGCTCCTGAAAGGACAACAGTTGTTCCCTTATTTATTCCTGTTAAATGTTCCGTCTTCTTATTAGTTTTTCCGATTGCTGTTCCCGCATTTTGGATCGGTACATGATGATTGTCAGGAAGATCTAATTTATTAAATAATTCATATGCCCATTGGCGACTTTTAATATTGATTAGGCCTGATTCAGAAGCTAATGAATATTCACTCACAAGCTCTCCGGTTAATTTATAAACAATCCAGTCGGCTAGAGTAATCACAGATTTTATATTTTTGTATAAGCTTGGTTGATTTTGTTTAAACCATTTGAGTTTCGCAGGTGCAAACAGGAATGATGGTAAATGTCCAGTAATTGAATATATTTCATCACCTAAATCTTCATCAATAATGCCGCCTTCAAAAACAGCTCTGACATCCGTATTGGGACCAGCGTAGAGTGGGTTGTTTTTAGAGTCTAGGAAAACGACTGATTGTCTCTGGCTTGTCACTGTGATTGCTATAAGATCAGATGAGGAAATTCCTGGTTGATTCAGGCTTTCTTGAATCAACTCTGATATAGATTCAATAACTTTGTTGGGATCAAATGCAATAGAAAAAGATGTGTCATTTTTAGGTAAGTAACTCCAAACTTTAAATCGTGTTAACAGCTCGGTGCCTGTTTCATCTATTATCAAGCATTTTATCCCGCTGCTTCCTGCATCTATAACTAGGATAAGCTGTTTATTCATTTTCTATCCCATAAAGCAGGATTAACTATGTTTTTTGGTCTTTTTCCGTTGATGAATCTAATAATGTCGTTTTTCATCATTGAAGAATGACGTTCAACTGTTCCTTCTGTTGCACCACCAAGATGCGGAGATAGAATCACATTTTGCAACTTTAATAACGGATTATCAGGATTAATTGGAGTACTTTCATAAATATCAAAAGCAGCTCCGGCAATTCTATTGTTTTTGAGTTGCAAGACAAGAGTTTTTTGATCAGTTATAGAAGGTGAGGATAGATTTATAAGAAATGATGTTGGTTTCATTAATTCAAGTAACCTTGAATTCAATAAATTTTCTGTTTCTTTAGTTGCTGGAACGTTAATTGATATGAAATCTGAGCTTTGCATAAGAAATTCTAGATTGGTAATAGACGTGTATCTTGGTACTTCAACTAAGTATGGATCATAAGCGATGCACTTCATACCTAGGGCGTTACCAAGTTCAGATATTCGTTTACCTATTGAGCCCAGTCCAATTATTCCTAGTATCTTTCTATGTAATTCTATACCACGTAAATTGAGATATGGATCTACAGGATTTATCCATCGTCCATCATTCACGTATTTATTTGATTCTGTGATTCTCCTGGCCAGGGCAAACATTAAAGCTACTGATAATTCGGCTGCTGCATTTGCTGTACGTCCAGGAGTATTTACCACTGTCACGCCATGATTATTTGCTGAAGCCATATCGATATGGTTGGTCGCTGAGCGACAAATTCCAATGAATTTGAGTGTAGGTGACTGAGAGAATGTTTCTTCAAATACAAAGTCAGCTTCAATTATCAGTATAGAGGCATTTTCTTTGTTAATTTTAATCGAAAGTTCATCTGGATCTAGTAGTCTTTGAGTTGAAGTCCAACTTTCATATTTAAAAGAGATATATTGACTTAGTATCTGAAGTTCTTTGTCGGCAAATGGAGCGAGGATAAGTGCATGATGGCTTTTCATTTTATTAATTCAGGCTTGTTTTTTGAAATATCCACGAAGGATTGGACTGTTGCTAACATGGGTTAAAAATTATCGTCAAAACAAATTGTCGTCAAAACAATTTAGTCTTTTTAAAAATATTTAATCCCCAAATTTTTGTCATAAGAAATATTTTCTCTGATGTTTTCAGTCCAATTCTTTTAGTATAAATATCGTAATTATTTGACTCAATCCGGTCGAGTATCTTGCTGTAAACACCGTGGAGCATCGATAGACAGACTCTTGAGTTAGGTGAAACCAAAGGAATCAAATTTATCCCGCTATCAAAATAACTACGTGCTCGATCAATCTGGAATGCTAATAGATTCCTAAATGGTTCATTGATGATATTACTACTTAAATCATGCTTAGAGTATCTGAACTGATCTAGTTCATTCATTGGTAAATATATACGTCCGTTACTGAAGTCTTCACGGATGTCACGCAGGATATTTGTAATCTGCATGCCTATGCCAAGGTCAATAGCATAGCTTCTCGCTTTAGGATTACTATAGCTGAAAATTTCTATACATATTAGTCCTACCACTGATGCTACTTTATAGCAGTATTTTCTTAAATCTTCGAAATTAGAGTAATGGTCGATTGTCAGGTCCATTTCTACCCCATCGATTAATTGTTCAAAGTACGATATTGGGATATTGAAAGTAGATATTGTGTCATGTAATGCTATAAAAACAGGATCAGATATTGTTCCACTATTCTTTTTCAGCAAGTCAGTTCGTACTTGGTTCAATAGCTTTCGCTTCTGATTAACCGGTTGCTCCCCATCTGCAATATCGTCACATAGTCTACAAAATGCGTAAGTAGCATAGATTGCAAGTCTTTTTTCTGTAGGTAAGGTCCTAAATGCATAATAGAAATTACTTGCATTTTGTTTGGTGATGGACTCACATTTTGAGTAAGCCGATTTGTTTTCAGCCCGCATTGTATTTGTTGAAACGTTCTAGGTTTTAATTTCCTACAATTTGGATAATAATTTCTCTTGGTTGTGGAGCTTCCGCGTCTAATTCAATCATGAAAATACTCTGCCACTTTCCTAAGGCCAGCTTTCCATCGATAAGAGGTATTGACTCACTGGAACCGAGAGTTATCTGCCTGCAGTGAGAATGTCCATTTGGACACTCATCTTCATTCATGTTAACCGTTCTTACTGAAAAGTCGTTATGTTGATATTGACCTTGTTTTGGGGAGGCTTTTTCCAGCATGTTACAAAAATCTTCTATCAATAGAGGTTCATTTTCCTGAATAGTAATCGCTGCAGTTGTATGTCGCGAAAATACAACGCACAGTCCATTATCGATATCAGATTGATTGACATGTTCTTGTACTTCATCTGTTATATCTATAAATTCCGGCTCTTTACTGGATTGTACGAGCAATTTATACGAAGACACTTTGTTTGATACCTCGCTAACCTTCATTCATGAACCTCTCATAATTATCGAGATACTGGCTCGATCAGTAAATAGTTTAACAAACTTAGATTGTTTTTGTGAGAAAATTTATTTCTTTGCATACTTAATAGAATAAATAAAATAAGATGATGTGAATTTATTCTCATCGTTCCCTTATTAAAAGGAAGGTACCTATATCTACTAAAGATTGGTGAAATTCTGGAACGAGATCCAGATTACTTATCGAAGATATAGCTTTAGATAGGTGTATATCGGCTAGCTGTTTAGATTTCTCTTTGGTGCCTACTCTCTCCATAATTTCTATAGCGCAAAAAACGTCCTCATTTTCGATCACAGGTTTGCTGTAAATTTCCAGAAGAATTTTCTTTTCTTTGGGATTAGCATTAGAGATACAGTATACGAAAGGGAAGGCATTCTTTTTACGTCTTATGTCAGCACCAACAGGTTTTCCAGTGTTTTTAGCATCCCCCCAAATACCAAGATAATCGTCTCTAATTTGGAATACCATTCCCAATGATTTTCCGCATGCCTTAAATGATTCGATTGTATCGATGTTAGCAGAACCTATTATTGCTCCTGCGGTAAGAGAACATTCTATTAATGCACCGGTTTTACGAGATATCATGCTTAGGTAGTCATTAATAGTGATATCAGTACGTCCTTCAAATTTCAAATCCAAATATTGACCCTCAATCATTTGTAGATAAGACTTAGTAATAATGTCAGCTACATATAGGGTTGTTTCCACTGTATTTTTAGCATTGATTAGTTTGCTAAGCGATATATCTGCAATTATTCGTAATATATTCCCGGCAACTATAGCTTTCGATTCTCCCCATATTGTCCATATAGTTGGTCTGTGCCTACGTGTTTCGTCGCGATCTTGTACTTCATCATGAATTAGAGAAAAGGCATGGATTAGTTCTAAAGCAATTGCCGCTGGAAGAGCATCAGATACTTCTCCACCAGTTGATTCACAGGCTAGAAGACATAACGTAGGTCTTAGAGCTTTTCCTTCGGTGGCAACAACCGTTTTACCGTCAATATCTGTCCAACCCATTGCATATCGAAGTAATTGGTAGGCATTTAAGTGATTTTGGTTTAGTTGCTGTCTTAACGAAGTGTCAATAATTGATTTATATTTATCAAAAATTTCAGGAAGAGATGGTTGGTTTGCTGACTTTGTTTCGTTTGCCAATCTGAATTACTCTTAGTGTCCTTAATCAGGTGTAAGCATAGGTCTTTGATATCAATTTAACGGGAGACAATGCTATTTAGCAAATATTTCGATAAGTAATTCACAGAAAACGAGTTAAGCTTTTTATTTGGTGTTTTTTGGGAGTGATTATTGGTTTTCATTAAGATCAGCATGTTGATTATCAGGATATGTTCTATGATAGCTTTAGCTGTTTTGTTTTATAGTACCAACTAAGAGAAATACAATAAATAACCAAACTAGGCTTGCATTCATCAAGTTTGCTATGCTATATTCCGCCTTATCCTCCCTTGCTGTGAGCTATAAAAAAAAGTAATGCTTGACGATTATTTTAGACAGTACGGATTCCTAGCTATTTTCGCGGCTGTTGCATTATGCATTCCAGCCGGGATGTTGTTAGGCTCGTGGATGCTTGGATTTATTGGTATCAGACCTAAGAAACCCGATGCCATTAAGTTGAGCATTTATGAGTGTGGCTTTGAAACTATTTCAGGAAAATGGAATCGTTTCAACTTTAGGTTTTATTCAATAGCTCTTATTTTTGTGATATTTGATGTAGAGGTGGTTTTTTTATTTCCATGGGCAGCTAGATTTGGAGTAATGTCTAGAGAGTTTGGCTTATTTGCCTTAATGGAAATGCTTGTTTTTGTTTCAATATTGTTGGTAGGTTGGTTATATGCTTGGAAGAAAGGAGATCTAGAGTGGGACTAAATTTAGAGACTACTGATACTAATGATGGGTTTAATACTAATATCCCTTTATATTCTTCTACTCTAGAGATTGATAGCACAGAGGGTGACTATATTAATAATTTGAAATCTACAAACACTGAGGCTATCTCAGAACCACTAGTTTCAGTTCCTGATGATTTAAAAAGGAATTTGGCTGTCACATCAATTGATGCACTGCTTAATTGGGGTAGGAAATCCTCAGTGTTTCCTCTTTCATTTGGTCTTGCATGTTGCGCTTTTGAAATGATGGCAAGTGCGATGTCCCGTTTTGACATTTCACGATTTGGTATGGAAGCATTTCGTGCTTCTCCTAGACAGGCTGATTTAATGATTGTGGCTGGCACTGTAACTTGGAAAATGGCCCCAGCAATTGAGAGGGTCTATCGACAAATGGCGGAACCAAAATGGGTTATTTCAATGGGTGTTTGTGCTACAAGCGGGGGGCCATACTATGAATCTTATAGTGTTGTGCCTGGCGTCAATCATATCGTGCCAGTCGATGTGTATGTTCCAGGATGCCCTCCAAGACCGGATGCTCTTTTGTATGGGATTATGCAACTACATGAGAAAATAAAGCGTTATTCTTTGAAAGGTGATGTGGCTGGTTCCTAGATGACTAAGGAATTGGATGGTATTCAAGTTACACGGATTATTGAAGATAACCATCCCGGTATGGTTCTGGATACACAAGGATCTAATATATGGATACAACCTGATGGGATACGTGCTGTAGCGACGTTATTGAAGCAAGATCCAGATTTATTGCTTTCCACCCTTAGAGCCATCACAGCTGTTGATTATGTTGAATATTTTGAGATTATTTACCATCTGCTGTCTATGAAGAAGAACCAATCTTTGGTATTAAAACTGAAATGTTTTGGTAGAGATGATCCTGTTGTAGATTCTGTAGTAGATATATGGAAAGGTGCTGATTTACAGGAGAGAGAAATTTGGGATCTAATGGGAATTCACTTTGAAGGACATCCTAATTTAAAAAGAGTTTTACTTTGGGAGGGATTCCCAGGGCATCCATTGAGAAAGGATTTCATACGATAGTGTATTAACTGTCATAACCACAATATGCCAATACAAACTGAGCCAGTAACTATAAATCTTGGACCACAACACCCAAGCACGCATGGTGTATTTAGACTAAGGGTGACTTTTGATGGTGAAATGGTTCTGGATGTGGAGCCAGTATTCGGGTATTTACATAGAGGAACTGAGAAACTGGCTGAAGAACGTAGCTATGTCCAGATTGTCACATTAACTGATCGGCTTGATTATGTAGCCAGCATGACCAACAATAATGCATATGTACGATCAGTTGAAAAGTTATCAGGGATAGAAGTTCCTGAACGTGCTCAGTATTTAAGGGTAATAACATCTGAACTACAAAGAATTGCTAGCCATTTAGTCTCAACTGGTTTTTTGATGCAGGAAATGGGTACTTTTGGTGGTACTCCGTTGATGTACTGTTTTCGAGAAAGAGAACGAATCCTTGATATGTTTGAGATGCTTTGTGGGGCGCGGATCACGGTAAGCTACATGAGACCTGGTGGAGTGACTCAAGATGCTCCTAAGGAATTTTGGCCTGCACTAGATGTTTTTTTGAAAGATATGCCTGGCTATATCGATGATTTAGAGAATCTAATAAGTGGAAATGAAGTGGTTCTCGCGAGGACAAGAGATGTTGGTATTCTGTCTGATGAACTTGCAGTCGCAGGCTCAGTTACAGGTCCTATGCTTAGAGCAAGTGGTGTGAAATGGGATTTGCGAAAGGCTGCTCCTTATGAGATTTATGATCGTGTAGATTTTGATGTCCCCATTGGTGCTGTTGGAGATACATACGATCGATATATTGTGAAGATTCAGGAGATGCATGAAAGTATCAAAATTATTAGACAATGTGTCGATCAAATACCCTCAGGACCCATACGATCGGAGCAACCTTATTTTATAAGACCTCCTAAAGGAGAGGCATATGCCAGTGTTGAAAGCCCAAAGGGAGAGTTAGGATTTTATTTGGTTAGTGATGGAGGTATTTCTCCTTACAGGTTCAAAATACGATCTCCGTCTTTTATAAATATGAATGTATTGAGAGACATACTTATTGGTTGGAAGATGGGAGATCTGATTATCATATTTGGTAGTACTGACATAGTAATGGGTGAAGTGGATAGGTAGTTATAAATATGGAAATCGCTATAAAATGAGTTTTGAAAATATATACCAGACTGTAAATGGTTTTTTACCCTCGGGATTCGAATGGTTAGGATTTATTATCGCGAGTTTGACACTAGCATTTATAGTTATAAATGCTGTTGTAATGTCAGGAGCTTTTTACACTTGGTTTGAACGTAGAGTTCTGGGAAAATTCCAATCACGGTTGGGACCAAATAGATGGGGACCATTTGGATTATTCCAGCCTTTTGCTGACCTAATCAAACTTATATCAAAAGAAGATATAGTTCCAAAAGAAGCAGATGAACCAGTTTTTCATATTGCTCCTATGTTCTTGGCAGTACCAGCGCTGCTTGTATTCGCAGTAATTCCTTTTGGTGATAACAGTTTTTTGGGTAAGATGAACGTAGGAGTTCTGTTTATCATTGGGATTACCGGGGTAAATACTTTTGGAGTATTTATGGGTGGGTATGCATCGCGTAATAAGTACGCGATGTTTGGAGCTATAAGAGGCGTGGCAATGCTTATAAGTTATGAGGTACCCATGGCTCTGTCTTTAACCGGTGTAGTTTTGATGTCTGGTTCATTAGCATTAACTGATATAGTTCAGAGTCAGACGATTATTTTTGCATTGAGTCAGCCTTTGGGATTTTTGGTATTTATGACAGCGGCGTCAGCAGAAATGAGTCGTGCCCCTTTTGATATGATTGAGGCTGAGTCTGAGTTGGGTGCGGGTTATCATACGGAGTACAGCGGTATCAAATTTGCTGTTTTCCAATTAGCTGAATTTCTAGCTCCTATAGTAACTGCTGTAGTTGCGACGGTTTTGTTCCTAGGTGGGACAAAAGGCCTAGATCCCATTCCAGGACAAATATGGTTTTTAATTAAAGTTGTGGGTGTAATCTTTTTCTTAGTCTGGTTTAGGGTAACTTGGCCCAGATTGCGCGTGGATCAAATTATGGCTTTTGCATGGAAAGGGCTTTTTCCACTGGCTCTAGGAAACATGTTTTTGGTCGCATTGGAGATCGAGATTTTACAGACGAACGAAATTACTATATCTAATATGCCTGTTTCAAGCCATTTGATAATGACAGGTGTTAACTGGATCATGACGGCGATAGCTATTTGGATTATAGCTAACCTTTTGGGACAAAAAAGACTTAAAAGGGGTAAGCCGGTACCTTCTGATTTGGCAAATATGGAGGGAGCAAACTAATATGTATGGTTTAGGGATGGCTAAAGGGATGGTGGTAACCTTAAAAAACTTGGTACTACCAAGCAGAAAATTTACTTTACACCAATATCCAGATAGAAAGATCAGTCCTTTAGGATTGGCTAAACGAAACGATACTACTGTAGTTAAATTGGCATTAAAAACTCCGTTATTATTTGCAAAATGTTTAATGGGACTAGTTAGCGTAGAAGACAGATACCCCCAACACCCAAGATTTCGTGGAGAAGAATTTACCTGGTACGAGGAAAGATGTACCGGATGTGCTAGTTGTGCCAAGTATTGTCCTTTAGGAATAATTGAAATAGTTACTTCAGAAAGTGGAGAAAATATACAAGAGGGACAAAAATATGCGTTAGAGACGTTTGATATTGATATAGGGAGATGTATGTTTTGTGGACTTTGTGTGGAGGCTTGCCCATATGATGCTCTTCATATGGGTAGTGGATTTGAAGAAGGAACGTATAAAAGATCAGATTTACTGATAACAAAAGAAAGACTAATATCTTCACCGAAGCGCCCGAGTAATTGGTTTCGTCCTCAGTTTGAAGACAAAGGTAATGACCGAAATAATGTAAATTGGGATGATGCTGGTAGACATCAGCGACCTTCTATTGAGGAACAGAAAGGAAAATGGGCTAATAGATGATGCTTGGCTCTGGTAATGAATCAGTCTTTATAGTTGATGTAGTTTTTTGGATGATTGCTTTACTATCAATTGCCACAGCAATAGCAGTTATACAGGTAAAGGATTTGTTTAGAGCTGCTTTGTTTTTAGCGGCATGTTTCTTGAGCATAGCAGCTTTGTTCGTACTTTTGAGATCGGAATTTTTGGCAGTTATACAACTTCTGATTTATGTGGGAGCTATATCAGTATTAACAATATTCGTAGTTTTAACTACGAAAGATGTAGAACACGGAAATCCTTCCAATATGCTTAGAGTTCCAGCTGCTCTTTTGACTACGCTATTTTTTGTAACTACATCTGTGGTCCTTATAGGGGGAGAATGGAATCTTATAGAAAATGCAATTATTGCTGGAGGAGCCACCAGCGTAGATTCAGGACAAGTTCAACTATCAGCTGATACTTTGGAATCTATTGGGATTGTATTTAGTAACTCTATACCTAACATAGCTGACTTATTACTCCAGGATTTCGTCATAGTTTTTGAAGTAGCGTCAGTTTTGTTATTAGCCGCAGTAATAGGTGCTCTAGCTTTGGTAAGAGGGAGATGATATTTGGGATTTGAAACGGTTTTATTATTAGGATCCGTAATATTTTCAATTGGTCTTTATGGAGCCCTCTCAAAGAGGAACGCGATAACTGTCTTAATGTCTTTGGAAATCATGTTTAACGGGGTAAATATAACGGCTGTAGCGATGTCTAGATATCTCGTCCCATTTGGGTTAGCAAATAATTCCAATACAGTTTCGGACGAGATAATCCAGCTTGTATTAACTGGTCAAGTTTTTGCTATATTTATAATAACGGTTGCGGCTGCAGAAGTGGCTTTAGGGATGGCTATTGTAATAGCTATTTATCGTAGTAGACAAACTGCTTTTGTAACTGATGCGAACCAAATGAGGCACTAATGTATACAGATTATTTAGAAGCACCAAATTTGATGGTAGCAGAGATTTGGAAGGATGCCTTAGAATCAGAAGGGCTGCCAACAAAAATTTTGCCTAAAGATAACATACTTAATTGGGGTGAACGGGTTCCGTTTCGTATAATGGTTCCTAAAGGAAGAGAACATGTTGCTGACGAGATTTTGAGGAAACTTTAAATTGAAAATCTCAGAGACAATAGTATGGCTAATCTTTTTAATGCCATTGATTTCTTTTGTATGTATTTCCCTTATCATCAGACCCTTTTTTAATAGATACTCAGGTATTTCTGGTTATTTAGCAGTAATTTCTATAGGTGCTAGTTTCCTGCTTTCCGTCTGCTGCCTTATAAGTTTAATTAAAACTCCTGAAGGGTTAGATTTTGAACCGCATAAATGGCTAGAAATTGGTGACCTGACGATTAATTTAACAGCTCTCGTTGACCCGTTAACCGTAATAATGTTGATTGTTGTTACGGGAGTGAGTCTGATGGTGCAAATCTATTCTATGGGATATATGGAAGGAGATCCTGGATATTCTAGATATTTCGCTTATATGTCTCTTTTTACTGCTAGCATGATAGGGTTGGTGATGGCAGGAAACATTATCCAACTATACGTCTTTTGGGAATTGGTAGGTTTATGTTCATATTTGTTAATTGGTTTCTGGTTTTCTAGGCCTGCAGCAGCTTCAGCCGCAAAGAAAGCTTTTATAATTACCAGAATCGGTGATTTTGGACTACTACTTGCTATCCTTTATCTTGCCTATAACAGTACGCCGTTTACTGAAAATGGATTGAATCCACTGGAAATCGCTGACATATATAAAGCTGTAGCAATTCCAGGATTATTGGCAGGGAGCGTGGTTACCTGGATTTGTGTAGGTATATTTACTGGAGCTGTTGGTAAATCAGGCCAATTTCCGTTACATACTTGGTTACCGGATGCTATGGAAGGCCCAACTCCGGTAAGTGCATTAATTCATGCAGCCACTATGGTTACCGCAGGTGTATTTTTGGTTGCCAGATTTTTTCCCCTATTTGAAGCTTCAGAAGTGGCATTAGGTATAGTGGTAATTGTTGGTGGATTCACAGCGATTTTTGCTGCTTCAATGGGACTGGTTATGAATGATATAAAAAGAGTCCTTGCATATTCAACAGTTAGTCAGCTTGGATATATGATGTTAGCTTTGGGTACGGGTGCATATGGCCCTGCAGTATTTCATTTGTTCACCCATGCTTTTTTTAAGGCACTTTTGTTTTTAGGATCTGGGAGTGTAAATCATGCTACCGGAACTTTCGATATGCGTTATATGGGCGGATTAAGGGGGGTTATGCCTTGGACATATGTGACCTTTATTATCGGGTCGCTTAGCCTAGCCGGAATTTTCCCATTGGCAGGCTTTTGGAGCAAAGATGAAATTCTTGCACATGTATTTAAGAGTAGCGAATTGATGGATCAGGTGGTTTTCTGGCTAGCATTTATCACAGTAGGTATGACGTCTTTTTATATGTTTAGGACTGTGTTTTTAGTGTTTGGAGGACAATTTAGAGGTGGGGCTGAAAAAGATCCAGATCAACTTGATGAAAATAAGGTTAATTTGCACGAATCACCTTCTCTGATGATATTACCAATTCTGCTACTGACTATTCCATCAATTATAGTCGGGTTTATAGTTAATCCGGTAATTGATATTGGTATTGTTCCTGAGCATTGGTTTTCTCATTTTTTGCATGCAGAATACCAGAAATTTAATTTAGTAATGGCGATTTGTTCAGGATTAGTAGCATTATTTGGAATACTCCTGGCGTATCTTATTTATTCAGCTAGGATATTTACTCCAGATAAATCATCAATTTACTTGAAGCCAATACATACTGTTTTGATTAACAAGTATTATCTTGATGAATTGTACGAGAAATATATAACAAATCGTTTCATATATCGATTGTTAGCTGCCAGTCTAGATTGGATTGATAAATATTTGATAGATGGGATGGTTCAAGTCGTAGATTATTCCGGGCGAAATATAGGAAAGGGATTAGCCCATCTTCAGTCTGGTCAAGTTCAGGGATATGGGGCAGTTATTTCGTTAGGGGTATTGGTAATATTTTTTTCTTTCTTGGGTTTAAGGTAACAATTGGATACTGAAATCACAGGTTTATTAACGGTACTGGTTTTCTTGCCTCTTATAGGGGCTATAAGTGTCGCTATATTAGGAAAAACCCCAGACTTAATTAAATTAATTTCTTTAATGGTAGTAATTTTAGAACTTGGTCTAGGTGGATTTATATTTACTGCATATGACACTGACAAAGGTGGGTTACAGTTCGTTGACTTTATAGAAGGTTGGATTTCTGTAGGATCATTTAAAGTTGATTACTTTTTAGGACTGGATGGAATTAGTGTTCCCTTCGTTTTGCTTACCTCAATACTTGGGCTTGTAGCGGTACTAGCATCTTGGAACATAAAAACTAGAGTACGAGAATATTTTGTTTGGATCCTTGTTTTGCAAACTGCAATCATGGGTGTTTTTACTTCTTTAGACTTTCTTTTGTTTTTTGTGTTTTGGGAAATTGAGCTTGTCCCAATGTTTCTATTAATATCGATATGGGGTACGGGTCGTAAGGAATACTCTGCGATGAAATTCCTTATTTATACCTTTTTCGGATCAGCTTTCATGCTTGTCGGTATCTTAGCTCTATTTTTCACTACTGGAACCTTCAATATGACAGAGTTACCACTTGAAGTTGCAAGAACTACCTCTGTAATACCTATTGGACTTATATTTTTCTTATTGTTTATCGCGTTTGCAGTAAAATTGCCTGTTTTTCCTCTTCATACCTGGTTACCTGATGCGCATACAGATGCTCCGACAGCAGTGAGTGTTATATTGGCTGGTGTGTTATTAAAAATGGGTGGTTACGGGATGATTCGTATATTAGTTACAATTTTCCCAGATGTAATCATAGATGTTGCACAGATTATCGTAATTCTTGGTGTTATAAACGTACTGTACGGGGCGGTAATTACACTTAGGCAAACAGACCTTAAAAGGTTGATAGCATTTAGCAGCATTAGCCATATGGGATATGTGCTTATAGGTATTTCCTCGATTGTTGGTAGTGGAGGTAGTGTTTCTTCTACGGGTATTACTGGTGCATCAATGCAAATGTTTACCCACGGTACTATAACCGGATTGATGTTTCTTACAGTTGGGTTCATTTACGAAAAAGTGCATACCAGACATATACCAGATTTGGGAGGGTTAGCTACCAGGATGCCTGTACTTGCAATAACTTTTTTGATTGCAGGACTTGCTTCATTAGGTCTGCCTGGAACGAGCGGATTTGTATCGGAGATGTTAGTTTTTCTCGGTACTTTCCCGGTTTGGGGCTGGGCTACGGCTTTATCTGCCTTCGGTATAGTAATAACTGCAGGATATATTTTATGGATGATTCAGAGAACAATGTTTGGACCAGAACTACAAAGATTCAATAGTGTGAGAGACGCCACCAGATTGGAACTGGTACCAATAATTATGTTGGTAGTATTTATAATTGGACTAGGTGTGTATCCAGCTTTGGTTAGCGACGTTTTCCGAGAAGGGTTAGCTCCTATAGTAGATAATTTTCAAAATCCTGGATTATTGGCAGTAAAGTGAGGTTAGATTAAGCATATGACCCTTTCTGATCTCTATCTTATTTCTCCTGAAATATCAACAGTCATCTTGGCTTGTTTAGTCCTTCTTGTTGGTTTAGCAGGATCTACTAAGCGATACCTTGGGTTATTAGTGATATTGGGTCTTTTTATACCTCTTATATTTTCATTATTTCTATGGAGTGACCTGGATACTGGGAAATTAACCTCGGAAGGTATTTTAGCTAAAACCATCGTGGTTGATCATCTTAGTATTTTCTTTAAATTAATAATTATCGGTTCAATCTTTACGATAGTCTTGATTTCTGAGTCTTACTTGAGGCAGACAAAAGATCTTGAATCTGAATATTTTGCACTGATCTTATTTTCGGGATCTGGGATGATGCTATTAGGATCCTGTACAGAGCTTATTACACTTTATGTGGCATTGGAATTAACTGCTTTACCTTTGGCAGCTTTGGCTGCAATTATCCCGGTTAGTAAATCAGCAGAATCGGGGTTGAAGTTTCTAATTATTAGTGGAGTAAGTTCCGCTCTGCTTTTATATGGGATGGTACTTATATATGGTTTCACTGGGACAACTGTGTTTAGTGAAATGGGCGCAAGCATAGCAGAGATTGGCTTTAGTAATGGCATACCATTTGGCAGCTATTTACTTCTTCTCGGGGTAATATTGATGATAGCAGGGTTTGGATTTAAGATAGCGGCATTTCCTTTTCATATGTGGGCACCAGATGTATATGAAGGGGCGCCCACACCGATCACAGCATTCCTTTCAGTTGCAAGCAAGACAGCTGGTTTCGCTGTTATTCTCCGTTTTTTCTACCTGGCTTTTCCAATAACTGAATTAACCCTGGATTGGAGCAGCTTGTTTGCTGTAATTGCTGCTTTGTCAATGACATTTGGAAACCTTCTGGCTATAGCCCAAGACAATATCAAGAGAATGTTGGCTTACAGTACTATCGCTCATTCTGGCTATATAATGGTTGGGATAGCGGCGGTATCTAGCAGTATGGATAATCAAGTTGGGATCGAAGGTCCCACTGGAATCCTTTTCTATTTAGCAGGATATGCTGTAACTAATCTGGCAGCTTTTTCAGTTGTTATAGCGGTTTCCAAAGGATTAGATAGGTATAAGATAAATGATTTTAAGGGATTGGCTAGAAAATCTCCTTTAATTGCTATTGTTTTGATCCTGTCTATGATGTCTCTTACCGGGGTGCCTCCAACTGTAGGGTTTATGGCAAAGATTTACGTTTTCTATTCTGCAGTAAATGCCGATTTAGTATGGTTGGCGATAGTTGGAGGTTTAAACAGCGTACTTTCAGCTTATTATTATATGAGAGTAGTTAAAGTAATGGTCTTAGAAGAGCCAATAAATGATCAACCAGTTAAACCTAATCTAAGTTTGAATCTAGCTTTCACATTGACCTCATGTAGCATTTTGTTCTTTGGTTTATATCCTGCACCAATTATTGAAATAGCTAGACAGGCGGCTTCTGTCCTAAGTTGAAAAAAATGTTGTCAGTAGAATATGCTGTGTATTATTAAACTCCCAGGATGATTACATATTTGATGGAGAGTTTTGAATAAAAAGTTTTAAATGAGATTTAATCATGACTCGTACTGACATAATAGGATTTGCATATAATCCAGCAATTAACAAATCTTTAGAATTTGTAAACTCTCTAGTCAAGGATTTAGATTTATCCGGGTCATCTTGGATTGCTCCTGCTTCAAATATTGAAATAGACAAAGATATTCTTGATAAGACTTCTGTAGTGATAACAGTTGGTGGTGATGGCACGATTTTGAGGGTTGCCAAAAGTGTGATGAAACAATCGATTCCAATTCTGGGCATCAATCTCGGACGAGTGGGATTCATGACAGAACTTGAGTTAGATGAAGCTTTACTAAAGATTCCAAAATATCTAAGTGGTTCTTATAGGGTAGAAGAACGTATGATGCTTAAGGCAGTCATTGTTTCATCAGACCAAAGTTCTCCTGAAGTAGAATTTCATGCTTTAAACGATGTTGTTATAACGAGAGGTTCTTTGCCTAGACTACTGGATTTAGATACTCGGATTGATGGTGTATTGTTAACTACCTATCGAGCAGATGGATTAATTGTTTCAACTCCAACAGGAAGTACTGGTTACTCATTATCTGCGGGTGGACCTATACTTTATCCCGAGGCAAAGCAAATAATAATGCAACCATTGGCGGCCCATTTAAGTTTTCAGACCGGGCTTGTCGTTTCAGACCAGTCGAATATTGAACTTAAAATGAACGGTAACCAGTTGTCAATCGTAAGCATAGATGGATCTAACGATAATCTAGAACATGACCAGAAAGTAATACTGTCAAAGAGTCCCTATGTGGCCAGATTCCTTAGAAAAGAACGTTCGGGAGAGTTCTACTCAAATTTAACCCAGAAATTAGGTGTTGCTGGACGCCAGGTACCAAATCCTAAAATAATTTAAGATGGAGTTAAAGTGATTTTCGAAAAAACCCTTTCTAGCAAATCTGTTTATACTGGACGAGTTGTGGGATTAAAGGTTGACCAGATTGAACTAGAAAACGGAGTCCAATCCATACGTGAAGTGGTCACTCATAGACCTGCAGTGGCTATTGTACCTTTGGACGATGATTCGAATGTTATCTTAGTTAAACAGTATCGTTATCCAATAGGGAGCCTTCTTCTTGAAGTCCCTGCGGGAATAATTGAAGATGATGAGTCTCCTATCGAATGTGCACAACGAGAATTACAAGAAGAGATAGGTTATAGGGCTGGAGACTTGAAAATCTTGTCTGAATTTTGGACAGCACCAGGTTTTTCAGATGAGTTAATGTATGGATACCTCGCAAAGGATTTAACAAAAAGTTCTTTGCCAGCTGATTATGATGAAAATATAGAAATTATTCGAATTCCGTTTGATGATATTTTGACATTGATTTCTAGAGGTGAAATTAAAGATGCTAAAACCATAGCAACTTTATTGATGGCATCTTCTTTAAAGTAAACAATGTTTTACTTCAAAATACATTTTATCGAAATTCCTTTATAAAGTCGTATCAAGCGACAGATGCAGATCCATTTTTCAACAGATTTAGGCCACCATTTTCGTTATTCGTATGTACGTTTATGACAGGTAAGTTTTTGTCAACAGATTTTGGAGAGATATTACTATTTACAGGTAACTCAGATTCGATACCGGTGGCTAGCAGGGTAACCTCTATTTTATCTTTCATTTTTGAATCATTTACAATTCCAAATATCACATCGGTATTTGGACCACCAGCTAATCTTAAAAGTCCAGCGGCAGAATTGACCTGATCGAGAGATAATCGGTCGTCTCCTTTAACGTTCATTAGAACTCCACTGCAACCTTTTAATGGTTCAGCAAAAAAAGGAGTAGATAACGCATAATTAACAGCGTCTTGAACACCTTTTTCTCCTTGTCCTAATCCAATCGCAAAATATCCCATTCCACCGTTACTGACGACAGATTTGACATCAGCAAAATCAATATTGACGAGACCAGTCTTAGAAATTATATTCCATATACCGGTTACACCATCTTTCAAAATCTTATCAGCTTCTTGGAAAGCGTCGTTTAAAGATAAAAACTCGACCTGCTTTTGTAAAAGACAGTTATTGTCGATAACAATCAACGTGTCTACTTTACTTTTCAAATTCTTGATCCCTAAATGAGCGATGTGGTTTCTTTTCTCTCCTTCAAAATCAAAAGGTTTCGTTACAATAGCGACAGTCAATATACCCAATTTTTTTGCTAAATCTGCAATATACGGACTTGCACCAGTCCCAGTACCCCCTCCCATTCCAGCGGTTATAAACAAAATATCAGTGTCGGTTAATAATTCATTGATTTGATCTTTGCTTTCTTCACTAGCCTGTTTGCCTATTTTGGGATTGCCTCCAGATCCAAGACCATTGGTTGTTTTTGGTCCGAGGGCAAAAGTTGGGATATTGTCCAAATTGCCTAAAGCTTGTATATCGGTATTAAAAGATAGTAATCTAAGCCCTTCCATCTGATCTTGACTCAATCTTTTTATAGCGTTTCCTCCGGCTCCCCCGACTCCTATAACTGAAGCACGTAAATTGGTTATATCTGTTGAAGCCGGCTTTTCTAAAAAAGTGTCGATAAATAATTTGTTTTTTAATATATTAATTAGGGAGTCCATAATAGTTCGTCCTTTTGAATGAATTTAGGCAACTTTGTTGTTTATTGAAAGAAAAAAGTAGGGGATATTCCATTTACCAGATAATCCCATATCGACCAATACACCTCGATGTTTTCTTTTTTGTACTACTCCCTGGGATCCGAATTTGGGACCTCCCTTTAATGTTCCTGTATAGGATACTACTGACCCGAGAGGAAGATTTTTCGCAATAATCTGATTAACGAATGGTTTTTTAATTGGCATTCCAGGTAGTTCTATTTGATTTATGTTAGTTTGGTTCATAATTTAATTCTCTAAATTGGATTAGAACAATATTAGAACAGAACAAGTGTTCTTGTCAAGATGTATCAGCAAAAATTACACTGTCTAAACTGAAGTAAGGCTTATAAACATGAAAAACATGATGTTTGAGTTAGATCATATATTCAAAGATTTGACGCCCGATACGACCGGGTTATTTCTCGATTTTGACGGGACTATATCCAGGATCGACTCCTCACCAACAGAAAGGAAAATATCCAAAAAGGCGTTAAATGTGGTCAACATTCTGTCGACTAAACTTCGATTAGTAACTATTTTATCTGGTCGAAGATCGGTAGATATTTATCAAAGAATGTTACTTGATAGACTTATATATATAGGAAATCATGGTGGAGAATATATTGAGAGAGGACGGCTACACATGTCTCCTAACTCGGTGTCGCAAAAATGCAAGATAGATAATTTATTTGAAAAATTGCGGGCATTGGCTGATTTTAAGGGTGTCATATGGGAAAATAAAGAACTTAGTGGATCAGTTCATTTTCGTGAAGCTAAGAATCCGAGTTTAGCTGGCGAGAAACTCTCTGAAGCTCTAAAATCTACGAATACCCATGGGCTTGAGACTTATTGGGGAAAAATGGTACTCGAGGTTAGGTCACCAGGAAATCCTAATAAAGGTAATGCCATAGAACATTTTGTAAGTAAATATGATCTTAAACACGTTCTTTTCCTTGGAGATGACATGACTGATTTAGATGGGATGATAGCCATTCAGAAAATCAGGAATAATACTGCTTTGAAGACTTTTGGAATCGTAGTGCTTGACCAGAACACTCCTGAAAAATTATTGGAGTCAGGGGACTATATAATAGAAGGAGTTGATCAGGTAGAAGAGTTATTGTTAGCAATGACAACAATATTTTGATGAATAATTTAGTTTTTTGAAAATTGGGATGTTATTTTAATTATGAGCTTCCTAAAATAAGTTATATTCAGAATAGAATATTGATCAAGTATTAAATGGGGAATTAACCAGTGACAATTTCGGAAGAAACAAGAACGCAGATAGTTACTTTGGTCCGTGATTTTGTAAGCCGTGAAGTGGAGCCTGTAGCAGATAAATATGATCATGAAGATATTTATCCGTCTGAATTGGTGGAAGTTATGAAACAGATGGGATTATTCGGGATAACGATATCTGAAGATTATGGTGGACTTGGCTTGGACCACCTTGCTCTGGCTTCCATCTTTGAAGAGTTGAGTAAAGGTTGGATGAGTTTAAGTGGTGTAATTGGTACACACCATATAATGGCTTCAATCATTTCTGAACATGGTACTGATGAACAGAAAAGGAAATTCCTACCTAAGATGGCTACAGGTGAAATTAGAGGAGGTTTAGGTTTGACTGAACCTGATGCAGGTAGTGATGTTCAAAATATAAGTACTGTAGCTACAAGAGAGGGAGATCAATACCTGATTTCTGGTAGGAAAATGTTTATTACAAACGCAGAAAATGGCAATGCATTTGCAGTGCTTGTAAAAACTGATAGGGATGCTGTTCCTAGATATCGAGGGATGAGTTGTTTTATAGTAACCAAACCCAATACAGGACTGTCAGTTGGTCAACATATAGACAAACTTGGATATAGAGGACTTGATACTTCCGAATTGATTTTTGAAAACTGTAAAGTTGGTATTGACAATCTTGTTGGTGGAATTGAAGGACATGGGTTTAAACATGTTATGAGTGGTTTGGAACCTGGAAGGATTAACGTTGCAGCCCGTGCTGTTGGAGTGGCAACAGCTGCTCTTGAAGCAGCTCTCAATTACTCCAAGCAGCGTCATGCATTCGGTGTGCCGATTGCAAAACATCAGGCTATTCAAATGAAACTTGCAGATATGGCGACTAAGATACAGGCAGCTCGTTTATTGACAATTGAAGCAGCTAAAAAGAAGGATTCAGGTAACAGAGTCGACTTGGAAGCAGGTATGGCGAAATTATTTGCAACTGAGGTATGTGGAGAAGTTACATTGGAAGCTATGAGGATTCATGGAGGTTACGGATATACAAAAGATTACCCTGTGGAGAGATATTACAGAGAGGCTCCCCTGATGATTATCGGAGAAGGTACAAATGAAATGCAGAAACTGGTGATAGCCAGACGGTTATTGGATAACTATAATCGATAAGTTTAATTTGGAGGTATTATGCAAACACAACATCGAAATAGTCAGATTAATGAACAAGATTTGCAAAATTTCGCAGAAGCATGGAACAGACATGATTTGCAAACTTTGATGTCTTTTATGAGTGAAGATTGTGTTTTTCAATTATCATCTGGTCCAGATGTGGATGGAAC
>CAYFFO010000030.1:0-23916 GCA_964342485.1 uncultured Dehalococcoidia bacterium
GAAACTTTAATGATTTACAAATTTGAATAAGATATGGCTTTGTGTAAAATATAGAAAGAAAGCAAATCAGGAGACTGCCATGTTCAAGTTTGTGCTTCTTAAACTGTCAGCCATATTTATATTTATATTTATCCTATCTATAATTGGATGCTCTGAACCAGGAGAATCTAACGATGGAACTGCTGAGAATGAAGAGTCATCTGGCCAGACAGCAGTGGTAGCAAAAGATCTAGCAGTAATTAAAACAAAAATGGCTATGGGCAGTCCCTTTAGAATCGATGCTCAAACTATGAGTGGTCCAATTGGTGAACCTCCACTGGACGGCAATATAGTTATTCAATTTAACTCCACAATTGTTGATCCTAAGGTGGAGGACGATGTGCTCTACAAACTTGGTGATAATTATGCAAGTGGTAGTCTATCAGGTAAGAATAAAGACAAGGGTGATACTGATAGATTCATATCAAACAGGGGAATATATTTTGTAGTCTCCTACACTGTAATCAACGAAACGGATGGGTATCTTCAGCCTATAACACATATAAAAAGTTCGTTTACACTTGCCGACGAGACTGGCAGAGAATGGCTACCTATGACAATCAGAGATGACGGATTTGACGGGTCAAGAGCTTTCTCACTCCAGTATGACCTTTTCGATCCTATAGAATTTGTCGATAAAGGTAGTCAGGCTACCACTGTACTGGCTTTCGACATAGCCAGTGACGCAAAGAACCTGAGAATTCGTTCAGAATTACTTGGAATAGAAATACCACTAGATCGGTAACAAAAATCGACGCTTTGATACAAAACATCAAGGTCTGCTTATTACGGTAGTCTGTCTATTTAATTTATAAACCCATTAATAACCACAGAAGTAATCACTATCTCTCAATTACTTCTGCATTCTTGATTTCATCTAAATTCAACTCGATCCCAAAACCAGGTGCACTACTGGGTACAAGTCTACCGTTACTAGGGACTGACATTCCTGGAGTTGATCTCCCCGAGCTTGTTTTTCCCAACGGTACTCCGGGACCGTTCGCTGGGAAAAATTCTCCCCAGCTTACAGCAGGAAGTGCGTAACAAACATGCTGTCCATATGAGTCATTCAATCCAGCGTGTGGTATCACCGATATTCCAGCCGCTTCTGCTATATGACAGATCTTAACGATTGCGGTTACTCCGCCCACCCATTGAACATCTGGTTGAAAAATATCTACCGATCGCTGAGATGCAGATGACATAAAAGGTACCGGGGTATACCAGTGTTCTCCTGTGGCTAAGGTCTGCCAGGGTAAGCGTCTACGCATCTCTAAGAATCCCTGGAAATCATCAGGAATCAAACTATCTTCCATCCATTTGATGTTGTATGGTCGCAGTCGTTCCGCTAGGCGCACAGCATATTCCAGATCAAAAGCCATCCAGCAATCAAGCATCAATTCACTTTTGGTACCGCTAATCTCTCTGGCATTAGCTACTAGTTCTTCATTTTTATCTATCCCGTCTAGGCCATCAGCAGGTCCAAATGGACATGCCAGTTTAGTAGCTTTAAAACCAAGTTCTATATACCAGTCAGTATCATTACCAGTTGCATAGCAGAAGATATCCTCCCTAGCTGGTCCTCCAAGCAGCTCATATACAGGTTTGTCTAACAACTTGCCCTTTAAATCCCATAAAGCAAGATCTACAGCACTTATTGCATAACTAGCAATCCCTGAAGGTCCATAAGGAAAAGAAAAACGGTACATCATATCCCATAACTTCTCTGTGGCCATACAATCCTCTCCTTCCAAAAGAGGAGCAAAATGGTCGTTAATTACTGGCATTACAGGGCCACTATGGGTAGTCAATCCAATGCCCCAGGAACCATCTTCTGTCGTAACAATACACGCTATCTGTCCCAACTTTGGTGTCCAAAGACTCCTGCGTTTGTATTTTGGATAACGTGAAAGCGGATTTGCTACCTCGGCAGTTTCAATCCAAAAAGGCCTTTTCTCATTCGAATTGGATAGGTTATCTTCAGGTAACTTTATCTTGAAAGCCCTAATTTCTTTTATTTTCATAAATTACCTCGATAAAAAATAATTTAAGCAATTATTCCGTGTAAAATCTTCGGATAAAATAAAAGAAGAATTAAAGTTTATCGATAAACTCCAATTCCTCTTCCAGTTCATCAAGTGTATAGAAATGTTCCAAAAGTATTGTCGCATCCAATCGTTTAATCCTTTTGTGAAATTCGGTTGGAATAGTTCCTCGACCAACTGAAAGGTGTGAATCCTGTCTTCCTCTAACATCATAAAGATAGTTATCACTCCAATGTACATGAGAAATTAAATCAGGTTGGCTCAGAAATGTTGAGATCTTTGTCTCACGAATATCCGCAGCAAATCTGTGTGCATATGTAGAGACGTGGCTTGAATCTAAGCAAAGTCGTACATTTTCCCGGTCAATATCGAGACACATCTTAATCCATTCCTCCGGATGCATTCCAAATGCCTCATTTTTCCCGATCCATTCAACTTCATTTTCAGGTGTTTGGTCGGATATTCCATTAGCAGACCAATAACTATTTAAATTTTCCATCACTATTTCAATTCCATATTTTTTTGCATAATCGGCAATAGTGCGAACAGCTTCGACATGTCGCTGATAGTCTCCTATCTGACCTCTGGTTTGGCTCTCAGAGACCCAGTATTTTAGTCCAAAATGCAAATTTAGTTGTTTTATATTTGGAAATGATCCACATCGATCAAGATAATCCTTAAAAACAGAAATACTCAAGTCGCGAAATTCATCATCGGTGGCCGCTATATTTAAACGTTCATCACCGACAGATGTGGGGGCGTGTGCACTGAACAAAACACTTGAATAATCTCTATAATCATTTACGTTGTCAGATAAAGATGTTTCGGCTCTTAGCTCAAGTCTTTCTATAATATCGAGACCAGCTTTAACTGGAATTGCTAATGGATATTTGGGTTTAGGCACTGCCATCTGACACCTCCTAGATTTTGGGGTACAATCCAAGACTAACAGAACTAGTTGCATAAAAATACTCCCGCAAGTTCGTTTAATGGATTTCGTTTTAAGATAGCCTGCAAGATGTACATTACTAATTCTCAGGAAAAACAAACCGATGGTACACAAGGAGAAATATAATGATAAATGAATCCCTCATGGGCAAAGTAAAACCTTGGGTAGAACAAAATCTTGGTGTTTCTTTATATGATATGGACGAAGAAAAAATTCCCATTATCCCCATAAATAACGAGGAAGTTAACCCGTTACGTGGAATAAAGATAGGCAACCAGGCAGTTATCGCTTGTCGTTCCGAATGGATAGAAAAACTTCGACCCATAGTAGACGGTTTAAATTTAGACTTACTGTTTTCTATGTTCGGGGCCTATGAATTAGCACGAATAACAATGATGGATAACGTTGGTATATGGGGTCCATCCTGGTACCTATTTGCTGATGAAGCTGAGCTGAAAACAGTCAATACAGACCGTGTAGTAAAATTAGAACCCGCACAACTTAAAGATTTGGACTATCGTTTTTTCTGGCATTGCCAACCAGATTCTTTGGCAGGATTTGCCATTTACGATGAGAAGAAATTGGTTGCCCTAGCCACAGTTTGGGATGATGGTGAACCAATGTGGGAAATTGGAATGGATGTAGTCCAAAATTCTAAACTTAAGGGCCTAGGGAGATCTGTAGTTGGGGCTGCTGCAAAATGGATAGTTCAAAATGGACGGACTGCCCTGGCTTCTACTGCCCAGTTCAATGTGCCTTCAGCAAGGACGCTCCGCTCTACAGGTCTTACATATGGTTTTGCATCGTTACATGGAACAGTCGGAGGTATGAACCTGGCTCCGCAACCACTCGGAGCACCTTTTCCTGGAGCTGAAACAACTAATCTTTACCCACGATGGGCTATGAACCATGAAATCGTACCTAACAAAGAAAATCCCTAAAAAGAAGTTATAATTTGAACAAATCGAATAATATTTACCAAACTTTAAATCGGAGCAGAGTATATGACCAACATATATCAGAGACTTGGAGTACCTAGATTAATCAACGGACATCACTGGAGAACCATTCTTGGGGGTAGTATTATGCCACCCGAAGTGGCCTCTGCTATGGCCGATTCATCTGGATATTTTGTTGACCTAGAAGAGCTACACGAAAAAGCCGGACAATACATATCACACCTTACAGGTGCCGATAGAAGTTTAGTAACCGCGGGATGCTCTGCTGCTATGGTCTTACAGGCAGCTGCGTGTATGACTGGTAATGACGAAGACAAAATAGCTAGCTTGCCTGACTCTTCAGGGATGAAGAACGAAATTATCATACAAAAGTCTCATAGAAATCACTATGACACATCTTATCAACTGGCAGGTGCAAAACTAGTGGAGATAGGGTCAGTGGACGATACTAGTAGATCAGATCTTGAAAAGTCGATAAATGAAAACACTGCAGCAATCGCTTATGTATGGATAAAGCGATTCTACGGATTATCACTGGAAGAAGTTGTAGAAATTGGACATGATCGGAATATCCCGATAGTTTTAGATGCGGCTTCGGAATTACCTCCAGTAGAAAACCTCTCCAAATTTATCGATATAGGAACCGATCTTGTTGCATTCAGCGGTGGTAAAGGAATTCGAGGACCACAATCAACTGGCATTCTTACAGGCCGAAAAGATCTTATGGATGCGGCCTATGAAAATAATTTCTTTTTCGGGAAAGACAAAGTCGGAATTGGGCGTCCTATGAAAGTCTGTAAAGAAGAAATTGTGGGATTAATGACAGCCCTTGAGTTATTCGTAGAAGCTGACCACGAAACTGAATGGGTCGATTGGAAAGAGAAATCTCAACATATTATTCAAAGCGTAGGTAAAATAGAAGGAATTAAAACATGGATACATGAAGGACCAATTTATGAAGGGCCTACATCACCTACTGCTACTATCGAACTACCAGAAAACTGGAAAGGCCAGACAGTAGATCAAATAGAAGAAGCCTTAAGAAAAGGTGATCCATCCATTCACATCGGGGTATTATCAGAAAAAAGAATATTGTGGGTAGCCCCTGTTGCTTTACAAGATGGAGAAGATCAGGTAGTAGCCAACCGTATTATCGAAGAAATTATGCGATAAAATAGGCAGTGGAGAATAGAAAATGAATGAGAATATTCTACCTAAATCGGTACTAGGACGGACAGATCTTGAAATAACCAAACTTGGGTTTGGCACTGCTCTTAGACGAAAAATGTCAGAATCAGAATGGCAAAACCTTCTTTCAACAGTTCTTGATTCAAACATAAATTTTATTGACACTGCAAATGACTACGGAGCTAATTGGGGGAT
The DNA here is from genome assembly GCA_964342485.1 of uncultured Dehalococcoidia bacterium. GTDB lineage: Bacteria > Chloroflexota > Dehalococcoidia > Lucifugimonadales > CAJWER01 > CAYFFO01. Next base: position 5,376 of record CAYFFO010000030.1, read on the forward strand.
ATCTGCCGAAGATCAAATAGGTAAACATATTTCAACAAGAAGATCAGAATTTTATCTAGCCACTAAATGTGGATGTGCACCTGGAGGTGGCGAACATATTTGGACAAAAGAAAATGTATTTCGTGGCCTCCATGAAAGTCTGCTACGTCTCAAAACTGATTATGTTGACCTTATGCAGTATCACAACCCTACAGTTGAAGAATCACAAGCAGAAGATTTAATCTCTGTACTCCAGGAAATGCGAGAGCAAGGAAAAGTACGTTGGTTGGGGATATCTACAACTCTACCTCACTTACCCTTTTTCCTGGAAACGGGAGTATTTGATTCATTTCAGATTCCATACTCTGCACTAGAAAGAGAACACGAAGATTGGATATCTAAATCAGCTAAACAAGGTATTGGCATTATTATCAGGGGTGGAGTAGCCCAGGGACAACCTTCTGGGAAAACAAGCGAACGAGACAAATCTTTAAACCGTAGCCTGAAATGGGAAATATTCGATAAAGCTAACCTCAAAGATTTATTAGATGAGGGTGAGAGTCCAACTACTTTAATACTTAGATATACACTATCAAATGTGTACGCACATACAAACATAGTTGGCACAACACGTACAGATCACTTGAAAGAAAATATTAAAGGCATTTTGAAAGGACCTCTTTCAAAAGAAATATATACAGAAATGAAACATCGACTTGACTTGATTGGGGAGTCTCCATCAAAAGTATTATGACTTTAAATAACTCTGGATCATAATAAATGCAAACATTTAAATTCGAAACATCCTTGATATTACCAAGAAAACTAGAGGAGTTATTCGGTTTTTTTTCTGACGCAGGAAACCTGGAAACAATTACTCCAAGTTGGCTAAGATTCGAGATAACCACGCCAGGACCAATCACCATTGCAGTCGGAACAAAAATTAACTACAAACTGAGATATAGAGGCATCCCTTTACGTTGGACAAGCGAAATATTAATTTGGGAACCAAATATCCGATTTGTAGATAGCCAGATTTCCGGACCATACAGGAAATGGATACATGAACATTCTTTTCGTGAAGTTGATGGAGGAACTTTATGTAAGGATCATGTGGAATATTCAGTATGGGGAGGATACTTGGCAAACCATTTGGTAGTCAAAAATGACATCGAAAAAATATTCTCATTTCGGTCACAAAAACTGACAGAGTTATTTGGTTAATCTTTGACCCAATTTATTCAATTCTGGTTTATTAATATTTAAACCAAATTGCATCAAAAACTAATCAATCCTTCCGATCTAAGATGAATTAAAAACATCTATCCAATTCAATAGGTCCACGGATGTTCTTAGATATAATATATATATTAAAATCAGATCATCTAAATACAAGGAATACATAATGTCAGTGCAAACATATCGTAATTATATTGGCAATAGCTGGACTCATTCAGAAAATGGGAAGACCTATTCAATAACCAATCCGGCCGCAAAAAATACTGAATTAGGCAAATTTCAGTATTCAGACCATAAAGATACAGCTAAAGCTATAAGTGCGGCTGTAAAAGCACAGCAAGAATGGGCTGAAACACCTGCACCTTCTCGTGCAGCCATCTTGTTTAAGGCTCTTTCAATACTCGAAAGCAGGACAGATGAGATTGCTAAATCAATAACTACCGAAGAAGGCAAACCAATTGCTGATGCACTTGGTGAGGTCAAGCGGGCAATGAATATTATAGAGTACGCTGCAGGGGAAGGGAGAAGAATGTTTGGATACACTACTCCTTCTGAACTACCCAGCACAATGGCCTATACAGTGAGAAGACCTCTGGGAGTTGTGGCAATCATTACTCCCTGGAATTTTCCTTTAGCCATTCCAGCATGGAAAATAGCACCTGCTCTTATATGTGGTAATACTCTAGTTTTTAAACCTGCATCTTCAACTCCAATGACTGCAATAAAACTAGTAGAAATATTTATCGAAGCCGGGTTACCTCCTGGTGTATTAAACCTGGTTACAGGACCAGGATCCTCGGTTGGTAACTCACTTGTTGAAAGCAAATATATAAACGGTATCTCATTTACTGGCTCTACAGAAATAGGAACTGGTATATATGCTGAAGGAGCCAGAAGTCTCAAAAAAGTACAATGTGAATTGGGTGGTAAAAATGCCGTTATACTACTAGCTGACGGAGAATTGGATAACGCTATGGGTGGTATAGTTCAAGGAGCATTTGGATCTACCGGACAACGTTGTACCGCAACAAGTAGAGTAATTGTAGAAGAGTCAATACATGATGATTTCGTAAATGAGCTTGTCAATCAAACAAGTAAACTGAAAATCGGTAACGGCTTGGATGTTGATGTGGATATAAGCCCTCTCGCAAGCAAATCTCAGTTAGATACGGTATCAAAATACATAGATATAGGAATAAATGAGGGAGCTAACTTGGTATATGGAGGCAATACATTAACAAACGGTGTATATGAGCAAGGTCACTATATTGAACCAACTATTTTTACAAATGTAGATCCTGAGATGACGATAGCCCAAGAAGAGATCTTTGGTCCAGTCCTGACTATATTTAAGGCTAAGAATCTGGAAGAAGCTATAAATATATCTAATGATGTAAAATTCGGTTTATCCTCCTCAATATATACAACAGATTTGAGAAAAGCTTTCCAGTACGTTCATACTGTAGAAACCGGTATGGTCCACATAAACGCTCCGACCCTGGGAGGAGAAGTTCATTTGCCATTTGGCGGACTGAAATCTTCGGGAGTAGGCCACCGGGAGCAGGGCGTTGAAGCTATCGAATTTTTCAGTGAAATAATAACCGTATATGTTGATTATTCCTGATTTATATTAGAGTCACTGGGTTCAAATAACGGCATACGCGGTTTTAGATTGCGTTCCAGCCTGATTTTAGAATCTTCTAGCGGTAGATTAACTCTTATACCTCCACGTATATGAGATTCTATCAATGAAAAAGTCTGTTCATCGCCAGCTCGCGCAACTTTTATCCCTCCCCTAGTAATCTTACCGTTGTCCAATGTATTAACTAGATCTTCAATAACCCATAGTGTAGTACTATATGGCTTAAACTCAGGAAATGAATCAACCAAAAGCTCTCCATTATCCTGTAATTTTCTTATTTCCCAGTTATAGAAACCTTTGTAATAAGAAGTCCCCCTATAAACAATAATTTGACCTTTATCACATACAAATTCTTGAGCGTCAGTAAATGGTGTAACCAATAAAGTCACATTTACTCCATTTTTGTAATGGACCGTACCAATCATGTCAGGATCTTTACGGATAAGATCTCCTTCAAGCGATAGTGTGTTTTCTAATACACTTCCCTGTACCCAAGATGTTTCTACATCACCATTGATAAAATTGGCCAAATCAAGTGCATGGATACCGTGCTGATTGATACCATTTCTGTAAGACATAACCATGTATTTCAAATCACCCAAATATCCACTATCAACTATCTCTTTAACCTTCTGAAAACCTGGATGCCATCTATAACCACACCCCATATTAACAACAACATTATTTTGTTCAGCTGCATCTACTACATTCTCTAACTCAGTCATAGAGGCAGTCATTGTCTTTTCTGAATAAATAGCTTTAACCCCGTTCTCTGCTGCAAAAATAATAATCTCAGCACGTTGTTCAGGCTGGGTCCCAATAGCGATGATGTCAGGTTGTTCAATTTCAATAAGCTTTCGATAATCCCTATAAAGATTTTTTGATTGAAGTCCGTAACGTGTTCCAAAATGATTAAGTATCTCAACACGGGTATCACAACCCGCGACAATTTTGGTCCTGTCACAAGTCTCGAAAGCTGATCCAAAAGAAAATGGCAGAGTCACTATAGAAGACCCTATGACCTCATTATCTATAAATCCTCCCATCCTCCCACAACCAATAACCGCCACTTTATATTTCTTAGATGTCACAATATCCTCCTACAAACTAATTGAAATATAATACAGAATATAGTTTATATCCAGATTTTTGGGCTCTTTATAGAAACTACAAAACCAACTATAAATCCACTTTTATTAAAATCGCAATTTTCGGGAGGAGGAATTAAAACCAGTAGCAATTCCAGCCCTGAAAATTATTCATTGATTAACTAATTTGAGCGTTCTAAATTTGATTCCGGCTCTAACTGGCAAGCCAAAATACCAACTATCACGAAAACCAAACCTATGACGGTAGAAATGAGTATTTTCTCTCCAAGAAAATAGTTTATTTGAATCAGAGAAAGAAAAGGAACAATATAGATTAATCGGCTTACATGCGCTGATATCTTGGCTAAAGATAGGGCTTTTAACCAGGTAATAAAAGTGATACCCATTTCAAATACACCTATATAAACAGCTCCCCATAAGCCTTCCTGGATTCCAATGGTAAAATCTGAAAACAATACGAGTAAAACAGATACAAAAATGAGACCTGAAATAGAGTTTATAAATAATTTAACTACTTCGTCTTTTTGATCACGAACATTTCCTATCCAGTACAAAGACCATATAAGAGCACTTACCAATGCAAGAATAGTGCCTTCCATATTAGTGAGATTTAGACTTAAGGGATCACCGCGAGTGGAAATAATCAACACTCCTGAGAAACTAATCAATAGGGACAGTATGGTTATCCAGCCTATTTTTTGTTTTAGAAGAGAAGCTGATAAAACAACTACAATAAGAGGCCATATCATATTTAGAGGTTGGGCTTCCTGGGCTGGAAGCAGGTCATAGGCACGAAATAAAACAAGATAATACATTCCTGGCACCAACATCCCTAGGCCTAACTGTTGCACCCACTCATACAGTGAAATGTATTTCAAAATAAGCAATTTATTTTGAACGATCATTACTGTAAACAACAAAACAGTAGAAGTTAATACTGAGAAAAAGATCATCTGATAGACATCAAGATGTCGAAGAGTAAGTTTAAACGCTGACGCTACCGTTGACCAAAATATAACGGTCAGTACCGCGTAAATATATGATTTCCTATTGTCGGTCAAAACTCAATTTAAAGCCCGGATAAAGTATTGCAAATTAACCACCCGGTATATATAGAGATCTGTCAGAAACTGGAATTGAAACCCTTTTTCCTCCTTGCAAATGGGAATTCGCGATTCCAAACTGAACCTCTACACTCTGCATTGTTACATTGATATTCCCTCGAGTGCGTTCACCTGTGTTTATTTCATTAACTATGTCACGTATGGTGTTGACGGTTGGGCTATCGCCATACAGCCTTATATTGATATCTTCAATGAGAGGGGGTTTTTCACTTTTCTTAGAATTTCGTTGAATTTTCTGTCCACCTTTTCGTATCTTCCAGATTCCCTGTTGCTCCCAACCCCACGCCCTGCCTTCAGTACCCTGAACATCTATCTCCCACCTACCTGGAGTTGGTACAAAAAGACCCTCAGATCCGTTACTGTAACCCACTCTATAAAATCCTACCATTGGGTCAGCTATTTCCTCTCCAGAAGGCGGCACAAATCGATGATTTTCACGGTCATAATCAGGGAATGCACGAGGACGTTCAATAGCAGCTCCATTTTCAAGTTGATCGCCCTTTTCTACAAGGCTTCCTTCTACCCATTTTGCTAAAGGATCTCCCAACAACATAGATACTGTATCCAATGTATGAGGGTGATGTTTGATGATATCCGTGAAGGTGTACATTGTAGCAAACAAAGGTTCACCAATAGCGCCTTTCGAAATACCCTCAGCTAGCTGTACCCACCCACTGTGATGTCTCCTAGATGCTCCCCAGTTAAATGCGACTTTGTTCTTTTCCACTGCATCACGTATATTATCTGCTTCTTCTAACGATGCACACAGACCCTTTTCAGCGTAAATCCCCTTGACTCCATTTTCAGCTGCAAAAATAATAGGCTCAGCTCGCCGGACCGACGGGGTAGTAACGCTTACAATATCGGGTTTTTCTTTTTCAATCATCTCCTTGTAATCAAGGTATGTATTTTCGAAATCGAATCTTTTACTAAACCTTTCTAGTCGTTCCCTACCTCTGTTTGCTACGGCTACTACTTCCACTTCTGGGATAGCCATATAGCTACTAAAATGGCCATACGGTTTTGTATATTGGTTCCTAAATGGATTTTCATCTTCCATTAGTCCACCCATACGCCCAGTACCAATAATCGCAACCTTTAGTTTAGATTTCGACATAATAAAAACTCCATTGCCCTTTAAATATTAAGCCTACCTGATGATTAAGCTGAATGTAGAATAATCCGTGTCACAAAGATGTTCAAGTTTCATGTAAAATAGGCAGATGTTCACAAATAACAATCTGAAAGTTGCTTTGGCAGGAATCCACAGACAGGTGGAGGATACACCTGGAGGACATAATTGGGCTTCAGCATTTGCTGAAGTGCCAGATACTAAAGTTGTAGCCATATATGACAAAGATCAAAAAACCAGGGATAAATTTCAAGATACATGGCTTGATACCTGGGGTGAAATGCACCAATATAACGACTACAATGACATGATTGAATCTGTTAAGCCTGACATCGTTTGCATAGCAACAAGACAAACATACCATGCAGAGCATATAGAATCGGCAGTAAAACATGGAGTAAGGGGCTTGGTATGTGATAAACCTTTGTGTACCGACTTAAATGAATCTGACCGTATAATCAAGGTATTGAGAGAAAGCGGGATACCTTTTACCTTCGGTCTGGAGCTTCGCTGGTCAGAATCTTATCAAGCAATTTTCCAAATGCTAAGAGAAGGAATTATCGGGAATGTAACAAGTGTGGTAGCTCATGGTGTTACCGAATTGATAAATCATGGATGCCATTTCTATGATGTAGCTCTGGGCATGGTAGGCGATCCAGAACCGGTCTCAGCCATTGGGATAATAGACAATCCAGAAACTTTTGATGATTGGAGACAGGGAGATCCTCATGGAAGAGGATGGATATCTCTAGACAATGGAGTGAATTTAGGTATTATGTCAGAAGGAGAGCAAAGATCCTATACGATAACCGGTTCAGATGGTCGGATGACAGTAATGAACGAAGGTGAATTGGTATATTTATGGGAAAATAATATACAGGCGAAAAAATTCTCAGATAAACCTCGTAAAATAGAGGTCCCAAAACCTTCTCATCCTTGGCCAAGAGGCCCTGCTTCAATCAGAGATCTGGTAGATAAAATTAAAAAAGGTGGTCGTACTCTTTGCGACGTTGAAGAAACGCGAAGGGCTACAGAAATTGGATTTGCAATACATGCATCTAATTTACTGGATGGATCCAGGGTATCGTTTCCAGTAAAAAATAGGTCAATTAAGATAGATTCCCGGCCTTGGGGAAATGATTAATGGAGGATTCAAAATGAGTAAACAAGATTTAGAACTTATGGCACATCTACTTAGACGAGCTGGGTTTGGTGCTACACGCGAAGAACTTGAAGTATTTATGGATAAAGGATACGAAGCAACTGTCGAAGAATTACTTAATCCTACAAGTTCCGAAAACATGCCAGATGACATAATTCATAGATACCACGTTGATATCCATGAATCCAGATATGGTCCTAGTGCAGCATCCAATTGGCTATATAGATTAATAACAACAACTTCTCCATTAATTGAAAAGATTCCTCTATTCTGGCATGGGATATTCGCTACCGGATATACAAAAACCAACCAGGCAAGAGCTCTTTTAAACCAAATAGATATGTTCCGAAGACATGGATTGGGCAAATTCGACAATCTCCTTATGGAACTTTCTAAGGATCCAGCAATGCTTATATGGCTGGACAACCAAGATAATCATGATGGAGCAATAAATGAAAATTTCGGAAGAGAATTGTTAGAACTCTTTTCAATGGGAGTTGGAAACTATTCGGAAGACGATATAAAAGAAGCATCCCGGGCGTTTACCGGATGGACACTGGACAATGCAGAATATATGGCCATTCGAGCTATGAAGGATTCTATATGGCCTTATGGTCGTATCTCATGGCACTTCGGATATCGTCCAGAAGATCATGATAACGGAAATAAGAAATTCCTAGATGAAGCAGGTAATTTGAATGGCAAGAATGTCATTGACGCAATAGCTAGGAATCCCGCTACAGCTGAATTTGTTGCAAGACATATTTACGACTTTTTTGTTGCCGATGAACCACCAGTTCCTCAATGGCCTTACAAATCACCTAGAGATCCAAAAGCTTTAAAAATTCTCACCGACGCATATTTTGAAAGCGGCTATGAAATAAAATCTATGTTACGAGCGTTGTTTAATGCCGACTTCTTTAAAGCAGATGATGTTAGGTACGCCAGGGTAAAAGGCCCAGCAGAATTGGTAGTTGGATCTATCAGGACCAGTGGAGATTTTCAGAAACCAACCCTGGATATCTTGGACGTGAGTTATGTTTGTGAATTCATGGGACAAAGTCTGCTGTCTCCACCCACGGTTGAAGGTTGGCACGAAGGTACAGAATGGATTAATAGTGGATCTTTAGTAGAACGCATTAATTTTGTATCGAAACAATTAGGAGATACAACTAAACCAGGTATCCAAAAAATAATATCCAGCCTGAAAACAATGGATGGCGGCCATTTTAAACCTCATGATCTTGTTGAAACATGCCTAGATTTAATCGGGCCTTTAACCGTATCAGATAAAACTAAACAAGCATTGATAAGTCACGTTTCTAGAGACGGGGACCTAGTCTTTGCCGATAATTCAGACGATGACAAATCTGAAGCTAGGGTGGGCAACTTACTAAGCGTAATAGCTGCTACTAGAGAATATCAAATGGGGTAACTATTCACGAATATTATGCTTCTAAGGATTAAATAATGACCTTACACACTCAAAAACTCAAAGTTGATTACTTAAAAACTATTGGCATGACCAGCAATAATCCTACAGGGAGAGGGTTTGCCAATCCTGTTGATCTAGCCATTAATAATGAAAATACAATAATTGTGCTTAACCGAGGGGCATATGTGTTTTCGAGAATCACTTTGTGTGACCTGTCAGAAAACTATTTGGGAGAAATTGGTTCCCATGGTGATAGTGATGGACAGTTCAGGTTACCTACTTCAATCGATATAGACAGTAATCAAAATATTTATATAACAGATGAATACCTAAACCGGGTGACAGTTTTTGACAAATCTGGATCGTTTTTATCGAAATGGGGTAAAGCCGGCACCAAACCCGGACAAATATCAGGGCCCTCAGGACTGGCTATTAACTCTGACGACGATTTGTACATAGTTGATCAGGGAAACCACCGTATTCAAAAATTCTCTAAAGACGGAGTTTTGATTAAAACATTCGGTGAAAAAGGGAAGGACAATGATCAACTAAATCAACCTTGGGGAATATCTCTGGATAAAGATCAAAACATCTTTGTTGCAGATTGGAGAAACGACCGTATCCAAAAATTTTCTCCTGAAGGCAACCCAATAATGAGATTTGGAATCTCAGGACATAAGCAAGGTGAATTGAACCGCCCTGCTGATGTCACTATAACAAAAGATGAATATATCATAGTAGCTGACTGGGGAAATGAAAGAGTGCAAATATTTGATTCAAAAGGAAACTTCGAAGTTTTATTACAAGGCGAAGCTACTGTCTCAAAATGGGCTGAAGATTATTTTGCTGCAAACCCAGATGAGGTAACAGAAAGGAATAAATCTAATCTTAATCCAAATCTACCTGATCACCTCAAAAGCCCGTATCACTCTGCTTCACAGACAGAACCTTACTTCTGGGGTCCAACATCAGTAAACCTGGATAGTCAAGGTAATCTCTACATAACCGAATCAGCTCGGCACAGATTCCAAGTCTATTCCCTTAAACAATAGCTTATTCTTTTTCAAGTTAAATAAAAGCCTAATTTAGAGCACTGGTTAAAGCTTTTAAAACGGACCCATAATCTCCAGGTAGTTCTATTGGTTCGTTATTTAATTGCGATGTTATATCTGGAATCCTATCTTGATGATAATCGACCTTGAAATCTACAAATTTCAAACCATTTGCAGTTGAAATCACAACAACTCTATCACTGGCATCAATTTCTCTTTTCTGAACAAGTTTTTTCATTGCAGCAAGCGCAACTCCTGTCTGTGGGCATGTAAATAGTCCGGTTCTGTCCGCTTCTGCTGCCGCATTTAGTAGCTCATCTTCAGTTGCCTGTTCTACAATACCATCAAGAGCTTTTATTACCGGTATAGCACGATCTATACTTACAGGATTTCCTATCTGTATAGCAGTAGCTACCGTAGGACTAGCGGTAACTTGACTGTATCTTTCAAAACCCGCCAAATAGCTTTTATATAAAGGATTTGCCGATGCAGACTGTGCACAAACTAGGCGTGGCAATTTTTGAATAATCCCAAGATCTCTCATCATCAAAAAACCCAAACCAATTGCCGTAATATTACCCAGGTTACCGCCGGGAACAATTACCCAGTCAGGGACTTCCCAATCGAACTGTTGTACTATTTCTATACTAACCGTTTTTTGCCCTTCAATACGAAGTGGATTTAACGAATTACCAAGGTAGAATCTATTATCATTACTCAATTTTTGTACTATATCCATACAACCGTCAAAATCTGTATCCAAGGCAATAGTAATAGCACCATTAGAAAGTGGTTGTATCAATTGAGCAACAGATATTTTACCCTTTGGCAACAGTACTACTGATGGAATACCTGCTGCTGCACAGTATGCAGAAACCGAAGCAGATGTATCTCCAGTAGAAGCACAAATCACAGCCTCTAGATCTGTTCCTTTAGAAATAGTTTCCTTTACTGCTGAAACAAGTACTGTAATTCCCAGATCCTTAAACGATCCGGTATGACTATTTCCGCTCTGTTTAATCCATAAATCATCGAGTCCAATCTGAGTACCAAAACGTTCTGCTTTGAACAAATTAGTACCACCCTCATAGGTTGACACTATATTCTCATTACTGATCGCCGGATACACCCACTCTTTCTTTCCCCAAACACCGCTACCATATGGCTCTTCAGTTCTCATATAACGTTGGTCAAAAAGGGCCATCCACGCAGCAGCACTACGTTTTTTCAATGCCTCAATATCATGAACTACCTCAAGTAGTGCCCCACAATCCGTACAGCTGTATATAACGTCAGTCAGTTCATATCGATTGGAACATTTTTTACTACAACGAAACCATGAGCTATATTGCATCTATAACCTTTTATGGATTAATAATTAAACAATACTGAATAATGAATGCTTAATCAAACTATTCAATATTTATCACAACCATTTCTTAAAAAAAGATATCACCTCAGAACGCATTTCAGCTGTTTCAAAGTGTCCAATATTATATCGGAGCAATTTCCATGCATTTAAAGCTCCCTCAGATGAATAAGCCTTGGTAACTTCATCATTTATAAGGTCAAGACCTTCAGGAGGTGTCAATTTATCATAGTTACCAGCTAATCCTAAATGCGGTCTAGGTGCAATCAAAGAATTTATTTTTCCGGTTGTAAAATACTTTAGTAAACTAGGAACGAAATAATAGACTCCATGACTGTCCAAACCTCTCTTACTTATAGCACCGAAATCTGTCAAACAACACATATCCACACATACCTTAATACGTGTATCCAAAGCAGCTGTCCACCATGCCATAGTACTACCCATCGATATACCAAATGTCCCTATCCTATTTGAATCGACATCATCTCTAGAAATAAGATAATCTATCGCTCTTATTGTGTCGTACACCATCATTCCCCACATCACTCTTCCATTCCAAAGCATATCCTTGAAAATTGATTGCTCCGTACGTCCCTTTCTTTCACCAAAAGACCACGCATCTATACAAATAGTGCCGAATCCTAGAGTAGAAAAAACATCAGCATAAGGGGTGTCTTGTAAAGCTTTTCTACCTAACAGTAATTCATCTTTACCTAGATCGTAATCCCCTCCATGCGCGTGGTTATACACAATATATGGAACAGGACTATTATTTGATTTAGGGCGAGTGACGTAAGCTGGCACAGTCTCAAGTCCGTTGATGTCTAAAACCAGCCTTTCCAAGAAATAAAGAGGATATTCCTCGACCGACACAAGACGCGAAGAAATCGGAAGGGATTTATCAGGAAGATCACCCAGTAATTTGTATAACTGGTTCCTTAATTTATCTCTATCCTCTTTCATTTCTATTCCAATTGGTTGTATTGATTATTATTCTAAACTCAAGAATTTATGACTGATCGAGTTGTCATCCACGTTCACAACGCGTATTCCGGACGGATCGGGTCCTAGTGGATATCCAACAGAACTGGAAGAAACTATTTCTAAACCTTTGAAATAACTGTGGTGATTTCTATGCCAGTGTCCAGAAAAGATATGTGACACGCCATATCTGATAAATAGATCAATCAAGACGAGACGTCTCTCTTTTGGAATTACCAACCAATTATCAGCTTCATCCGTAAATATCAAAAAAGGAGGGTGATGGGTAAACACAACAATATGACGTACGTTACGTGAGCGGGCTTTTTTCAAATCTGATTCAAGAAAGTGTAACTGCTTTATCCATTCATCCCAAACTTCTGAAGGATCCTGGCAAACGGTACTATTCAGAACTATAAAATGACAGTTTTCAACATCAAATGAATAAACATCATCCCCATACATACCACGGTATCTGGTTAAAAGTTGTTGGGTCGGTGTATTAGATACATCATGATTGCCTGAAACCCAATGCATTGGAATATCTTTATTAAGTTGACTAGTAATCCGCATCAATTCCGCATATTCGTCTGTAGGATCAACCTTGTTGTTGCACATATCTCCACAAGTGACTACAAAAGCCGGATTAAGTTTATTAGCTAAACTTATTGCTTTACTGTATCTTTTGGTTTCATATTCAAAGCCTTCTACCTTTGAACATCGTGGGGGATTAAGTCCTAATTGTTCCAACTTTTCAGTATCAGGGTTATCACATCCACTTAATGCAGCAAACATCCCAAACTGAGGATCAGCGAGTTGTATAAAAGAAAAAGCCATTACTGTTTGAGCCAACTTGCTCTACTGTACATTGCCTGAAAATAGACATAGTGATCTTCCGGATCAGGCTCATTTATATTACCGGTTGATGGATACTTAGCTATTACATCTTCTGATATGTCCACTCCTATCCCAGGCTTATCTGGAACAACTATATGGCTGTTAACTATATCTGGTTGAGGATCCATTACATCGTATCTTTGAGGTACATCTTCAGCAATATGCTCAAGTATTAAGAAATTCGGTAATGTAGCTGCTAGGTGAACTGCCGCCATTTCAGCCACGGGACCCAGTGAACCATCATGTGGAGCCATAGTGACATAATGAGCTTCTGCCAAAGCAGCAATCTTTTTCATTTGCATCAATCCACCAGCCCTACCAGTATCCGGTTGTATTACATCAACTATTTCTCTCTCTATTAATTCTCTCACTCCATATATATTAGAATGTCTCTCCCCTACTGCTATAGGTATATCAACTGCATTAGATACTCTTGCAAGTGCTTCAAGGTCTTCTGGAGCGACCGGATCCTCATAAAAAAGCAGTTCGTATTTTTCAAGTTTTTGACCAAGTCTTATTGCATCACTAGTTGTTAACCAAGGCGGACCATGGACATCAACCATAAGATCAATTTCTAAACCAACTTCACTCCTGATGGCTGCAACCTTATCTAATATATTTCTAAATCCGCCTGTCTTCAACGCCGTGTATCCTTCTTCAAGTCTCTTATTAGCTTCCTCGGCAGAAGTAGCGTGTGCATATATCCTAACCTTGTCTCTCAATTTTCCACCAAGTAAATTCCATAGAGGAGTATTCAGTGCTTTGCCTTTAATGTCCCATAAAGCCATTTCTATCCCGGTCATTGCACCACTACCAACCACTCCAGTCATACCATGTCCCATCATTGCAACCATCATCTTGTTCCAAATCTTTTCTATATTGGCAGGATCCTCACCTATCAAAATAGGTGTCAGGTCTTTGATAGCGGTTTCAACGACCCTAGGCCATCCACTTGCTTCGCCAACACCATACAATCCTTCATCTGTAAATACTTTTACAAACAACCAATTCCGAGCTTTCTGAGAACCTCTAGTGCCGGCTGATATATTCGCAGGAGATCCGTTCATTAAGTATGTTCTAATATCAGTGATTTTCATTACATTAACCTCGAATAACCGTAAGGATACACGTGTAGATACACTAAATAAAGAGTATAGCTAAAAGCCCATTTAGCTTTACTTCAAAGTTTTAGGTCTACACAACATTTTTATCTAAAGCTAAATTTTATATTAATAATGGCACTATCTAGGTAATAATAGACTATATGCAACAAAGGTTAACTTGGCTTGTAATGAGCAACCAGATTTATAATTCAATAATACGGCGATGGAAACGACCATACGGCTATAAACAAATACTTCTCGTTGCATTTCCTCTTATTTTAAGTACAGGTTCTTGGTCAATTCAACAGTTCGTTGACAGGATGTTTCTGTCTTGGTATTCAACAGATGCCCTAGCAGCAGCTTTACCTGCAGGGATATTGAGTTTCACTCTTATAAGTGTATTCCTTGGCACTGCCGGGTACGTTAACACCTTCGTAGCTCAATACCAAGGAGCTAATAGAGAAGATCGAATAGGTTCAGTAATGTGGCAGGGACTTTACGTATCTTTGATAGGTGGGTTCGTGGTATTTCTAACATTTTTTGCCAGGCAAAACATATTTGACATTATTGGACATGAAGCTGCTGTAAGGGAATTTGAAATCGAATACTGGAAATACCTCTCAGTTGGAGGATTCTTCCCGATTGGGATTGCCGCTGTTTCATCATTTTTTAGTGGACGGGGCAAAACTTATCCTCTGATGTGGATAAGTTTTGCTGCTACCTTAGTAAACATAGTGCTAAATTACTTGTTAATTTTTGGCAAATTCGGATTCCCCGAAATGGGAATTGCTGGAGCAGGGCTTTCAACCATAGTTTCACAAGGATTTAACTTCCTTATATTACTATCCATGGCTTTTGATTCTAATAACAATTCAAGGTTTGGAACAGTTTCCGGATGGCGATTCGACCTGCTATTGTTTAAAAGATTGATCAAGTTTGGTCTGCCAAATGGTATCCAAATATTCCTAGATGTAGCTGCTTTTTCAATATTTCTACTAATAATAGGTCGATTAGGACCAACAGAACTTGCAGCATCGAACATCGCTATCAATATAAGCCTGCTTGCATTTATGCCAATGACAGGTATAGGCATCGCTATATCGATGCTAGTTGGACGGGCTTTGGGTTCTAACAAGCCTGACCTAGCAGACAGGGCTACTATTTCAACGTTACAAATTGCCTTCGTTTACATGGGTAGTTTTTCAATGCTGTATCTCATATTTCCTGATATGTTTATCTACCCATTTGCAGCCAATTCCGAAGCATCAAGGTTCGAAGAAATCAGAGTATTAGCTGTAATGACAATGAAATTCGTCGCGGCATGGGCTTTACTTGACTGTCTGGGCATAACTATATCTTCCGCACTAAAAGGTGCAGGAGATACTTTTTTCATAATGGTGTCAAACACTGTGATTTCATTTATAGTGCTTATCGTTCCTACATATCTGGCTTTAGAGATTTTTGGATTAGGCCTAGCAGCCGCATGGAGTGCCAGTGTTACCTATGTGATTATACTGACTATCACGTTTGTTCTACGGTACAAAACAGGAAAATGGAGATCTATGCGAGTGATAGAAGAAACCTCTAATTTTAGCACTGTATGAAAAGCGAACTATCGCAAATATATGCATTTGTAAATTTGGTCTCTATAATTAAATTGAGGTGCTAATTTACCAAGTATTATTTGATACACATTCATGTTCACTCAACATTTTTATGAGATTGTTTGAAAACATGAATATGTATCCGTAGTTTTTAAATTAATAGTTCAAACTATCAGACCCATCAGTCAGCCATTCAAGATTGAACTGTGCAAGACGAATACTCTCATAGGGGTGACCGTTACCACGTTCATAAATACAGTTGATCATCATATCTGAACCAATCGCTAGATCACTATATGCAGCAGGTCCTACATAAAGTGTTTTAGATACCGGCCAGGTTTCACCTTTATCATAACTTAGGCTAACTGTAATATGATCACGGGAATTTTCAGTATTAAGGTGAGTTAGCAAAATACGACTCCTATCGTGATTAGAAGGATCGGTATACCTTACTATACTTGCCTGACAATTCGGATCAGGCAGCCCATTTATACCTTCCGCATCGCTCCATGTGATTCCCCCATCTTTGCTCCTAGAATAATACCGTCTTTTATCTTGGCGTTGAGACGTTCTCATTGTCATATAGAGTGAGTCATCGCCAGTTTCAACCACCTGACATTCATTGGTGCTTCCACCTACACTCCCACCTAATTTCCAGGATACTCCATGATCATCACTTAATATCACATGGGAGTGAACATAGATCCAATCTCGTCTGAGACCTTCAGTATGATCTCCTGGAATAACCAAAGTACCATTGCTCATTTGTATACCATGCCCAGGTGCCAAATCATACCCAGACCAGTCTGGAAGTTTGACATCCTTAGTGATGTCATAAGGTTCGGACCATGTAATCCCATCATCATTACTGCTCATAATATTTACATAAAATGCTCCTACACAATATGCAAGCCAAATCGTATCGGTCTGGTAATCAATGACCACTGTAGGATTGTTATTGGTATTTTCTGTATCACCGGTCAATACTTTTATATTTTCCCAAGTTACACCATTATCCAAACTACGTTTAAGGACAAGGTAGTTAGCATAAAAATCGTCACGACCATCACGCCTACCTTCACAGAAAGCCAGTAAAGTACCTTTAGATGTGATTGCCAGAGCAGGGATCCTAAAAGTGTGGTATCCATCTGAACCTGACGTATATAACTCTGTCTCTCTAAAAAAGGCTAATCCGTTTGTAGTCATTATTAACTCCGAATACTTATATCCCGCTATTATAATCTTGAGATAAATAACTCTATCCCAAATCAAAAGTACTCACCACACGTTAATATTAAAATTGTATCCAATGAAATCTTTTTGGCCTTGATGATAACATTTGGCAACATAATATACATTGCTGACAAGACTTTTAGCCAAATTGATCTCAGTTTAGTAGTATTGTTAAAACTCTAATACGCACTAGAAATTAAATAGAAAGTAAGGTGTATTCATGAAATACCGTAAACTCGGCAGGTCGGGACTAGATGTTTCAGCTGTGGGATTAGGTACCAACAACTTTGGACGTAAATTAGACTTCAAGGCGTCTGAAACTGTCATTCTCAGTGCACTTGATAATGAGATTAACACGATTGATACGTCAAACAGTTATGGAGACGGTCTGTCAGAGGAATATATAGGAAAATCGCTCAAAGGACGCCGCCAAGATGCTGTTTTAGCAACCAAGGTAGCTTCGCCTCAAGGAGAAGATCCAAATAATAAAGGAGCATCAAGGAAACACATTTTAGAACAAGTAGAAATAAGCTTAAAACGTCTGCAAACCGATTACATAGATCTATACCAGATTCACTTCCCAGATCCACATACTCCAATAGACGAAACACTCCTCACATTGGACGACTTGGTGAAATCGGGCAAGATCCTTTACGCAGGTTGCTCGAATTTTGCTTCATGGCAGTTAGCACAGGCAATGGAACGGGCGAAAAGCCTTCAAATTTCCGGATTCGTCAGCATTCAACCACACTATTCTATTTTGCAAAGAGAAATCGAATCTGAAATATTACCGTGCTGTGTTGAATATGGAGTTGGTATTCTTCCGTATTTCCCATTAGAAAACGGTCTACTCACCGGAAAATACAAACGTAACTCAATAGTCCCCAAAGGTTCGAGGCTATCCGATGGATCTCCAAGATCTTTAAAAACACTTGATAACGCTAATTACGATTTACTCGAAAAGTTAGAAGAATTTTCAGAAAATCAAGGACGTTCAATGGTGGAACTTGCAATTGCCTGGCTGCTTAGTAATAAGATGATTTCGACGGTAATCGCTGGAGCAACTAAACCTGAGCAGATTCAATTGAATGCAAAAGGCTCTGATTGGAACCTTTCAGAAGAAGATATCCAGTATATAAATGAAATACTCGGAGATTAATAACACTGTATCTAACCCTGTCTATGCAAACACCATTCTTCCTCCAGGGCTGAGTATTACTATATCTGTAGCCGGCAATTTATAATTACGAGCTGCCAAAGCCGTTACAAACTCTGCCGGATGACCTCCCTGTGATCGAACAGCCGGGTAGGTGTATCCATAATGACACGGTATCACAACTCGGGGCTGTAACATGTGAGTTAATAAAGCGGCAAAACCTACACCAAGATTCGTGTCATTAATTGGTACTAATAAATAATCCACATCAAGATCAGCAATTTTATTCTTAGCAGGTTGATCGAATTTCCCATCACCGGG
>CAYFFO010000031.1:0-23342 GCA_964342485.1 uncultured Dehalococcoidia bacterium
CTGGGAGAGCGCCGCCTTTGCAAGGCGGAGGTAGGGGGTTCGAGTCCCCCCAGCTCCACCAACCCCATAATACAAACCATAGAACAAGTTTGAAAAATGTATCAATACAGTTATTATTCACAGATCAATTGACTATACGAATAGCTATATTATTTTTAGTTTAAATCTATGGAGATATTTATATGGTCCATACAATTGGAAACACAAAGCAGGTTTTCGTCGACTGGGATCTTATAGAAGCAGGTAATGGTCTTGCTCGATATTACGATACAAAAAACCAATCAAAAGTTCATCCAACTACACATGAAATGCCCTATGGAATCCAGATACAGGTCCATTACCCACGAATAGATAATGAACCGATCATGGTTCCAAACAAAAAATCCGACGGGGCATTTATTTGCTATGTTTCTATATTTGAAGATGATGGCATCTACCGGATGTACACTATGAACTGGGGTGATGTACGTCTAGGATGGGATAACCCTTATCAATACTTTCTAGCCTATGCAGAATCTACAGACGGGATTAATTGGCATAAACCAAAAATAGGAGAGATATCTTGTAATGGATCAACCAACAATAGCCTGGTTTATGCCGGTCATGCCTCACCAGCATTCAAGGATCCAAATGGAAAACCTGGAGAAAGATATAAATTAGTTTGCGTAGATCGTAGTAATGGTAAAACCAATCTCTTTGGCGCAGTATCAAGTGATGGAAGAAGATTTAAACCGATACAGAAACCACTTCTTACTAACTACCACAGTGACACACATAATGTGATTACTTTCGACAAAGAAAGGGATATTTATATCGGTTATTTTCGAGGTAAAATGCACGGCCGTCGCACAGTACGAACGATAGCCTATGCTGAAACAAGTAACTTTAACGATTGGCCAGTACCAGAAGTTATAGTTACACCAGATGTTAAAGATCCACCAGATATGGATATTTACACAAACTCTTATACCCGGTGGCCAGACACAAATACACACCTTATGTTTCCAGCTTTTTACCAACGTAGACTAGATGAAACAGAAATCCATATTATGACCAGTAGGAACGGTAAGCTCTGGGAAAGACCTTTAAACAAACCGATTATTCCAAATAATATACCTAACAGTGAATTTAGTGGCAGCGTTTATGCAGGGTGCAATCTTATAAGGGTGAGGCCAGGGGAATGGTCATTACCAATTTCACCAAGACCATCTTCTCACAATTCATATCAGTATCCAGAAGGAATGACCAGCGAACTGAACCGAGGGTCAGTCTATTTAGCATCATGGCGAGAGGACGGGATCACATCACTAGAAGCTGAGACTGAAGGTGAATGCACTACAATCCCTATAATATTCACTGGTAGTAGGTTAGAAGTAAACGGATGGACTCGTTTCGGGGGTAGCATAGCATTTGAACTAGTTGATGCTTCAAATGAAAACAACTATACAAACGCCAATGCTATTCCCGGATTTTCTTTTGCAGACAATGATTTCTTTTCAGGCGATAGTCTTAATCATCAAGTAAGCTGGAATGGTAATCCAGACGTTTCATTTTGTGCAGGTAAACCAATCAGAATCAGACTGAAAATGAGGAGATCACGGCTACACGCATTTCGTTTCAGAGAAGCCAAGCATTAGAAAACAACAAAATGCTGAGTACAACAGAAGTAATTCTTAATTTACGTGCTAGTCTTATAATTGGTACGATATGGACTTCAATTAGTTAAAGTTAAGTTTGATTTGAAGAAAGGTTCTTTAATTCATGACACTATTCCGTACAGGAGTAGACATCGGTGGAACATTTACTGACGTAGTCTTCATAGGTGACGATGGAATTGTGGAAGTAATAAAGGTATCCAGTACTCCAGAAGACTACAGTATCGGGGTGATAAATGGTGTCACACAAGGTATGGAATATCTGGGGATAAAACCTAAGAACATTTCAGAATTAAGCCACGGCTTTACCGTAGCCACCAACGCAATTCTTGAAGGTAAAGGTGAGCCGACAGCTCTTATAACAACGTTCGGATTTAGAGACATATTGGAACTCACGCGTATAAGAACCCCTAACCTATATGACCTTTATTATCAAAAACCGACCCCGTTAGTTGAGCGACGGCTTCGGTTAGAAGTTCGTGAACGGATAAATTATAGAGGTGATATTCTTGAGAATTTAAATGTGACTGATGTGGACAAGGCAATTGCCTTTATTGAAAATGAAGGAATCAAATCAGTCGCAATTTCGCTACTTCACTCTTATGCAAACCCGGTCCATGAAAATATAATAGCTGACGCATTTAAAAATGCAATCCCCGAAATAAATCTCTCGATATCAAGCGAAATCCTCCCGGAAATGAGGGAATACGAAAGAACAAGCACTACAGTAATAAATGGATATGTAAAACCGGTCGTAGAACAATATCTACTAAAATTAAATAAGGAATTGAAGTTAATCGGTATCAATGTCCCTTTAACTGTTATGCAGTCGAATGGCGGTCTTATGCCATTAAGTTTAGCTACATCTAAACCAATTTACTGTATCGAATCGGGGCCTGCCGCAGGAGTGGTAGGCGCTCATAAAGTTGGTCGACGTCTTCAAGAAAGTAATCTTATTACCTTTGACATGGGAGGCACTACAGCAAAAGCCTCAATTATTGAAAACCATGAAATGCTACTAGCCCCTGAATACGAAGTCGGCGGAGGGATGAATATAGGCCATCGACTGCTAAAAGGATCAGGCTATATGCTAAGAGTCCCTACTATTGACATTGCTGAGGTAAGTGCAGGTGGTGGCAGTATAGCGTGGGTGGACAAAGCCGGAGGAATCCAATCAGGTCCACAGAGTGCCGGAGCTGTGCCAGGGCCTGTATGCTATAACCTTGGTGGAAAGCAGCCTACAGTAACCGATGCAAATGTTGTACTGGGATATTTAAATCCCAAAGCTCTTCTAGGGGGTAATTTCCCAATAGATTCTGGGAAAGCCCATTCAGCTATAGATTCTCATATAGCAAAAAATACAGGGTTATCATTAATAAATGCCGCTAGAGGTGTACATTCTATAGTGAATTCGAACATGGGGCGTGCTTTACGATCAGTCTCAAGCGAGAGGGGTAGAGATCCAAGGAAATTTAGTCTTATGGCTTTTGGAGGAGGAGGTCCTATCCATGCTGCAGGACTGGCTGAAACACTGGGAATATCAAGGATTCTAATTCCACCTTCACCTGGAGTTTTCAGTGCTTTTGGTCTTCTTTTTGCAGATATAGAACACCATTTCGTTAGAACTCATTTCAAAACCTTTGACGATCTTGTTCTAGATCAATTAACAAAAATCGTTAACGAATTGATCGATGAAGGCAAAACCTTACTAACTTCCGAAGGATTCGCCGAAACATCTCATGAAATAAAAATCCAACTCGACATGAAATACTCTGGACAAACATCAGAACTAACAATAACTATTCCTAATACAATTTTTAACCAAGACTCGCTCTCAGAAATATCCGAAATATTTATGGAAGAACATGAAAAAACGTACGGATATAGAGTGAACGAACATTTACAATTAGTCTGCATTAGGGTGATAGCCAGAGGCTCTACAAAGCAAAATCGAATACCTGACAGCTTAAAAATACCATCTGGTACAAATTCAGAAATGGAAGACAGAAACGTGTATTTTAATTCGTCTCAGAAATGGATTATGACTCCAATAATTGATCGTATTCAACTCGATTCAAACTGGTTCAAAGGTCCACTAATCATTGAAGAATATGATTCAACTACCGTTATACCTCCACTATGGAAAACCCGCTTAGATGAAGCTCATAACATCGTAGTAGAAAAATATGAATAGCCTCTTTATCAAAATCAAATAATAACTGGGAAACAACATGCTACCTGAAGAAAATCTTGATCCTATAACACGAGATGTCATCCGTAATTATCTTTATAGCGCAGCTGACACAATGGCAGTTACAGTAGTCAGGACCGCTCGTTCCGCAGTGGTGAAAGACGGTATGGATTTTTCTACTGCAATTTTTAATTCAGATGGAGAGCAAGTAGCTCAGGGCCTCACTTTGCCACTCCATATGGGAGCAATGCAGCCCGCTCTGGATGCAGTAAGGGAATATTTCCAAAACGATATAAATCCAGATGACGTTTTTATCAATAATGATCCATATGAGGGAGGAAGTCACCTTCCTGATATTTTCTTATTTAAACCTATTTTTTACAATGACACCCTTGTTGCATGGACCTCAGTAATAGCACACCAAACCGATATTGGAGGCCGGGTTGCAGGCGGCAATGCCTGTGACAACACTGAAATATACCAAGAAGGACTTCGCTTACCTCCAATAAAGCTTGTAGATAGAGGTATAAGAAATGACGCGGTCTGGAGAATTCTTAATAAGAACGTACGTGTACCTGACATGGTTCAAGGTGACATACTTGCACAGATATCGGCTGTTAAACAAGGAGAACGTGATGTTCTTCAGCTTCTAGATGAATATGGTATTGAAACTCTTAAAACATACATGTCAGAAATTATCGACTATACAGAAGATCTGACCAGAGCTGAAATAGAAAGCCTACCTGATGGATCATGGGGTTTCTCAGACTACGTAGATGATGACGGGTTCAATCCTGAACCAATAGAAATCAGGGTAAAAGTAACAATAAAAGACGACAATATGACCGTGGATTTCACGGGTACATCTCCACAGGCAAAAGGGTCAATTAATCCTAACCTACCGTTTACCAAATCTGCCGTTTATGCTGTATTCAAATGCCTGACAAACCCAGATATTACGGCTAACTCCGGATTTTTCAAACCTTTTCATGTGATAGCACCTGAGGGCTGCTATGTAAATCCTCAACATCCAGCCCCAGTTGCAGCTAGAGGACTTGGAGGATTTCGAATTGCACACGCAGTTTTCGGAGCTATGTCTAAAGCTCTGCCAAAAAAAGTACCTGCAGCCTGGGGAGGCGGTGAAGTAGGTGTTAGTTTCGGGGGATATGATAAAGACGGTAAAGCATTCGTATTTGTAGAATTTGACAACGATGGTCCCAGAGGAGGTGGCCCACTGACTGATGGTGCGGATGGAGCTGCGGCTCCTATACACAACATGGCAAATACTCCAATTGAATCTATAGAATCAAACCATCCTCTACTGGTAAAGAGATACGGTTTTATATCTGACACAGAAGGTGCAGGAAAATACAGAGGGGGCTTAGGTATGGTAAGAGAATTCGAATTACTTAATGATGAAGCCATCCTACAAATACGCTCTGATAGAAACAAATTCCTTCCTTGGGGGACCCAGGGAGGGTCTCCAGGAAGTCGTTCATTTAACATTCTAAACCCTGAAACTGAAAGTGAGATACTTCCATCAAAATTTATACGGACTTTAAAAAAGGGTGATGTCTATCGCATGATACAACCTGGTGGTGGTGGTTATGGTGATCCTCTCGAAAGGGATCCTAAATCAGTTTATTCTGACATCCAGCAAAACAAAATCTCGTCAGAACGTGCCTTTGAAGTATATGGAGTAGTGATCGATAAAGACAAAGGCAACTTAAATATTGAAGAAACCGTGTCAAGACGAAAGATTATGATTTCAAATCGAGATAAATTCTCAATGGAACCTGAAGTTATACCAGCAAAACAAATATTTACAGATGATACCCCACCGATCCTTTAACCAGACTAATAACCTATCTAATCGTATCAATCACTTACATCTTATAGGGTAAAATATTTGCCACTGAAATCAATCTTTTGAATTGAAAGGCAATCTTAATGTCTCAGGAAATTAATCCTTCTGTATTTCGACAAATTGAAAATAAAATAGATTCAATGTGTGCTGCTAATAAAATAGTCGGAGCGTCAATTGGTATCACATCCGCTAATGATTTGATATGGACTTACAATTTTGGATACTCTGATTTCAATTCACAAACTCGTCCTGATGAAAACACTATTTACCGAATTGCATCGATTACCAAAACATTTACTTCAACTTCAATTTTCCAGCTCCGAGACAAAAACAAACTTGATCTAGATGACCCAATAACCAAATATATACCCGAATTCAAAAAGGCTGATGCGAGCCCAACATCTATTGAGGAGGTGACAATAAGGCGTTTACTGTGCCATCATTCAGGAATAATAGCTGAGGCTCCCAGTAACGAACCGTACTGGACTATTAAAAAAATACCCGATGTAGATAACATTCTTGCAAATATACCTTCGATAAAAATAGTCGCAGAACAAGATACAATTTTCAAATATTCCAACCTTGGTTTTGTACTACTAGGAGAGGTAATCTCCCGGATATCAGGGATTAAATATCAAGATTATGTGACTAACTCAATTCTAATCCCATTAGGAATGAGATCAACGGTTTTTAATCTGGATAATAGTCTTAAAAACCGATTTGCTACTGGCTATCAGTCCAGTAAGGATAGTTCTATTATAAACCCTGTCGAGGATGAAGACCTAAGAGGCTACGTTGCAGCCGGACAACTTTATTCAACGATCCAAGATCTTTCCAAGTGGACAAGTTTACAATTTGATTCCGATCAAAATAACCAATCCTCAAAACAAATAATTGGCTATCGATCTTTAAGAGAAATGCAACGACCAACAATCATGGATAACCAGTGGACAACAGGATACTGTCTACCATGGATAGCCCGGAAAATTTCAGATGAAATAGTCCTGAGACATACAGGGTTTACCTACGGATTCCGTGCCGATTTAAGCTTTGTTCCAAAACAGCGCTTAGGAGTAATTGTATTATCCAATACCGTACCAGAATTACCTCCTCTAACCAATCTAATTCTGGAACATATTCTAAATTCCCAGGCCCCTCTAAAAGATAACGAAAATATAACCGCTACTACAGTACTTCAAAAAGAACTACTTGGACTTTACAGCGGAGAACTAGGTTTAACACTGAAGGTCGAATACATTAATTCATCATTACAGGTAAACCTAGTAGATGATACTGCACTAGGATTCGCCCCAGGTCCATTGACTAAAACTAGTAAAGCTGACATCTTTGTAGCAAATCAAGGGAGATGGTTTGGAGAACAAATTAAATTCCTGCGCGATAAAGATGGATTTGTTTACGCCCTAGATCTTGGTCCATTTAGGTTCACAATGGATAAGAAATAAAACCGTTAACCTTTCAAATACTGATATTGCATTAAAAATTCGGACAATTGATTATTTTCAAAAGATATATATACATCAAGAACCTGACAGCTCTAACTTTTGTCCAATCCTGTTAAGTTTGAATATCTTCATCATAGGTAACCTTCATGATAGATTTGATAATAAAAAACGGTATTGTAATAGACGGTAGCGGTACCCAAGGCATAAAAACCAATATAGCCATTGATAACGGAACAATTGTTGATATTGGCCAACTAGACGGAGTGGGATCACGCAAATTAATAGAAGCAA
The DNA here is from genome assembly GCA_964342485.1 of uncultured Dehalococcoidia bacterium. Classification (GTDB taxonomy): domain Bacteria; phylum Chloroflexota; class Dehalococcoidia; order Lucifugimonadales; family CAJWER01; genus CAYFFO01. The sequence goes on from CAYFFO010000031.1 coordinate 7,468, forward strand.
CTGGCATGATCGTATGTCCAGGTTTTATCGATATCCATAGCCATTCTGACTTTACTATACTGGTAGACCCTCGCGCCCAAAGCGCTCTTTCACAAGGGGTTACTACAGAACTTATCGGAAATTGCGGACATGGATGTGCTCCAATCACCAAATCAGACCGTTATATATCAAACATATATGGATACAATCCCTTAATTGAAATCGATTGGAAAACTACTGCCGAATATATGAATAAAATTGAAACAGCAAGTCCAGCCATAAATATTGCAACACTAGTACCAAATGGCAACCTACGATTAACAGCTATGAGATACCCAGACCAGCAGGCAACTAAAGACGAAGTTGACCAGATGGCATATCTACTTGAAGAAGGCCTGGAAGCAGGTGCTTACGGATATTCTAATGGTCTCGAATATCCACTTGAAAGCAGCGTTTCCGAAGAAGAAGTTTTCCAACTATGTAACTTAGTGGCCAAATCCAACGCACTTTATGCTACACACGAAAGGAACAAGGATATACGTGCTGTAGAAGCAATCGAAGAGGGTATCCGAGTAGCAAAAAAGACAGATGTACGCCTGCAGATATCACATATTATACCAAGACACGGAAGCCCACCAGCATCACTAGAAAAAATTATTAAACTGGTAGATGAAGCACGTCAATCCACACTAGACGTTTCATTCGACGCACACACAAGACTACATGGAATATTAAATGCTTCCGCTGCTCTACCTCAATGGGCAATTAGCGGTACAAAAGAAGATATTCAAAAAAATCTCAAAGATCCCATGTCACGGGATAAAATAAAGTCACATGTAAGTATTGTCAGTAATCTCAGTATTGTTGGATGGGATCGAATGTATCTCTTTTCCAGTTGGGCTAAACCAGGTTTAGTTGGCAAATCTTTTGAAGAATTAGCGGATTCAGGACAAGATCCTTTTGATGTTTTACTAGACATTCTTATGTTTGAAGTTGAAGACCTTCATAAATCCTTGATCATATGCCGTGCATATGAAGAAGATTGGCTCAGACAAACATTTCTGCATCCACAGTGTGCGCTTGAATCAGATGCTACTACGCTATGTCCTAATGGGCCATTATCTGAAACACAATTTCTTGGAGCGTATACCTGGGCAGCATGGTTCTTTAGACGCTTTGTTACAGAAAAGAAAGATTTCACTCTTGAGCAAGCTATCCACAAACTAACCTACCTTCCAGCCGAACGTATAGGACTGAAAAACAGAGGTCTACTACAAAAAGGGGCATGGGCTGACATAGTAGTTTTGGATCCCGAAAATTTTCGGGAAAATGGTACTCTAGACAATCCAAACAAACTTGCCAGTGGAGTGCTACATGTTCTGGTAAATGGTTCAATCTCAATTGAAGATAGTAAATTTACAGGAATCAGAAACGGCCAAATGCTCCGTCGATAACAAAATATTGGAGCTTCAAAATCAATGTCGTATAATCAACAAATAAAATTACTCATATCAGGAAAATACATTGCCTAAAAATATCATGGACCGCTTACACAATAATGAACTCCTATTAATGGATGGAGGAACAGGCACGGAATTACAACGAAGAGGAATCGGTATAGCACGAGGCATAACACCTGGCGGAGATATTGGTCCATGGTCAGCCAGAGCCCTGAGTGAATCTCCGGAAACTGTAAGTGCGGTACACGAAGACTATTTGAAGGCGGGGGCTGACATAATTATCACGAACACGTTTTGGAGTAATCCTACAAGGCTTGAAATGGATGGTATAGGTGATAGGTGGAAAGAGTATAACAAGATAGGCGGTGAACTTGCTGTAAAAGCAAGAGATTCTATCAATCCAGATGCATATGTAGCAGCCGGAATAGCTCCACCAGATAACGATTATCCTGACACGTTCAAAGAACTACGCGGACAGGCAGAAGTATTAGCGGAAACAGGGGTAGACATATTGTTACCTGAATACGTCGGATCTTTCAACGACTGCCAGCAGGCAGTGGATGCTTGCTCAGGAATAGGATTACCAGTTTTTCTTGGAGTCAAGCACGTGAATGAGCGAATGAAAGATCCTGTTGGACTTGTTAAGGCACTGGAAGGGCGAAAAGTCGATGCGATACTTGCAATGTGTACACTACCTGACCTGACTTCAGAACGGCTACCGGAATTGAGAAAAGCATTCGATGGAGTAATAGGAGTCTATGCAAATATAGGGTATGAAACCCCTAGCAAAGTAACTGGTGATCCAAACCAGCAAATGAGGCAAATAAATTGGGGAAATAACTCCCCCGAAAAATATGCAGCTTACGGAAAAGAATGGATTAATATGGGCGCCCAGATTATCGGAGGGTGCTGTGCGACTGGACCAGAACACATAGAAGCTTTGAAACCTATAGTCAAAGGATAATCCTAAGACAAATACTTACAATTCAGGTCAATTGAAGCCAATCGTGTCCATGTTCATCAAAACGGGAGTACAAATCCAAAACTGCCCGATTTGAAATTGGAAGCTCCTCTTCAACCAATTTTACGTTCGACAATACATGTTCAGGATTGTGTGTTCCTACAATCACTGTATCTACTTCCTGGCTGGCTAATACAAATCCCATTGATAAAATATGAGGACTAGCTGGACTGTCCGCAATCGGACCCTTCTCAGACATTATTCCGTAGCGTCGAAAATATTCATCAGCATATGGGTAAGGAGATCTGGATTTACCCCAAGCTCCATTGCCAACAGGACGCTTTACTATAATCCCTACACCTTTATCCTCTGCAGCTGCCAAAAGGCCTTTAGTCCGAGCATGCTGTTCTACAAGATTGTAGCTAGTCTGCAAAGTATCAAACCTACCACTTTCAACAGCCCACATCGCTTCAGCATTATCACCACTATGTCCAATGAAACGTGTCTTACCTAGTTCCTTGGCTCGTTCAAGTGCTTCTATAACTTCTCCTTTCAGCAATTCTTCCATAGGACAAGTATGTATTTGCACCAAATCAAGGTAATCAGTATTAAGACGTTTCAAACTACGATCAATACTATCTTGTATCGTTTTTCCACTCCAGGGCACTCCTTTAGCATCACCAGTAATGTGACCAGCTTTAGTTGCCAGGTAATATTCATCTCGTCTATGAGAAACCGTGGTACCAATCATGGTCTCAGTATCGCCATAACAGGCTGCAGTATCTAATAGATTTATCCCACTATCCAGAGCATTGTTAAGAACCTTAGAAGCCAGTTTCAAGTCGTTGCTGGAATCTTCGTGACGTGGTATCTCGGCAAGACCAAGCCCCAATACACTTATTAGCATTCCCGTATTGCCAAGTTCTCGCTTTTCCATATTCAAACCCTCCTGAAAAACTTCATCCCTATATTCTTATCGTAAATAAAAACTCCTGAATTACATATCGATACAAACTCATTTTATCACTAGACCCAATTAGACATTTCATCTCGTAAGTTCGTAGATATTCCACTCTCAAAAGCATTCACAGCATTATCTATTTGTTTTTTATTACGTGCCCCGATCAGTATTGATGTTACATCCTGATTAGCCAATGCCCAGGCGATAGCTAGTTGTACTCCTGGGACACCAATTTTCACTTCCAGTTCCTTTAGAAGATCTAAGATGCGAAAATTCCGATCAGAAAAATACTGATCGGCGTGCGATGGCATAATATGGTATCTACTGCCCTTGGGCCATTTATCAGGATCTCTAACATATTTGCCAGACAAAAATCCTGCTGCAAGCGGACTATAGGCCGTAACCGCGAGCTTCTCCTTCCTACAAAGAGGCAAAAGGTCGTTTTCTATATCAGTTAAAACAATGCTATATGGTAACTGAAGAACTTGAAAACCTGGCAAATCAAATTGATCGCTTATTTTCAGAGCCTCTATAACCTGTAATACACTGTGATTCGCTGCCCCTATAACTCTCGTTCTACGCGAATATACCTCTTCAGCCATTGCCCCAATTGTCTCATCAAGCGGTACATCATCGTAGGGACGATGCAATTTATATATATCAACATAATCAGTATCAAAATGATTAAGGCTTCGTTCTAAAGACTTCTTGATATTCTCTGGAGTCCCTCCAGAACCTACCTTAGTACATAATGTCACCTGGTCCCTACATCCACGAGATTTAAGCCAACGTCCAATGATTTTCTCAGAAGAATACATCTCTAAAGTGGTCTCCCGTTGATCCTCGGTACCAAAAACCTCTTTCCTAGCGGCAAATGACTGTCCGCCACCATATAAGTCGCCAGTGTCAAATAATGTTATCCCGTTTTCAAAAGCATAATCCATTAGTTCAAATGAAGTATTCTCATCAACTTCCCTACCCCAATTACCACCACCAAGACCAATTGAACTTATCTTTACTCCAGATTTACCTATATCTGTTTTATCCATGTAGTCGATATCCTTTATCTGTTAAAGTAACCCTGCTTTCCTTTAAGCAGCATAGATTACTAAAGTTAAGCTATAAAAGGAAGCATATCTTTAGTCACTCTGTGAACCTGAGATTCTCCAGCAACAAATCTTAGGAGTTCCTTTACAGCAAGAGCACCAGTCCGATACGATTTTGGCCCGGCTATATGAGGGGTAAGAATGACATTTGGCAACGTTCTAAGAAGACTATTAAAGGATGGAGGTTCCGGACTAGTGACATCCAAAAAAGCAAATAGCCTGCCTTTTTCCAATTCTTTTATTAAAGCATATTCATCAATATTATCACCACGCGATGTGTTGATAATTACAGTATTATCCTTCATTAATTTAAAATGTCTGCCATTTATTAAATGGTAAGTTTCAGGCAACATAGGAGCATGACATGTAATAATTTCACTACTGGCTGATATCGTATCCAGGTCAGAAAGCTCAACTCCCAGTCTAGATGCATCATTTTTATCTAAATATGGATCATACAATAAAATTCTTGCATCGTAAGGTTTTAATAAATCAATAACCCTTCTACCAACATGGCTTGCACCAATAACACCTACGGTCCTCCTGTATAGTGTTCTTACATTATCTCTATCAACAGGTACATTTTCAGACATTTGTCTAGATAACGGTAATATATTACGTAATCCTATAGTCATGCATGCGATGGTCATTTCGGCAACATCATCAGCTATCGCAGGAGCGGCACTTGTCACTATTAACCCTCTTTCCCATACTTCATCACTAACTATATTTTTAATCGAGCCGGCAGCATGGGCCAAGATCTTTAAATTCGAAGTACATCGCAGTATAGAATTAGTGATCTGGACAGTGCCCCATGATGAAATAGCCCCTGTCATACCTTCTAAAAACTGACATACCTCATTCGCAGACAAATCTCGATCAAATGGATTCATCTTAATATTATAAAACTCACCTAATTTAGTTAAGTCGTTGTGGCTGATAATACGTTCTCTAAGGGATTTTCGTACCAGAATACCGACCTCGGGTTTTTTCATTTCAATGTTCTCCAGTCATCTAATTAGGTATAACAGATCACTATATCCAGTGGAATAGATGCGCACAATCTGCTAGTCTCGACTAGGTCAAAACTAATCTAATAACAGGATGTGATTTCTTCACCACGATGGAAATGATTTTTAACAGGTATTCATTCATTATAATAGCTTTGATTTTAATTACCGTATTAACAGTGGTTGGTTGGAGATTTTTTGGCATAAAGTTTGGAACATGTACTTTGATTATAAGCATCCTGACGCTTATAACTTTCCAACTTACCTTTAGCTCTACATCGGATAAATATTCCAATTTTGAAGACTTCAACAAAAATATATATTCAGGGAAACCTGTCCTTTTATTTTTATATTCTAATTTCTGAGTAGCCTGCCTATCGGCTAAGCCTGGAGTTGACAGGCTAGAATCCCAGATAAACAATCAAATAACCGTTATTAGGATCAATATCCAATCTGATATTGGAAATAAAGTCAAAGAACAATACAATTTAACAATGGTACCGAGCTTTGTGATTTTCAATTCACAAGGGCAAAAAATATTAGAACAATCTGGAATTATACCAACTAAACAATTAATCTCTTCATTGGATTTATCATGATTTATAAACCCTAGATGCAATTCTATAAAAAACTAAAAATGGCTGATATAGGTAAGGCGCGACAATATATTAATTTATGAGGTATTCATTTTGAACAATAAAAACCAATTACCTCTTACTGGCACACGGGTTCTAGCTTTTGAACAATATGGCGCCGGTCCCTGGGGTACCGTACATCTGGCAGACATGGGTGCCGAGATTATCAAAATAGAAAATCCAGACACTGGAGGAGATGTTGCAAGGTATGTGCCTCCATACACTTCTAAAGAAGACAGTATCTATTTTCAGAGTTTCAATAGAAGCAAAAAAAGTATCACTCTAAACCTGAAACATCCAAAATCAAAAGAAATTCTAGATAGACTGGTTACATGCAGCGATGCAGTTTTCAATAACTTACGTGGAGATCTGCCAAGTAAACTTGGACTCGACTATCCAGCTTTAGGCAAAATCAAACCTTCAATAGTATGTTGTTCACTATCTGCTTTTGGTAGAAACGGGCCTAGAGCAAGTGAACCCGGCTATGATTATATTATGCAAGCCTACGCTGGCTGGATGAGTATAACCGGGGAGCCGGAATCACCGCCACAGAAAGCCGGTCTATCTATGGTCGATTATAGTGGAGGTTTGATGGCAGCTCTAGGAATGGTTAGTGCAATACTTGGTGCCAGATCCACAGGTCAGGGTTGTGACGTTGACGTAAGTCTTTTTGACAACGCTATAGCTCATTTGGCCTATCTAGGTGCCTGGCATCTGACAGAAGGATATCAGCCACAACGATGGCCAGATTCTTCGCATCCATCGCAGGTGCCATCTCAAGTTCTGCCAACTAAGGACGGGTGGCTTGTTGTTATGTGTGCTAAAGAAAAATTCTATGAAAACCTCGTTACTATATTGGGAGCACCTGAACTAGCAATAGACCCTAGATTCAAAACGTTTAAAGACAGACTCGACAACAGACATCTCCTAGGAAACCTTTTAAAAAAATTATCTTCAAAAAAAACAACTTCTGTATGGCTTAGTGAACTCAGAGGCAAAGTGCCATGTGCACCAGTAAACACGGTGGAACAGGCACTAAAAGATCCCTTAATAGAGCAAAATCGGATGATTACTTCAGCTGAACACCCAGATCTAGGAACTATAAAACAACCAGCTAACCCAATAAAAATTGGTGATTTAAATCCCAACCATAGACTTGGTCCGAAGCTTGGTGAGCATACCGATAAAATACTTCAAGACTATGCCAATGCAACTAAAGCTGAAATAGAAACATGGCGGACTGAAGGTGTTATATGAGTGTGTTAATTTGTTAAATCTCACTTTGTAAAGCGTGAAAAGCGGGTCGAAAACAGTAACATAGTAGGTAATAATAATACTGTCCCTCCGAACAAAAAAGCGCTCTGTATGCCAAACCTATCTGATATCAATCCTACGATATATGGAATAAATATACTTACAACTCCTGATCCATAAATTAACGATACTACTGTAGATTGGGTTATACCTTGTGCCAAATCCAAGGCAGCAGCAACAAAAAGATGATGAAGCGGTATTGCAAAGGCACCATTTAATACGATCAAGAAAAAAAGTTGTATACCAGGCCGCACAATACCGATTCCAAAAGCCACTAAAGAAATCAAACCAGTAGTTGATGTAAGTATTATCTTCCTCCCAAATTTATCGGATAAATATCCCAATAACGGTTGCGTCATAATACCCGCAGCCTGTGATATAGATAACACAACTGCAACAGTAGCAAAACTATACCCAAGATCCTCTCTGAGATAGAGTGATAAAAATCCAGTCACACCTGTTTCCCCGATACTTCTTAATGCAGAAGCCAATATTAATATTAAAAGCAAGCGATCTTTCAATAAATTTAACAGTGATGCAACATATCCAGTAAATCCGTCACGAGGATTTTCTTCATCAGTACTGTTTCCTCGAATAAGCAGAAGTACTCCTATGGCTACCAAAAGTGAAGGAAATATACTCAGTTTTAATACATCTCTCCAGAACATAAAACTAAGTAAAGAAGCAACAACAGGAGGGCCAAGAACTTCACCAAGGCTTGCTCCCATCCCGTGAAGAGAGACAACAAACCCTCTTTGTTCAGGAAAATTCCTTGATAGTTCTCCTAAAGCAGGTGGGTGAAACATTGACGGGCCAATAGCAACTATAAACATAACAACTACCATTGCTAAATAAAAATTAATGAACCCAGCAAGAGAAAGTGATGCTCCCATTAAAAACAGGGATAAAGATATAATTAATCCAGCCCGTTTATTAAACCTATCACCTAAGTAACCAGCCAACATAGTCCCTATCCACCACGCAATAGCACTAGCCGTGCCAAACGATCCGAACTGAGCTCTATTCAAGGACATCCCCATCTTGATCTCTGGCATAATTAATGATTGGTGACCAGAGTGATATATATGTTTTATCGAATGTGCAAAAAATATTGTTGCTGCTACAACTTTACGACGCCTAGATCTTTCCAAATTAAATTAACTCCCTTAAGAAAATAGATAAACTTGAAATTTCGACTAAAGTAGGTTTTCATAACAACCACAATTGGAACTCAGGATAATAGACAACATTTAAAATATACAACCAAGATACTATGGTTTACACATATAATCAGCCCTTGATAAACCAAAATAAAGCTAAATTAAATTTGAACCTATCAGGAGACACAAAATATGAAAGACTATCAGCCACTAGACCTCACCAATATTTGCAACACCGCAGCAGATAAAATAAACCTCGGTATTTCATATGAACAGGGAAAATCAACCATGCGTGGTATCCCATTTATCATCGGGAATAATGCACATAACAACATGATTGTTGTATCTAGCAAAAAAATCGGAAAAATAAAAATCCCAATAGAGACCCAAGCCCACAGGATTATTGTTGCTCATCGCCTGCTTGAAGTGAGTAAGGATGCGCCTACAGGTATAAAAGTAGCTGATTATATATTTAACTATGATGATGGAAGCAAGATAAAAGAAGAAATACGGAATCACTTTGATATTTCAGACGATACCTCATCAAAAGGCCCATTTAAAGCAGTGTCCATAGACTACACCAGTTTACAGCCGAGAAACCAAGGTGACTTTGGAAATGCTGGAAAAAGACAGATGGAAGGGGTTCCTGGAAAAGAACTCCCATTTATACTGTGGACTTGGCAAAACAAAGAGCCTGATAAAGCCTTAACATCCCTAGAAATAGTTCCATCTGATGCTGTAATCGCGATTGGAGGAATTACTATTGGGAATCTTGATGAACACCCATTCGCACGCCAAGGCCTACGTCCTGTAGGTATCAACTTGAAAGACAGTACAGATGCTTCAACCCCATTCGATATAGAAGTTTCTGTCGACAGGGGCGAAGCGACATATCCCTATGCTCTACCTGAACAGTCTGCAAACGAGTTTTTGGAAGATCCTTCCAAAGGCTGGGGAGAAGCGCAGAACACGACATCCAATCCTTCATATGTTGAAATTTCAGCAATACCATCAGCAACTTTATCTGTCAAACAAAATGGTAAAACTATTGCTAGCACAGAGTGGGGAAAACTTCAGAATGAATTAGAAGTAGATACGGTAAAGGCAAAATTCCAACTATTAGATCGAGGGAAAAATTGGGTTCATGTTAATGTAATAGACGAAGGGACAGGGAAACCAGTTCCTTGCAGAGTACATTTCCGATCTCCTGAAGGTATACCCTACCAACCTTACGGTCATCACAATCACGTAAATTCCAATATGGATACTTTTCACTTTGACATAGGTGGTGACCTCCGGCTTGGCCAAATATCGTATGCCTATATAGACGGCACATGCCAGGGATGGCTACCCAGGGGGCAGGTACTTGTAGATATCTCCAGAGGATTCGAATACGAGCCATTAAGAACATCGGTAGAAATAAAACCTGGACAACGTGATTTAACACTGAAGATAAAAAGATGGACCGATATGAATTCAAAAGGATGGTACAGCGGGGATTCTCATGTCCATTTTGTTGGCACACAAGGAGCCCACGCAGAAGCTCAAGGAGAAGACCTTGATATCGTAAATTTGCTTCAATCTCAATGGGGCAGTCTGTTCACAAACACAGAGGATTTCACAGGATATCCAAGCGTTTCCCAAAATTCCGATAGTATAGTCTACGTGGGGCAAGAAAACCGACAGCATTTTTATGGCCACTTGATACTATGGGACCTAAAAAAACCGGTAATGCCTTGGTGCACTGGAGAATTCGGTGAATCAGAAATGGCAAGTACTATGGAAGCAACCTTAAGTGACTGGGCAGATCAGGCTCACGCACAAGGAGCAACAGTAGTGGCTCCTCACTTTGGAGGACTTAATGGGGAAACTGCTGCATTAGTTGCCACTGGACGATTATCCGCTGTGGAAATGCATAGACAGAACAGAAATATGCACTGGGAATATTACCGAACTCTAAATGCGGGTTATCAGTTACCTTTGCTCGGAGGAACAGACAAAATGTACAGTGACGTGCCTGTTGGAATGTACCGGACTTATGTAAAAATGCAGGACGGAGAAGAATTTAATTACAAAAACTGGTGCGACAATGTCACTCGGGGAAGAACCTTCCACAGTGGAGGCCCAATAATAAATTTGACTGTGGATGAGAAAGAGATAGGCGACACGATTAGGATTTCTGGTTCAGGAACTGTAGAAGTTGAAGCCTTGGCTGAAAGCATTTTGCCAATCTTCACTTTGCAAATTGTCCTTAACGGAAAAGTAGTTGCATCAACAGATTCAAAAGAAGGTACCGGGAAATTAAAAATCAGGGAATCAATAAAAATAGACCAGCATTCATGGATAGCTGCACGATGCGGCGGACCTGGATACTATGGGACAGAAGCTTTAGGTAGTTTTAAGTCTCCTTCATGGGCTAACCAATTCAGTGCTAACAAAGATATATTGGGAGCGCATTATGATGGATGGAGACGAGGAGTATTCGCTCATACATCACCAATATATATAGAATGTGGTGAAGATTGGTGGATGTTTGACGAAAAAACTGCCAGACATATGCTTACAGTGTTTGAAGGAGATATGTCATTCATGCGCAACATTACACATCAGCATGAACATGGGTCAGTTACTCATCACCATGGGCAGGATGACCATTTAGAATATCTGTCTAAACCATTTATAGAAGCCAGAAATGCTGTCCTTAAGAAGATGGAAAAGTACGGCATTTTGCCATAAAATTATATGACCCTAAAATATTTCCAATCTTTAAAAACTTTCGGGACTAACAGATGACCAAAATATGGGGTGGCATAGAAGCTGGAGGATCTCATTTTGTATGTGCAGTAGGAACAGGACCAGATAACATAATTGATGAAGTAACTTTTCCTACCACTACACCAAGTGAGACATTGCGAAAAACAATAGCTTTTTTCGCTAACCGTAAGAATATTTGCGGTATTGGTATAGGCTCTTTTGGGCCAATAGATCTGGACGTTACCTCAGATACATTTGGATGGATCACATCTACCCCTAAAGTTGAATGGCAAAACACAGACTTTCTCGATAAAGTAGAGAAAACTCTATCTATACCCACCAGAATCGATACCGACGTCAACGCTGCGGCATTATCAGAATATCTATGGGGGAATGCTCAAAACGTAGACAATTTCATGTATATCACGGTTGGGACTGGTATTGGTGGCAGTACCTTAATCAATGGGAAACCAATACCAAGTCTCACACACACAGAATTTGGTCATATCCAAATACCGCGAAATAAAGACATCGATGATTTCACAGGATGCTGTCTGTATCATCAAGATTGCCTAGAAGGCCTAGCATCCGGGCCTGCCATATTGATGCGCTGGGGTTATGAAGCCCACAAATTAGAAAAGTCTCATCCGGCGTGGGAGTTGGAGGCTCATTATTTAGGTCTAGCGATTACCAATGCTGTTTGTACCCTCTCGCCAAAACGAATAATCATAGGGGGCGGAATAATGAAACATCCACTGCTTCTGGGTCAAGTAAGATTGAAAACACAAGACATCCTCAACAACTACATCCAGTCCAAATCTATATCATCACGAATAGAAGAATATATTGTGCCTCCGAAACTTGGAGACCGTGCAGGAGTATTGGGCGCAATCGCACTAGCTAAAAGTTAAATCTAAACACTATTATTTGTTTGTATTAGACGCTTTGAGTTCTTTTTTCCAAGATGGATGCATAGTAACTGTATCCCAAATGTCATTGAAATCTATCTCATTTTTTTTAGACCAATCAACATTAGATGCAGCATCCTGTTTAATCCTGGTCTTCCACACCACAATTGGAGCTTCGACAGCTCGTTTCAAAAACACTATCGTTTTTAAAATGGCAGTCATAGTGACTTCAGAAATTTCATATCCAGATGCGTATAGAACCTCATATCCATCCCGCATAATACAATCAAGGCCAGCTTTCTTTTCAAGAAGCGTTGGATACTCATCTCCGTTAAACTCGATATTAACAACTATCCCTCCCCTCCTGCTCTTACGAACATCAGGTGGTATCTTTAACCTGGGCAACCCTGTATTGTTAGTACCTGAAAAATAAGTGCTCGCTATCTCACTCAACCCGGCTATCTGCTCCTTCTCCGGAAGGTCAGACTTCGGCTTCTGTTCGACAACCGCCGTTGCCTCACATCCTTTGAATAAGCTCTGAGCCGCTTGTTTTGAATCCGTTTCATCAGATTTAGTCATAGATACAGATGACATAGTTGGCTGTGCCGCAGGTGTTGGTGAAGGAGTAACCTCAGTCTTGGTAACAGCAGTAGATGCAGAAATCGGAGCTTTTGTTGGAACTATAACGACTTGGGTAGGAGTTGTCTTAACCTCTTTTACCACAGGCACAGGTGTATTGGCTATTAATGCAACCTCTTTCACAGCCTTTACATTCTGTTCTTCCGACGAAGACCCACACCCAATTACGAAAAGTAGAATTAGACCTATACATATACGAACCCACATAGTCGATGATATCCTTCCCACTAAGCTTAATAATCCGTTAAACCGCCACGCTAAACCAGAACGCTTCGTCAGTCAAGCTTATTTTTTTGAGATATCATTGTAACTATATCTATGTCAATACCAAATCTTCCATCCTTTTCCATTAATATTTCAATAGGAGATTACACTTGCTCGTTGCAGTGACAGGAGCGACAGGACATCTAGGCAATAATCTGATCAGACAATTAATATCCCAAGGCTACAGGGTACGAGCAGTAGTACGAGACCTGTCAACTATCCAAGCCATTGATGGTAACGATATGGATATTAAATATGGTGACATAAACGATTTTGATAGCCTAGAAAATTCATTCAAAGGAGTGGAGCAGGTTTTTCATTTAGCCGGACTTGTTTCCATAATGCCCAGAATGCATAAACAGCTCCATAAAATCAACGTCTCCGGTACAATTAATGTCATTGAAGCCTGTAAAAAATTTAAGGTGGGACGCCTGGTATATGTAAGCTCAATTCATGCTATCCCTCTGCCTCCTGCAGGTGAGACTATTAACGAAAGGAGCCCACTCAACCCTAAAAAAATACATGATGGTTATGGACAATCGAAAGCTCTCGCAACACAAGCAGTACTTGAAGAATGTAAAAAGGGGGCACTGGATGCTGTTGTTTTATGTCCTACTGGCATAATTGGCCCATTCGATTTCAAAGGTTCAAGTATCGGCAAAGTTATCCAAATGTTTATTAAAAACAAAATACCAGCTTATTTGCCCGGCGGATATGATCTTGTAGATGTCAGAGACGTAGCTAATTCTATCCAAATTGCTGGCGAAATCGGAAAAATTGGCCAGCATTACATATTGTCAGGGCAACAAGTTCTCATCAAAGATATGTTTTTAGAAATTCAAAGAGTCACCGATATCGCCATGCCTAAATTCCAGATACCTGCAAATTTAGCTAAAGTTGTAGGGAGTTTGGCTGGATACAGCTATAGCCTGATAGGTAAAGATTCATTGATTACTTCGTACTCGGTCGCAACTCTGCTAAGCAACCATCTAATCTCTTCTTCCCTCGCTTACAAAGACCTAAATTTCAATCCTAGAAAATGGGAAATTTCTTTAAGAGATCAAATAGAGTGGATTGTAGAAAATGGATTGATCCGATAATGGTAAAATCGCTATTTTTTTAGTTTTATCAATTAGGCTGTGATAATCTGCGATAATGGTCAGAATTTAGATATGAAGCGGGGTAATATATGACAAAAATGTTGCAACTTCGAAAACTTAGTGGAGTTAGAAATGTACAGATGGTCGAGACTGATATACCCAAACTTGAAGAAGATGAAATGCTTGTTAAGATAACCCGCAGTCTAATTAGCCGTGGATCAGAATTATTTGGACGATACATAGCAGAACAAGAGCGTCCGGACCATGCCATGGGATATTCAGACGCAGGTATTGTAGTAGATATCGGTTCGAAAATAATGGACGTAGATCTGGGACAAGCAATGGCTATGGGATCACCACACGCTGAATATGCATCTGGAAAACTGGGGGAAAATGGTAATGCTTTCCCTATGCCTAAAAATATGAGTTTTGAGACAGCTTCGTTTCTACCATTAGTGTCTGGTGCTGCAGCCTGGACACTGATACCACCAATGAATTCAGGTGAAACAGTTGTAGTCATGGGACAAGGACTAGTTGGAAATCTCTGTGCCCAAGCAGTTCGTCAGAGGAAACCAGGCAGGGTAATTACTATTGATTCTATAAAACTTCGATGTGACATATCAAAGGAATGTGGGGCTGATGAAGTCATCAATATAACAAATACTGACTCCGTACAAGCTGTTCTCGATATGACTAACGGAAAAGGCGCCGATATTGTCTTTGAATGTGTTGGAACAGCCGGTGGCGGTAAGAGTTTTGAGCAAGCATTGAAGATGGTAAAACGAGACGGTGTTGTTCATCTAATTGGACACATACATCAGGGAGGTTTTTACCAGCTAGATAATTCCATCATGAATAAGATGGTTATAGGCGGTTATTATAAAACTATCGGAAGATTAGCAAGGTTAAATCTTGCCGCTGAAATGTTGATGGATGGCCGTGTTAACATAGAACCCCTTATAACCCACCAAATACCTGGGCGTGAGGCCGACAAAGCCTATCACCTGCTTTATCAAAATCCAGAAGAAGCTCTGGGAGTAGTACTAAACTGGGAGTTATAATTCATCTTAATAAGTATAAATCAAGATATCTGGACGCAAACAATCCACATACCTACAACTCGATGTTAAAATTCCTATGAATAAGTGTATGAAACTATTAGTAGCAATTGCCCAAGATCCGATAGAAATTTAACAATTGGAAACCTTCCTAGTCTACACAACGAAATCAAGAATGCAAACCAGTCTATTTACCATGTCAAATCATCCTGTCACACATACAACTACCTGTAATACATAGATAACAGCCCCTTCATACCAATTAAAAGTTCTAATATTACTTAGACCTATCTCTTTCTTTCATCCGTGAAATATCTCGGTCTGTGAAAAATGGCTGAGCCTGAGTTACAAACTCATCCAGTGTTTCTTCTGGAGTTTTCTGACCAGTATCAAGTATTATTTTTTGTTTGATATCTGATTTGTCAAATGCCTGATCAAACCTCTCCATAACCAAATCCAAATCATTCTTGTTTACAATCTGGCGAGGATGAGGGTAATTCTTCATCCTTTCTATAATTATCTTTTTAGTAGCTTTAGTTAATATCAGTATCGTCTCGGGAGCAAAA
>CAYFFO010000032.1:0-23080 GCA_964342485.1 uncultured Dehalococcoidia bacterium
TACAAAAGCAGCAGCGGTACAGTATGCAGGGGAAGGTATCAGGGTAAATTCAGTTCACCCTGGTTATGTGGACACTCCAATGACTCACGATCTTTTTACTAACCATAGACAAGTAACACTAAGGACCTCGAATATACCTATGGGTAGATTCGGGACTGCTAAGGAAATTGCATATGCTATCCTATATCTAGCTTCCGATGAGTCTTCTTACGTCACAGGAACAGAATTGATAGTAGATGGCGGTACTACAGCACACTAAGCTAATCTGAAGAGAAATTAAGTGGACTTACAAACTATTAGTACTAACTTAATCTATATCACAAAATGATTACACTAATTACAGCCATAATGTCGGCATTGATACTTGTAGTTGTCCTATATCCATTCTTTTTTCATCGTGAAGATTGGGACATATCAGAAAGCAAATCTTCACCACAAAACCTCGATACAAGATGGGAAAATGCCTTGGCTGGCATTAGAAATACTGAACTTGAACACGCTATTGGCTCTCTTAGTGAAAAAGACTATCAAGTTTTAAGGGATATATATTTAAACGAAGCCGCGTTTATTATAAAGTCTATGGAACTACAACACGAAAGAGAACGTGAACTAATTAACAAAATTGATGTTGAGGTAAAACGTGTTCGTGAAAACTTTCTTGGTAAAGAACCTGATCTGAACCAGAGTTGATATAAACATTCATAATATATTCACATACTTCCGCCCCTGCACTTTCATGTTGCTATTGATAATTATAACTCATGTTATCTATCCAATAGATATTGAAGCTGAAGAAAAGCCTCAGTTAATAGAAGTGAAAGGACAAATACACAGTGGTACCAATGGATTCCCAAATATAGTCTCGAATTTAGAAGTGTTCTTGATTAGTAATTCAACCGAATCAGACTATGAGGGAAAGGCGATTACAGATACAGATGGTAAATTCAGCTTCATAACTAATTTACCAGGTCCTGAAGACAATTTAGGCATATCTTTACAATATAAAGGTGCTATTTATGGAACCATCATTGAGATAGCAAATGGAGCTGCTTTACCAAGTAATATAACGATTTATGAAGCTTCAAGTGATCAGAATATTGTATCTGTTACGACTTCATCAATCCTATTTGCACAAGTTAACAAGTTTAACCAAACAATATCAGCCCTAGAGATAGCTAATGTAATAAACAATTCAGACAGGACTTATGTACCGGGACCTCAACCAATGAGCTTGATAAGATTTTCTATGCCACCTAATTCTGCTGATCTGACTGTAGACACTGACTTAATCACCACAGATGTGTTGCAGGTAGATAAAGGATTTGCTTTAACAGCTTCTGTGCCTCCAGGAGAACACAAAGTCATGTTTTCATACGTTTTCCCATACGACTCTACTAATATAACCATTAACAAATCTATGCCATACGGTACATATGGTTTGAGAGTTCTTCTCCCTAAAAAAATTGCAAAACTTTCAAGTGAATTAATATCAACCGAAGAAATAGTTATCGGAAATAGTAAGTACCAACTAATTTCAACCGGCCGTATCAATCGAGGTGACAGAATCAATATAACTATATCTGGTTTGCCGAAAACTAGCCTATTTGAAAACTTACAAAGCAAATTCGCTTTAATTGAAACAAAATACTATGTTTTTATAACCCTAATTGTAATCCTATTATCATTAACCATCTTTGCAACTGTTTCGAGAAATAAAAAGAACACCAAAAAAGATGTTGACAGGGCAATTTTGATCCATCAAATATCTAACCTGGAAGAAATGTATACCTCAGGAAAAATAACCGAAACTATTTACCTTAAAGAAAAAGAAAAACTACTAAACCAAATAGCTTTTTCTAATGCAGATATCTCCCTTTAAAACCAAATATGGTATTTTGATAACAATCTTGGCACTTGCATAAAGGAATATTTAAAATGATGACTAATGATCCCAAAATATTGAATGGACTTAAAGAATTTGATACCGCAACTGTTTTCAATGCAGTTGAAGAATTAATCAAATCTACTGAGGCAGGAAGTGCACCTGATGGTACTGGGATCCACCCGCTCAATTACACAGGCCCTGAAATAATTTCACTAAATCCAGAACTTGGAAATGCAATTGGGACAGTTGTTACAGCAGAAGTAACTACAAATGACCCAGATTCAGAAAAAATAAACTGGGACGAATATTATGACACTCTTGATTCAACACCTGGGCCAATAATAGCTGTTATAAAGGATGTAGATTCCAGACCCGGAAGAGGTGCTTCTTTTGGTGACGGAATGGCACGTCGCCACAGATTACTTGGAGTAACTGGAGCTGTTATAGAAGGCACAGTCCGTGATATCGCAGGTATCACGGAAGTAGGCTTACCTATATGGGCAAAAGGCAAAGTTCCGGGACATGGCGTGTTCAATTTAATCTCAGTTAACCGGCCTGTCACTGCCGGACAATTAATCATCTATCCGGGGGAAATAATAATCGCTGATATGGATGGATGTACTAAGATTCCTATGTGGGCCGATCCAAAGGAAGTTTTGAAAAAAGCTAAAGAAGTGCGTCAGATGGAACAGGAGATATTTGAAGTCATTGAAAGGCCCGGTATGACCTATGAAAAACTGAAAGGCCTAAGCTGACAGACAATATGTTTAAGTTAATAGAACTTGTCCTTAATACTACAAATTTAGTTTACAAAAATATTCCACAACCCTACCGCCTTATATTATGATTGTTCTAGAAGGTTTTTTACTAACCTAGAACATGAATTTCCGTTTTTATAGTTAAACTACCTACAAATCTACAATGATGTTTTAGTAAACCAATTTTATTTAAACTTTAACCTACTTATGGGATTTCTAACTCAACTCGCACTTAAACGCAAATCGGTTGCTTTACTAGCTATAGCTTTAATCCTAGTTTCAGGGATATTTACATATAGAACACTCCAGGTAGAGCTGTTTCCTGAAATAGAGTTCCCACTTATTACTATTGTCACATTCTATCCTTCTGCCAACCCAGAAGCCGTTCTACGTGACTTAACAGAACCAATTGAACAAGCCATCTCTGGTATTGATGGACTAGAAACGATTCAGTCAACATCATCTGAAAATCGTTCGATCGTTGTAGCCACATTCAAATTTGGTACCGACATGGGTAGTGCTGAAAACGAGATCAAATCCAGAATAGACAGTCTCCCAATTCCTATGGGAGTTAAATCTCCAAAAGTTGGTAGAGTAAATCCTGATAGTTTTCCTGTACTACTCTTAAGTGTGTTAGGGGAAAAAGATTTTACTGAGTTACAAGATTTTACTGAAACAACCATAATACCGGCTATCCGTGGCGTCGACGGTGTATTTGAAATAGATATAGACGGTAATAGTGAACGAAGAATTTTGGTGACAGTTAATACTGAAAAAATGAGCCTATACCGAACCTCTATTTTTCAAATATCACAATCTTTAAGAAATAATAATGTGGTCATACCGGCAGGAGCGATTAGATCAGGTAACCAAACAATACCTGTGAAAGCATCAAATACATATGAATCTATTGAAGAACTCAAAGATTTGGTCATCGCTTTTGATCAGCTTCCTCCTCAAAGTTCTAACTCCGCAACTCAAAAATTGCCTAAACCTATTCTCCTCAGCGATATAGCAGAAGTTAAACTAAGTTCCGAACTTCCCAGTAGTATTTTCCGTACAAATGGTAAACAGAGTATCGGTTTAGGTGTAATAAAAGACCCCGAAGCTAACACTATCGAGGTAACGAAAGATGTTTTAAAACAAATTAATTCACTAGAGATACCGTCATCTATAGAAGTAGTTACCATTACAAATGATGGACCTGAGATAGAAGCTGAAATACATACTTTGGAACAAGAAGCTCTGTTTGGTTTTCTTTTTGCAGTAATAATCGTTTTCGCCTTTATGACCACACTGAAACCGACAGTTGTCGGTGGTCTAATAAACACATTAAGACCAACGATGGTAATAGCACTTTCAATTCCACTCAGTATTTTTATGGGCGTATTGCTTATGGGATGGCAGGGTTTATCTTTAAACTTTATGACTCTAGGAGGCTTAGCCATTTCTGTTGGTCGGGTAGTTGATGATAGCATCGTCGTACTTGAAAACGTTTACCGACACATCCAAGGAGGAAGAGACAAGCTCAAAGCGGCACTTGAAGCCACAGTGGAAGTCGGACCAGCTATTACTGCTTCAACCCTTGCAACGATAGTAGTTTTCGTCCCCTTGGGATTCATTCAAGGGTTAGTCGGATCTTTTTTTGTTCCATTTGCTCTTGCAATTAGCTTCGCTTTAATCGCTTCTTTAATAGTCGCTCTTACCGCTGTACCAGTACTTGGAGCATATCTGTTAAGACCAGGAGATTTACCAGATGAAGCAGGTGCAGATGACAAATTATTACAAACAGAAACATGGATGCAAAACATCTATACTCCTATTCTAAAGTGGTCTTTGAAACACAAGCTGATTACACTAATTGGTGCTGCTGTCCTAACTTTATCAAGCCTAAGTCTTATTATGGTAATCCCTATTACTTTATTCCCAACGGGTGGAGAAAGAATTCTAGCCATAGAAATGGCACTTCCTCCAGGCACATCACCAGACATAACTCTTTCCGAATCATTAAAAATTGAAGATCAACTCCGGGAAAATTCTCTTTACATTGTTACAACTGTTGGCAGTTCTTTTACAGACTTTGCCGGCCAAGATCCTGGAGGATTCAATCAAGCTAATCTAGTTGTAAGTTTAAAAGAGGGAGCACCAGCAAATATACCAGAACAGCTGAGAGAACAATTTGCGAATGATACTGAAAAAACTGTTTCAGTAAGAGACATAAACGCAGGAGGGCCACCTACTTCTGGACTTGAAGTTTCTGTTACTGGTTCTGATTATGGAAATATTTCTCAGGTAACAAAACAATTGATTGATCAATTTGAAAAAATAGATGGTATTACCAATATCAAAGCTGATATTAGTGAAGCCAGAGATCAAATACTGGTAGACGTAGATCCGGGTGAGGCAGCAATATTTGGTCTCACGGCACAACAAATATCTTTTCAGGTAAGTCAATTTTTATCTGGCCAACTCGTTACAAAAGTGAATATTGATGGCAAACCCTTAGACGTATTCTTATCCGGTGACTCAAAAAACATCACCACTAAAACAGATCTAGAAGAAATTACAATATCAGGAATACAGGGCACAGTACGACTAGGTGATGTCGCCAAGATTAAACTTACTCAAGGTCCAGTCAGTATAAGTCGACGGGATAAGATGAGATCGGCAAATATCACTGGAAGTATAATTGGAGATAATACTCAGGCTATTGGTGTTGAGGTACAAGAAAAGATAGACAGTATAACGTTACCTCCAAATATCAAGGTCTCTAGTGGTGGAGTTTTCACACAAATTGCTGAAGGCTTCCAAGATATATTTATAGCGATGATCGTAGGTATTCTACTTATTTATCTGGTCATGGTAGCTAGTCTAGGATCGCTTAGAAATCCCTTCGTGATAGTTACAAGCTTGCCTTTGGCACTTATAGGTGCACTAGTAGCACTGGCAATAACTGGAAAAACACTGGGCCTTCCTGCAATGATGGGCATTCTACTGCTAATAGGGATTGTGGTTACCAATGCAGTGGTTTTAATTACATTTGTAGAACAACTAAGAGAACAGGGATTTGAAATATATGAAGCATTAATTAACGGAGGGCGTATAAGATTACGCCCCATCTTGATGACTGCTATTACAACCAGTATTGCTTTATTGCCTTTAGCCGTTTTTGCTAGTGAAGATGGCGGAATAATTGGAGCTCAACTGGCAACTGTAGTAATTGGAGGATTAGCAAGTTCAACAATTCTTACATTAATCGTCGTACCAGTAATTTACGTCCTTGCAAACGATAACATCCCACAACTTTGGCACAGAATAATTAGAAAATCGAAACTTCCATAATTATAAACAGCCCACAATAATCATAGTCGATTTTATTTAGATAATAGACGTAAGAATAATGTATATGCTATTCTCCATGTCGTCCGTTATTTGAATTGGAGAGGAATTATAATCATGAACACCTACAGACCAGTACCCGGAACATTAGTCAAAGATTTAGATACCCCATGCCTACTGGTAGACCTAGACGCATTGGAAAATAACTTTAATCAAGTGGCTATTACTTATAAAGATTCAGAAGTTAAGATGCGTCAACATACTAAAAACACTAAGAGTCCGCTTTTAGCAAGTTTGCAAATCAAAACAGGAGGCACAGTCGGAGGAGTATGTACAGCTAAATTATCAGAAGCTGAGGTAATGTTTGAAGGTGGCGTCACTGATGTATTGATACCAAACCAGGTAACACATAAGGATAAGATAGCTAGAATGTGTGCACTTGCAAAGCAGGGTGATATAAAAGTATGTGTGGACAATTTGGAAAACGTCCAGACAATCTCAGAGATAGCATCAGCATACGGTGTCCAGATAGGAGTACTTATTGAAGTAGAAACCCAAATGAATAGAGCTGGCGTCAGAAGCGTGGAAGAAGGAGTAGCTATAGCCAAGCTAGCTGAAAGTCTTCCCGGGATTAATTTCAAAGGAGTCATGAGCCATCAATCTCTTAGCGAATTTACTACCCATGAAAACCGTTTCAAGGTTGGGAAAGAGACTATTCAAAAATGTCTTGACGTAGGAAACGCCATTAAAAATGAAGGGATTGCTGTTGAAATGGTCTCAAGTGGAGAAACCTTCACAATTGATGTAGCAAAAGAAATACCAGGTGTTACCGAAGTAGAAGGCGGCACATACGCACTAGGAGGCACCCTTTATCACTATATGGAAGACTTCCAAATATCTAACAAAGTGCTTGGCACAATCATCAGTAAACCTAAGCCTGATATAGCTATTGGTGACGTTGGACTGCTAGCGTTATCAAGTCGAGGGGCAAACCATATTGAAAATATGCCTGGAATAAAAATCATACAAGTCACCGACAATCATATCGTACTAAAAAATGACGGTACTGAAACAATAGAAATTGGCGATAAATTCTGCGTTATCCCTGCATATCAAGATATGCTAGTAAATAGATGGGATGAATATATAGCTGTTAGAGACGGAATAGTAGAACAGGTTTGGGATATCCCTGGAAGAGGATGTACTCAATAAGAAAACCTATATCCATTATTTTCTGTACCAAATGACCAATCTCGGCAAAAGTACCCCAAATAGGATCTTACAATAGAAAAACCTTTAAGCCATATCACCGTTATAGACCTTACTGTCAACGTTCCAGGACCTTTTTGTTCCACTATACTTGGAGACCTGGGAGCCACTATCATCAAAATAGAGCCTCCTGGAGGCGATCCTCTACGTCACAGCCCAAGTATCTGGAATAGTATAAATAGGGGCAAAGATAGCATAGTACTTAATCTCAAAAAATGTGAAGCACAAGATATTCTTTTTGAACTCGCATCAAATTCAGATATCGTTTTGGAGGGATGGAGACCAGGGGTAGCTAAGCGTCTAAAGGCAGACTATAAAACTCTTTCGAGAGAAAATAAGAAATTAGTTTACTGTTCTATTTCAGGTTTTGGACAAGATGGTCCATGGGAAAAACGATCAGGACACGATGTAAACTATTTAGCACTTAGCGGATATATGGATTTACAAAAATTAGTAGAAGGTCGTCCTTGGCCTCCTCCTGTACTTTTTTCCGACCTTACCTCTGGACTCTACGCAGCTATATCTATCCTCGCAGCAATAATAGGTAGCACAGGAACAGGAAAGGGATCTTATATTGATTTATCGATGACAGAAGCAGCGCTATCCTTACTAACCCTAGAATTTGGCAATCTGGATAAATCCTCATCAAGCATAAAACATCCAAATGTTACTTTCATACCACACTACGGTCTTTTTGAATGTAGTGATAAACGCTGGATAAGTTTAGGAATCGTACACGAAGACCATTTTTGGGAACGTTTCTGCGAGGTGGCAAATTTATTTGAAATGAAATATATGAAATTTCCTGAACGTTTGAAGGAAGCTAATAAAATTGAAGAAAAACTATCAAAAACATTTATAAAGCGTTCCGCTAATGAATGGGAACAGGATTTAATAGAAGCTGATGTGCCCGCAGCATCGGTTATATCTCTTGAAGAAATATTGGATTCTCCACAATTTAAAGCTAGAGGAATATTCACTTCCTTAGACGGTAATATGTTTCTTGGGCAACCTGCAAAATTTTCGACATACTCAGTATCTCCTAAAAACCCTCCTCCAAAACTGGGGCAAAATACAAAAAATATCCTTAATAAATTAGGATACGATGAGAATCAATTTAACGAACTAAATCAGAAAGAAATCTTTTCCTAGGAACAAATGCAATTATGAGTGGTCAATCTTATCAAATTGGAGACTACAACCAAACATACAAAACTTTTCGACAATCAATACCGGAAATATATAACTGGGCATACGATGTATTTGATAAATGGGGGAAAGATCAAAGAAAAACAGCCATTGTCTGGGTGAGTTCTGATGGTAAGGAGTCACGCGAGGTTAGTTTCCATTACATGACTCATCGTTCAATTAGACTTGCAAATGCTTTGTCAGGTTTAGGTGCCATTCCTGGAGATCGGATCTTTACTTTGCTCCCCAGAGTTGTCGAATGGTGGGAAATCATGCTTGGTTGTATGAGAGCAAGACTTGTTCCTGTTCCTGGTACTACCCTACTAACATCTAAGGACATCGAATATCGAATAAATGCATCTGAATCAAAAATTGCCATAACAGATATCGAAAATATTGATAAAATCGAGTCGATTAGACAAGATTGTCCTAGTCTTGAAAAGATAATAGTAGTGGGCGACCATGGACCGTGGTTTGAATACGAAAACTTAATTCGAGATGCGTCCGATAAACTTCCTCATCCTCGTAACTTGTCATCTGACCCTCTAGTGATCTATTTCACTTCTGGTACTACTGGTCATCCTAAAATGGTTTTGAATACACATTCAACTTACCCTTTAGGACACTTAGTCACAGGTAAGTTCTGGCTAGATAACCGCCCAACAGATCTACACTGGACCCTAGCTGATACTGGGTGGGCACAAGCTGCATGGACGCATTTTTTTGCGCCCTGGACAATGGGTGCATCAATTTTTGTTTGGGATCATAGAGATAAATTTGATGCAAAAGGCACATTAAGAATGTTTGAGAAATTTCCAATAACGACATTTTTTGCCCCCCCGACAGCGTACAGAATGATGGTTCAGGAAAACCTTTCTGCATTCAAACCAACCAAACTTAGACACCTTGTAGGAGCAGGTGAAGCTCTTAATCCGGAAGTTATTCAAGAATGGCGTAACCACACAAACCTCCATATTTGGGAAGGATATGGTCAAACAGAAACAACATTAATAGCTGCTACATTTCCTGGAATGCAATATCGACCCGGCTCCATGGGGGTAACAGCTCCAGGTTATTATATGGCAATTGTTGACGAACAAGGAAATGAATTACCAACAGGTCAAGAAGGGGAAATTGCAATTAAAACTTACCCAGAATGGCCAGTGGGATTGTTCCCTGAATACTGGCGTAATCCTGAAGCAAATGCTAAGTCTTTTAGAAACAATTGGTACTATACTGGAGATCTTGCAACACAAGACACAGATGGATACTTCTGGTTCATAGGAAGAACCGACGATGTAATTATCAGCTCTTCGTACAGAATAGGTCCTTTTGAAGTAGAATCTGCCTTAGTAGAACACGAATCAGTCGCTGAAGCTGCTGTGATAGGTAAGCCAGATCCGCTTAGAAATGAAATAGTAAAAGCATTTGTGGTCCTTGCAGAAGGACAACAGCCATCTAACAATTTAGTAACTTCCCTGCAAGATCATGTCAAAAAGACTACCGCCCCTTACAAATATCCACGTGAAATCGAATTCGTTAAGGAACTCCCCAAAACTGTTAGCGGCAAAATACAACGTAACCAATTGCGTGATGCCGAAATATGACACTTAACCTAATCCAATATACTAAATTTCAAACCTAGTGGTTATTAAGGGATATTATTTTACTTCTTCCCAAAACTCAATCCAGCTGGTTGGGCCATCAGAATCATCAAGTAATTCTCTAAATTCCTCATAAACTTTACCTGTATCAGGGAACTTATTATCATCTCGGTAAGGAGAATCAATTATCTCCGTGGACCATTGCATATATACCCTGTTAAGCTCATCTTTTGGACATGGTAAAGTCCCACCATTGTAGTAAACATTACACGTAGTACGTTGCCCAGATTCAGTATAAATATCTGCGACTTGTCTAAGTAGTAATGCTGCCTTCCTTGCTTGACCGATTTTTATTTTATATGTTCTTCTGATTAAATACATGATGATTCCTTATTTTTTAATAATTACCAATATCCATTTTTGCGAATACTTTTAACGCAATCTTTATACCCGCTATAATACACTGAGATTATAAACAGAAGAAATATTAAGCTGATGGACCCAATAATTACCATATCTAATCTGACTAAAAAGTATGGCAACGTCATAGCAGTAGATGGATTTAATTTAAAACTGGAACGGGGTAGCATACATGGGCTTGTAGGACCAAACGGGGCAGGCAAAACCACAATGCTATCGATTATGTCCGGACTTAGAAAGAAAACTACTGGTGAAATAAACATTGGTGTTCCAATCGATAGAATAATGCTGATGCCCGACACTCCTGAGTTTTTCGACTTTCTGACTACAAGGGAAGTTGTTGGACTAGCACGTTCTCCTTTTGAAAACGAAATACATCAAGACGAAGTAGATCAAGTGATCAAGAAAGTAGGACTTATAGATTCCAAAGACCGTCGTGTTGGGGGATTCTCCAGGGGTATGAAACAGAGACTAGGTTTAGCTGTCACTATTATTGGTAACCCCAAGCTTATATTTCTAGATGAACCTTGTTCCGCCCTTGACCCTATAGGTAGAAGGGATGTACTAGACATAATCAGCACATTAAAAGAAAATTCCACGATCCTTTTCTCTACCCACATCTTGAATGATATCGAATCGATTTGTGACTCAGTAACAGTAGTAGACGAGGGAAAAACTCTCTACGAAGGTAATATATCCGAATTAACTGATACTGAAGGTTCTTTTGAAGACGCAGTCTTTCAATTGCTTCAGCCCAATAGGCCCTCCTCCAGATGAATCTCTGGAAAGTTGAACTGTCTCAGTTATTCAGAAGCTGGAGAGGTTGGACTTTAGCTGTAATGTATTTTCTCGCTTCAATACTTGCTATAACAATTGGAATATTGATAGACAGGACAAATGGAATCGCCACTGTAGCCTATGACGGAGTAATCGACTATTACTTACTTTGCTCAGTCCCTGCAGGCATTCTTTTTATAGGACTTGTAGTATCAGCACTATCATTCGATTCAAACAAAAATCTATCAATTTTTCTCAGGCTTAGATTTTCAATAAAAAGAATACTTATTACAAAGCTATTAGTGTATGTAGCTTTAAGTGAAATCTTGTTTATATCCAGCTTTACATTGAATTTCGTGCTCGCTTATATATTCTTTGACACTTCAGATGCAATCAGTATTCGTTGGCTTCTTTTTGGATACTTGTTCAATATTTTAAGTGGTGTATTCTATGTGTGCCTGATAGCCTTTACTTCCGCAACTTTCAAAAGTACCGTTGCTTCTATCCTGTTGACCCTTGCTTTTGTTATAGGAATACCAATATTTGTAGGGGTCGCTACTCCTATCGAATTAGCTGTGAGAGGTATCATTACCGAAACTCCACCGGAAAAGTGGTCTGATGTTTCATATACCCTAAAAGTGAACGACTGGTGGCCTACCAATATTTCAGACACTGCTGCTTTTTATACCGTAACAGAGTCCGATATAGCTCAAGATAAATTCGTTGTTAATTTCGAGCAAGTTGAATTGAAGCCATGGTTCAGACTAAAGCCTTTAATCACTTCTTTAATTTTAGCTCCCCTGCTGATGATATCTGCCTGGAAAACATATACAAGAAGGGAAATGTGATGGAATATTTTGGTGAAGGACATGAAATTTTCCGTTCTGCCATACGAAGGTTTGTAACTGAAGAGATATCTCCTCACGTTGATGTATGGGAATCACAAGGTGAAATACCAAGGGGCTTGTTCCGTAAACTTGGAGGTCTTGGATTTCTCGGTATTGAATATCCTGAGAAATATGGTGGAGCCGGAGCTGACTTTTGGATGACAGTTGTACTCGCAGAAGAATTAGCCCGATGTCGAGCAGGTGGAGTAGCATTTAGCGTAATTGTACATACGGATATGTCTTCACCATGGCTAGCCAGACTTGGCACAGAAGAACAAAAAGCGAGATACCTGCCAGATATAATAAAAGGCGAAAAAATATGTGCTTTGTCAATTACAGAGCCAGACGCAGGTTCAGATATGGCAGGAATTATGACCACTGCTAGAAAAGATAATAAAAATTGGATTGTCAATGGTTCCAAAACATTTACAACAAATGGGGTTTACGGCGATCTTTACTTTGTATCTGCAAGAACTGGTACTGAAGGCCCACGCCATCGACAACTATCTCAATTCTTGATAGAGAAAGACACGCCTGGATTAAAAGTTGTGAAAAAACTTGATAAAACCGGCATGCTTTCATCTGACACAGCTGAACTTGTTTTTGAAGATGTCAAAGTGCCCGAATCAAATTTACTCGGACAAGAAAATAAAGGGTTTTATCAACTTGCCTCCGGTTTACAACGAGAAAGAATTCTTGCGGCTGTTCTCAGTATATCTGCCGCCAACCAGGCGTTGGAAGATACAAGAACATATTTAAAAACACGAAAAGCATTCAACCAGCCTCTCTCAAATTTACAAGCTCTACGTCATAGATTTGCTGACGGTTGGACTCAAATAGAAGCCGCTAGAAATTTAACTTACAGTGCAGCTTATAAATTTGAAACAGGACAAGAATCAGAGGTTGAAGTCTCAATGGCTAAGCTATTTGCAACTGAAACAGCAAACAAAATAGCCTATGATGCTGTCCAACTACATGGAGGGTATGGATACATCAGAGAAACTCCGGTAGAAAGATTTGCTAGAGATTATCGTGTATGGACAATTGCAGCAGGCTCATCTGAAATAATGCGTGAAATAATTTCAAAAAACCTACTTCAAGATTAATAAATAAGCAGCCAATAAATTTATTTGGTGAGTTTAATCCTGTTTTTAATATTCCGAAATCTACTCATCTTCTCCAAAGCGCTTAATTTCCTCGATCATCGCCTGAGAGATTTCTTTTGGTACATCTCCAGATTCAATCTTTGCATTTTGAACTGCTTCCCTTATATCTTCAACCACCTCAGGATTAGCAAGAGTTGTTGTATCTCCTACGTCCATGAAATTTGATATAGCTGCAGTGACACGTCTCATAATCTTACCTGACCTTGTCTTGGGAAGATCAGCTGAGACCCAAACATGTGATGGACGCGCTATTGGACCTATTATAGTAGTTATCGCCTTCTTAACCTCGTTGACCACCTCATCTCCAGGCTCAAAACCCGGATTCAATGATATGTACATTTCTGGTACGCGTCCTTTAAGTTCATCTATTGCAGGTACTGCTGCCGCCTCACTTACAGCTTCCACTGTAAGGGCTGCTGATTCAAGTTCTTTAGTACCTAGCCTATGACCTGCTACATTGATTACGTCATCAACTCGTCCAACTATCCTGTAGTAACCATCAGCAGACTGGGTTGCTCCGTCCCCAGTAAAATATGGCCAATCTCTCCAATCTTTACTTTCTGAATCCTTGTTGTATTTACTAAAGTAGGTTTGTATAAAACGATCTGGGTCTCCCCAAACAGTCTGCATCATTCCAGGCCAAGGCTTCGTAATACAGATATTACCTGCCTTACTAGAACCAAGTTCTACTTCTTGTCTATCTTCATCAAAAATTACTGGAAATATCCCAAGAGCTCCAGGACCACAACTCCCCGGTTTCATAGATTGAAGAGCTGGAAGCGTAGCCCCTAAAAAGCCTCCTGTTTCTGTTTGCCAGTAAGTATCAACAATAACAGCTTCTTTTTTACCTACCTCTTCGTAATACCACCTCCAAACTTCTGGTTCTATAGGTTCTCCCACGGTAGTCATGTGTTTAAAATGATAGTTGTATTTCTTAGGCTCATCAGGTCCAGCCTTTCGAAGCATCCTGATTGTTGTTGGAGCAGTATGAAATATATTTACATCTAATCTTTCAGCTATACGCCAGGGCCGTCCAGCATCTGGAAAATTAGGAACCCCTTCGTACATAACACTTGTCGCTCCCACAGATAATGGGCCATACACAATATATGAATGCCCTGTGATCCAACCTATATCAGCCATACACCAGTAAACATCATTCGGCTGTATGTCTTGGTAATATTTAGATGTGCCGGCTACATACGAAAGATAACCGCCAGTACTATGTTGGGCTCCTTTAGGCTTTGCCGTAGTACCACTCGTATACATAAGAAATAGAGGGGCTTCAGCAGGCATTGACACTGGTTCAATACGAGCACCCCGGTAGTTTTCAAGTAGATCATCTACAAAAAAATCCCTTCCTTCAATCATTGGAGCCTTGGATTGATATTCACCTTTATATCTTCTCCATACAAGAACCTTATCTATCTTTACTCCATTAGCTTCTGCATGAGCTACTGCTTCATCAGCTTTACTTTTATGATCAAGCATCTGACCACTCCGATGATACCCATCCATAGTCACCAAAATATTACTCTCTGAGTCAACAATCCTATCCCCACAAGCAGCTCCACTAAAACCTCCGAATACCTGTGAATGAACAGCACCTAGTCTTGCGCAGGCCATCATTGCTACTGGTAATTCTGGCATCATAGGCATATGAAATGTCACCCTGTCACCGGATTTAACTCCGGCGAAATCACGGAGCACAGCTGCAAATTCATTGACTCTTACATATAATTCCTGATAAGAGATAACCCTGTCCTCTTCATCCTCAAGCTCAGATACCCATATGAACGCAGCTTTATTTTTGTGTTCTTCAAGATGTCTATCAACACAGTTATATGATGCATTCAATTTTCCTCCTGCAAACCACTTCCAAAAAGGAGGATTAGAAGTATCAAGCGTGGTATGCCAATATTTGTCCCAAGTTAGAAGATCAGCATATTCTCGATAATATTCAGGAAACTTGTCCTCATCAAACCGGTCAAAAACTGACGGGTCCGCCATATTAGCTTGAGAAATAAATCCTGTATCCGGATAAATACGTTCTTCTTCCTTCCAATGAGAAGCAATTTCTGCCTCATTAACTTTGGCATCATCATTTAATTGAGTCATTTATTGAGACCCTCCAAAAAAATTATTACAACGCTTGTTTTTAATATCCGAAACTAAGGTAAAAAGGATATCAGTAGGTTTTACACCTTTCAAGACACCTTCCCGAATCAATGATTATCATCTAAACCGATTCTGTAGTAAAGTCGACCCTATACCAAAAGCGAACTAAGAATCATAACCAACCCTACAAATATAACGAAAATCCCAAAATTGACCTTCCTTGCAAAATCTAGAAAAAATTTAATTGCAAAAACGCCTGTGACAAATGCTACGGTCAAAGAAACAAGAGTTTCGGTAGAAACCACTAAACTTGAATCAAATACAGTGAATAAAACAGCCGCAAGACTTGCAGGAATACTCATAATAAAACTTATTGCCAAAGCCTCTCTTTTATCAAATTTACGCCCAAGAAATGCTGCCACAGTCAAACCAGATCGACTTAAACCAGGCAAAATAGCAATTCCTTGAAATAGACCTACAATAATAGCGTCTTTTATTGACAAGCTTGAACGATCTCTAGTTCCAATTTCCTTTTTTGTGAGCTGTATACAGCCTGTGATTAACATAAAAACCCCTACAGAGATCATCGCAGAAACTCCAAGTTTCGATGAAAAATCATCCACAATTAACAATATCGGTAATGCAACAACAAAACTTGTTATCGAGGCAAATAAAATAAAGATAAATAATGGTGATAGAGGATTACGGAAAGTAAATGCCTCAGAAACAAGGGCTTGTACCTCACGCCTGAAAACAACCATTGAAGTTATGGCTGTACCCAAATGTAACCACAAAGCATAATGTACTGCCTCTTCAAATGATCGTCCTTCGATCAAAATATAAATAGCCGAAAGAACACCCTGAGAACTGACAGGCAACCATTCAACTATGCCTTGTACAAAACCAAGCACTATAGAAGTGTAAAGATCGATTATATGCCTCTTTTATGAATTGAATTCACGATTATAATAGCACTGTTCTAATGGGAATCATCTTATACAGAAATAAGGTGGTTAAATAAATATCTTTATAATGTATTCAATAGATAGGAGCAACTATGACATTAAATTCCATTGATCGTCTTGGTGACCGTTGGCTCACTGGTTCACCTACATACATTCCAAACCTCGAAGGAAGTCACCCATTATCTAGCCTATCTGACACGGCCAAGAAAGGGCACTGGCGAAAACTGAAATACAAAACAGAAGATTTAGAGGGAATCATGTTATTAGCAGGACCTGAAACTGGTGCTCCAAATATTACTATACCCCTAAATTGTAAAGGATGGCATTCTATATCTATTGGAGTGTTGGCTGAAAACGAACCCGTAAGATTGTTAGTTAGACTCACGGACTCAAAAACGTTTTCAGTACTAACATTGAATGGTGAGGAAAACAAAAATAAGGAACAAGAACTTACAGAACTTTTCTTTAAAATATCGGATATTACTGAACAGGATTTGATTATAGGACAAATTTCCTGGCAAGTATCTGGAGGAGTTAGTCAGAATTTCACCCAATCCACGACCGCTTCCATAGCCTATATCAAACTGATACCACTTTCTTCTGAAGAACAAAAAGACTACATCAAAGACCTAAAAAGAACCGATACACGTTCATTATTTGCCCATAATGATGCGCACACAGTCCACTATGCCAGCCGACCAACCACAAATGAAGAAATAAGAAGACACTTAGAGAATTACCGTGACTCCGATATATCAAGACTATACTGGGAAGCGGGTCAAGGCCAACAAACATTCTACTTTTCTAAAATCGGCACACCTATGACAGCAGACAACATTGATGATTTCCCAAGGCAAGGTGATAGATTATTTGCAGAAAGTTGGAGAATTTTCCGTGATAGAAAGGTAGACCCGTTTGAATTGGCATTAGAGTACGCTCATCAACTAGGCATCGAATTCCATGCATGCTATAGGCCAGCTGGGTTTCACTTCCCTCCTCAACATAACCATTTCACCGCAGGGAGTACCTTTTACCAAGACAATCAAGAACTCCGATGTAAAAATAAATATGGTGATCCTACACCGAGAATATCTTATGCCTATTCGGAAACCAGAAATTTTGTAATATCTCTTATTAAGGAAATCGCTTCTTTCAAAATAGATGGAATCTGTATCCTATATAACAGACGCCCTCCACTGGTCGAATATGATGACCCGTTAATTGAGTCGTTTAAAAATGAATATAATATAGATCCTAGAGATTTAGACGATTTAGACACTAGATGGTTATCTCATAAATCTGAAGCCCTGACCTCATTTCACAGAGAATTGCGTAAAGCATTGGATCAAATATCAGAACAACGTACCCTAGGTACCAAACTTGAAATCTCAACTATAGTAATGAGCAATCATTTAGAGAACTTACAATACGGTATGGATCTGCAAACATGGATCAATGAAGATCTGGTAGACACAATAATCCCATATCATTCTAACCTTAACCTTGACAGTTCTCAGCCATCATGGGACAGACCAGAAGCTATAGATTACTTCCTATCGTTAACTAACAATACTAAATGTAAACTTGCTCCTAATTTGATGCCCAGGGAAATTACATCCGAACAATATCGAGAAAGATCTCATGCTTTATACAGTCGTGGTGTCCAAAATCTATTCTTGTGGGACACGGATATTCAGCAACCAAGAATCAATAATAGCGGACCCTGGGAAACAGCTAGACGTCTTGGTCATAAAGATGAAATCGATTCATGGAAATCTTCTGGATCACAGAGTTTAGCTCCTACCACAAAGAAGTTACTTACTCTTGATGACTGGGACTTATCCTATGAAACGCCAGGGTAAAGTAAACCGATAAACATGAAATATCAAATGGAGACTTATTGACTATGATTATCAGACCTAGATCTGAAGACCTTGGTATTGAATCAGGGATTCTGGAAAGAGGCATCAATAACAGTATTACTGATGTACCTGAAGTATCCGTAGGTCACATCACACTTGTTAATGGTGATGGGCCGTTGGAAATAGGGCAAGGACCTATACGCACAGGGATTACAGTAATTTTGCCGCATCAAGAAAATATCTTCCAGAGAAAAGTTACCGGTGCAGTTCACGTATTAAATGGTTTTGGTAAAGCTGTAGGGTTTTTACAGGTAGCAGAGCTCGGAGAAATAGAAAGTCCAATAGGATTAACGAGTACACTGAGCATTTGGAATGTCGCTAACGGCTTGATAGATTACCTATCAGCACAGAATCCAGGTGTTTACTCCTTCAACCCTTTAGTTGGTGAATGTAATGACGGTTTCCTTAATGATATTGTGGGTAGACATGTAAACAGAGAGCACGTCCTTGAAGCACTATCATCTGCTTGTTCTCCCAATACTGAAGAAGGTAATGTAGGAGCAGGGACAGGTATGACAGGGTTTGGTTGGAAAGGTGGGATTGGAACCTCATCCCGAACTTGCATAATAAATGACAAAAAATATACGCTGGGAGTTATGACTCTCACTAACACAGGAGATCCTCGTGAATTCAGGATCAATGGTACAAAGATTGGGAAAAGCTTGCAGCCACCGCTCGATAAATTTGATCCTACTAAAGCCGGTGGTTCTATTATGATGGTAGTAGCAACCGATGCCCCAATAGATTCAAGACAGTTGACCCGCGTAGGGAAGCGGGCAGCACTTGGCCTGGCCAGAGCTGGAGGTATCGCTGATCATAGCAGCGGCGACTTCATCATAGCTTTCTCAAACTCAACCAATCTCCCTATACTGGATGACACAGCACTTACACCATTGTTTAGAGGAGCAGTTGAAGCTACAGACGAGGCGATAGTGAACTCGGTTCTCCGCGCCGAGACTTTAATCGGTCGAGACGGCAACACCAGACACGGCATACCAATAGACGAAGTGAAGCGTCTTATAAATTGAGGTTTTAGATTAGGATTCATCTGGAAATAATCCAGTCGAATTCCCCTCATCTACATATGTAGTAGAACCTACTTGCGACACTGTGATCGACTGTCTATATATACCATTATCAAATATTCTCTCTGTCAAGTGTGACTTGGTAGAATATTTCTGTGTATCAAAATCGGTCATCAAGGCCTCATCTAATACCCTGCCGTCCATTGGACCCAGTGGGTCTACCTGCAATAAATGCAATATGGTGGGCATTATGTCGACGTTTCCGCTAGCAACTTCAGATACCACGCCTTTCTTGAAATTCGGACCTCTTACAATCAGGCCACACCGTTGTTCATGCCGACTCATCGAACCATGATTGCCCTGCCCTGGCTCTTTACCAGTGTTAAACATGTAACCAGGGTATCCCCCAGGATTTAGACTGGAGTCCCATTTAAACGACATCGATAAATCAGGTGCACGTTTGCCCTCTACTCCCACCAGACTCGCAGGTAACAAACCGTCTAAGTTGCCTGCTGTATCGGAAGATACCATGGAGCCACACCAAGGTTGATTCATTAACCAACAGGCGAGACGATCAGACGTAGAAAAATCATGGTCAGCGACATAGAAAAGCACCGAGCCCCCATTCGGAGCAACCATCACACCACCTTTTTCAGATGTAGCAGGAAATCCAGCCTTCACCACGAGCGATTCTATATCCAAAATATCTGAGGCCGTGGAATAACCATGATCGGATGCTACTATCACATCCGTGTTTGCTGTCCTGCCCGTCTTATCAAGCCATTCCAAAATGCGCCCAAACTGCCGGTCAGCCACAGCTAATCCTCTATTACCAAGGACAGAACCTACCCCAGCTTCATGTTGGCTTTTATCTGGCTCCAGACTCCATATAAGAGCAACTTCTGGATCAAAACTTTCAAGCACTTGTCCAAGTAAAATATCGACACCTCTAGCAATCCTATCCTCAGCAGGCAATGGTGTATCATCAGGCCATTCCCCAAATCGCTCAATAATCTTACTATGAAGGCTGGGAGGTTGGCAGAAATCGGGGTGGATTGCAGCACCCCCTACAATATCGGCATGGGGATTATGTAAAAAGGCATTTCCGCTAGACCCAGTACCGATCGCTATATATTCTTTACCGGAAACGCTTAGGGTTTCTGCTAAATTAGGAACAAGTAGGATCTCACCTGTTTCTTCAAACAATTCACCAAGTTCCGGGCGGAGGGCAGGTAAAATACGTCCAGGATGAAAGCTACGATCCAAAAAATTATTTCCTGCAATACCATGACCACCCGGATAACGACCAGTGGTGATACTCGCAACATTTACTCTGGTGACAGTGGGAAATACCGAATGGTGATTTTCAAAGCGTACGCCACCATCAGCAAATGAAGCTAAATTGGGCATAAGACCATGCGAGACCTGGGACATTTGGAGCCCATCGAACACGAAGATAAGAATTTGATTCATTATGATTTCCCCTATATGAGAACAAGGAAATACAGTGCATTAAATAGAGGGGAAACTACATCTTTAAAACTACCAGTATCCATTATCAATAACCCAAAGCGAGTCCATCACGACGTGGATCTGCAGCACCTTGGAATATTCCTTCTGTAAAATTAAACTCAATAGCCTGTGCTCCGCCAACGATCCTTGACCATGCGGGCAATAGGTTAATATCATGCCCTTTAAGCTCTAACGCCTGTCGTACATTTAATGGAAATCTTTCTTCCATATCAACATTTTTACCTGTAGACACTCTGAACCTTGGGGCATCTATTGCCTGTTGAACATTCATACCATGGTCGAGAACATTAGTTAGGAACTGAGGTGTCGT
Organism: uncultured Dehalococcoidia bacterium; assembly: GCA_964342485.1. Taxonomy (GTDB): domain Bacteria; phylum Chloroflexota; class Dehalococcoidia; order Lucifugimonadales; family CAJWER01; genus CAYFFO01. The sequence continues at coordinate 21,167 of CAYFFO010000032.1, forward strand.
TTGTAGAATTCCCCAGCTACCAGGCGTTCCAATACTCAAAAAGAATTTCCCATCCCTAAATGTTTGAGTCGGTGCTACTACAAAATCAACCCTTTTCCCAGGCGCTATTCTGTTTGGGCTACTTTCTTCCAATTCAAAATAACTCGCCATATTATTGAGGAATATACCAGTATTTCCAACCGCAGCGCCCGCTCCAAAACCTCCTCCTAAAGTTTGAGTCACTGAAACCACGTTCCCGTCTCTATCAGCCACGGAAAAATGGGTAGTCATGCCAGCATCAAATTCTTCTGGACTACCTGGAGTAAGAGCACCTATCGGACGATGTGTTGCATAATGCTCTCCAGGAACTATCGAAACGGTATCTCGTTCTATACGCTGGCGCTGTTTGACAGCATAATTTTCAGAAAGCAGGCCTTTTAAAGGAGCCTCTACATAATCAGGATCACCAGCCCAAGTGATTCTATCTGTGATACACAGCTTTGCTGTTTCTATGAAAAGATGCAGCGCTTCAGCATCCTGAAACGCTCGATCATCCGAATCTAGACCTTCCAAAGTTTTCAATATTTGTAAAACTTGGAAAGAACTGCAGTTCGGAGGGGTCGTATATACTTTATATCCTCTATAATTCACACTAATTGGGTCAACCCATCGAGCGCGATAATCTTCGAAATCTTCCTCCGTATACAGCCCCCCTAATTCTTGATTTCCCTGAATTAAACGTCTGCCCAGTTCGCCACCATAAATCGAATCATGTCCTTCTTTTATAATCTTACGGAATGAATCTGCAAGCAGAGGCATCTTCAACCTATCTCCAGGTTTAGGGGGTAAACCAGTAGGACCAAGAATAATATCCTTAGAAGGGTATTTCCGAAGTAATGCCTGAACATCTTTAATAATTTCACTATTCAAATAGGTGATAGGAAAACCGTTCTCTGCATAGTCTATCGCCTGTGAAAACAGGACTTCTCTATCAAAAGTCCCGTAATGTTCATGCATAGTCAACCAGCCAGAAAGATTTCCAGGTACCATTGCCGACTTAATCCCATTATCCTTGCTATCAACAGTAAACGCCTCAGGATTAGCTTTAAGTGGAGCCCTACCAGAAAAATCGATGGATCTAACTCTATTTTCCGCTGCTATATATGCTAATGCTACCCCAATACCTCCTACACCAGACATATATGGTTCTACTACATTAAGAGTAGAAGCGGTAGCAACTACTGCGTCAAAAGCATTGCCTCCGTCTTGAAGTATTCGAAGTCCAGATAGAGAGGCAAGTGGATGTGCTGAAGAAACCATCCCATGTGTCCCCATCGCTACTGGCCGTGAAGCGGAAGGATACCTGTAAGAATTCACATTGATCTCCTAAACATATACAACTATAAAGATGCAAGCTAATGTTTGAAGAATAATAAGTCAAGTTTTATAATTTTTCTCTAACTACAACAAAATTCCCATCATAAGTTTATTGACCCGTACGGTGAACTTGGTGTAATCTTATAAGGTTCAGTATTAATACACGTTCAAAAGTTATTGTTTGAGCCAGACAGTTTCTAGAATTTTGATACTGAAATGGATTCAGATCCTTAACAATTGAATAGTGGAAGGAAACGAAATAATTATTAGAGTTTGATCCTGGCTCAGGACGAACGCTGGCGGTGCGCCTAATGCATGCAAGTCGAACGGCGCTTATTCTGACTTGTCAGAATAAGGGTAGTGGCAGACGGCTGAGTAACACGTAAGTGACCAACCTCGAAGAGGGGGATAATCCGGAGAAATCCGGCCTAATACCCCGTATCTTCGCCTTGATACGTCTTGGTGAAGAAAGGTTTCCGCTTCGGCGGATGCCGCTTCGGGACGGGCTTGCGTCCTATCAGGTAGTTGGTGAGGTAATGGCTCACCAAGCCTAAGACG
>CAYFFO010000033.1:0-15044 GCA_964342485.1 uncultured Dehalococcoidia bacterium
TAATATCAGCTATGATCACTTTTGCTCCTTCTTGTGAAAATAGCCATGCGGTTTCTCCACCAAATCCCATCAGCTGAGCTTTCACTCCTGAAGCAGAACCTGTAATTAATGCTACTTTATTCTTAATTCTCATTTTGTATGACTTAAATTTTACCTGTGATCTATATTGGAAACAGATATTCTGAAAAAAATAAAAGTATTTATTTTTCAGGACAAAGAAGTTTGGCTTTGGTTAGTTGGCCTAGGTATACTTGGTTCTTTTCTGGGTGCAAGTCCGATAATAGTACCTAGTACAAAAAGTGGTCCTGATGCCCACATCCACCACACTAGTGGGTTTATATATATACGAAATACTGTTCTTCCCGAAGTGTCAAATTCAGAAGGCACGATGTAAAAATCTTCAATAGGCGTGCTTCTTATTGCAGCCCTTGTAGATGACATCCGTGATTCAGGATAAAAAGAACGTTTTGCTTGCATGGTTCCAATATGTTTATTGTTAGACCATGTATCGAAGTTCGCAACGATTTCATTGCGGTCATCGTATTTGGTTGTTTCAAATGAGACGTATTTAAATGAATAATCACCAAGGTATTCGGTTTCACCGGGTGCAAGGTAAAAGTCGCGTTGAACTTCATAAAATGAAGATCCTATAGCTCCTATAGCCAACATTGAAATAGCAAGATGGATGATATAACCACCATATCTTGCACGGTTTCCAAGTATTAATCGGAAGAACGCTGTGGGATATTTCTCTCCTTTCCCGTGCCTTGCTCTAGTTCCTCTAAACCACTCATAGAATATACCGGCAATGGATATTGATACGGTTCCAAATGCACATAAAGCAACTGGATGGTGGATACCTAAAAGTAATAAAATCCCAACTATAATTAAAGAAAATATAATTGGGACCCTAACATTTTTGATAACTAGGTTTAAAGAAGCACGACGCCAGGGTAGAAGTGGGCCTATACCCATCAAAAAGACTAGTCCTATCAGTATTGGTCCGTTTACACGATTAAAAAAGGGTTCTCCTATAGTGATTGTAACGTCTTGGGAGGCTTGGCTTATTACAGGATATATCGTGCCCCACAGTGTTACAAAAGCTGCAGTTAAGAAAAGTACATTTTGGGTTAAAAATGCCGTTTCTCTTGAAAACATAGAATCTAAAGATTCACTACTTTTCAATGTATTTATTTTCCATGCGAATGCTATTAGAGAAGCGATAAGTGTGAACCCCATGAATATGAGGAAAAGCCATCCCATTGTAGATTGTGCAAAAGAATGAACTGATGGCACTGGTCCACCTCTGTTAATAAACATTCCCATTTGTGCAAGGGTAAATGCTATAGAGATTAAAACAATGTTCCACATTCGGAACATTCCTCTACGTTTTTGAACCATTATTGAATGCACGAATGCTGTTAAAGCTAGCCATGGCATTAAAGCCGAATTTTCTACTGGGTCCCACGCCCAGTAGCCACCCCAGCCTAGGATGGTGTAAGCCCACCAACTTCCAAGCATAAGGCCGAGTGTCAAAACTATCCACGATAACATTCCCCAGAGCCTGCCTATATCTACCCATTCATCATCGCCTCCGCGACCAGAAAGTAATGCTCCCATAGCAATACTAAAAGGGAGTGCTACTGAAATTAATCCAGCCATTTGCATTGGTGGGTGAATGAACATTCCAAAATGTACTAATAACGGATTAATACCCTGTCCATCAAGTGGCGTGATAGCTAGTCTTTCCAGGGGGTTAGCAAGAAAAGTAATAATTCCAAGGAAGAACGCCAAAATAAGCGAAATTATTCCAGTAGTAAATGGCGCGGTTTGTTTAAGGGAAGATCCTAATTTTCGAACCAATATAATCGACATAAGAGAAAATACCAGGGCAATGAAAAGTAAGGATCCTGCGTTACCCGCGTAGAATGCTACCCAAGTATATTCTGTCGGCATTGCCAGATTACTGTTTTCGGCAACATATCTTACTGAAAAGTCATGGTCTACGAACGCATAAATCAAAGTAATTGTACTTATTGCTATTAATAATGGGACTGTATAAATTCCATAGCGAGCACTGATAATCAGTGTAGGGATTTTTTGAGATCCTCCGACAAATGATCCTATTCCTGCGTAAATGGAAAGGATCATTGCTAACGGGAGCGCTATGTTTCCAATATCGACTATCATAAATTCCTCTCGTTTTTTAACTTAATACTAGATGGAATTGAATCTTCTTTCGCTAATATTTCCTTGACCTTATCCAAGTATTCATCGCTGCTATTATTCTGATCATAAAATTTTGTCAGCTGTTTTCTATCGGGTCTAGTACTTTTCCGAGACATTAAAATTAGCGATAAAACTAGTAGTAGTAGCGCGATACAAAGGGCAATAGGAGGTACTATCCAAGCAATAATGTGTAGCCCGGTTTTAGGTGGGTCTAGTAAAACAGAAGGGCCATATCGAGTTGCAAAGAAGTTACGTATTTCATTGTCATCCCATCCCAATTCTATTTTTTCAACAACCAATTTCCTCATCTGAATCGCTAGCGTGTGTTGGGATTGGTCAATTGATTCTCCAGGACATACCGGACACATTACTGATTTATTGATTGCTTGATATCTTAGTTCATCTGAAGGGACTTCAGATTTTGAGTAACAGCTTATAGTTAACAATGCAAATAGTATTAGTGTGCCTTGCTTGAGTATGGTTCTGGAGCAAAAATGTTTGAAAATTTGAGTATTCACGTTTCCACAAGAGTAACATATGTATGTAGTAACTGCTTTGTTTCGTACGTACTGTTTTAAAGTGTCTGATATAATGGGATTTATTTAGTTATACAAAAATATAGATAGAGTTTGGAGCAGTTAATGTCTGTTTTGCTAGTGGTGTCCAATAACATAGGTGACGGGAAAACTTCTTTCTGCACTGCTTTAGCATGTAAAGCAAGAGACGAAGGTAAAACTTCACTGGCATTTAAGCCTTTTTTATCAACAGATGATTTAGACAATAAACATTTTATTAATCTTTTAGGACAGAAAGAAAAATCGGAATTCGATATAAAATCTTCTAATGGTGATAAAGGGCAATTAGAAGACCTTGAAAAATACCTAATTGATCAGGATAAACCAAATCATTTATTAATTGTGGAAATTGATTCTAATGTTTCCAATTCAGACGTTGCTACTATAGCGGAAAAAGTTGGTGCTGGGGTTATTGCAGTTGCTAGGTATGGACCTGAATTGAAAACAGAAGATATATCAGGTTTTAGTAAAGAATTTGGAGATTCGTTTCGAGGTGCCATTATTAACGGTGTGACTAAGTATCAAAATCACACATTAAATTCTAAGATAATTCCCTCTCTTTCCAGTTTAGGAATCGAGCCAATTTGTATGGTCCCCGAAGACCGTTTGTTGTTGAGTGTAACAACCGGAGATATTGTAGAACATTTAGACGGGCAAGTTTACTCTGGCGGTGAATGGTTAGACACTCTGGTAGAAAAATTTGTGATAGGATCCTTCGGACTTGATTCGGGTGAAAACTATTTAGATGTAGATGCGAGGAAAGCAGTATTGGTAAGAGGTGATCGCCCTGATGTACAGATGGCAGTGCTTCAAACTCCTACAGTGTGCATGATCTTAACAAAAGGAGTAGATCCAATAGAATATGTTAAATATGAGGCCATGGAACAGGAAGTTCCAATAATTATAGTTGAATCAGATACCATAAGTACAATGCAACGTTTGGATACAATTCAAGATTATTCCAAATTTAACCATGCTGATAAATTAGATAGGTTTATCCAACTGGTGGATGACAGTATTGATTTATCAGCTCTTTGTGGAGTTTGATCGGGAAATGATAGGCGTATAGTCTTAAAACGTTCAATTGTCAGGTGCCTATTCTAATATCTTGATTGCATCTTTCTTGAATGGCTTGGATAGCTGAGTAAATCGCCAATGAACTAGTTTTAGGATTGGTGGGATGCGGCTCTAGTTCCATTACAAATTGTAATTTACCCATGCTGCCTACTGCTTGAACAATATGGGTGTTATTTTTTGCTTTTGGATCGGCTATTATTTTGATGATTGTGTTTAAACTTCCTAGTCCTGCAAGTCCGAGTGTCGCTGCTACATTTACGTTGGCTGGGAATAGTTTTGTTGCCTCCATTGCTGACCCTTCAAATATTATTGTTGATTTTAATATTTGTCTGTCTTCCCATTTTTTGAATCCAAGTGCTCCTTTAAGCCCTCTTGGAGATTTTATTGTAGTCAGAGTTACTGTTTCAAGTTCATGTTTTACAGCTTTTATCGCATCTATACCTCCCAAAGCTCCAGAAGGTATAATCAACCTAAGATTTAATGACTTAGCTAATTTGTAAAGTTTGTCAGTGAAGTCATTGCTGACAAGTGCACCGGAACTCATTACTAACAAATCCTTTTCCGCAGATAAAATTTTTGCTGAATAATCGTAGACAGCCTGCGGTGAAGCACATTCGACTACAAATGCCAACTCTGCTATAGACAGGAACTCTTCAATCGATTCTGTCGCTATTACTGAAATACCTAAATCTTTGGCCAGTAATGATGCAGATCCTTGAACTTGATCAAATAGGCCTACAATTTTGGCATCTCCAGCTTTGCCTTGTTGAACGGATAGTGCTATTTCTCGACCTATAGAGCCACATCCAAGTATTCCAATAGCGGTCATAAATCACACCAGTTTAAAAATATACAATGTTCCAATATATTAACAAATTATAGAGTAGGGGTGGTGATAGATTAATTATTGCTTCTAAGCTTATTATGAGTATTGATATAATTGCGATATCTGATTCAAACTTGTCAATGGAGGATCTTATTTGAAGCCTTCGGGGATTCATTTGTTATTGGAATTAAAGGAATGCAATTCGGATTTGTTAGATGATGTAGTATATATCGAACGACAGATGCTTGATGCAGCTATTAAGTCTGGCGCGACTATAGTAGGTAAATCTTTTCATAAATTTGAACCTAAAGGGGTGACTGGGATAGTAGCAATAGCGGAGTCCCATTTATCGATCCATACTTGGCCTGAACATGAATATGCAGCAGTAGATATTTTTACTTGCGGAGATTCATTCTCTCCAACAAGGGCTGCAGATTTAATTATCTCAGGAATGAACTCTCTTGAACCGTCGATAACAGAGATTAAAAGGGGTATTATTTCAACTAGTCCTCGCACACTTGTTTGATGGAGCAAGAAATGAACTTACCAGATAGTGACTCTTGGCACTATGAATTTATAACCCCTGATCTTATTCAAGGAGAACGGGTAAATAAAGTAATCTATTCAGGACAGACTGAATATCAATCTGTGGTTATTCAAGACACTTCTCGTTTTGGTAGATCTCTGGTCTTAGATAATAAAACACAATCTACCGAGGCAGATGAGTTTGTGTATCATGAGTCTCTTGTTCAGCCCGTAATGATGAGCCAATTAGCTCCAAAAAATGTTTTTGTAGCAGGTGGAGGAGAAGGTGCTACAGCCCGGGAAATACTGCGACACCGTTCAGTTGAGCAAGTTGTAATGGTAGATATTGATAGTAAAGTGGTAGACCTTTGTAACAAGTATTTACCATCGTTTCATAAAGGCTCATTTTCTGATGCTAGATTGAAGATTTTTTATGAGGATGCCTGGGATTTCCTTTATAAAACTGATGAAATTTTTGATGTGGTCGTTATAGACATTCCTGACCCCCTTGAATTTGGGCCTGCTTATCGTCTTTATACAGTTGAGTTCTATGATTTAGTAATGAAATGCTTGGGTGAAAAGGGTATTATGGTGGTTCAGGCTGGTCCTACAGGGCCGTCTTTTTACGATCAATGCTTTTCAGCTGTATTTAATACAGTTAGTAAAGTTTTCTCATCTGTGACTGCTTATCAAGCATTTGTCTCTTCCTTTGGTTCAACTTGGGGTTTTGTAGTTGGGTCTTTGGGCCCTAATCCTGCTGAACTTGATGAAAATAGAGTCGACCATGAAATATATTCTAGGAAACTTGACGGCCTTTCACATTATGATGGACAAACTCATTCAGGCATGTTTAAGTTGCCCAAATATCTTAGAACTGCTATAAATTTGGAAGATAGGATAATTACCACAGAAAATCCTCTGTTTGTGAAATAACCTATATTTGATATTTGTTGTCAATGCGATCAAATGGATGTATTCAGCCATAAATTTATAAATACTTAGTATTAATTCAGGAGGCAACCATATGCAGATAGGTATCATAGGTTTAGGCAAAATGGGTGGCAAAATGGTGCAACGTCTTGTTGACGGTGGCCATGAAGTCATCATTTTTGATGTTGATAAAAAAGCAGTTAATGATTTAAACAAAGTTGGTATAGAATCAGCATTTTCGTTGGAAGAACTAATTATTAAATTAGATAAGCCTAGAGTATTGTGGTTGATGTTACCTTCTGGTGATCCCACAGAACAAACAATAAACTTGCTATCAAAAGATTTAGGATCAGGTGATACTATTATAGACGGTGGAAATTCGAACTATAAAGATAGTATTCGCAGATCATCAAATTTGGCTAACAATGGTATTTCTTTTTTGGATGTAGGTACCAGTGGAGGTATTTGGGGTGTTTCTGAAGGTTATAGTTTGATGGTAGGCGGCGATATCAATGTGTTTAGATCGGTTGAACCGATACTTAAAACTTTAGCCCCAGATGAGACAAAAGGATACGGCCATGTTGGACCTTCAGGTTCTGGCCATTTTGTAAAAATGATACATAATGGTATCGAATATGGAATTATGCAAGCATATGCCGAAGGATTTGAATTGTTGAATGCTAAATCAGATTTCAATATTGACCTTTTTAAGGTCGCGGACATATGGAGATTTGGTAGCGTAATACGTTCATGGCTTCTAGATTTAATTGCATCTTCATTGAAAGATGATGCTGATTTAAATAAATTCAGTTCTTATGTGGATGATTCTGGCGAAGGGCGATGGACTTTGGAAGAATCGATTAATTTGGATGTGCCGATTCCTGTGATAGCACTCGCATTACAAGCAAGATTCAGATCACGTCAGGAAAACCCATTCGGTTTGAAGCTTATTTCTGCTATGCGAAACCAATTTGGAGGACATATTTCTAAAAGCATGTAGTATTCATTTTTGAGATAAGATATAGATTGCAATATTCCTTCAATAGCTTAATATGCGATTAGGCTAAACGATTTATATTGACAGCGTAGAGTTCCTTATATAGAATCGCCGCTCGATAGTTATAGATGGAGATAAATAATGGATATGATTGATGCACATACCCACGTTGGTCCATGTAGAGTGTTTGATTTGGATAGTTCTACTGATGATCTACTTAGCAGTATGGATGAACATGGGATACGTTCAAGTATAGTTCAGCCTTACCCTGGTGCTCCCAATCCGAGCGAAGTTCATGACTTGATTGAGTCAATGTCAAAGGAGCACCCTTTGAGATTTTTTGGGATTGCAAGTATAAATCCTCATCAGGACAAGGAATTATATTTTAACGAGCTTAAAAGATGTGTAAAAAAATTGGGATTTGTTGGAGTAAAACTACATACAATAGGTCATGCAGTGAATCCTTCTGGTACTGACGGGACGACTGTTTTTGAAGCGGCCAATGAATTGGGCATACCAGTTATGGTCCATACCGGGCCAGGCATCCCTTTTGCTGCACCCTCTTCTTTGCAGCCTCAGCTAGATAGGTTCCCTGATGTCAAAGTGGTTATGGCGCATGCTGGCCATGGTATTTTTAGTGGAGAGGCAATTGCTGTGGGACAAATATATCCTCAGGTTTATTTGGAACCTTCTTGGTGTACATTTTATAATGTTGGAGCAATGGTTGATGTATTAGGTCCTGAGAGGGTCCTATTTGGGTCTGATTTACCTGGAAATGTCCCAATACAGATAGACACCTTCAAGGCTCTTGGCTTGTCCAAGGATGCTGAAGAATTGGTATTTGGAAAAGCTGCTAAAGAACTGTTTCAAATAAACTAATTGGTGAAGATATGATTTCATTACACGTTTACATTACTCCCAAAAAGGGTCGAGATTTAGATTTAAAAAAAGCGATATGTGATTATTGGTTGCCTGCAATGCAAAAACAACCTGGATTCATTAATGCAGCGCTGTTAAATCCCTTTGCTACTTCAGAGTTAGAAGCTTTGCAGGCTGTTAAGCCCGAATCAGAATTTGAGGTTGTATCTTTTTGGGGTTCAGAACAACAGAGATTGGAATGGGTTGATCGACCTATTCATGACGAAGTTTTCGAGAAAGTTATAGAAGCTTCAGACCATGTTTCTTATACTTTACAAAATGTAATCGAAAGCTGGGAATCGGACTGAATTCAAAATGTTGTTGTTTTGACAAAGAATGATCACTTTCCTGATAAAATTGATTCCTCCCAGTTTTTACCTCCGTCCTTTGAGCGTAGAATGAGTCCGTTGTCAGAACCGGCGAACAGTATTTCGTCTGACGAAAAGGTGGGCGAAATTGCAATAGTATTTATTGCATTAAGACCTTGGGAAATGGGATCCCAAGATTGGCCTTGATTATTACTAATAAATATTCCACCCGAAACTGTGCCACAGAAGATTTTTGGATCGTCAGAATAAACAGGAGAAATTGCTAGAGCTTGTATTCGTTTACTGATAGTACCGCTACTTGCTTTCATCCAAGATTTACCTTTATCTACGGATCGGTAAACACCATCCCACTTGGTTCCCGCAAAAATGGTGTTATCATTTGAAAAATCAGGAGATACGGCTAACGACAAAATAAATTTGTCACCAAGTCCAGTGTTAGATGATTCCCAGTTGCTTCCTCCATCCTTTGAAATATATATCCCGTCTCTGCCAGAACCTGTAATTATTGTTAGATCATCAGTAAAATGGGGGGAAGGTACGGTGACCATTATGTTACTATCCGGCAGCCCACTAGATTTCCAAGTAATGCCACTATTGGTACTTTTGTAGATGCCTCCTATCGTTGAACCAGCGAATATCCAGAGATCATTATTCGAAGAGATTACAGTTAAGGTAGGGATATTTTTTGTACCCAATCCTTGACTTATATTTTCCCATGAATCACCTCTATTTCTAGAAATAAATATACCTGCTGAACGAGTGCCAGCAAAAATTGTTTTATCATTTTTAAAATTTGGAGATACTACTGTAGTCAGGACGTCATTGTCAGTAATGCCATTGTTGGTTTGTTTCCATGTGATTCCGGAATCCGTTGAACGAAAAATACCGGCTTTTTCTGTGCCAGCAAAAATCGTTTTATCTGAATAGAAGTCTGGTGAGATTGACAATGAAAGAACACGGTCCGCTTCCTTGGAGAATGGTATATTTGTAGGTGTTGGGTCTGGGTTAGAGTCAAAGTTTGCACAAGATATTGAGAAAGCAGTCAATATAAAAATGAAAAAAACGAAGAAGTAATTACGATTCTTTTTTAAGGTTTTTTGCAAATATATATCAATCAACTTTTGTATTTCCAATTATCAAGTCTTTACGTGCTCCCCATTTTTTCTGAAATCGATCAAAGTTTTTACGGCTAAGTTCTTCTCGTTCATCATCTTCCAGTGAAGACCAAATACGATGTTCATGTAAGCGTATCGGTAGATCAGAATTAGCTACAATCTGCAACCCCAAATCTCGGAAATGGAAGCTGTAATCTATGTCTAAGTTTCTGTAAAATCGGAAACTTTCTCTCATTAGTCCTACTGTTTTTAATTGACTTCGTCGGAAACTGAAACAATAACCTTGCATAGCATCCATGTTTCCTGTTCTTTCTTCAGGTTCGTGGAAATGTTTCAGGTCAATCGTTTTTAGACCGAATGGTCCGGCTACTCCTATTGAAGCATCTTTGAGCATATTAATTAATGGGTCAAAGAGATTACCAGTTACCTCAACACTGGTATCCATCAAAACAATTATGTTCCCACGGCTTTTACGTAGTATCAAGTTGGATGCAGCCGCTGTTCCTAGTTTGTGATCAGTGTGCAAAACTTGAACCCTTTGGTCGGACTCTGATCTTTTTATTAACCATTGCTTGATTTTATGATGAGAATCATTGTTGATTATTATGGCTTCGACTGATTTTCCGACGATTGAATTAAGTGAACTGTCTAAACAACGTCTTAGGTCAGTCAAATGATTATTAGAAATTATTCCAATGGTAATATCTACCAAGTCGGGTTGTTGAAGACAAGATTCCACATCGTTGGGGCAAGAAATTGTTTTGAGATCTGTGGAGTGGTTTTCCCAACGTGTTTTTTTCCTAATGATTGGCCCTGTTGAGGTGTCTTGAATTAAAAATCCCAGGTTACTGAGTCCTTGCCTTTCTTTATCAGCTTTAGAATAAGCTTTATGCTTTCTATAATCTGATCTACGATTAACCACACTTCGGATTTCTACAGGAATTCTTTCAAGACTTCTTGAAGTTTTTAATAAATTTAGACCTAGTATATTGTCAAATTTGAGAATGGCTAGCCTTTTTTGTTGATTCGGGATATTCGATCGTGCAATTTCCCAGATTAAAGCTAACGCTTTAGGCATTCCTAAATTGTTGTTTACCAGGTTTAAAAAACGAATTTCAAGATCTTGGATCACAGAAGGATCATGTTCATTATTGGTGGTTGCTATTTGTCCCCATTGCCAAACTAAATTTCGTAGTTTCGAAAGGCCTCTCTGGGAGGCCTTTAACGATGTAAATGTAAAATTTAGTCTGGCATTATATTTAGCTGTAAGACAAAGGTATCGGAATGCCAAAGGATCTATGTTTTGAGACTCAATATTTTTTAAAGTAAATGAATTTCCAGCAGATTTAGCCATTTTAATCCCATCTGCCAACAAATGCTGTCCATGAACCCAATAGTTCACTACTGGTTTATTGGTAAATGCTTCACTTTGAGCTATTTCACCTTCGTGATGAGGGAAAATATTATCTACTCCTCCTGTATGTAGATCGAATTTGTAACCGAGATATTTGAGTGACATAGCAGAACATTCTATATGCCAACCTGGAAAACCTTTACCCCAAGGACTATCCCATACTAAATCTCTCCCAGGTTCTCCAAGTTTCCAAAGAGTGAAATCATTTGGATTTTTCTTAAGTGGATCGGGTTCTATCCTTGAATTTGTTTCTGTTTCTTGATCTGAGATGTTACCGGATAGTTTTCCATAATTTTCAAAATTAGAAATGTCAAAATAAACATTGCCTCCAACTACATAAGCATGTTGTTGCAATATGAGTGATTCAACGATTTGAATCATGTTTGGTATATTATCCGTCGCTTTTGGATAATGATGAGCAGGAAGGATATTTAGCTTAGTTTCATCTTTTAAAAACCTATTTGTATAGTATTCGGAGATTTCCTTAGGGGTTTTGCCTTTCGAAATTGCTTCTAATACTACTTTGTCTCCACCTCTCTCCAATTCTTCTTGCCTCATATGCCCGACATCGGTAATGTTTTTTACATGCAATACCGTAGATCCTTGATATTCGAGAATACGTCTGATCCAATCGGCCATAAGGTAAGATCTTAGGTTACCAATATGAGAGTCACGATATACAGTGGGTCCACATGAGTACATTTTTACCATGTTTTGCTGTAATGGTTTGATTTGACGATGCTGTCGACTGAGAGTGTCGTATATGGAAAGCATTATAAATTATTTTATAGTTAGAACTCGAAGGAGATTTGTACCACCTGGGACGCCGATCGGTAAGCCTGCTACTAAAACTACGAGGCTTCCGCCTGGTATACCGCAAATTTTTGCTGCCATTTCTTCACCGACTTCAAAAAATTTGTCGACAGTTTCAATTGTTGAAACCGTAATTGGGATAACTCCCCATGCAAGCGAAAGTTTTTGTTGTACCAATTTACTTGTTGTGAGGGCTAATATTGGAGCTACTGGCCTGTATTTGGATACCCTAAATGCAGTACTTCCGGACTCTGTAAATGCTACTATCAAATTTGCTCCTAGTTGGTAAGCTGTTTGACAGGCATCGTAACTTATAGCATCATCGGCTTGAGGTTCTAATTGTTCCATTTTTTCAACTATCATGCTTCTGTATGGCAAGTCTGATTCAGCTTCAATGGCTACTTCTGCCATTACCTTTACAGCTTCGGAGGGGAATTTACCAATTGATGTCTCTCCTGATAGCATTATTGCGTCGGTACCGTCATATATAGCATTTGCTACATCAGTGACTTCTGCTCTTGTGGGAACCGATGACCTAACCATAGATTCAAGCATTTGAGTAGCGGTAATCACTGGTTTACCTGCCTGATTACATTTCGATATAAGTCTCTTCTGAATAACAGGTACTTCAGCCAATCTTACTTCGACACCCATATCTCCTCGGGCGACCATAATACTGTCGCTTTCAACAAGAATTTCATCGAAATTTAAAATAGCATCGGCTCTTTCAATTTTGGATATGATGTAAGGACTGTAACCATCTTTCATCAGTATTTCACGGGCCGATATTACATCCTTTGCACTGGTAACTGTTGAGATTGCTACAAAATCAACGGAATGGGCTCTGGCGAATTCCAATGATCTTATAGCTTTATCATTAGGGAATTTGTGAGAAGGACTTTTCCCCGGAGTAGCTACTCCTTTTCCTTCTGTTAAAGTTCCGCCACGAGTTATAGTACACTCGACTTCTGATTCAGATACAGAGAGCACTTCTAGTTCAATTAAACCATCGTCTAGTAGTACCTTCCTGCCTATACCACCGTCTAGATGTATGCCTGCTGGTGAAATAGATATTCTTGAAGCTGAGCCAATAATATCTTTGCTTGTTAGAGTCACTGTTTTCCCTTGAGTGAGTTTTACAAGATCTTCACCTAATCTACCTACGCGGTATTTGATACCAGGTACATCTACCATTATCCCTACGGGGACATCCAATTTACTGGAGATAGTTCTGACAAGATTTATGGACTCGATGTGCTCATCTAAAGTGCCGTGCGATAGATTTAGGCGAGCTATACTCATTCCGTTATCTACTAAGGCTTGAATAGCTTTTTCACTAGAGGTGGCAGGGCCTAGTGTACAAATTATTTTAGTTTTGGGTCTGGCTGCATTAGGAATCATTAGTTTATCCCAAAATAGGTAACTCAATTATTTGGCATTTATATCATAAAATCATATATAAAATAATACTGTGCGATTTTTAAGGCTAATTTAGCCAGATACTTTAAAGTCATTTTAAATGATAAAGACAAAGATTTCAGCTATATGCGTATTCGACATAAATATAGAGATACATTATTTTAATAGGTACGTTATACTTTCAATGTATCGCATTGATCTATGGTGGTGGAATGTTAGATATTAAGAAACTTTATGATCTACAAGAAATTGATTTACAGCTATCTGCTTTAGAAAAAGAACTAGTAAAATTGGCGAACAATCTCAAGGATAAATCTAAAATTGAATTAGTTGATAACAGCCTTAAAAATCTTGAAAATCGTATGAGTAATATTGCTTCTCAACAACGAGCTACAGAACGTGCATTATCCGATATAGAAGATAAATTAGAAAATATAAACAGCCGCTTATATGGTGGAACAGTCAGTAATCCTCAACAATTAGCTGCAACTGAAGAAGAGCGGCAATTCACCTCAAATTTAAAAGAAGAAACTGAGGACAAACTTCTATTAATCATGGATCAGTTAGATAAAATTGAGCCAGATCTGATTAAAATTCGCACACTAAAAACACAATTGGAAACTGAGCGACCAATTTTAGAGAATGAGTGGCGTGAATCTGAAGTTAAAATAAAAACCGATTTAGAGGACTTGAGAACTAAAAGGTCAGAGATTGTTCCCAATTTATCGGGAAATATTCTACTATTATATGACTCTTTAAGTAAGAAGACTGAAGGAAAAGTGTTGGCGATGGTAGAGCGAGGAATATGCCAGGGTTGTAGATTGTCTTTAACTACGCAAGAACTTCAAAAATTACGTTCTAACTCGGAAATGGTTAGGTGCAATTCATGTGATCGTATACTCTATTTGATGGGCTAAAGAGATATCCGTGAAGGCAATAGGTTACTTTAGAATCGATCAAACTGACGGATTACCTATTTCTGAATGTAGGTCAAGATTTGAGTTCTACTGTAATGTTAATTTACATCAAGCTGTAACAACGATTGAAGGTGGTTTTGAAAGGGATAGTCCAGAGCATGAACATGTAAATCTAATAGAGTATTTAGAACATAACGAATCTGGAATATTAGTTGTTGTTCGGTCCGCATATGATTTAGGTCAAGATCTTGAGTCAGCTATTAGATCATTGGTGATTATAAATCGATTAGGCTCTGAGGTTGCCTGCTTTGATGAAGAATTCCCGAATCTTATACAAAACGCTTTTAAGACATATGGTGTAAAAGGGGTTTCTCAGATTCGAAGCACTCGCATTAAAGAAGCCATGGCATCTGCCTCTCTTGAAGGACGTGCTCAAGGGAGATCGCCCTATGGTTATATAGTAGGGCCGGAAGGAAAATTAGTTGCAGATAAGGGCGAAGAATCGGTTATCAAGCTTATTTTTCGTCTATATACAGTTGAAAAGATTGGATTTAGGTTAATTGCCAGACATCTGAATTCAATCGATTGTAAGACACGTAGAGGTGGGAACTGGAACTTTGTTAGTATAAGAGATATTATCCGTAACCCAGTGTATATGGGTACATATACTCGTTTTGGAATGCGACGTCCAAATGCACATGAGGCGATAATTTTACCAAATGTATTTCGATCAGCCCAAGATATCACTCTTGGAAGACGACCTATTTCTAGAATAAATCGTTCAAATCCGTTTGTGTTATCGGGGTTAATATACTGTTCAGATTGTAATAATAAAATGATCGGGGTTACTCGCCGTCAATCTTGGAAACGCAAAAATGGCGAAAAGGTTTCAAAGATATATCGCTATTACCAATGCCAATCTCGTAATAACCAGAGTCGATGCTCATATCATACTTGGCG
>CAYFFO010000033.1:15144-17360 GCA_964342485.1 uncultured Dehalococcoidia bacterium
GCACCTGCTGGGGTTTATTTTGCCGGTCTTGCATTCAGCTTAAGAGATTTACTCCATGAGAATGGAGGTAGATGGTGGATTTTATCTGCGATACTGGCTGGAGCTTTGTTATCGGCCCTACTTTCAGATGCAGCTCGGATTGCTTTGGCCTCAGGGACTGCTTTCTTGTTGTCGGAAATATCTGATTGGTTGGTATATACACCATTGAGACGTAAAGGATGGACTATAGCTGTCATTTGTAGCAATTTTGTTGGACTGATTATAGATTCAGCAGTGTTTTTATGGTTAGCTTTCGGCTCTGTACAATTTATAGAAGGACAAATTATAGGGAAGCTTTATATGACTGCATTGGCTGTTGGATTAGTCTTGTTTTTTCGAAAACTTCCCAAAATTTTTCAGAGGATTTAATTTGATTCTAATCTTTGGGAGATTTTGATCAGTCCTTCGATTCCTAAAATAAATCACCCCAGTTTGAAGAACCTGTCCATGGGTGTTCCAAGGCAACCTCTTCGTTAAGGTCTGTTCCCCAACCCAAACTATTTGGAATGATCATATATCCGTCGATAATTTGAGGGATTTCTGTTGTGAGATTGTCCTTCCATGGGACATCGTCAACATCTGTTTCCATAATTCGAACGTTAGGAAGCACACCGCATAGACTTGCACTAATAAAGCTTGAGAGGTGGCTATAATAATTGTGAGGAGCAATATTAAATTGATAACTTTCAGCTAGGTCACCTATTTTTTTAGATTGGCTAAACCCATTCCACGGAATGTCTATCATAAAAATATCTGCGACTCGGTTTTCAAAATATGGTAAATACTCACGCATATAAAATAGATTTTCTCCGGTACAAATTGATGTGTGCGATGATTCCTTTATTTCCAGGATACCCAAGTGGTCATACATGTCTACTTCTAGCCACAATAGATCAAATGGCTCAACTATCTTTGCTATCCGTTTAGCTGCCTCGGGTTTGAAATTGAAATTAAGGTCCAAGTTTATATCTATGTTAGGCCCAACTGCATCTCGAAAAGTTCCTATTAAGGTTTCAACATGTTGAAGAAGTTGATTAGATGCTATCTGGTCAGTGGAACCAGGTCCTAATCCGAACCCGTCAAAAAACACTTTCGCAGGTTTTCCAGGTATGACTAAATTAGTTTTTAAAGCCGTGTATCCTTTATCTACTACTTCTTTACCTAGATCGTATATATCTGACATAGTTTCCATCGGTCCTGTTTTTAGTTGATCTGAGTAACGTGCACGAGTTGTTCCACAGTGTGACCAATAGGTTCGTATTTTTTCCCTTATAGGTCCTCCGAATAGTTCTGTAACAGATATACCAAGAGATTTTGCTTTTATATCAATTAGAGCGAGCTCAATGCCAGCAATTGCTTTGCTGGATATACCACCAGGGCTTTGGCGAGTATTTCTTATCATATCCCAGAATCTAAGTTCATAAGGCGTTGGATCCTGTCCTATTAAAATAGTTTTCAGGTCTTTAATTGTTCCTACTATCCCGTGTGGGGAACGACTATCGGAGCATTCCCCATACCCCGTAATTCCATCGTCTGTTTGAATCTTTACGAAAATCCATGGTCGCCATCCTCCGTCTACAACAAAGGTGTCTATAGTAGTTATCTGCATATGATATCTCCAGTAATATGGATGTTATGATACAACCTTAAATCAGTTTTAGAAATCGAGGATATTAATTACTAATGCAAACCATTAAAAATATATCTGGAAACTATTCTTATGTTATAGGCCCATATTCAGATCCCGTTGCTTCAGTTTTGCCAGATGAAACATTTATAGTCGAAACGCTGGATGCATTTGAAAATAAAATCGATTCTCCAAATGTTGATATTACAAAATTAATTGAATTGCCCTACGTTAATCCTCTTACTGGTCCGATTTTTATAGAAGGTGCTGAGAAAGGCGATACTCTGTCGGTAACTATAAATTCTATAGAATTGACCAGAGATTATGCTGTAAGTGCTTTAATTCCGGAATTTGGGGGTCTGTGTAGTACTCTATTTACCCGGAGTCTTCAGGATCCATTACCCCCGCGAGTAATGCTCCATCCCATTACTGGCGACGAGATGATTTTTTCTGAAGATTTGGCAATACCTAATATAAAGTGCGAGCCATTTTATGGAACTATTGGGACTGCTCCTGAATTGGAGGCAATCACTTCATTGTCTCCTGGAGT
>CAYFFO010000033.1:17460-21376 GCA_964342485.1 uncultured Dehalococcoidia bacterium
CCAATGGAAGATGCTGCCAGAATAGCTTTCTACGAGTTAGTAATTTGGTTAGTTGATGAATTCGGTTTTGAAAAACTGACTGCATATCAATTATGTTCACAGATAGCAAAAGTTCGTGTAGCTAATATGGTAGACATTCTATATTCTGTTGTTGCTAAGTTTCCGAAGAATTACCTTCTAAATTTATAATAACCTGTTGACACATGTTAGTGGGTACACATAGACTTGCCGGGAAATATTACTTAAGCAACATGATTAAGGAACAAAATGAAAAAATATCGCGTAGTGATCGTCGGTCTTGGTAGAGCAGGTAGTACTCTTGATGAGGAGATGAATGATGGCCTACCGCATTCAATAGCTGGAGCTTGTGCGGCTAGTGACCGCTTAGAATGTGTTGCAGGTTCTGATATAGATTCTTCAAGAATCGACGATTTTAAGAGTCGTTGGGGTATCAACTCCACTTATAAGAATTATAAAGAGATGATAGAAAATGAAAACCCAGATATTGTTGCAGTTTGTACCACTGCTACTGGGTTGGCTAAACCGGCTAGGGAAGCTCCTTCACGCGATTATACTGAAGACTCACATGCAGAAGTATCAGTTTTTGCAGCTTCTTACGGCATACCAATGGTATATTCTGAAAAAGCTATGGCATGTTCTATGGTTAAAGCAGACGAGGTGAAACAGGCTTGCAACCAACATGGAACTGTATTTAATACTGGGGTACTCAGGCGTTTTAGTGCACCATTTCAACTTAGTCGAAAACTTATAGTTGATGGGGAGATTGGAGACCCAGTTGCTACTGTTCATTATGCGTCCTCCGATTTATTACATGGGCATATTCATTCAATAGATACCCAGTCTTATTTGGTCGGAGATCCAGGTGTTAAAGAGATTCGTGGAGAACTAATCCCACGTAACTTACTGATTGAGGATAATAGACTGGATTCTGATCCAAAATCAACTTATCAGCTTGTATTCAATAATGGTGTTACTGGTTGGACAGTTCCTTTTGGGGGATGGGAATTTGAAGTGCTAGGCACAGAAGGTTCTATTAGGATTGAAAGTAGTTCCAGACAAGTCGCTCTTCGTAAATCTTCTGGGAAAGGTAGTGGTAGATCAAAATGGGAACCAATAGACTTGCCAGAAATTCAAACTGGACAGGGACCGGTAGTGAATGTCTTGGAAGATCTAGTAAGTGCTTATGAATCTGGTAGACCTTCACTTGGCAATATTGATATTACGCATCATATAACTGAAGCCTGTTTGGCAGTCGCAGAAAGTCATAGAAGGGGAGGTGAGTGGGTGTCTCTGCCAATTACAAACAGGGATTTATACGTATTTCACGTGTAATAATACGACTACCTGAAATGCTAATTTGGATTTCAGATACAACTCATGAGAATTTAAAATTAGGGAGTTTGTTACTCCATGGTCTTGCTTCCTCCAATTGATATGCAAGACGAAATAATGTTGATTCGCTGTTGTGTCGGCCTATAAAATGGCTACCGATCGGTAAATTTGATTCGTTCCAATGTAATGGGATTGACATCGCTGGCTGTCCAGTGGCATTTGCGATATATGTATAGGGTGAAAAATTGGCCATTCTCCTTCTTAATTT
Organism: uncultured Dehalococcoidia bacterium; assembly: GCA_964342485.1. Taxonomy (GTDB): domain Bacteria; phylum Chloroflexota; class Dehalococcoidia; order Lucifugimonadales; family CAJWER01; genus CAYFFO01. The sequence continues at coordinate 19,082 of CAYFFO010000033.1, forward strand.
GAATGGATCTCCTGAATCGAAATCAAAAGTGCCCAATTTTACTGGAGATTGTCCTAATGTTGGAGTGAGCCAAACGTCGTAGTCAACAAAAAACTTAGCGATATTACGGGTTATTTTCTGCATGTCTTCAATGGCTAATAAATATTCTGGCGCACTAATTTGACTAGCTTTTTCTTGGTATGCCCATACGAATGGCTCGAATTGGCTCTTTTCGGGTTCTTTTTTGAGTCTCCTGGCCCACGATTGGATTGTCCAGGCAGTTCCTACTCCTAGTGCTTTGGTAGCTGATAACCACATTAATTCAGCGTCGAATTTTGGCGAAGCCTCAACGACGTGGTGTCCTAGATCTTCGCAAAGTTGGGCAGTTCGTTCCACAGCTAAGATACAATCTTTATCTATTTCAGTGCCTAACGGCGTTGTTTTAGTGAATCCAATACGGATAGGAGTAGGTTTTGAGTATATTTCGGATGCAAAAGGTGTAGATTGAGGCAAAGCAGTGTAGGGATCGCCAATACTTTGCCCAGACGTTACGTCTAAAAGTGTAGCACTGTCTCTGACTGATCTTGTAAGAGCGTGTTCAGAAACCATCCCACTGAATAAGTCTCCAAAATGTGGGCCAAGTGGATTACGCCCTCTCGATGGCCTAAGGCCAAAAACACCACAGCATGCAGCTGGAATCCTTATTGACCCTCCTGCATCATTTCCATGAGCCATTGCTACAGTACGGGATGCCACTGCAGTTGCTGAACCTCCACTTGAGCCACCAGGAGTCCGTGTCAAATCCCATGGATTATGTGTGGCACCAAATCGTAAAGGCTCTGTTGTAACACCTATTGCCATTTCAGGTGTATTTGTTTTTCCAACTATAATTAATCCCGACATTTTATATCGTTTTACAAGTTCACTGTCATCATCAGATACATAATCTCCAAGGAAATAACTACTGTTAGTAGTCCTGATTCCTTTTATTTCAGCTAAAAAATCTTTAATAAGAAAAGGTACACCACTAAAAGGTCCAGATAGGGTCTTGGATGAAGCTGCCTCTAGAGCCTGGTCATACATTTTTGTTGTTACAAAATTCAGATCAGGATTCAATGTCTCGATTTTTTCTATCACTGATTCAACCAGTTCCCTGGAATGAATTTTTCTATCTTTGATAAGCTGGGATTGGGAGGTAGCGTCCTGGTTCAAAACTTCATCGAATTGTGTTGTCATGGAACGGCCTTTCTATCTTAATAATCAATGATTAATGTTATGGTATTTGGAAACAATTGCCAACGACACAGGGTGATTTTTACTAATTTGCTTTTTGATATTAGAATTACTGTAACAGCAATTATTAGCAAGGGTAAATTCCCGATTTTAAGGATGATAAAAATGAAACGAGCCAACAATGATGCTTTGTATTTTGAGACGGGACCGGACAATAAACCTACACTCCATGTTGAAGCAGGTGAAGAATTTGAAGTAAGAACACAGATTAACAGAGGTCCTTGGATAGATGGCAGGCCGGATGAAAATGAATTGAGAGAGACTTTGAGAGGCGGGAATCCTTCTAGTGGATGTATATACATTGAAGGTGCTGAGCCTGGACAGATGTTAACTGTACATATCGGTAAAATTTCAGTAGATCCGGTAGGGTTCACCCGATTTAAAGGCTCTAATGGTGCTATGCCAGCCTGGTTAGGCGGGAGTGGCGTAGGTTCTCATAGTAAAATAGTAGAAATAAAAGATGGTTTCATAAAATGGAATGACAGACTTGATATACCAATTAAACCAATGATTGGGTTTGTAGGAGTTTCCCCAGAATTTACTCGTTGGCATAACGGATGGTGTGGGGAATGGGGAGGCAATTTCGACATACCTGAGATAACCTCAGGAGCATCGGTTCAATTAAAGGTTAATGTACCAGGAGCTTTACTTCATATAGGCGATATGCATGCCAGACAGGGTGATGGAGAAATATGTGGTGCAGGCGGTATAGAAGCTGGTGGGATCGTTAGAATACGTTGTGAACTATCTGATGCTCCTAAGTCTATGAACTGGCCAAGGATTACTGATAAACAATATATAATGACAACCGGACAGGCACGTCCTGCAGAAGACTCATTCAGGATTGCTTTATCTGAAATGGTGCTCTGGCTTGAAGAAGAGTTTAAATTGACCAGAGGTGAAGCTTACCTGTTTTTGGGACAGGTCCTTGAAGCTCGTTGCACTCAATTTGTTAATCCTACTTTTTCTTATGTTGCTAAGGTAGACAAACAATTTTTATATAAAAACTAAGATTTTTAACAA
>CAYFFO010000034.1:0-7388 GCA_964342485.1 uncultured Dehalococcoidia bacterium
AGTGAGTATTTTTCAATTTCTCCAATTGTGACTTCAGGAAAACGTTCAGGGATTCTTCATTCTAGCCATAAAAGGAAATGTCTTGAAAAAGGGGACGTTATCTTGCTAGAAATGGGTGCAAGCTATCAACGTTATACAGCTCCAATTATGAGGACAGTTACAATTGGTGCTTCTGGTGATGAGGTTCTTAAGACTGCCGATGCGTGTTTAGTTGCTCTCGATAATGTGATAAGTGCTATTAAACCCGGGGTATCGGCCGATGAGGTTGCTAGAGCTGGTTGGAAGGGCATAGACAAAGCCGGTTCAGACTTCGTGTTTCATGGGGTATTTGGATATGCTGTTGGAGTGAGCTTGCCACCCGGATGGGCCGATGGAACATCTACGATCAGTCTTGGACAAGAAACCGTCATGGAACCTGGTATGGTTTTCCATCATCCTGTTGCTTTGCGGAGAATAGGGCAATATGGAGTGGCTTTTAGTGAAACTACACTTGTAACAGACACAGGTTGTGAGGTGTTAACTGGATTTGAGCGAAAGCTTCATGTTAAATAACTGCTCTCCAGATACACGCTGGGATTTTCTAAAGATTTCTGGATTGGATGGTTTAATACAGGGTCGCTATGTATTAATGAATGTGAAAATAAAAATAGAGAGGGTTTCATGAGAGGAATTGTAGCCTGTGTCCATCCTCGTGCAGCTGAAGAAGGGGCCAAGATTCTTGAGGCTGGAGGGAATGCTTTCGATGCAGCTATTGCTACAGCATTTGTACAGATGTCAGTACTGCCTTTTAGCTGCGGAGTCGCAGGAATGATGTCGGCACATTTATTCTCTCCACATCAAAACAGACATTTAGTCATTGACGGATGTTTGAGGGCCGGTTCGTTAGCGTCTGAGAGTATGTGGTCTGACGATTATCTTGGAGAAACTGAAGTGTCTGGGAGTAGCCAGTTTGAAGATTTTAGAAGCACTATGGGATACAGTTCAATTTGTGTTCCAGGGACTATGGCTGTATTAGGAGATTTACACAGCAAGTTTTCTACAATGAAATGGTCTGAATTAGTTAAGCCTAGTATTGATATGGCGCGAAATGGAATAGTCGTTACGCCCCAACTCGAAAGGAATCTAACCCCCGGCGCTTCTATAGAATATGAACCAGACATAAATTCGCGAGTAAAAGCAAATATTAATGCTGCAGCTATCTTTCTGGAGAAAAATGGGAATCACCGTAAAGTGGGACAGGTGATACCTACCCCTGATTTTGCAGATACGCTTGAAAGGATTTCTCGGGCAGGACCATCTGATTTTTACAAAGGTGAATTAGCAAATATAATTGCGAATGATTTGGAATCTAATGGATCTTTTGTCACAAGAGAGGATTTTTACCAATATAAAACGAAAATATATAAGCCTGTTTCCACTTTGTATTCTGGCTACGAGGTATTCTCCAATTCTGCGCCAGGCGGAGGCCCATTACTTATTGAGGCATTGAATGTATTTCAAAAGCTTGGAGTATCATCTATGGATCATGGAGGGACTGAATATCTTCAAAATCTGGCCCCTATCCTTCAGCTAGTTAATCAGGACCGTGTTGATTTTCTAGGTGATCCTGATGTTATTGGATATGAATCTTTGCAACAAATTATTTCTCAAGATAGGGCAACAGCTATAAGCGAGTTGATAACGCAAGGGAGTCTGGGCGCAGTTAACTCTTATCCTGAAGATACGGATACGACTCACCTTATAGTGGTTGATGAAAGAGGTAATGTCGCAACTATCACACACAGCCTGGGTAATGTATCAGGAGTTGTCACACCAGGGTTGGGTTTTGTTTATAACAACGGGATGAATAGATTTGATCCTAGGGAAGGTAGGGCTGGATCGATAGGTCCAGGCAAAGCCAGAATCCACTTAATGATGCCGAGTATGGCTTTCAAAGACGGCCTTGTTAAAGTAGTATTTGGTGCTCCTGGAGGAAACGCAATTCTTAGTGCTCTAGTACAGGTATTTACAAATGTCGTTGATTTTGGAATGACCGCCGTTGAAGCCGTTACAGCTCCCCGGATTCATGCTGAAAGTGATAAAGTTTGGTGTGAGGCAACAATTCGTTCTGATCTAGTTAACCAGCTTAAGAATCAAGGTCACCAAGTACACCATGACGCAGCTTCGTTATCTGATAATCAGGCACGTGCTCAACTTGTAGTGATTGATAAAGATTTGAACTTTGACGGAGCATCCGATCCTAGGGGGCCTATGGGCCTAGTTCATTCCAAAAACTAGTTCAACATGCTTGTTGGTTACAGAATGTTAAATTTCCCATCCTGCTAATTCTGCACATAAATATGAGCCATTTGGCATAATATTGGCGAATCGGTCATAACGTTCACGTGGATTAGAATCGGGCTAGTTGAAAGGAATTGACTGATCATTCGTTGGTATCCATGAAGTGCCTAAATCTGTTGACTCTAATACAATAAATCGGGATTTAGTATCTACATGAAAGTGATCAGGGAATCGTGACGAAGGTATTCCTATAACTAATCTGTTCTTTGTTGCATGGTAGAGTTGAGGTAATGCAGAGTACCAACCCGTCTTTTTGTAACCTAAATTATGCTTTATCATACGTGACGGGAGTCTAGTGTTTAGGTATCAATTAGTCAATATTGATTACCGGGAAAAACAAGTGCGATGTTATTGCAATTGGTAGCATGATTAACAAGGAGAAGACATGAATTTGGAACTTAAAAATAAAGTTGCAATTGTGACAGGAGGCAGCAAGGGAATAGGAAAAGCCATAGCACGTGAATTAGCATGTGAAGGAGCAGATTTAGTTATTGCAGCCCGGGGATTTCAAGAGCTTAAGAAAACTGCTCTCGAATTGGCGAATGAGAGTGGGAGACGCGTTATTCCTCTAAAAGCAGATACTTCAGATATAGGGCAGGTGACTCGGATGGTTAACGAGACTATTAGCAATTTGGGAAAGATAGATATTTTGATTAATAATGCTGCTAAGCCAGGTGGACAGTCTGCCGTTCCGTCTTTAAACGAGATTACTGACAATATGTTTTTAGAAGAGATTAACGTAAAGGTTCTAGGCTACCTTCGATGCGCTCAACTTGTAGCACCCTATATGATGCGACAGGGATGGGGTCGAATAATTAATATCAGTGGTATGGCTGCTAGGAACTCAGGATCTTTAATTGGAAGTGTCAGGAATGTGGCAGTGTCTGCAATGACAAAGAATTTAGCAGATGAGTTGGGTGAACATGGTATAAATGTAACAACAGTTCATCCAGGATTGACCAGGACAGAAGCTACATCAGAGAACATAAAAAGACGTGCCAATCAAGAGAACCTGACAACCGATGTTGTAGAGTCATCGATGTCTAAGGGTAACTCGATATTTAAATTGATAGATGCTAGGGAAGTGGCTTATGTTGTAGCTTTTCTGGCTTCGCCAAAATCGATAGCAATTACTGGGGACGCTATAGCTTCAGGAGGGGGAGTGGGAAGGGCGATTCACTACTAGGTCAATAGAATATAAGGTAAATTTTAATTAAAGAAAAGATAATAGAGGTATCTAATTCTATGCCTCTATTGGTTCCCATGATCTGCGATCAGGCTTTTTTGAAATACGTCCTATATTTGGATGCGGAAAGTGGCCTGCTAATGCTATACCAGAGTTGTTTTCTAGGTATTCGATAATCTTAACTCTTGATTTATAAGATGTAACGCTGTCTCTGTCTGCCCTAGAAGTCCATGCAGGAGTTGTAATTTGAGATGGGTGATGAATGGCATCACCAAGAACTAGGCCTGTTTCCCCTTCGGATGAAATAAGAAAACAGGTATGTCCTGGTGTATGCCCTGGACTAGGCCAAGTTGATATTTCGTTCGTCAGTTTAGTTGCGCCTTTCACCAATCTCATTATTCCCATCTCTAAAAGGGGAGTAACTTGTCTACGTAAATATCCTAGCGAACGAGAATTTGATCTGGGACCAAATAAATTCCAATCGGCTTCTGGAATATAATAAACAGCGTTACTGAACGCCGGGGTACCGATATCAGAATTCCATTGAACATTACCACCGACATGATCAACATGTAGGTGTGTAATGGCTACAATATCTACTTGTTCAGGCTGAAAGCCTCTAGATTTAAGAGAAATATCTAATAAGCCTGCCATAGCATGTTCCCAATCAGATGGAGTTTCATGTCCCAAGCCAGTATCAACAAGAATGGTTGATTCATTTGATTTCAGTAGAAAAGATCCCAAGTTCAATGTAATAATCTGTTCAGAGGAAGACCAGGTTTCGGCGCTGAGGCTTGGAAAAAACTTGTGTGCTGGAAATTTCACCCATCCGTCACTGAGTGTAAATATCTCTACTTTTCCAATCTTGATGTCAGGCTGTGAAAATTTCAAAGATATATATCTTAATTGAAGATTACAACTAAATAAAACTGTGTTAAATTATGGCTCGCTGATTTAGAGACGCTTCTTTTTGTAACCGGGCATTTGCTATGATATTGCTCTATCAATTCCTAAAAGAGATGCTTCTCTTATGAGTGTCTCAAGCTCCTCGACTGAAAGCTGTATATCGTGATTTCTTGGAGTTCCGCAATCGATTCCCAATCTATATCCGGTCAAAGCTTTAATATTTGCTAAATAACCACCTTTTGCTATCAATTCTGCGAAATCGATAGCACGGTCTTGTGTCAATTCAGCTTTCTTTAATTGTTCTTTGGAATATTGTTCCCAAAGTAACACCCAAATTTCAGGAGCAACACTTGGAGGACCGTCAACACAACCTGCTGCACCTACTGTTAAGGCTGGTAATAGTTGCCTAGAACTTCCTATGAAACATCGCAATCCCATTTTAGAGAAGGTACGGACATTATCGAAATTTTGGGAAGAATGTTTTAAGCCTGTAAGCTGGGGCACATTATCTTGAATTTTGCTCATTAAGGACGGAGTGATTTCTACTCCAGTTGCATCAGGTAAATTGTAGACGAAAAAGGGAAGATTAGCAGCATTTGCTACAGTCTTATAATGTTGGACAATTTGATCGTCACTACCTTTGTAAAAAAATGGTGGAACGCAACAGATAGCCTCCACTCCTGCCTTTGCAGCCTGTTCTGCAAGATATGCTGACCTTGTGGTTGTTGGTGATCCAACATGCATGATTATATTGGCCCTTGTTTCATTTTGTTCGGACACGATTTTTGAGATCATGGTGTTTTCTTCATCAGATAACAGGATGCTTTCACCCGTCCCTCCTGCAACCCATAGGCCGTGAACCCCTGAATTAATATTAAATTCCACAACCTTTCTCAAAGCGTCTTCATTGATTTCGCCGCTGGAATCCATTGGAGTGATAACTGCCGGCACAATTCCCCCGAAGATTTTTTTCAAAAGCTTACCTCAGCTAGAAAATGTTTGGTTTAGATTCTATTAGTGTACACAAAATATAATAATGACGCTCAATAAATTGACAAGATTTAAGGAATTTCTGACAATGCTTTTGTTCACTGATTGACCGAACTATGACAGTGGTAGTAAAATTTAGGTGAATTACAAGTTTTATTTAGTCTATTTATATTGGCAATTATCACTAATGGTTTCAGCTAAAGAAAAACCTAAGCCTCTAACAATCAGTATCAGCCCTGAAGCAGCTCAGCATGTTAGGCATTTTGCAGAACAGTCTGGGAAACCGGGTTCTCATTTGAGAGTTGGTGTAAAAGGCGGTGGTTGCTCGGGCCTTACATATGTTCTTGATCTTGTAGATGAATTCTTGGAGGACGATAAGATTGTTGAGGAGCATGGTGTCAAGCTAGGAATTGACCGGAAATCATATGTTTTTTTGGCCGGTACAATATTAGAATATTCAGGCGGGTTGAATGGAAAGGGATTTGTTTTTAACAATCCCAATGCAAAGACAAGCTGTGGTTGTGGCACATCGTTTGGTGTATAACCAAGTTGTTAGATAATTCTCAGTAAGAAGAGAAATTTGCTTCAATAAACTATTTCTTTGTCAGCGGAATGGTTATTTTCTATGGATGTAGATTATTTTGGTGAATATTTCCCGGAATCCTCATATGCATGTGGTTTCGTGGAGCGTGATTATGGCATACTTCGGTACACAGGAGAAGACGCTCTCGACTTGCTAAACCGGATGTCTACGAATGCTTTAATGGAGCTGCCAGATAATCATGGGCTAGAGACGGTTCTTACTTCATCCAAAGGTCGTGTAGTAGATGTTGTTTTCGTACTAAGACAAGGTCAAAATATTTTGATGTTTACTAGTCCAGGGAACAACGAAAATGTGCTCGAATGGATAGATCGTTACACAATTATGGAAGATGCTGTAGTTCAAGATATTACAGGGAAATTTGAGATCATATCTGTTATGGGTCCGGATGCGGCAAAAATCTTATCTCTTATATGCGGTATAGAAGCCGAACCAATTGAAGAAGGGTCTCAATATCAAATAACACAAGGCCCATTGATTGTAAGAAGAGATTTTGGTGGTGTCAGATCATATGATGTCATTTCAACAGAAGAATATTCTTCGATGCTTCAAACAGACTTAGTAGAGACAGGATTAACAAATTTAGGCTGCGAAATACTAGAGTCAATTAGGATACGGGAATACATACCTCGATTTGGAGCTGAATTAACAGATGCTTTCAATCCACTTGAAGCTGGGTTAATTAGCAAAATAAGTTTCACTAAAGGTTGCTATATTGGCCAAGAAGTTATCGCCCGTCTTAATACTTATGACAAGGTACAGAAGTGCTTGGTTGGTTTCAGATCAGAATTAGGCAAGGAGATTGAGCCTAATACTCGATTGATGAAAGATGGAAAACAAGTAGGGATCATAACTTCTTCTATTATTGAACCTACCACGAATTCTTGGATTGGACTTGGATATATCCGTAAACGGGAAGCAATAAGTGGAGCAAGTTTACTTATTGATAATAATGATACGAATGTTAAGGTGGTTCTTCAAAATGAGCAATAATCTTATAGCTATTCTAGTTGAGCCAAAGTAGCTCCACCGTCTACAACTACTATTTGACCGAGTATCATTTTTGCGTCTTTGGAACAGAGAAAAGCTACTACCTTTGCAATGTCCTCCTGGGTTACCATTTTTTTACTTGGATTGCGCTTGGCGTTGGAAAGCATTTCTTCTTTGTTGGGAAAATGCTCAAGTGCGTCGGTAGCAACGTAGCCACCAGAAACAGCATTTACTACAATTCCTTTAGGAGCAAGTTCAACTGCCAAATATCTTGTTATTGCTTCGAGAGCAGCTTTCGAAGTGCCGACAGAAAAATAATATGGTAGTACGGTACGTGAACCTTCACTCGTGATATTAACTATATACCCTCCGCTG
>CAYFFO010000034.1:7488-14117 GCA_964342485.1 uncultured Dehalococcoidia bacterium
TGGTAGTACGGTACGTGAACCTTCACTCGTGATATTAACTATATACCCTCCGCTGTTCATTAACTTTGCTGCTTCCTTGGAGCATAACCAGGGAGCCTTGGCGTTAATATCCATTGTCCAGTCCCAGTGTTTTTCATCGAGTTGTTCTAAGGTTTTTTGCACGCCGGATGCTGCATTGTTGACCAATATATCTAGCCTTCCAAATTCTTGATATACTTGATCAAATAAAGGTGGGATTTTTGACGAGTCTCCAAGATGTGCCTGAACCTTAATGCATCGAACCCCGATGCTTTCTATATCGCGTTGTGTATCTGATGCAGCTTCATGGCTTCGGAGGTAGTTGAATCCAATATTGGCCCCTCTATTAGCAAGTTCAAGGGCTACAGCCCTTCCTATTCCGCGAGAGGCTCCGGTTACAATTGCAACTTTTCCTTGAAGTGAATGCTCGCTGTAGCTCGAATTCATAGATAATGCGTACTCTCTTTTGATCTAGGATTCTAGATTAAGCTATACGGCCATACCCCCGTCAACGCAAATAACTTGGCCAGTAATGTACTTAGCGTGATCTTGTGCAAGGAAATTGACCATGTGTGCAATGTCATCTGTTTCTCCAAATCGACCTTGTGGAATGACACTTAGCCAGTGACTACGTTGTTTTTCATTAAGAACCGCAGTAGTATCAGTTTCAACATACCCTGGGTTAACTATATTTACGGTAATGTTTCTAGTTGCAACCTCTTTTGACAAAGCTTTTGTAAATCCAATTATTGCTGCTTTTGAAGCAGTGTAGTTGCTCTGGCCAGGATTACCTCTTTCTCCCACTACAGAACCAATATTGATTATGCGACCCCATCTGTTTTTAACCATGTTTCTAAGTACAGCTCTCGTACAATAAAAAGTCCCATTCAAATTCGTGTCGATTACACTATGCCAGGTCTCATCTGACATTCTCATTAGAAGCTGATCATTTATGATTCCGGCATTATTTACCAATACGTCTACTTTGTTAAATGTATCCTCAATTTTTGAAACCATATCATTGACTTCATCAACTTTGGACACATCTGCTTTGAAAGGAAATGCATCACCGCCAAGATCTTTGATATGTGACACTACTTGATCAGCTGATTCGGGTGATGAATTGTAATTAACTGCAATACGCATGCCATTCTTAGCCAGCTGGATAGCGATAGCTTTTCCAAGACCTTTGGATGCTCCTGTCACAAGTGCTGTTTTGATGTCCGAGTCTATTGTTGTCAAATTTACACCATTTTATCTGGTCAGTTCTAAGATAATTATCCTTTAATTTGACCTTGAATTTTTTGTAGCTGTTTTTCTTGTTTTGATATGAAGTTGAGATTAGACATTTGACTTGCAGTCCTAATTGCTCTTTGTACAGAATCTAATTTAGCTCTGCCATGTCCTATCACACTGATACCTTTTACCCCAAGAAGAGGTCCACCACCATGCGATTCTACAACGTTAGTTAGAGAGTAAATTTCTCTTGTAAGATCATCTATAGTAGATTTGGCCACTTTTCCATCTAGTTTATTCTTAATTAATTCTGTTATACCAGAACCCAGTCCTTCAGTTAATTTCATGATTATGTTGCCGGAAAATCCGTCTGTTACTGCTACATCTACATTTCCAAGAGGTAGATCGTTAGCTTCTAAATTTCCAACGAAGTTTACTGGGCTTTTATTAAATAGTTCGGTTGTTTCTCTAATCTGACGATTGCCTTTACCCGACTCACTACCCACGCTAAGCAAGGCTACACTAGGATTCTCGGTTCCCCAAAAAACATTGGCCAATACACCTCCAATAACAGCAAAGCTTAAAAGTTGAGACGGCTTACAGTCAACATTTGCACCAAGATCAACAACAACAGTTTTAGGAGCTAAGCCTATAATTGGCCCACCGATTGTAGGACGGTCCATTCCTTCAAGAAGGCCTAGAATAACTGCTCCTGTTGCCATAGCTGCTCCGGTCGATCCCATTGTCACAAGGCCATCTACTATCCCTGCTTTTACGAGTCCGTTCGCAACAATAATAGATGCTTTCGGCTTTTGACGTAATGCAAGGGCAGGTGGTTCGTTTTCATCAATTACACCTTCAGAGGGCACTATTTTTATTTCAAGGCCCGCAGTGTCGTGTTTTGATAGTTCTGATTGCACTATGATTGGATCTCCAACAAGAGTAACCTTAATCTGATCTTTTTGTGCTGCTGCTACTGCTCCTGCAACAATCTGTTCTGGAGCGTGGTCCCCTCCCATAGCATCAACAGCTATTCGCGTTACATTACTATCAGTCATGTTTTTTACCCTCAACAGTTACTTTCGATTCTGCAGCAATTACATCTTGGCCAGTTTGGCGACTAACGATAATCGTACATGTTACCTCAGACCCAGATGAAGTCTTGGCTATGCTCTTGATTTCACCAAGGATTGTTAAATTATCTCCCGGGAAAACAGGGGCTTTAAATCTTAACTTCAATTTTCCTGTTTTATGCCAATGAAAGCCGAAGCTCATGGCCATAAGTTCCGACACATATGCTCCGACAAGCATTCCATGTGCAATTGTACTCCCAAACTGTGTTGAATATGCAAATTTCTCATCAATATGTATTGGATTGAAATCACCTGAAGCTTTTGCATACTGGTTAATTTTTGCCTGCGTGATCATTTTTGACAAGTGGGGTAACTTAAATCCTGTTTCTAGTTTCACAGATTAATTGACCCCATTTATCGGAATGATCAGCGTTGTGGTGCCTGACATCACTTCTCTATTTTTGTAATCTTTTACCGATAACTTTATTGATACAAAGCGTGATTGTTTTCTAACACTGTTTCTTTCAACGGTTGCCTGACAATTAAATTCAGATCCAATTTCAAATGGCCCATGGAAATTCAATTCTTGGCTCGAATGTAAGGCACCTTCAGGGATTCCTAGAGATTCGAGGATGGCCTTTAGGCCTAGCGCTGCTATTGCCATAGGAGGAACGACAGTTGGCTGGTTTGTTTCGTCAATTATTGCTGTCGAGTCTTCAACAGCGCTGGCATAAAGCATCGCACTGTTAGTGTCAACAAGGAATCCTTCTATAGGAATATCTTGTCCAACCGATAACTTAGAATATTTAAAGGTCATATTTTAAAATTTCTTCGCGACGTTTTTTAGAAGGCATGATAATTTTATAAGTAATAGATATTTATTTTTGTGCGGATTGGTAACTAATAATAATCCTGAATACTAATATATAAGAAGCAGAATTGCATTAAAAAGTTAACTTATTTCAGAAATACCACCTCGCTGAATATCGGCTTCTTCAAGCAAGCGATTAAGAATAACTAACGAAGCATCTTCTTTAAAATCCAAGTCTGCTATCGCAATGGCTCGATAAAGGACTCCTGAAGAAACCCGCACATCTTTAGAATCTCCAAGGGGAGGGATCTGTGTTCCAAGCGCCTTTGCGACATAGTTTCCGGCTGCCATCCCGTTGACTGTAAGGTAACACTGAATTAAAAGTTGTTCGTTATGAGTGATTTTTAACCCAGAGTTATCTTGAACAATTTTCAATTTAAGGTGTGCACGTGGAGTATCGATTAAAATTTGCGCGTAATCTGTTATAAAGGAGTCGCTGTTAGCCAAAGAAAATTCCTACCGTATTTTTGCTTTACATTTACAGTATACAGCTCAGGCGATTTCAAAGGGACATTATTAAAATATTCGAAACTGCGATGAAATATTAAATAAGAAAGTCAAGAAAATTTTTTAATAACCTAGGAGTCTTTTAATTATCAAATGGGTTCAATACGTGTGAATTGTTTATTTCAGAAATACTATTTACTCCGCAGCATGCCATAGCCCGACTAAACTCGGTTTGAAGGATTTCCAAAACTGAACAAACCCCGTCGCGGCCATTAACTGATAATCCCCAGAAAATTGGCCTTCCAATCATTACTGCCCGAGCCCCTAATGCAACTGCTTTAAATATGTCCAATCCTCGTCGAATACCCGAGTCCAGATAAATTTCCATGCGGTCATCAACACTGTCAGCAATTCTAGGTAATATTTCAATGGTTGATGGAAGTCCGTCCCATGGCCTCCCCCCATGATTTGATACTATGATTCCTTCTATACCATGATCCGCTGCCATGATTGCATCTTCGGGGGACATTATACCCTTCAGAATTATTGGAAGCGATGTAATTGATCGTAACCACTCAATTTTTGACCAAGTAAATATGTTCTTGCCTCTTAGGCTGCCATGTGGGTGGAACTGTTTTGCATTTTGAAATAATTCTGATTCCAAATGTTTACGGGAATTGATGTTGGCCATGCCAATACTAGGGTCAAGCGAGAAGTCGTTATGTATATCCCTTTGCTTGCCAAGGCTTGGCCCAGAATCTACGGTGACACAGATTGCTCTGTATCCGGCTGACGTAGCTCGAGTGACAAGGTCTATGGTGGTGTCATCGTCGTAATGATAAAGCTGAAACCAAAGAGGGCTCATAGTAGCATCAGATATCTCTTCAATCGTATAGTTAGAATTGGTCGCAACAATCATTACTGTATCCATATGTTCAGCTGCACGTGCTACTGCCAGATCACCATCAATATGGACATGTTTAAGCGCACCAGTAGGAGAGATCATTAAAGGCAGCTTAATTTTAGACCCCAACACTGTTGTTGATGTGTCGAGATTATTTACATCTAATAAAAAGCGAGGAGATAAAGAGATTTGTTCAAAAGCTGTCCTATTTCTTCGCAGGGTGATTTCGTCGTCTGCTCCACCTGCAATGAAGTCCCACAGTCCTCTGGAAATTACTGCTTCAGAAGCTTTTTCGAAATCAAATAAATTGATTAGTTTCATTCTTTAAAACCCATTTCCATGAAATATTCAGAAAGTCTAGAATCCCATGATGAAAGTGTCAATCCTTTAAAATCTTATCTTGCTTGCCGTTAGTGAGATGCAACTATATAATTTGCCACTATTCGTCTAATATTTTTCTTTGATAGATGAGGTGTCTTGGGTTAATTGGAAACATAAATCATCATTTCTACCAAGTTGAAAAAGGTGATATGTTTAGAGCGTTCTTTATTTTTTTGAATCAGACATAGATACGAACAATAAATTTGATACTAGCAATAGAGATAAATTATAAAGGTGGTTTGCTAGCTATATACTGTAACAGGAGGGTTTTATGAAAATCGAATCAGTTGAAGCTGTACCCGTAGATAGATATTTATTTGTTAAAGTCATTACTGATAGTGGCCTCGTTGGTTACGGTGAATCGGGAGCATGGGGATTCCTTGAAGCCTCATCAGCAGCCATTAATAAATTTGCTAGATATCTTGTAGGCAAAGATCCTCTTTTAATTGAACATCATTGGCAAAATATGTATCGGACCAGTCATTTTAGAGGCGCAGCTATTATGGGTGCGCTCAGTGCGATTGATATAGCTTTGTGGGATATAGCTGGAAAGAATTTTGATGTGCCTACATATCAGCTTATGGGAGGCAAGGTTAGGGATAAGGCAAGAGTTTACTACCATGTAATTGGTGATACTAGAGAAAAATTGGTTAAGGGAGTCAGAGAAGCGAGATCTGCTGGTTTCACGGCGGTAGGACATTTGACACCATTTCTGGACGAAGAAAGAGACGTTACATATTTTAAAACGCATGCTGAGAAAATGAAGGATGCAATCGAAGCAGTTCAGCAATATAGAGATGCGGCTGGCACAGAAGTAGATTTGTGCATAGAAATTCATAGACGCTTGACTCCAGCTGAGGCTATTACTTTGGCAAAGGGAATCGAAAAATTCCACCCTCTTTTCTATGAGGACCCTATCTTGCCCGACAATTTTGATGCTATGGCCTTAGTGGCACAGAATGTTTCTATACCTATAGCAACTGGTGAACGGCTGCACACAATACACGAATTCCAAATGTTGCTTAAGTCTGGAGCAGTTCAATATGTCCGTCCAGATGTTTGTTTGGCTGGAGGATTAACTCATTCAAAGAAAATTTCCGCTTTAGCAGAAGCATATTATGTAGGAGTGGTTCCGCATAACCCACTCAGCCCTATTAGCACAGCGGCCTGCCTGCAACTAGCTGCTTGCATACCGAACTTCACTATACAAGAATATCCAATTGGGGAGCTCGAACCTCCGAAGAGTGAAATAGTCAAAAAGCCTTTAGCACAAAAAGATGGATTTCTACTAATTCCAGATGCACCAGGGATAGGGATCGAGCTATCTGATGATGCACATTTGAGATATCCTGCTGTACCCCATGGAGAAATAGGAGCTAGACTTAATTCCGATGGTTCTGTAGTAGACCAATAGGAGAAACTCATCTAATTGTTCTAAAATTTTCGAAAGATTAAAGGTTGTATTGAGCTTCTATGTAATTATTTAGTTTGTTATATATTTGAACCCGTGCGCGTTGTGTGTCAGCGACTATCAGGCGTGATCTGTTTTTATCAAAGTGAAGTCCTGTAGGCATGGCCAATCTCCATTCAGGTTCTAATGTGTAAACACGACGCCTTGCTTTAATCACATCTGCATTTGCATCGACAGTTTGCTGTTGCCATTTAGATAACTGCTGGGCATCTCCTAATAAGCTAGTTA
>CAYFFO010000034.1:14217-21358 GCA_964342485.1 uncultured Dehalococcoidia bacterium
ACAGTTTGCTGTTGCCATTTAGATAACTGCTGGGCATCTCCTAATAAGCTAGTTATGAATTTCCCTTCATTATCAAATATTTGGACTCGATTGTTTGCCCAGTCACAAATGTAAATATCTCCCTCATCGTCTAATGTTACATCTGTTGGCCTGTTCAACTGACCCCGATTTGAACCATAGCTTCCAAATGAGGCTATATATTCACCGGATGGAGAAAACTTTTGAACGCGATGATTTTTATGGTCTGCTACGTAAATTGCCTCGTCAGGCCCGATAGCTATTCCCCATGGTGAGTCCATCTGTCCTGGTTCTCTGCCATATTCCCCCCAGCCCAGTATATAGCTGCCTCCGTTGGTGAATTTTTGTATACGGTGTGTAGAACTATCTACTATATAAACCGATTCATCTTTGGTAGAGACGATTCCTGATGGCCTATTTAGACCTCCAGGGCGGCTACTTTGGCAGCCCCAATTACTAAGAATTGTGCCTTCTGAATCGAATATTGATACTCTATTTAACCATTCATCAGTGATATAAATATTTTCATTCTTATCGATCGCTATTCCTGCAGGCCATATGAATTGATTATCATCCTGTCCGTAGGAACCGAACTCTTTAATCAGTTCTTCTGAACCCCAATCAGTACCGATATAATATTTTCCAATTTGGGACATTTTCCCAATTCTATCCCACGGAGCGTCAGGGTCCATTTCAGTTGGGCGACTGAGAAGATATACAATATCATTGTTTCCAGCAACAACTCCCGTAACCATTGCTAAATCTCGACGGCCTACAGTATGAGAGAAGTCGTAAACCCGATTTCCAACTACTTGTGTTAACATCTTAGGTCTTTCGAACTAAACCTTAGTTCATTAATAAAATTAAATTTTAATTTTGCCTGAAAAATATTAAAATTCCTTTTGTTAAGAATGAATCTAGGTTACTTTAAAGAAGTCTGTTTTCTCGAATATGCCGTTCACAATTGGGATTGCATCTAATTTCATCCAGTCTTCAATAATAGATGTATATACGCTTCTGAAATCCGTATTTGGAACAGGATCTCCTTGTTCCAAATCTTTTAATTCTATTGACGGGTATTCTCCATATTGACCACCTTTAACGGGTTTACCGATGATGAAAGCAGCCCCAGCTGCTCCATGGTCTGTCCCTGATCCGTTGTCATGGGTGCGCCTGCCAAATTCAGAAAAGAGAAACATTAGTACATTATCAGCCGCGTTGTGTCGCTCTAAGTCGTCAAAGAAATCTCTAATCCCTATACACAGGTCTTTCCAGAGCGATGCAAGCATGCCTTGTTGGTTAGAGTGGCTATCAAAGCTGCCGTGGTCCGCATAGAATATCCGTGTTCCTAATCCAGCCAAATGTATCTGGGCGATTCCTTTAAGCTTTTTTGAAATAGTTGTGTCAGAATATTCGATAGGAGAATCATAAAGGCTGGGGGCTACTGACAATATTTCTGCTCCCTTCAATGCATCGAGGCCTGTTTGTCCCAGAAAATCCATGACTGGTCCGCTACCTAACGCTGGTGAGTATAATCTTTTGTATCGCTCCATTATGCGTTCACGTTGAATTTGATCTGTAATATTGGTCATAAGACCATATGAGTCCAAATCTTCGACACAAGCCACTGGTACTCCCGGGGAAGAAAGTGCGCGGAACATATTGGGACCCATACTGACTGCTGTTGCTACGTTTTCTTTTCGGGGATCTAGGTCCCGAGTCGCTCGCCCGAGCCAGCCTTCAGTACCTAGGGTGTCTGGTTCACAAGTATGCCAAATATCCATCGACCTGAAGTGTGAACGAGGAGAATTCTGATAACCAACACCGTGAATGATTCCAACTTTGTCTTCATTATATAGATCGAAAAGAGGACTCATTGAGGGATGAAATCCTATAGTAGAGTCAATCTTTAGCGTTTCCTCTTCAGTTATTCGAACCGTAGGTCTATAGTCATGATAAAGAGGATTGGAGTGAGGAATCACTGTGTTGAGATAATCGTTACCACCAGTGAGTTGAATGACTACCAGAACTGGATCTTTATCACTTTGATTTATTGTTAATTCCATAACTTAGTACCTGTAAAACAAGATGGCATCCATTCTTTACGCGAATTGGTATTCGCGTAAAGAAACAATAAGTTGCAGTAATTCTATTATATCTTTAGTTTCTAATTGTTCGGTTTTCAATCTAGTATTTTCAAAAACGCCCTTGATGTTGACATGTTGTGTCAATTCTTTATGGGTTGGCTTGTCAATTTCCAAAGGGCCAAAAAGAGAAAGGCAAACGTCTACGAATTCTTCTGCTGAATTAATTTCTTGTTTTCTAACCCATGCAACCATTTTCTTTATGCCAGGACGAGAGGCCATAGAAATAGTATCGGTAAAAAAATTAGTTCTTCTCATCAGTGAGCCGCTATTTATCCATTCTATTCCTGTATGCCACCCTTCCACAGATGGTGGATTCAAAAGTTCTTGTCCCATATATCCGGTTTGTCGAGACAGGTTGCCAAATCCAGGTCCTGGAAAATCAGAGCCTCCCACCAGCCTCAGAGTTCCAATCACAACCTCTGCTGGGCTTTTGAGTTTTTTGAAACGCGCATTTTTAAAAAACTCAGAGTTAAATAGAACTCTTAGTGTGTATCTGATATTCAGATCTGATTCGGCAAGAGCATCTGCGAGGATGTTAACCGCAGCAGGGTCAATTGGAGCTTTGACTGACCAAGCAGGTACTTGTGGCTCATCAGCCACAAAGAAATTATACAGATGCCTAGCTATAAACCTAATAGTAGCAGGCTGTTTACAAATTATCTCTATGATATCTTGCCCGCTTAGATTGCCCGTGTGTCCAAGAAATGTTTTTTCTCCTTGGTCGTGGTCTTCGTCACGATATTCAAAAAACCAGTCGAACCGTCCCATAGGGAAACGAGGAAGTTTAGGAGACATTGTCCACCCGGTAAAGGCACGAGAGCATTCACGTACATCAGTCTCAGTATAATTCCCAACTCCCATTGAAAAAAGTTCAAGTAGCTCACGTCCCCAGTTTTCATTTATTCTGTCCGCGTGATTTTCATTATTATCTAGCCAATAAATCATTGCGGGGTTTTTGGCTACTTTTATTAACAAGTCTTTAAATGAACCTAAACCATTTACCCTGAATGTATCTATCAAATCGGTTATTTCGTCCCAGTGATCAACTTTTGAAACGCCTGTAGCGAAAATTCCATGCCAAAATAAAGCCATCTTCTCTTGCAGAGGAGCATGGGTATTAAGAGCCGTGTATGTCCAGCTGGCATGCCCCATCCCAAAAACCGTTCCTGGTTTCCATGCCCAAGGTTGATATCGAAATAGTTCGAAAAGGTCTACTTGTTGCGCTTTTTCAGGATGAATTAGTTCTTCAACACTAGCTTCGTATCCACTGACAATTCTTTCTTCCAGTTGTTCTCGGCTTTCACCGAATCCCGCTCTTCTCATCAGGTGGGCCATAACTGCAAGATTGGAATAATCCATTTTCTTGTTCCTCAAAATCTATCAAGTCATACTATATGAAGGACTGTGTAAGTTATTATTTATTCTTGTAAAATTTTTAAAACAGGCAGGTAATTTTACCATAGATGTTTTTAATCTGGCTTGAGAACAATAAAATCATTTTAACGTATTTACATTTTGATGGATTTGTCTGAATCCTATATACACTGAGATTTTGAACGTTGGTGACAAAAAACATCGATTGCGATAGTACAAATTAAGGTTATTTTGTAATACGAAAATGCTCCTATTTTCTCCGTGGTGGTTCTGTGATCCAGAATGGATAGTATTGCGCAGAAGAAGAGTTTTCTAATACAGCAATAATCAATCTGTAGTTTAGCTCTTGCCGACGGGCCATTTGTCTCAAAATAGCCTGTTTCTCAGGCGTCAAACTAGAAATACGGTGAAGAAGTATTTCTTTATTGGATTTAAAGTCTTTGATTAGTACTGTACGAAATTGTTCTAGTTGCTTTTGGTTATTGATCTTAATTTTGCGCGGAGGCATTTCAACAGGACTCGTGGAAAAATTTATACCAACAAGTTGAGCCGATATACTTAGGTGAGAGCGAATTTTACCTGAATGATTCTCCGCTTCTGATAACTTGCCTAATTGGACAAGTCTTCTTGCTTCCTGTGCACGATTCTTAGCTATTTGAGCATGCCTTTGAGCTCTTCCAGTATCTGACCTTGGTATCAACAGCGAGATATTCTCTTTACTTTTTTTTATCCAGTAAACAGGTTCTCCTGGCACGCTACTTGCAGATGCTCTATCTGCACCAAGGAATAAGCCAGGGATAAGAATCAGAACAGTTAGGCTCGCCAAGGCGACTTTTGTAAATCGAGGATGCCATTTTTTTAAATTCCATAAACCTTTATTTTGAAATTTACTATCTACTTCTTTCTGTAGATGGATCAGGCCCTGAGTTTTTGCTTTCTGATCGGGATTAATCGCATCGGTAGAGTCATTTAAACTTATTATACTAGGCAGTAATGGCTTCAGTACATCTTGGTATTGAGGGTAAGCCTGGAGGCAATCATCGATTGTCTCGCCAGATCGAATTCTATTAATACAATCGTCAATTATTTTGTTTATTTTATATGAATCGTTCATTGTGAATTACAGCTTGGTTTTGTTATCCAAATTGTTACCATTCTTCATATCTACTAGCAGCCGAAGTTTTTTTATAGCAGAGTGCTGCAGTGCTTTAACGGCATTTTCTTTTCTTCCTACCGCAGAGGCTGTTTCCTTGATTGATAATCCACCAGCAAATCGTAATGATATTACTTCTTGCTGTAAATCTGTTAATGTTTTTATGGATTCTGAAATGTTCGACATTTCTATATCGAGATCCAATTGATAGTCTATTTCAAGAGATTCGGGTTCCTGTATTGATCCAGCTGTTTCAAGAGGAGCTGTTTTTCTTCTCGAATTTTTTCTAAAGTAGTCTACTACCATATTTCTTGCAATCCGAAAAAGCCATGATGAGAACGGATGGCCCTGGTAGCTATAAGAATTGATAGATTTAAGCATTCGTATAAAGACTTCTGCAGTAATATCCTCTGCATCTTCACGATTACCCACCTTGTATGCGACGTACCTGAAAATTTTTGTATAGAAAAGGTCGTATAGTTTCCCAAATGATAGTGAATCACCCTTTTTAGCCGACTGCACAAGTTTTTCTATAATATCAACTTGGTCTTGGCTTGGGCTACCATGCATAGTTGATGTCCTTGTTGACACAGGTTGAATAATCCCTAAGTTGGCTATATTAACTCTCATGCTACATTATATAACTATCGATATCAGAAAAAGTTAGCGGCTTGTAATATAAAATGGAAATGTATCTAATACGACCAATGGAAGTTAAAGACATTCATCAGGTGGTTGAAGTTGAACGCCAATCTTTTCCTATGCAGCCTCAGCCAACGGCGTTTCGACATGAGCTACATAAACAAAGATCATTATATTTGGTAGCATATAGGAATTCTAAATTTTCTTTATCAAAAAATCACCCGGAGTGTTCAGAAAAGAATCGATTTACTCAATTGAAATCGGTATTGAAATATCAAATTAAAGAAATGGACATTTTTTCTAACCCAGAAGATTTAATAGTAGGGTTTATAGGCACCTGGTATGTCGACGATGAGGTTCACATAATATCTCTCGGTGTGAGGACGAAAGTAAGGAAAAGAGGAATTGGGGAATTATTATTAATGGCTACCATGGAAAAAGCAAAGAATACAGATATCAAAACTGCAACCTTGGAAGTTAGATCCTCAAATATTGAGGCAATCGCTCTGTATGAAAAATATGGATTTAGGGAATATGGAGTAAGACAAGGTTATTATGTGGATAACCGTGAGGATGCTTTAATTATGACTAACGATTGGATTCAAACTCCTCGTTACAGCAAAACAATATCGAATCTTAAAATAGCCTACAGACAAAGACAAATATGTTCAAATTTAAAAGGTTTTGTTGGTGAGTGATTTGGGCAATAATTGGTTACAGAAGCCTGCAGATAAAGTGGTTAGGCATCCTAGGACGGGTAATATGCGCCCAATTCATATTAGACTTCCTGAACAACGAGCTACCTCTACTATTTTCTCCCCACCTTTTGTGTTGGTGTATGCTTTTGGAGGCCTGATTGGTATAGGTACACTGCTTCTAATACTTCCTTTTTCCAACAATGGCTCAGAGCCTGGATCAATTATGCATGCCCTATTTACAGCAACTTCAGCAGCTACTGTCACTGGTTTGATAATTGTAGACACGCCTACATTTTGGAGCCTACCTGGTCAAATAGTTATTGTTGCTCTGATGTTTATGGGTGGGCTTGGTATCATGACTATAGCAGCAGCCCTTTTTGTTATAGCTGGCCAAAGAGCTTCATTATCCCAGAGATTGATCATGCGTGAAACTATTGGAGCCACCGGATTTACTAATATCACAAATATAACAGCGCGAATATTTATTTGGGCTTTGTTAATTCAAGCCATTGGATTCAGTCTGCTGTTTATTAGATTTGTGTTTTTATATCCTCCTGTGACTGCAGTCTGGCATGCTCTTTTTCAGAGTGTGTCTGCGTTTAACAATGCTGGCTTTACTTCCATACCCCATTCAGCCAGCCTGTCAATTTTTCTTACTGATAATTTAGTTTTGGGGATAGTCGCAAGTTTGATCATTGTAGGGAGTCTTAGCTATTGGGTGATCGCTGAAATGGTTAGTGGCAAAAAGATTTCTACTTTTAGCTTGAATACTAAATTAGTTCTAGTTACAACCCCAATATTAATCGTGTTAGGTGCAGTGACATTTTTTCTTTTTGAATCCAATAATTCAGCCACAATCGGAAACGAATCAATTTTGACGAAAATATGTTCGTCTGTTTTTCACTCAGTAAATAGAACGTCTGGATTCAGTACTATTGACTTTGGCTATACATCAGACAATACGAATTTACTATATTCGGCTTTAATGTTTGTTGGAGGAGCTTCAGCATCGGTAGCCGGAGGTATAAAAGTAAATACCTTGGCTTTAGTTATTATTGGTGCATGGATGTCCATGAGAGGCTTAAGTGGAACTAAGGTTTTCGGAAGAC
>CAYFFO010000035.1:0-10567 GCA_964342485.1 uncultured Dehalococcoidia bacterium
AATTAATTTAGATGGTTAATCGGTTTTAGAGGTTTAGTGTTCACGATGTGCACATTTTATAATGGATCATAAGCACATTTGGGAAACGTTTTGACAAAGCAATCGATTGGGAGGGACTAATGCGTCAACTAAAAATAGGGTTTATCGGTGCGGGTAGAATAGCTGATATGCACTATGGAGGCTATAGAGATAATCCCAAAGCTCGACTGTATGCTTTATGTGATTCAAACACAGAGCTTCTAGAGAAAAGATCTAGGGAATGGAATATAGAAAGGAAATATACAGATTACCACGAACTTATTAATGACCCGGATATCGATGCTGTAGAGATAATAACTCCCCATCATTTGCATGCTTCGATGAGTATTGCGGCATTGGAAGCCGGGAAACATGTTTCAGTACAAAAACCAATGTCGCTAAATATCGCTGAAGCTAATGACGTTGTGTCAGCATCGAAACGGACAAATAGGGTTTTCAGAGTTATTGAAAACTATCGTTTTGCCCAACCTGTTGTTACTGCCAAAAAAATGATAGAAAGCGATGAGATTGGAGAACCTATATCAATAAGAATCAAGTCTCTTACAGGAAACGTGAATTTTGGATGGGAAGTCCCGAGCAATGCGCAAGACTGGCGTTCCGATGCTTCTAAGTCTGGTGAAGGATCAATACTTTTCGATCATGGCCAGCATATTTGGTCAATTGCAAGATTCTTTATGGGCGATATAGATAGCACATTCGCATTTATTGGAAAACAAACTGTTCAAAATCATCATGAATTACCCCCTGGTTCTCTGTTGGATAATCCTGCTATGGTCAATTGGAAATACACTGAGGGAACTCGATATGGTAGTTGGGAAACTGTTTATGCTGATGACATGGTTATTAAATCCAAGTATTACCCTATTTATGTCACAATAGAAATTACCGGTACAAAAGGTGTCTTATGGATAAATAACTTTATAGGTGAGAAGCTCGATAGACCTCCTTTGGAAATGTATCGTAATGGTGAAATAACTCGGTTTAACAATATTGATATAGATTATTCAAACAGTTTTGCTTTGGCTGTTCAGGATTTTATAGATGCGATTTTGGAAGATCGTGATTCTGATATGACAGGGATGGAAGCTCGAGAGGTACTAAGGTTTTCTATAGCAGCGCTATTGTCTGGCAGGGAAAACAGGTTGGTATATTTAGATGAGATAACAGACTAGATACGTTCGGCCCATAGAGGAATTTCTTCAGTATCAACTGAACGTATTTTGGATCGTAATTCCTGATACTCGGGTAGCACATTACTAAAAGCCGTCCAAAACTGTTTTGAATGATTCATATGTTCGAGATGCGTCAATTCATGATGAAGCACGTACTCAACTAAATCTGGAGATATAAATAAAAGATTCCTGTTTAGATTGATGTTTCGTTTTTCAGAACAGCTACCCCAAAGACTGACCTGATTTTTAATAAATACTTTATTAAATTTTAGTTTCCTCTTTTCTGCAAGTGAAGTTATCCATGGTATTAACGATTCTTTTGCCTTATCGTTGAACCAGTTTTGCAATTGTATGACTGAATAAAAAATATCTTCCTGGTCAAACCCAAGAGTCAACGAATTGCCGTCTATTACAATCCTTCTTTTTGCCCCAATACTGTAGTTAACACTCCATTTTTCTCCCAGTCCTTTTAACTCAATATGCTTAGGTGTTAATTGATGTCGTTGATCATTTATCTGTTTCTGTGCATTACTGATCCAGGGGATTTTGTTCTGTGTAATTTCGAGAACACGTTCGGAATTAGCATTCTTAGGGATAACAATTTCTATGCCCTTTCTGACTGAAGTTTTATATATTAGTCGTTTGGCACGTGAACTTATTCGGACTGTAATTAAGTTTAGATCCAGCTTGTTTTCTGCTAGAAGATTTTCTAACTTTGGTGTCAATTTTATATGATAAGTAGTTTTATCTGTTTGATGTCAATTCAACTAACGGGATAATAATAACCCATACAGAAACAGCGGCCCATGCCCAGAATGTCCATATATAGTTGGGTCTTTTGTTGGTGTTCTCCAACTTGATTTTGTCGGTTTCATTTTTCTCTGAGGACTGGTTTGTAGTTTCAAAATCTGAATCAATTTCAAAGTTGTACTTTTCCATCTGGAGTTCATATATTTCGTTTCTCTTTTCTCTCCAACCTAGAGTAGCCATAATTCCAGATAACAATAGGAGGAAAGAAATTATCCATAGCTCACTATTTTCTACAAAACCAGTTCCCCATATCCAGTGATTGATATGTTCATATATGTTCATCAAAAATGAAATTCCCCTACCCTGTTTGTAAATTAATATAGGTTCAATACAGTCTAACGGATAATATATATAAATTAAAAAGTTTATAAATTACTTACTAAGATTTAAATATTTATCTAAATAACAAGGAATAGGGTGAAATTCCTTGGACTATTTTAACTTCAGCGATAGAATTACTTACATTAGGAATGGATTTAAGATTACAGAAAGGTATGGTATTTATTATGAATTCTCGAAAACTATCAGCATGGTTTTTGATAATTGGGCCGATTGTTATTTTTTCTGCGTTTATTGGTTGGCCGAATGTCGAAACTGCCCAAGAGGAACTTGCAGAGTTAGCTAAAAAACCTGCGACGAGCATCGCGATCATGGGACTCTTTATAACCGGTATAACGTTACTTTTTACAGGTCTTAGTATCTCTTCAAGAATGATTGGAGAAGGTACAACTAACTGGTCTTCGCTATCAGTTGTTTCGGGGACTCTGTTTCCGCTAACTATAGCAGTAATGGTTATTTCAGTTGGTTTAAATTTTGGATCGGTACGCCTTTATGAAACATCAGTAGAAAATGCAAATGCCATTTATCTAATTGCATATCATATAACTGACGTTATTGGACTGATTATGGGTATTTCTTTTGTTTGCCTTGGGACAGCTCTTTTAGTGCGATACGAAGATTTATTCCGACGAATAATTGGCGCACTGTATATTGGGATTGGTATTTGTCATTTGGTAGGAATATTTTTACAAGATAACAATGTGCTAGGGATTGTGGCTTGGATTGGTATGTTTATTGTCTCAATAGCTTTTGGAGTAGCTGTTTTAAGAGATCAAAGCAAAGAATAACTGATCATTTGATTGAATCTTTTAAAAAGAAACGCCCTCTTGGGAATGAAGAGGGTGTTTCTTTTTTTAATCTCATGATCAGATAAAATTCAATATATAGATTCAAAGAATAGCTTTAAAGATACGGATAAACACAAAAAATCAAATAAGCAGCCAATTTTGATAAATTTCATGATCAACAATAACGACATAGATGTATTAGACCAAGGTTTTTATTCGCAAGACGCTTCTGAAGTTGCAAAAATGCTTTTAGGTAAACGTTTGGTTAGGCAATATGGAGATATCAGGATGTCTGGAAGAATTGTTGAAACAGAGGCTTATTATGGAGAAACTGATCCACCTTCGAGAGCATATAAAGGCTATAACAATTTTGCAAGATTGATGTGGGACAGACCTGGTACCATTTTCATCTACATGGTTCATGCGAATTGGCTGATGAATATTGTCACAATGGAGATTGGAACGCCTTCAGCTGTTTTAATCAGAGCTATTGAACCTCTTGAAGGGATTGATGTCATGAATTCAAATAGATATAAGCATGGGAATGATTTAACTAATGGCCCGGGTAAATTGACTGAGGCTATGATGATCGATAAATCGCTTAATGGATCTATGATTACCGGAGAATCTGCGAATATTCATATCGAAAATTCTTATGAAAACATTTCGATCGTTTCAAGCAATAGAATTGGGGTGAGCAAGGATTTGAAAACGGAATTAAGGTTTTTTGAAAAAGATAATAAATTCGTATCTCGATAGTTTGACAGTAAGAACCTTTCTAATAATTCGAAACATGAACTTGATACCAATAATAATATTAGTGATATAAATTCAATGGGGAGTCCAATATGAAGCCACAAACAGTTACTATACCGGCCAGACATGGTAAAGCGGCACGAGTTGAGAAAGGACAGATTATTAAAGTAATTAATACACATGGCCAACAGGTGGTGGATACCTGGGCATTTAGTGGAGCAAATAATGAAGAATTCATGTCAATGGAACATAGTCGTGTACATTTTTTGAAATTGAGACCCGAAATCGGAGATACTTTTATTACCCAAAAAAGACTGCCGATTCTTACTCTTATCGAAGATACATCTCCTGGAGTTCATGACACTGTACTCGCAGCTTGTGATGAAAAAAGATATTATCTTATGGGCTGTTCTGTATATCATAGAAATTGTGCAGATAACCTTTCAGAAGGGCTGACTGACCTAGGTATAAAAGAGACAAGAACTCCATCCCCATTAAATTTGTTTATGAATATTCCTTGGGACAATAAGGGAGCTTTGACCCTTGAGGCACCGGTATCAAAACCGGGAGACTATGTGGTATTCAGGGCAGAAATGAATGCAGTTATAGCATTTTCTGCCTGTCCGCAAGATATTTTACCTATTAATGGTTTGAGTCAAGATCCTAAAGAAGCCCATTTCGAGATTTTTTCAGATGAATGTGAATAATAATTCTGTTAAAAGGAAAGATGATCTAACAGATTACTACGATGCGTGTGTTACTGGTAAAGCAGTTGTGCTTCGCGGGGACGGTGAGCCTCGAATTGCTTCAAATACTATCAGGGCATTACAGGAATTAAAGCCATTCTTTCTCGATGAAGATTCTTACAGTGTTGGCGGAGAAGTTGAAAAACTGGAGAAGCGGTTTTCAGAAATACTGGGCAAAGAATCTGCTATTTTTATGCCAACAGGAACTTTAGCAAATCATATTGCGATCAGAAAATTATGTGGAGTTAAACAGAAAGTAATAGTACAACAGCAAAGTCACTTATATAACGACTGTGGTGATTCTGTTACACGATTAAGTGGGATAAGTCTGTTACCCCTTGGATTTAATGAAACTTGTTTCACTATCAAGGAATTGACGGAAGCTGTTAGTCATATCGAAAAATCCCGAGTTGCCACACAAATTGGAGCTTTAATGATCGAAAGTCCTGTTCGTCGTAAATTCGGTCAGGTGGTGTCTTTTGATCAGATGCAAGACATAAGCCAGTTCTGTTTGGACCGAGGATATTCTACTCATCTTGATGGGGCTCGTTTGTTTATGATGTCTGGATCATCTGGTTTTTCGGTTCAGAAGTACTGCGATTTGTTTGATACGGTTTATGTATCCCTGTATAAATATTTCGGTGCTCCTTTCGGTGCTATCCTAGCCGGCTCCAATAATTTGCTTGAAGACTTACATCATGAACGAAGAATGTTTGGTGGCAGTCTTCCTTCATCATATCTGTCTGCAGCCCTTTCTTTGAGGGGAGTTGAGGGATTTGAATCCAGATTTGTTGATGCAATGAAACATGCTTCAAAATTGCTAGATTCTCTGGATACCCTCAAGCATATCTCGATTAAAAGGTTTGAGAATGGGTCAAATATGTTTCCTATTGAACTTGATAAATCTGTTGATGTAGATATTTTTGTTTTATCGCTTCGAAGAAAGTTAATTTTTATATATCCTGACGACGATAATTCGGAAAAATTTACTATCACGG
Source organism: uncultured Dehalococcoidia bacterium (assembly GCA_964342485.1). Lineage (GTDB taxonomy): Bacteria > Chloroflexota > Dehalococcoidia > Lucifugimonadales > CAJWER01 > CAYFFO01. Next base: position 5,649 of record CAYFFO010000035.1, read on the forward strand.
TTAATACCACAATACTTAGACAGCCTCACAGTGAAATCTTCGAAAATTTCAGGCAAGCTTTACTTGATGCAAGTTAGGGCTGATATTCTCATCATTGACAATTTACATGACCTAAGTATTTATCCGATGATATCTTGAAAGTAGAATATTGGAAATGTTTGGAATCAAGGCTATTTTGATGCTGTTTTTATCTTAATCAAAAATACAATTATCAGAAACAGAAATATTCCACCCATCAAATAAAAACCTGTGGATTTAAAATAATCGATGTTAGATATAAGACTTTCCGAATCTGATGTTTCATGTCTCAAAGAGTTTTGGTTAGAAGCAGTGATCGAGGGTTCATGAAACTTTTTTACCTTAGATATATTCTTGGTTAATTGAGGAAGAGAACCAACATTGAAGACTTCCCTAGTACCGGTTGCAAACCAAAATTTACCTGATTGGTTTGTTTTTGAAAATATAACAATGTAATGAATGTTTTTATCCAAGACTTGGAATTCATCTTCAATCAATATCCATGAATTAGTATTTGTGTACGGTTCATGGAATTTACGAATAGGATTTGTCTGGGTTGATTCGTATACAATTGCACCTAACCCTTCTGGTATAGGAAAAGGCAGGTTTGTTTTTCCAAGATTTTTACCAAGCACAGCCACCATTGGTCTAAAATATTCTGTTTCTTCCAGTACAGGTATTCCTAATTGGATAATAGCAGTTTGTGTATTAGAAATTTCGGGATCAAAACTAAGCCAAACTTGCTGATCTTTTTCTAAAATTTGATAGATGGCCTGTGAAATATCGATGTCATCTAGCAGGAAAGCTGAATCCTGGGTTCTGTTGGATCCATCTGGAAAAGCAGGTCGATGTCCTTCCGCTATGTTCGTTAATAAGGAGAACCAAGTTGTTAAACCAAAAATCAAACCAAGAAATATTTTCAAGGAATTTATAGGAGGCAGTGCCTTTGTAGATTTGGTGATAGAAGTTAATGTCATGGTAAATTATTTTACACAACATTTAAGTAAAATTCACAAAAACTTAATTGATATTTTGTACAAAATAATTTACCGAAATTTATGCTTGATGGAGTATAGAAAATGATCGAACCGTATGGAATTGATTAAACCATGATATTGTTGGTCTACTGTTTTGATAATTGCACTTAAAGAGTAAGGAAAATGACAGACATTACGTTGAAAGGGAAAATAGCAATAGTTACTGGAGGGGCCAGCCCAATTGGGTTAGGGAAGGCAATGGCTATTGCAATGGTAAAGGCTGGAGCTCGGGTTTCGATTATTGATATTAATGAAGAATGGTTGGAGACGACTGGAGATTATATTCGCGATATTGCTGGAAAGGAAAATGTCGTAACTCAGTTCTGTGATATTTCAGATTTCCACAGTGCAAGGACTGCGGTTGCTAATACGATAGATATTTTTGGTGGACTTGATATATTGGTTAATAATGCCGGGATAATGGGTACTAATGTAGAAAAGAAATACTCTCGAACCAATTTCTGGGATGTATCCATTGATCGCTGGAATAATGTGATGGCTGTTAATGCTAACGGTGTTTTTAATATGGTTAAAGCTAGTGTCGGTTATATGTTGCAACAAAGATGGGGACGTATTATTGGAGTTACTACCAGTATAGATTCGATGTATAAGCAGGGAATGTGTCCCTATGGACCTTCAAAAGCTTCACATGAGGCTTTGGTAGCACTAATGGCCAATGAATTGGAAAACACTGGAGTGACTGCCAACGTACTGATACCAGGTGGTACGTCCGACACAAATATGATTCCATTGGATATAGGAATTCAACGTAAAGACCTAATACAACCGGATATAATGGGGCCACCATCGGTATGGCTTGCATCTGAAGAGTCTAAGTCAATTAATGGTCATCGTTTTATAGCATATAATTGGGATGATACTTTACCATTAGAGCAACGTATTGAAAAAGCAAGCGCTCCTGCAGCATGGCCTCAGCTAGGTAATCAAGCGATAAATCCATGGACATGATTGCAAATTGGATATGCTCCAATTAATATGAATTTTAATGTGTGAAAAAGGGGCTCTATTATGAATGAAATTCCGAGTGGCAAAATTCCAAAGGTGATTCATGGCACTCAACCTGCAAGTGAAACTGCTCAGACACCAGGGATGGTGCGTAAACCTGCAATTTACAAGGAATCTACAGGTGCCAGTAAGATATGGTTCGGGACAGTAACGTGTGAACCTAACTATAAAGGGCCTCCACATTCCCATGGTGAAGCTGAAACAGCTGCATATATTATATCGGGGCATGTTCGGGTTTACTATGGCGAAGACTTCAAAGAACATGTTGAAGCGGGTCCTGGAGATTATCTTTTCGTACCATCGAATACCTGGCATATTGAGGAAAATCCATATGATGAGCCTTCAGAGCAATTCCTAACACGTGGTCCGGACAATATAGTTATCAATATGGGCGAATAGTTTAGGCAAAACTTTTGTACTGTTTCAACTTGAATATTTTGCCATATTTTCTGCTCATTTCTTTAAAAGGAATTAATATTCAGGATGAAATCATTGGAAAACAATAATCGAGGTCTGTAATATAAAGACATGAAGTATGCGTTGAAATTTGATCAGTGTTCTTGTTTACCTCAATTTTTGGGGTATTGATTCGTATATTTCAAAAATATAATGTGAATCAAGGACCCCGAGTTGTCTCGGGGTCCTTTTTAATTTAAGGAGGATGATATGAATCTTAGAATCGGAGACGAATCGCCCAATTTTATAGCAGATACTACAGAAGGAAAGATCGACTTTCACAGTTGGTTAGGAGATGGTTGGGGGGTATTTATGTCTCATCCAGCTGATTTTACACCTGTATGTACTACTGAGATTGGAAGAGTAGCTAACTTGAAACAAGAATTTGCTAGTAGGAACGCGAAGGTTTTAGTTTTGAGCGTAGGAACTAAAGATGGTTTGTCGCCTCTTGATTCCCATACAGAGTGGATAAAAGACGTTAATGAAACTCAGAATGCGAACGTTGATTTCCCAATGGTTGCAGACCCAGACAAAAATATAGCTGATAGTTACGGAATGATACATCCAAACGCTAACGATACATTAACAGTCAGATCTGTGTTTGTTATTGGACCCGATAAGAAAGTAAAACTGATAATCTCCTATCCTGCTTCTACGGGGAGAAATTTCTTTGAAATATTAAGGGTAATTGACTCACTCCAACTCACAGCTAATTACCAAGTTGCAACACCTGTAGACTGGGAAAATGGTCAGGACTGCATCGTGGTCCCAGCAATAGCTACAGAAGAAATCCCAGATAAATTCCCGAAAGGGCATACAGTTATTAAACCCTATTTGAGAACTACTCCTCAACCTAACCTTTAATAGTCACTTAAATGCTGTGTTGACTGCACTGGAATCGTGTTGTTAACACAGTGCTCCTTTTGATTTGACTTTTTTCGAATGTTAGTTTGAGTACTTTCTACAAATCTATATAACAATAAGCTAGGACTAGAAATTTGTGATGTTAAAATTCAAACCCGTTTATTCCTAATGATTTAAAAGCCCCACTGGCTTTGTGAAGTGTTTCTTGATATTCAGATTCAGGATCTGAGTCGTAAACAATCCCACCGCCTACAGGAATGAATACGCGGTTGTTTCTTACAATCATGATTCGTATAGCCATTGAAAAGCGAATTGTATCATCAAACCCTATGTAACCTATCCCTCCACAGTAGATACTTCTCTGTACGGGTTCTAGACTATCAATGATTTGCATTGCCCGTATTTTAGGAGCACCTGTTATAGAAGCCCCAGGAAATACAGCTTTAATTACTTCTATTGAATCAATATTGGGTATTAAATTACCGGTAACTGTAGAAACTAGGTGTAAAACGGTTGGATGAATTTCTACTTCAAACATACTAGGCACTTTTATTGTTCCTGGCACACATATTCTACCTAGATCGTTTCTTGAAACATCTACTATCATTATGTTTTCAGCACGGTCTTTTTCGGACATGCGTAGTTCTTCTGATAATGATCTGTCTTCTGATTTTGAATTCCCTCTCAATCTGGTACCTTTAATTGGCTTAGAAGACACCGTATCCATTTTTGTATTGATGTAGAGTTCTGGAGAGGCGCTCAATATGGATACTTCTGGGTATTCAAGGAATGACGCATATGGTGCTGGACTGGATTCACGAAGATTACGATATAGATTCCACGGCTCATCGTTTAGGGTAGATTCGAACCGCTGTGACAAATTAACCTGATATATATCCCCCTCATTTATATAGGTTTTGACTTTTTTAACTGCATGGATATATTTTTCATGAGAAAAAGTTGAACCCATTATTTTGGAAGGGTTTTTATTAATCGGACTCGACTGTTGTGGTTTTTTAGACAATATTCGATCAATCCATTGCAACCGATCTTCTGCTTTATCAACACTACTTTCAGGAAATGCGGTGGCAACTGCCCATGTCGACCCAGTGATGCTGTCTCTTGAAATCACCCAATCATAAAAGCCGAGATATATTTCTGGAAGGCCGTGGTCGTTTTGTGACCGCTTTCCTATGGTTTCAAGTTCATTACCTAATTCGTATGCAAGGTATCCAACTGCCCCTCCTTGGAAAGGAGGTAGGGTTTCTAAAGGAGACGTACGATATTTTGCTAAATAGGAACGTAATATTTCAAATGGATTGGCAATTAATCTTGTGGTCTTGCCTTGTGTTTCGACTGTAGTATGTCCATCACTAAAGCGTAACACCAGAAAAGGTGAAGCGGTCATATATGAATATCTGGAATCAGTATCTTCAGCAGAATTATCTATTAGAGCAAAATATGGCAATTCCCGGAAATTCTCAGATATAGACAGCAAATTGGGAGTAGTACCTAAGT
>CAYFFO010000035.1:10667-19013 GCA_964342485.1 uncultured Dehalococcoidia bacterium
TTCATAATAGAATTCGGCAATTTATGGGAGTCTCTTTGTCCGATTGATAGCAGTGATTGTGGTTCGTTCTGGTCTGTTGTCTATACCATTAATAGGCGTCGCCCACAAAATAGATCTTTCGATTATTTGTAAGACTTCAGGCTGATGATAAATTGGGTAAACTTCATCACCAGGACGAAAATAAAATATTTTACCCCTACCTCGTGTATAACAACACCCGCTTCTAAAAACTTCTCCGCCTGGAAACCAGCTCACAAAAACCAGTGTTTCAGGCTCTGGTATATCGAAAGGTTCTCCATACATTTCTGCATGAGGTATTTCTATATAGTCATTCATACCAGCTGCTATCGGATGTGATGGGCTGACTACCCATAGTCTTTCCTTACCACCATCTTTGCGCCAGTAAATTCCACAGCTAGTCCCCATAAGTTTTCTAAAAATTTTTGAAAAATGACTGGAATGAAGTGCGATTAATCCCATTCCGTCCAGTACCCTTTGATAAACTCGGTCTACAATTGCATCTTCAACTTCGTTATGGGCTTTATGACCCCACCATGTCAGTACGTCTGTTTTTTCCAAAACTTCATCTGTCAGACCGTGATCCGGTTGGTCTAAAGTAGCCACTTGAACACCAAATCCCTGAGTTTCCAGATGATTAACTATTGGGGCATGCATACCATTAGGATATATTTTTGCGACATCGTCATCAGATTTTTCATGTCTATATTCATTCCATATTGTTACGTTCGGTAATTTACCCATTAGAATTCCTTTATATTTTATTAGCGAGATATACGAACCGGTTTACCATTTTGAGATGCTGATAAAGTAATTGCGTCCCATAGTTTTATCATTCTCAACCCTAGTTCCGGAGGTGACGAATTTGAAGTAATACCTTCCCTGATTTTAAGAAACTCGTCCCATACCCCTCTTGATTCAGGTACTTCAACCTGTTTCCATGTTTGGTCTCTGCTTATACCGGTTAACTGCCAATTTGATGGTTGATTTTTTAGAATTTCCAATGATTCTCCCCAAGCTCCTGTTCTTAAAGCCCCGTTTGTACAAAACACTCTTATATCTGACGCACAAGTTGGCGCAGTATCCCCACAGGCATTTATAGTAACCAGGGTGCCTGATTCTAATCTAGCAATTATTACTGCGTTAACTTCGACAGATTGGTTCATATTATTGAAAAAAGCAGAAACTTCAAAGAAATCTTCACCAGCTAAATCAGCTACAGTGTTTAGGACATGGGCACCGGTATCGAAAAGAAACCCCCCACCTGACTTTTCAGGGTCTAGTCTCCAGGTACCTTCTGCCAAAGAGACCCAATTTTGCCAAACTGTTGCAGATATATTGTGAATGTAACCTAACTTTCCTGACCTGAGTATAGAACTTGCTGTTTTGATATGTGGGGATAAACTGCCTTGGAATGCAACAACCAATAATCCTTTAGTTAAATCTCGTGTTTCCATAAGTAACTCTGCTTCTTCTAATGTCTTTACCATAGGTTTTTCAAGAAGTACATCTAGGCCAGCTTCAAGACATTTTTTAGCTTGTATGTAATGGAAAGAATGTGGTGTGGCTATATATGCAGCGTCTAATTCGTGTTTATATTCGTGGGTTAGTCGGTCTAAATCAGGTTCATTTGGAGGTATCGGTAAATCTTTAGATTTGAAAATCTCTTTCGCTTTCGTATAGGCTTCATATGAAGGTTCGCATATTACTGGTATTTCGGTGTTCTTAAATTCGGATAGGATTTGAACAATTCGATTTCGACCCAGGCTTCCACTACCTATGATTGCTGTTCTAATTTTAGAATTTTGACCCAACCTAAAACTCCGATTCAACCTAATTAATTAACGCATCGTAAAAAATATAAGATGTATTGAATCCGTATGGAATCCCTATTTTTATTGGTTTCAATAACCAGCACGCTTATCACCAACGTAAAGAAACGGTCTATCAGATATAAATCTTCTCAGGTTTTCTATAAATACTTCACGGTGCCCGGATGGCATTTCAGGTGTAACATGTCCGGTATGTGGGGAAATTATTACGTTTTCCTGATCCCATAATGGATTGTCTTTCGGAAGTGGTTCTTGTGCGAAAACGTCTAATCCAGCCCCTCCAATGTGTCCTGATTTTAACCCTTCAAGGAGTGCAGCTTCGTCTAAAATTCCTCCTCTGGATATTGCTATAACATGTGATCCCTTTTTAATGATGTTAAGTCTTCTTTTATCGATCATACCAATTGTTTCTTTGGTTCTTGGAGCCGCAATAACAAACCAATCTGAGATAGATAAAGCCTCGTCAAGACGGTCAATACCCCAAAGCTGATCTACTCCTTTAGGAATATGAGAAGTGTTTTTGTCTATACCTATAACTTTCATACCAAATCCCTTAGCCCTGCGAGCTATAGCGGAACCGATAGCCCCTACAGCAAGAATGACCATAGTACGGCCACTAATCTCAAGGTATTGATTATAGTATTCACCTCTACTCCAGTGGTGGTCCTTTTGGTTGGCAAGCAGATTACGCCATTTGTGAGCGAAAATGAGAATCATTCCAAATACATGGTCGCCTAGGGCATTTCCGTGTGGATTATACCCAGGTGCTCTTGAAGGGGTCAGTACTACGTCACTTTCTATAATATCTGATCGTTCCATTATCCAGTCGAACCCTACACTAGGATTGGCAATCCATCTCAATTTTTTTGCAGCGGCAAACTCTTTTTCATTTAGGGTGCCATATATAGCGTCAGTATCAACTATTTCTTGTAAAATTTCATGAGGATTTTCTGAAGCCACGAAGTTGACCTGAGGGAATTCATCCATGAGATCATCGATAAATTCAGGTATGTTTGTATTACGTATTATGATTTTCATAAGGTTGTATTTACCGTAACCAGGATTTTATTATCTATTTCCAGTATTTACTGTTAGCCTATATTCGGTCCAACGCAGACGGGTGTCAAGCAAGTTTAGATGATATATCACAGGTATCAAATGTTAATGTATATTGTTAAATATGAAGATTGAGTCTGTAGAATTTATTAAAGTCATTGTTCCAATGAAACCGGACACTGTTCATAGTGAAGGAATTAGTGATCCTTTGTGTGCTCCTGATCCGGTGAGTGGAAGAGTCGCCAATTTTTGGGAATTCCCAAAATGGATTATAAAGCTCAAAGCAGATAACGGGATTGAAGGTTTGGGAGAGCCAAGGAGAGGGGATTTAGAACCGTTACTCAAAGAGTCTGCAAGTCGTTTAATCGGTCGTCAAATTGTTGATTTACCTTTTGGAAATCTCCCAATAAGCCGAAATGAAGTTTATGATGGGTTCGAAATGGCATGGTTAGATTTACTTGGGAAGATGCTTGAAGTCCCGGTTTGGAATCTTCTAGGAGGCAAGAAGATAGATCGGGTTCCAGTTGATTACTGGATGGGAAGGTGTACCACAAAAGAAACATATAGAAGGACTAAACTTGCATTGGAAATGGGGTTTCAGGGAGTTAAGATGAAATGCAAATTTGGTGACCCTATAGCTGAAAGAGTTGCCGCTGTTAAACAAGCTGCCCCTGAATTTGCGATAGTTCTTGACCCAAACGAAAGGTTTTATGATCTATCCACAGCACGTAAGATAGCAAGTTCTCTTGACCCTTATGGGCCTATATTGCTTGAAGACCCTATCCCAAAATCTTCATTAGAGGAATATGTAGAGTTGAAAGCCAATATTTCACATCCAATAGCTTTACACCTGGACAATCTAGACGACCTCCTGGCCGGGTTAAAATTGGACGCAGCAGATCATTACAACTTATTGGGCACAATCAAAGAGTTTGTTGACTGGACGAGACTAGCACATACTGTAGGAAGTAAGACCTGGCGAGGCACGGGTATGGACCTTGGAATACGCGATATGAGTTCAGTTCATGCCGCGGCTGCAGCAGGATGTGAACTGCCGTGTGACATTATTGGCAATGTTTTCCGAGAGGATGATCTGATCCTTGATCCGGTAGAGATTATAGATGGTTATGCAGCAGTACCTGATTTACCCGGATTGGGTGTAGAATTGGATATGCATTCTATAGATAAGTACAGAGTTTAGAAGTGAATTGATTATAATTAAATAAAAACTATTTAGTTTCGAAAAGGAGTAACGGTTGATTTACGAGATCAGAACTTACGATATAAAACCTACGATGGTTCCGGAGTATCAAAAACGCTTTTACCAGAAATTGCCTGAACGTGTAAAATTTTCTAAATTGGCGGGTCACTGGTATACGGAAGTAGGTCCTATAAACCAGATCATAGCTATTTGGCCATATTCAAACAATGATCAAAGAATACAAATTCGTTCGGAAGTAGAACAAAAAGGTATATGGCCCCCAGATTCAGGAGATTTAGTGCAAGGGATGGTATCTGAGATATATTTACCTGCTCCATTTATGAGGGCCATGGAACCTAAGAATATCGGACCAATCTACGAAATGAGAATTTATACCTATCCACCAGAAGATATGCCAGATATTCTACATACCTGGCAAGCAGCTATGCCAGCCAGGGAACAATTATCTCCTTTAGTAGGATGTTGGTATAAAGAATCAGGTGGCAATGACAATTTCATTCATATGTGGGCATATGAAAGTTTTGAGGAACGTCTACGTATAAGAGAACATGCTAAAACGACAGGTATTTGGCCCCCTAAATCATCGGCCCGATTACTGAAACAAAATTCTAAAATACTTCTTCCTGCATCCTTTTCTCCTATGCAATAAATTCTGCAGGTGTTATTCAGACTGTTATGCCAGTTGAAATTGCAACTAATATTTATCAGTTCCAGTTAATAGGAGCCAAGATCACAGTATTACTTTCAGGTGATAACGTTCTTGTGATTGATACTGGTACCAGAGGCAGTTTAAATAGAATTAAAACGGCTTTCTCCAGTCTTGGAATTGATAGGACTCAGGTCTCCCTTATTGTGTTGACTCATCACCACCCAGACCATTCAGGTGGTGTTTCAGAACTTTCAAAATATACTGATGCGCCTATAGCAGCACACAGATTAGATGCAGGAATTATTCAGGGAATTCAAGATAAACCGGATGTACACACGAATTTATGGCTCGCGGCTATTACAAGACCCTTTCTGAGTTTACTTTACAGTGATAATTCAAAGATAGACTTTTATTTGGAAGATAGACAGGAGCTACCTTTTGAAGAAAAAGTTGAGGTCATACACGTGCCTGGACATACACCGGGAAGCATATGCCTGTTTGTACCAAAACAGAAAGTCATGATTGTAGGTGATGCTCTAGAATTTAGGTCTGGCAAGCTCCTGCATGCCTCTAAATCATTCACTGCTGATATTCCCAAAGCAGCAGATTCATTAAAGAAACTTCTTGATTATGACTTTGAAACACTGTGTTTTAGTCATTTTGAACCTTTAACTGAAAATGCATATGGACAACTTGAATTATTATTGGATAATTTATAGTCAAATCTTAGGAAAACATTTTGGGAAATATTAACAATATTGGGAATAAATGGACAGGAATTTAGAATGGAAAAACTTCGTAATCACAATTTAACTTTGGTGGACTTTTTGGAAGATAGGGCGAATACCTTCAATGAAAGAGTAGCTCTACTTTTTAAACCAGGGTTTAGATTTAGAAGATTGTCTTACCGGGGCATTTGGGAAGATTCAGGCAAAATAGCTACTTTATTACAACAACGAGGTTTACAAAAAGGTGATCGGGTTATTATTTGGGGTCCCAATTGCCCTGAATGGGTACTGGCATTTTTTGGATGTCTTAGAGCAGGAATAGTGGTTATACCTTTAGATTTAAGGAGTTCAAGGGAATTTGTCGAGAACATAGCTTCAAGAGTCGATGCAAAATTATCATTCGTATCTAGAGTTACCCCTGACTATCATAGTGAACTTGGTATAAATGAAATTGACTTTGAGGAAATAGAAAATTTATCTTTGAATTTTTCCCAACCTGAACCAGTAGATATAAAATCAGAAGACTTGGCTGAGGTTATGTTCACATCTGGTACTACTGGGGATCCTAAGGGTGTGATGTTAACCCATAAAAACATCGTAGCTAATCTTGCTTCAGTAACCCAGGTCACACCTGGCAAGACATCCGATAGTTTACTGTCCATTTTGCCACTTAGTCATATGTTAGAACAGATGGGTGGATTGTTAACGCCACTTACTGCAGGAGCCTCTATAACATATCCAACTTCACGTCAGCCAATGGTTCTTTTTCGGACAATGAAGGAACGAAAAGTAACAATGATGATACTCGTTCCACAACTTTTGGATCTTTTTATGAAAGGAATCGAAAGGGAAGTTGCAAGACAGGGCAAAGATCGGCTCTGGAAAAGAATGTTAACAGTTGCAAAATATTCGCCTTACCCTATTAGAAGGCTACTCTTTAGAAATATACATCAAAAATTTGGAGGAAAACTATCTCTTATATTCGCTGGTGGAGCACCATTAGATCCCGAACTAGGTAAAAAATGGAATCTTATAGGGATAAGAGTAATTCAAGGGTACGGTGCTACAGAAGCAGCTCCTGTTATTGCATGTCATCCTCAACAGAAACCTCGTTTTGATTCACCGGGCCCTGCTCTTCCAGGCGTTCAAATTAAGATTGCAGAAGACGGAGAAGTATTGATTCGCGGCGATAACGTGACAGCCGGTTACCTTGATGCACCTGAGGCAACTTCAGCAGCCTTTGTTGATGGATGGTATAAGACTGGTGATCAGGGAGAAATAGACCAAAACGGTTTTCTACATTTGAAAGGTCGTAAAAAGGACATGATTGTTCTTGGGAGCGGTTTAAATGTCTATCCTGAAGATATAGAGACCATACTTCAAAAACACGAATTAGTGAGCGATGCAGCTGTAATCGGAATGCCAGGCTCATCAGGTCCAGAGATTCATGCTGTATTGATTATGCCTGATCAAAGTGATGGATCTGATGCTGTGCGATGGACTAATGAACAGCTGGCTGACCATCAAAGGATTAGAGGAATTACCATATGGGATGGAGATGATTTTCCACGGACGCATACCCTCAAAGTGAAGAAGGGCGTCTTGATTGAGATGCTGAATCAGCAAAGCGTTGACAATGAACCTGCAGCTAGTTCAACTTCAGATGGTGACGATTCTTTGCTTCATAAAATTGTAGCCGATATAGCTGAAATAGCTATCTCAGAAATTAGCGACGAAAAAACGCTAGACGATGATTTAGATTTGGATTCATTAAAACGAGTGGAGATATTGTCTGCTGTTGAAGCTGAACTCGGAGTTTCTATTGATGAATCACTCTTGAATCCAGGCACTACTTTTGGCCAATTGGCAAAATTAATATCTCAAGGTTCAAAAAATACAGAGGAGAAAAAGTTTGTAAAATGGGGAATGTCATGGTGGTGTAGGCCTCTCAGGTCTATTATTCATGCTGTAGTGGTCTTCCCTATCCTAAATATGTTGTTCCAACAAAGGACTGTGGGTACTGAAAATTTAGAAAAATTGAATGGACCAGTCCTTTTTGCGGCTAACCATACTTTGAAGCTAGATAATGGGATATTGATGAAAGCTCTACCACGTCGCCATAGATCCAGATTAGCGATTGCCGCCTGGGACGAGTTATGGGACAACCCTATTTATAAAATCACACATCCTTTAATTGGAAACGCATTTCCCTTTTCGAAGGAAGGAAATATACGTCCTAGTCTAGAAAATTTGGGAAAGATTCTAGATAACGGTTGGTCGGTGCTTATATACCCTGAAGGCGATAGAACAGTCGAAGGGCCAATGAAACCATTTCTAGGTGGTACTGGATTAATTGCATTGGAATCAGGAATACCAGTAGTTCCAATAAAACTGGATATTAAGGATTCAGGAGTTCCTTTGGATTTTCCCATAAAGAAAAAGGGTCAGGTAGAGGTGAGATTTGGTAAACCTATAAACTTTTCACCTGGTACTTCTTACGAAGAAGCAACGACAATTCTTGAAGATAATGTTCGAAACTTATAATACAATCTGGTTTCTCTGAAGTTTGTCCTATTCGTATTGATAACTGTTAAATTTTATCGGAGATATATTTGATTTTGTTTATTTTTGGAGTAAAAATAGAGTCAACTTTTGTAAATTAATTTATTTCCTCACACAGCGAAATTTTAATAAAAAACAAACCAACGAGACCGATTAAAAAGCTGTTTCTCTGTACTACCCAATTTTCCCATCACGGTCTAAATCGGACATTTCTTTAACTATGCTAGGATACTGCTATTAATTAATTGAGGATCCATCAATGATATATGACGGTCACGC
>CAYFFO010000036.1:0-6835 GCA_964342485.1 uncultured Dehalococcoidia bacterium
CTATTGTCGTTAAATTTTATGACTGATACACTCTTCTAAATCTTTTTTAACAGGTGGATATATGGGTGAAGTTGATCTTGATTTTAAACCGTTAGTACCAGTCTTTGACGCAAATGTAGCTCTTGGAAGACGTCATGATAAGAGAGTTGTAATCGATACGATTGAAGGACTTTTTGAAGCCATGGATAATTCAGGCGTAGATAGGGCTGTTGTGTATTCACCTCATGCTGAACATTTCGATATTTTCGAAGGTAATAGGGAGCTTGCTGAATTAACGAGAACGCACCCTAATTTGATACCGCAATTTGTTGCCAATCCTGCTACCGAAGATATTTCAGAATTTGTAACCGAGATAAACAAATATGGTGTCAGTTCAGTTCGATTATCTCCAAAAGAACACAGATATCCTTTAACTGAATGGGTAGTTGGTGAATGGACAGATTGGATTGAGTCTGTAAATATGCCTATATGGATACCAGTTGATTTTGCTGATCCTACTGAACTTTTTGATCTAGCTTCAAATCGTCCAGCTTTAAACATAGTGCTCGCGGAAGTTCATTATATTCATGTGCCATGGGTAATGCCTCTTCTCAGTAGACTTTCAAACGTATCAATAGAGATATCTCGATTTGTGATAGGTGATGGTATTACACGTCTTGTTAATCTCATAGGTCAAGATCGGATAATATTTGGTTCTAGATTCCCTGAATCTTCTATGGGACAGCAAATATATAACCTTCATCACAACAATCTAAATCTAGCAGAACTGTCGGCTATTTGTTCTGGTAATGTTGAAAGACTCTTGGGTAGAGAAGATTAAATCAAGTCAAATATTGTTAGTATAATTTTTGATGATAGCCATTTTTCGATTTATATAGAGGTTGGGAGTGAGGAACACAATGGAGATTCCAGTTTTCGATTTTCACGCACATGTAGGTCGGTGGGGAAATTTAGCTGTTTGGGATGATATAGAAAGATATATTAACGTTATGGATGCTGCGGGAGTAGATAGAGCTAATATAAATTGTATTTTTTATTCCAAAGCCTCTACTGGAAATGATGTTACAGCTAAATTTGTAGAAAAATATCCCGACAGATTTGTGGGTGTTGGATTTGTTTCTCCTCATTACCCTGAAGAGGCGATTCTTGAATTGGAAAGAGTTTTTGATAAACTTAAGATGCGTTCTTTAAAGGTGTACCCGACTTATTATGGCAAACCTATTGATGATAAAGGCTATTTGCCTATTTTCGAGTGGTGTAATGATCGTAATATAGTTATTATGAGCCATTCTGAAGCTGGAACCGATAACGACTTGACGGAACCAAAACGTTTCGTTCCTTTGGCCAACAGGTACCCTAATATACGATGGGTTCTAGCACATTCAGGCAATTCCCGTATAGGGCAAATGCAGTCCGTAAAAGCAGCCCAAGAATGTCCAAACATTTTTTTGGAAACTTGTACGTCTTTTGGAGATCACAATACAATCACTGACCTTGTAAATGGAGCAGGTGAAGATAGAGTCCTTTTTGGTTCTGATATGCCCCTAATGGATGCAAGGACTCAGGTAGGTAGAATTGTTAATGCAGATATCAATACTAACGCTAAGAAAAAGGTGCTCGGTTTGAATGCGATGAGGATACTCGGATTAGATTAGTTAGTATGTAGTTGTTTTATCTTGGAGCAAAACTATTTGGATCGTGTCTTTGGTTGTTTAATTTAGTTTTTAAATTAAATAGTTTGTCAGCTAGTGATGTTATCTGTGGTCCTATGAACTCATCACTTAATTCAATTGAAATATTTTGTGACTGCGTTTGAAAAATTGCCAAAGTGTGATTGCCCAGAAAATATCGTTCTGCAAAGATATAGAGACCCATTCCACAGATTAAGAATGCAACTATTGTAGAAGGTAAGCTATTATCCCAAACCTGCCATATAGCGACAGCAACGATAATGGACAAAAGTGCCCATAATATTCCCACAAAGCTCTTTTGATGGATGGTAGATATGCTAAATCCTGTAATTTCATTTAAAGGAACAATTTGAGTATCTATTTTATGCCGGTTAACAATTGTCTTTATCAAATTTTTATTAGTTAATACAAGACTGCTTGAGGTTTCAGAGTTATTGTCCGTTGAACTCAATAGTCTAACTTCTTCTTGGATATTTTCCCATTTACCAACGGGGTTATTTGGGTCTTCTTGGATCATTAATATAAATTTTCCAGACACGTTAGTTTATAGAATAGAATTGTATTATAAATATTCTTAAAAGGTTGAATATTTGATATTAGAAATAGTTACATGGATATTCTGTTTATAGACTATAGAAAAATGATATGTTATTCTCTAGCCGCTTCTATTGCGTCTAAAAATCCTATTTTTGTATCGGAGAAATTTTTATGGAACGTCCAATTTTTAAGCCGATAGGTACGCCAGAGATCGAATTAGATACCCCTGCCCTTGTGGTAGATATTCATAATCTAGAAAATAATATTAACAAGATGGCGTCATTTTTTGCAAAGAGTAATGCAAAATTAAGACCACATGTTGCGGCCCACGGCAGCCCTGCTATAGCTCACAAGCAATTGGATGCAGGTGGGACATTAGGTGGTATAGCTACTTCTACCGTAGGTCAGGCAGAAATCTTCGCGAGCTACGGGTTCAAAGATATTTTTATCTGTAATCTTGTTGTTACTGGAGAGAAAGCCAGACGGCTATGTGCTATTGCAAAACGTGCAACGGTTACCGTGGCAGTTGATAGCCCCTTGGGAGTTACCATGTTGTCTGAGGCGGCTGTGGCAAATCACGTAATTTTAAAGGTGGTTTTGTATTTAAAAACTGCGTATTCAGAGATGGGAGTATCACCCGGCAATGATGCAGTTGAACTGTCCAAGAAAGTACAGGAGTCGGATGGTCTGGATTTCAAGGGATTGATGGCATATGAAGGACCAATTTTGTCTGAAAATTACGAACGCCTTGTTGAAACATCAAGAGAAACCACTCAACCTGTTTTAGATACCCGTGAAGATATTGAAAATGCCGGGTTCGATGTGGAAGTTGTAAGTATAGGTGGGACACATAACTATGAAATTGTAGGTAACACTGACGGCGTTACAGAAGTTCCAGCTGGATCATATGCACTCATGGATGAACGATACAGGTTGCATCGTTCTGAATTTTCAACCGCAGCCCACGTATTGACTTGTGTAACAAGTATGCCTGCACCTGGCAATATTATCACCGATGGTGGGCGTAAAACCATGGGAGGAGATGATAGTGATCCAGGAATAGTAGGGCTTGATGGTGCCTCCGTACGAGGTCTCAGTGCAGAACATTTTGGTATAGACGTGGACCCAGATTTGCAACATGGGCTGAAGCTTGCTGACAGGGTCTGGGCTGTTCCTGGAGATATAGCCAGTTGTATCAATGTGCACGATTACATGTTTGTGATTCAAGACGATAAACTTGAGGCAATCTGGGATTTGCCAGCGAGAGGACAATTCAGATAGATACTAGATGTAACAGAATAATAAATTCCTACTTTAGGTGAATTTACTCTTTGTGGAGATGCTATGAAAACTTTTGGTATGGCTCTAGATTTGATTGACGACCCTGATGTTATTTCTGAGTATTGTGAATACCATAGAAATGTTTGGCCCGATGTTATTGAAGGACTTAGCTTGATCGGGATTAATGAAATGAAAATCTTTCTGGGTGGAAACCGCCTTTTCATGTATATTGAAACTAGTGATGAATTTGAACCTGGAAGAGATTTTCCAAAATATATGGAAACTGGTAGTGCTAAGAAATGGGATGATCTAATGAGAAAATTCCAACAAAAAGTACCTTCGGCTAAACCAGAAGAATGGTGGACACAAATGGAAGAGGTTTTTAACCTTAAGTGGTTTAATAATAAGTAGTAAAATGGACAGTCGTATTATTGACAGTCATCACCATTTTTGGGATCTAAAAAAATTTAACTACGACTGGATGCCGCCTGAAGAAGGGGTTCTTAGGAAAAATTATTTACCTGAGGATATTAGACCTATACTTCAAAAGAACGGTATTGATCAGACCGTTTTGGTACAGGCCCATGAATCTTTAGAAGAAGCAAAATGGTTTCTAGGATTAGCTGAACAAAATGATTTTATTGCAGGTGTGGTAGCCTGGGTTGATTTGCTAGATCCAGATGTGGGTTACGTTCTTGATGAATTACTCAAATACCCTAAATTTGTTGGGGTTAGACATGGTGTGGAACATGATCCTGATCAAGAATGGTTAATACGAGACTCTTCTAAACGTGGTCTTAGAGAATTATCTGACAGAAGTATCCGGTTCGATATGCTAACAAGACCGCATCAATTAAAACATGTACTGATTGTGGCCGATGAAATACCTGACTTAATGATTGTTATCGATCACATATCAAAACCTCCTATTTCTACTGGTGTTTTGGAACCATGGGCCAGTGATATAGCCAAGGTCGCTGATATTCCGGGGGTATATTGTAAGGTGTCTGGGATGGTAACAGAGGCAGATCACCAAAATTGGGAATATGACCATTTCAATCCATATATAAAGCATATTCTAGACGTGTTTGGGATTGATCGATTGATGTTTGGTAGTGACTGGCCAGTGTGTTTACTGTCAGGGTCCTATGAAGATGTTTTACAAGTAGCGTTACGTGGCCTGGGCGATTTAAGCGATGAACAAAAACGAATGTTCATGGGAGACAACGCAGCCAGGTTTTATGGGCTAAGTTAAAATTGACAGGAGTCGTTCGATGGATTTAATACCTAAGTAAACTGGTAACAACCGACAACTGTTTTTGATCACAAAAACTGAGGTAAATATAAAAAAGATTTTAATCCTGAAGGAGATAACTAGATGCCGTCATTTGATGTTGTTTCAAGGACTGATTTAATGGAAGTCGATAACGCTATTAATGGTGCTAAGAGAGAAATCCGCCAGAGGTACGATCTAGCTGGCTCTAAATGCGACTTAGATCGTAAAGATGATACTCTTACGATTACCGCAGACGACCATATGAAGTTAGAGCATGTCAAAGCTTTACTACTCAAATATCTAACTACTAGAAAGGTTGAAAGAGGAGCCTTTGTATTCGGCAATCCACAAGAAGCGTCGGGTCAAACCGTGAAACAAGTTGTTGATATAAAACAAGGTATTGATGATGAACTTGCTAGAAAAATCACTAAATCTGTAAAGTCCACGAAATTCAGAGTGCAAATATCAATGAAAGGAAACGAACTTAAAGTGAGCGGAAAAAAGCGGGACGATTTACAGGAAATAATCAATTTTATAAAGTCCATGGATAATAAACAGCCTCTCCAGTATGTGAACTTCCGCGATTAAATCCGTAATTACAACATAGATAATCAACTTAAAAACATGATCGATACAACACCCTATTCATAGTGATTAAAAAAAAGTTTATTTAAAAGGAATATGATATGGCTGAATCCAATAATCCCGGGACATTAGCTATACACGGAGGGGATCCCTTAAGAACCCGGCCGTTTGGTCCACGCTGGTATTTTGGTGAGGAAGAGAAACGCCAATTGGCCGAAGTGATTGATGATGCGTCTGAACCAGCTGATACAAATGATTCACAGCGATGGCGGTCACGTTTCAAGGTGAATGCATTTTGCGAGATATTTGCGAAAAGACATGGTCTGTACTACGCGGTACCCACTAATTCTGCTACTGCGGCAATACATACAGCGATTGCCGCTATTAATCCAGAACCAGGTGATGAGGTAATAACCACGCCTGTGACGGATACAGGCGGTATATTGGGCATTATGCTCCAGAACTGTATTCCTGTGTTTGCCGACTCAGACCCAGACACTTTTAATATCGATCCTATAGAGATAGAACGGAGCGTAACTGAACGCACCTGTGCGATTATCGCCACTCACTTGCATGGGAATCCGTGTGATATGGAATCTATCATGGATATAGGACGGCGTCATGATATACCTGTTGTCGAGGACTGTTCCCAGTCCCATCTGGCAAGTTACCAGGGTAAATTAGTTGGGACAATAGGTGATATTGGCATCTGGTCATTTGGCGGTAAGACCCTCACAACTGGCTCTGGAGGGATGCTTATGACAAATAACGAAGAATTAGCACATCGTGCGTCTAACTTTGTACGTAAGGGATCAGAAGGATCCATAGATTTTCGTAGTTCGCTGGCTCCTGAGCCGGAATCGGTCGAAACTCGTGGATATGCTGCTTTTTTGGGTACGACCTACGCTATGACAGATTTAGAGGCCGCACTTGGCGTGGCTCAGTATTCCCGGTGGGATGAAGCTACCAAGGTTCGGAAACGTACTGCCGAGATTCTTAATGAGGTCGTACCAGAACTCCCGGGATTTAAGGTGCAGCAAGTCCGCCAGGGGGATGTTAATAGCTACTATACATATGCTTATAAGATAGATCCCGTGGTAGCGGGAGTATCTTCAGAAAACTTTTCTCAGGCAGTAAACGCTGAGGGTATTCCGGACTGTCATGGACCTTATATCAGCGGCAGAGCACTTCACACCTACACTTTATTTACAGAAGAAGACACGTATGGGAAGTCAGGTTTCCCATTCGTAGATGGTCATGGCAATCGGCGTATTGATTATTCTGATATCCATCTCCCGGTGATAGAACGTGAGTTACCCTTAACTGGTTCAATATACTTCCGTAATTCTTATACGGAGAATGATGCTCATGATATTGCAAATGCGATGAAGAAGGTATCTGACTACTACAAGTCAGCAGACTGATAAAGTAGTCTTACACATAGTTAATTGACATTGGTTTAACC
>CAYFFO010000036.1:6935-9278 GCA_964342485.1 uncultured Dehalococcoidia bacterium
CACAATAACACTGACGTAATCTACTCGATGGAAAAAATTAACTAAGAAGAAACCAGTTATAAAATAACGACTGAGACTAGACCTAGGAAACAGCCATTGGTTCGACTTGTATAATTTTCAATGTGTGGCTATATCGATGACCGTTCCTGGATCACTCAGCCATTGTTTCATCCACGAAATGCATGAAAAGGGGTTTTGCTTCATCAGGAAGTTTTGAAAAGACCGATTTTGAAATTCTTCTTGTTAGGCTATCCTTTCCATCTGTTTCTAATACTATTCGTTGACGGTCAGGATGGCCTTGTTCTTGAACATTTAAGTTTAACCACCAAGGGGCATATCTGACACTGATAGCTATTCTGGGATTAGGATCTCTATTTTCTGCAACTGAATGCCATAGTCTGCTATCGTAAAGGAAAACATCTCCCGGATTTCCAACAATATTGATTTCATTTGGATGGCTTGATTTTGATATATCGCCCATATCACTTGATGGATTATCAGGAATCAAGTGGCTTCTTGGCACTATCAATGTACCACCAGTTTTGTCTGTAAATTTGGTTAACATGATTAGGCATGATAGATGCATAATGGCGTTTGGGTAAGGAGCTGGTACATGAGATGCGACTGTTTGGTTAAAAGGCCAGTCGGCATGCCAATACCCACGTTCATTTCCAGGGAAATTGACTAGACCACCAATTGTAGAAATACGAAAATGCTTACCTATCAGGTTTTCTGCAGTATGTGTAATATTTTTATCTATTAAATATTTTGATAATTTTGGAAGGATAGGATCGAAATTAGAAATGCTACCTACACCTTTGGCACTTACTATGTGCCCTTTTTTCCTAGTGTGTTCAAGGAATGCTTCTTTTTCAGAACGTTCCTTCAACTCTGTTTCTGTGATGTATTTTGCAAAAAAATTTGAGTCGTCTGCTGGGATTACATTTTTTATTATGAAACCACCTTCAGTTTGAATTTCATGGATAATACTTTGATTTGACATTAATACCTCATAAATCTTCGATTATAGGTATCCAACTTTACCATCAAGATTACTCGAATGTTAGGGTGCTTCGGGCTACTTCCCCGTTACCAAGTGCAACAAAAGCATCGTTAACGTCTTCGAGGATATAAGTTTTGGATATTAATTCATCTAGTCTTAATTTACCTGATTTATATAGATTGAGAAGTCTGTTGAAGGTAATTTTTGGTTGAGCACTACCGTACATCGAACCCATAACAATTTTTTCTTGCATTAATTCACGGGCATCTACAGTGACAGGAGTGTTAGAAGGAGCATGCCCAACCCATATGGATATACCACGGCTTCTTGTACATTGTATGCTCTGGATAAAAGGCTTTTCTACCAAACCAATAGCTTCGAATGCATAATGAGCCCCTTGACCGTTACATATTTCAATTATCTTTGCGACGGGGTCTTCTTTGGACGCATTTATAGTATGGGTTGCACCGAATTCTTTTGCTAAATCCAATTTATTATCCAGCAAATCAACAGCTATAATTGTAGTGGCTCCGGCCAAATGACATCCTTGGATTACGTTCAAACCCACGCCGCCTGCTCCAAAAATAGCTGCACTTGTACCAGGTTGTACCTTTGCTGTATTTATTGCTGCTCCAACCCCAGTTGTTACTCCACAACCTACCAATGCTGCTTGTGGGAAAGGGATATCCTTATGGATTGCTATTGCTGCAGATTCTGGAACGACCTGATGGGTGCTAAAGCTTCCAATACCAGACATAGGATTAATTGCTTCACCATTTTTACGAACCCTGGGCCATTGCTTCACCTTTCGTTGGTCGTTACACAAAGCAGGCCATCCAGATATGCACATTTCACAGAAACCACAATTTGCCCGCCAGGATAGTACTACGTGGTCCCCTATTTTTACGTTATGTACATTACGACCCACTGCTTCGACTATCCCTGATCCTTCGTGACCCAAAATTATTGGTAAAGGAAGATGAGTCCATTCTCCTTTTACAACATGCCAATCGGAATGACAAACGCCGCTGGCAACCATCTTTATTAAAACTTCTTCATGGCCAGGTTCATTGAGATCCATTTGTTCAATAATTAAGTTTGTATCAGCTTTATATAGGACTGCAGCTTTCATGTTTAACCCCTGTTTTTGACTGGATACAATATTATCAGTATTCTTTCTTGTTTGATTTAAAGGTAATAATTGTTAGTCATAAAATAGATTAATCCAATATCGTAATATGCAATTGTTTATCCCTGATATTAAGTTATATATAGACCAATCAGAAACCGGATTTATCTTATCATCCAAATAAAGAGTACCTAAATCGTGTTTTGACAAG
>CAYFFO010000036.1:9378-16490 GCA_964342485.1 uncultured Dehalococcoidia bacterium
TGAGACTACTGATAACGTCATCAAGGTTCATGGACAATGGACAGTAACTATCACCAATCCTGATGGGACCTTGGAGACAAAGCACGATTTTGATAATGATATTACTTATTTAGGGAACCGGATATTAATAGGATTACTAGCTGGAGAAACTTCAGTAATCAAAGGCCAGACTCCGGAACTCAATGGCTGGTCTATCCGCCTAGTAGAAGATTCCTCTTCCAATGAAAATGTTAGCTGTAAAGAATATCCTGTTTTATATTATCCAGTGATTCCAGATCTAATTGTGGTTTCAGAGAATACAGATTTGATGTTAAATGATTCATTCCCTTCGTTGTTACGATTATCTGGTACTTGTACTATTGAACTAGGTCAATTGACCGGTGTTTCACTTACAGGTGTTAAAACAAATGTTAGCCTAGGAGGAGTTACAGCGGAGTTTACTGAAGCCAGTTTAGATCCAATTCCTCTGCTGCAGGGACAGCTAGTTAGTTTTAATGTCGAAATCAGCTTTCAATAATTAGGGAGTGTTTACAAACACTTCTTAATCCCTATAGGAATCTTGTTATTCGTCAAGGTCAATGGGTTCTCCAGGACTAACAGATATTAACCCTGCACCTCTCCTTCTACCTGATGGTAATCCAGACCATTTTCTACTACGATTTGGTTCGGACATATTTAGAGACCTTTCATCTATTTGTAGACCGCTGCCAGGAGTATTCCCAAGGACAATATATCCGTCTTCAATTTTTGAATCTGTTGACAGGATACCGGCATCTCGGTCATGAAATATTTCCAACATAATATGGTTTGGAATAGCACTTGCAGCGGGTGCCATATAATTTACGGGTGAATTCATTACGGAAACGGGTATTTCAAATCCATATGCCATGTCTGCTACTTTCATTAGGCCGGTGATTCCCCCTGTACGTATACCAACCTGCACTATGTCAACTGCTTCCTGTTCGATCAATGGCATAAAATCTTTAATGTCACTTAGGTTTTCTCCAGTAGCAACAGCAGCCGTAATACTTTTAGATACTCGTTTTAAACCCCTGTAGTCCCACCTTCTGGCTGGTTCTTCTGCCCAGAAAATCTCAAATTGTTCTTCAATCAAACGGATGTGGCGTATAGCCTGTTTTGGCGACCAGTATTCGTTTGAATCTATGAGGAGCTGAACTGGTTTGCCAGACTTTTTTAAAGCCTGTTCCATAATTCCAATTCGTCTTATGTCTGCTTCTATATCTAGTCCAACCTTTAGTTTACCTGCAGATATACCTTTCAACGCGGCCCCTTCGTAAAAATCATAAATTTCTTCATCTGAGAGGGGTAAATCTATGCCGCTAGCATAGCTTCTTACATATCTAGAGGAGCCTCCTAGAGTTTTCCACAGAGGTTCATTGTTAATTTTCGATTTAAGGTCCCACATTGCAATATCTATTAAACCAACAGCACTGTTCATTAGACCTTCGTTGCCACCTTTGAAAATCGCATCGATTAGCCTTTTCCAAAGTCCCTTTACTCCTCTTGGATCCTTGCCGATAAGAAATGGTTCCAAACTTTCAACAGATGTTTTGGATGATGGTTCTCCAACTGCTATTCCAGAAATATCTTCATCTGTATCGATGTAAAGAACCATTCCAGATTGATCTATTTTCCCCTCAGGAAAATTCGCATCTCCCATTTTTCGGTCTAGCTGGAAGTGATACTCTTTCATACGTATTCCAGTGATTTTCATGTTAATTATCTCCCATTTTCATTAGCAGGTTGAACATGGTGCAAATTATACTTTGGTATGTCAATATCAACCATTGTTTAAACCTTAGTTAAACAATTCATTTATATCTCAATGACAGTTTACAATCGATTCTGAAACAAATTTGTGATATAACTTGCATCTTAATCTAGCTTTGTTAGCTATTGAAAGAGAGAATTTTTAAAGTGAACGAATATGAGCCAGTTGATATATCTAATGTATGTAATTCCCAACTAGATGTTTTAAAGTCTGAAACTGATCCTGTACCAGGGTTGCAATCACTTAGAGGGTTACCTTTCTTAATAGGAAATCCAGTTGTCGATTCTGATAGTAAAAGATTAATAGTATTGAATGGACAGGATTCTCCTGTGCGAATCAAGGTAAATAGGCCTGCCATAAATATTGTGTTTGCACATACGCAATTAGAAACAAACGTTGTTCAAGATGGGCGCTGGGGCTCTCAGGTAGCTGACTATGTTTTTCATATAGATGGGGAAGAAGATATTACAGTCCCTGTCAGGGAAAGATTTGAGATTGGAGTTGTGCCAGGTGAGGGCACTATACCAGGTGGAATAACTCCACAGTTTAGTTCAGTTACAGATATGTACCCGGAAATGATGCCTAGGTATGAGGGTGAATTTGGCCGCGCAGGTTGGCGTTTGATGGAATCCAGAGGAGCAGGAACTCGATGGTATTACCTTTGGTGTTGGAAAAATCCTGTGCCTTCAAAGGTTGTGGAGTACATTGATATAATTCCTAAAGGTCCAAGATTCGCAGTTTCCGGATTAACTCTTGGACATGTTAAAGAACATCCTTTTGCTCGAGAAGGACGCGTTCCTGCAATAATTACACTGAAAAATGAGACACCCAGTTCTTCATACAAAGATATTCGTGTAGATGTTGATAGAGGTATATCTTCTTATACTCAGTCCCTACCTGATCAACCTTTAAGCGAATTCCTGGAAAGTCCTTATAAGGGTTGGGGACAGGTTGCAAATAGTAGCTCGAATCCCTCATACGTGAATTTATCTGCTATACCATCAGCTACACTCACGGTTTTTCAAGGCGATAATGAAATTGGGGACGTTAAGTGGGGGGATCTTCAGTCTAGCGGTTGTATTGAAACTGAAAATTTGAAGATTGAACTTTTTGAAAAAGGCAGGAACTGGGTAAAAGTCAGGGTTATTGATGATTCTGATGGATTGCCAGTACCGTGCAGGATTCACTTTAGATCGATACATGGTATTCCATATCAACCATACGGACATCATAATCATATAAATTCGGAGCTAGATACATTCAACTATGATGTGGGTGGTGATGTGAGACTGGGTGGTCAAACTTATGCATATATCGATGGTTATTGCGAAGGTTGGTTGCCCTTAGGTGAAGTCGTGGTGGATATAGCAAGAGGAATCGAATATGAACCGGTACGTCAGATTATTGAAATCAAACCTGGACAAAATGAGCTTGAATTAAGTATAAACCGCTGGATAAATATGAAAGATAAGGGCTGGTATAGCGGGGATGCCCATGTTCATTTCCTGTCAGCTCAAGGTGCCCTTACAGAAGCAAAAGCTGAAGATGTAAATGTGGTTAATGTTTTGCAGTGCCAGTGGGGTAGCTTGTTTACAGGCACAGAAGAATTTACTGGGCTTCCTCATATGATGGGAGACACTGATTACGTGGCATACGTGGGACAGGAAAACCGGCAAAATCTTATGGGACATCTTATCCTTATGGGGTTGAAAAGACACATCATGCCGTGGTGTACCGATGGCCCAGGTGAAGCTGAGATTGGCGGGTCTATGGAATCAACCTTGAGTGAATGGGCAGATAAATGCCACGAACAGGGAGGCACAGTTGCAGCTGCACATTTTTGGGGACTTAACAGAGAAGCAGCTTCTTTGGTTGCGACCGGTAGACTGGATGCAATTGAATTAAAGGGACACCAGAACAAGTTTCCCCACGATGAGTATTACCGAGTACTTAATAGTGGATATAGGATCCCTATCATTGGCGGGACAGACAAAATGAGTAGCGAAGTAGCACTTGGCTTCTGGAGAACATATGTCAGGATGGGTAAACACGATGAATTTACTTATGAATCATGGTGTAAGAATATGAAGCTTGGTAGAACTTTTATGACGTCTGGTCCTATTATTGATTTTTCTGTAGAGGGTGAACAAATAGGAGAAACCATTTCCCTAGATAAGTCTGGATATGTAGAGGTGGAAGTATCTGCTGAAAGCGTATTGCCTATACATCGGCTTGATATCATTGTAAATGGAAAAGTTGTAGCAACAACTCAATCTGTTGAGGGCAAACGTAATCTTGAAATCAAAGAACAGGTGAAGATAGATAATCATTCATGGATTGCAGTACGGTGTGGCAGCCCTGACTATTTCGGTGATCCTGACTATGACGAAATGAAAAGAGGAATATACGCCCATACTTCACCTGTATACGTAGAGGTGGATGGGGATTGGTATATGTTTGACAGAAATACCTTGGAACATATGCTGACTGTAGTCAACGGTGACATCGAGTATATCGAGTCTACATCTTCACAGTATAGTAATGGCAATGTAACTCATCATCACGGTGAGGATGATCATTTAGATTGGCTAAAGCGACCTTTCCTTGAAGCAAGAGAGTTACTTGTAAACCGATTAACCACCGGTAAATAAACCTATAAAATTGCGAAGATATTGGTTTTATACAGATTCCTATTAGATATAAGGTCGAATATGAATTAACCGTATACCAATTTGATCAGATTTATGTATTGTATCAACCGCCAGGAATGTATAGGGTCCGGTCTTTTACTGGTAATTCCACCCTTGCGCCGCCCAGCAGATCGGAGTGTGCTACACCAAACTGAGTTTCCACTGCTTGCATAGTGACATCGATGTTTCCAGTAGTACGCTCTCCTGTTTCTATTTCATTGATAATATTTTTTATGGTTGATACGGTTGGGCTATCTCCAGATGGTCTGATCTCGATTTCTTCGACGGTAGATGCTCCTTTTCCTGCTCGCCTTATCTTGAATGTATCTCCGTTTTCCCATGAGTAGGCTTTTCCTTCTGTTCCATAAATCTCTATGTCATATGTTCCTGCCGGCAGGAATAATCCTTCAACTCCACCTTTGAACCCTACTCTGAAATATCCAACCATTGGATCAGCTATTTCTTCTCCTTCAGGGGGAGGAAAGCTATGTGATTCAGCATCATATTCTGGGAATCCGCTGATCGGAGACCTCCCACGGCGTTTTGGTCCAGATGATCTGCCTCCTTCAAGCAAATCTCCTTTTTTCACTAAGGTCCCTTCAACCCAAATTGGTTCTGGATCGCCTAGTTGCATTTGCACAAGATCTATAGTGTGAGGATGGTGTTTTATTAAATCAGTATGAGTTAACATAACAGCGTACCGTGGTTCTCCTATTTGACCGCTGGCAATAGCCTCAGCCATCTTTACGTAGCCGTCATGATGTCGTCTCATAGCTCCCCAGTTGAAAGCTACTTTGTTTGAAATAATAGCATTTCTAATTTTGTCAGCTTCAGCTAGAGATGCACATAAACCTTTTTCAGCGTAGATACCCTTAACACCATTTTCTGCCGCAAAAATAATTGGATCTGCTCGATTTACAGATGGGGTTGTTACACTTACAATATCGGGTTTTTCTTTTTCAATCATTTCCCGATAATCTAAATACGTTTTATCTACTCCGAATCTTTCGCTAAATCTTTTTAAGCGTTCTTCTCCCCGGTTTGCTACTGCGATTACTGAAGTGGTATCGAGGAACTCATAGGAGCTAAAATGTCCATATGGGCTTGAAAAAGAATTATCAGGCACCTCGTCTTGTATCAATCCTCCCATTCTACCGGTTCCGATAATAGCTACCTTATATTTGTATGTCATAGTTGGCCTACCTCTGAATTTTTATATCAATGAACTCTATCAGAGGTAGGATAAGGTATCAATCCTAGATGAGGATATATTGAATCTTTAAAACTTTGTAACTAGTGGGAAACTGTTTGCCAAGTATTGTTATTCTGGGTGCTATTTATTACCGCCTCTATAAATGCCATACCGTGTACTCCATCGTGAATGGTTGGGTAATCAAAAGTTGAGTTTGTGGTTACTCCCTGAACTAGATTTGATAAATGGTTGGCAAATTCCATATAAATATTAGCGAAGGTTTCAAGGTAACCTTCAGGGTGACCAGCAGGTATACGTGAATTGGATTTGGCTATTTCACTTATGAAATCAGAACCAGCTCGTCGTAATTCTGCCGGTTTATCCTGTCTTCTTAATATCAGAGTATTAGGCTCTTCTTGTTGCCACTGGATAGACCCGTTCTCACCATAAACCCGGATATTCAAACCATTTTCTTGCCCAACAGCTACCTGACTAGCCCATAAAACACCACGTGTTGATTCTCCAAACCTGATGAGCACACTGCCATCGTCATCTAATTTACGTCCCGAAACAAAAGTCGTAAGATCCGAACATACTTCAGTAATTCGTAGTCCAGTAATGTATTCGGCTAGATTGGCACAATGGGTACCTATGTCGCCCATACAAGAAGAAAGCCCTGCAATTCCTGGATTAACTCGCCATGAAGCCTGGATGTTACCCCTGTTTTCTACATCAGAAGATAACCAACCCTGCGGATATTCAACGACTACCCTTCTTAATGTTCCAAGTCCGTTATTGCCTACGATATGTTTTGCTTCTTTTACCATAGGATAGCCAGTGTAGTTATGCATTAGTCCGAACAATTTAGATGATTTTTCAACTTTGTTTTCTAGACGTTTAGCTTTTGTCAGACTAGTGGTCAATGGCTTTTCACATAGAACATGAAACCCTCTGTCTAGTGCTGCCATAGCTATTTCGTAATGTGTATTGTTTGGAGTCGTTATTGAAACGAAGTCAATTCTTTCGTTTTGAGGCAGGGTAGATTCCTTATTTAGCATTTCCTGATATGTTGAATAAACACGATTTGGCGGTAACATCAATTTCTGGCCTTCGAATTTTGATTTTTCAGGAACGCTGCTAAAAGCTCCGCAGACCAGTTCTATTTTATTGTCCATGAGGGCGCCAATTCTATGAACAGGGCCAATGAAAGATTCTTCCCCTCCCCCAACCATGCCCATGCGTAATTTTCTTTTCACGTACAGTCCT
This sequence comes from uncultured Dehalococcoidia bacterium, assembly GCA_964342485.1. Lineage (GTDB taxonomy): Bacteria > Chloroflexota > Dehalococcoidia > Lucifugimonadales > CAJWER01 > CAYFFO01. Next base: position 16,319 of record CAYFFO010000036.1, read on the forward strand.
CCGTTAGCGAGATTGTGCCTACACCATCTAATATGTTGCTAATTTATTCTAACTTAAATATGATTTCGTCTAACTTTGGATGTAGAATCGCCTACTGCAATTCAAATACGACAATCTAGGTATACTATTACACCTTGTTTAGATAGATCGATTAAGAGAAGTATGGAGATTG
>CAYFFO010000037.1:0-15245 GCA_964342485.1 uncultured Dehalococcoidia bacterium
TACAGGAGGTTTTATTTATGAGCTCTAAGAACTTGTCAGGGTATCTGCTTGCTGTTTCGCCAATATTGATGATCGTGATGTTCGCTGTTGTTTTCCCAGCTGTCATTGGAACCGGAGAAGATGGTCTTAAAGGTCAAGAACTAGCAAAAGCCAGTATAGAGGCTGGAATGGAACACGTTCATCTTACATATGTAGTGGCTACGATAGGTGGCTTGGCTATGATGGGAATGTTTCTTGGTTACACTCTTTGGGCCAGGTTATTGCAAGGTGATGATAAGAAAGGCAATGCACTTGTAGTAGTAGCATCTATAGCAATGCCGGTAGCTGCTGCTGGCATGATGATGTCAATGGATTTTAACTTTGCAGCAGCCCGTGCCTGGATTAAAGGGGATGAAGTAAACGCCTTGACTATACAAGCGGTTGCTGAATATGCAGGCAATAACTTTATTTGGACATTTATTTTCTTGAGTGTAGGATTTACAGGTCTAGCTTCAGCATTGCAAACCACTGATAAAATTAGTAAAATTGTAGGTTATATACTCGCAGTTATTGCTGTAATAATGTTGATTATCAACGTCGGTGGGATTGATGGCGGAGGGGCTGCTTTTATAATATTCCTTGCCGTGATGATTGCAACGGTAGCAAGTGGAGTTAATCTTATTAGACAAAAAGCCTAATAACAATCTATCAATTCAAAGTAACAAAAATAAGACACCCTGAATTAAACAAGGGTGTCTTATTTTTGTTGGTAACATGATTTTTGGATTACTAGATGATCTGGTATTAGAGTTTTTTATAATATTCTTTTCCTTTTTTTCTTTTTCATATATTTTGACAACCTGATTTATAATATTGTCTGGGGAGAGAAATGGACGATACTAGCTACAGTACATCGGGATTCAAAGATCGTGGGATTGAGCAGGCATTAGATATTGTGGCATCTGTAGGATTTCCTCAAGTTGAAGTTTCAGGCCAGGATCCACATCTTGTACGAAGGTTAACTGGGAAGAATCTTTCGGATTTTCTTTTCAGGGTAGAATCAAGAGGACTTAAAATCCGTACTATGCATGCGCCGTCTGGCCGTACTACCCTTGGTACGACTGATAAAGAATGGCGTAAGCAGGAGATCTCAACTTTACATGACTATATTTTGTTTCTCTCAGATCTTGGTGGTACTGACATGGTGATTCACCCGATCCCTAACCCGATATTTGTTGAGAATGCATTTGATCCTGCTACCTCTGAAAGGATTAAAGAAGGAGTAGCTATATCATTGGACAGACTGGTGCCTGTTGCACAGGACGCTGGTGTACGTATCAATCTTGAGAATCTGCCCTATCATTGTGATTATCCTTACCGAACGATGGCGACGTTACGGACACTAGTTGAGCCTTATCCATCGGAGCACCTTGGATTAATACTCGATACAGGCCATGTGGGCGTACTAGGCAATGATATCGTTGAGGAGATTCGATCTGCTGGATCTCGACTGTGCGGGACACATCTCCATGACGTTGAAGGAACAGAAGATGGCACTGATCACAGGGGGCCAACTCGTGGTTATCTCAATTGGGATAATCTTCTTGATACTCTCAATAAAATTGATTATCAGGGCCCTTATACATTTGAAACATCCGTGCCTGAAAATGGTGAAACACCTGAAGAACTCGCAGTATTCACAAGGCAGTTTGCACTTGATCACGGGATGGCAGATTAATTACACAAGAACACATTTTAAAGGGCCAAATGTTATTAGATACAACTCACCTGACTCAATTTGACCAAGATGGATATCTTGTACTAGAAGATATTTTAGATTATCAGAAAGATTTACAGCCAATAGTTGATGAGTATGGAAACTTGATCGATGATCTGGCACAAAAATGGTATGACGAAGGTACTTTGAGTAGTAATTATAAAAATGTTCCGCTAGAGGAAAAAATTTGTGCTATAGCTAAGGAGACAGAAGGGAAATACTATAGCTGGATCGATATTTCTTTTACAGAGAGTCAATTTGGTGTTGAGGACCGTATACACAATGGTGAGGCAGTATTTAATTTGCTGAAAAATCCAAGATTGCTTGATATGATCGAACAAGTTATAGGTCCTGAGATATTTTCAAATCCTGTTCAACATGTTCGTATTAAACCTCCAGAACACTTTCTTTCAGCTGAAGCCCGTGATAATACATACACAGGTAAAACTTTTTGGCATCAGGATTTGGGAGCAGTGACAGACGAAGCCGATAATTCCAATATCCTCACAGTCTGGGTACCGATCACTGCAGCGAATACGAATAATGGATGTTTACAAGTGGTCAGAGGAAGTCATAAAAACGGTCTAGGATTGCATTGTTTTGGAAAAGAACAAGTACAAGGTATCCCTGAAGATAGGATTTTCGGAGAAATAATTTCCCTTCCGATGAACCCAGGTGACATACTTTTTATGAATAAACTCACCGCTCATACTTCGTTACGTAATACAAGTGATGAAATAAGGTGGAGTTTTGACCTTCGATATAATCCTATAGGGGAACCAACAGGCAGAAGTTGGTTCCCAGGTTTTGTGGCTCGCAGTCGGGCAAATCCAGATTCTGAACTCCACGATTTTCGGGAATGGGGAAAACTATGGAGTGATACTGCGGTAAAATTGACCGAGGTAAATTCGCCAGATTTCAGGAGATGGGACCCTGAAGATCCACTTTGTGCTTAAGCCTAAACCAATGGCTGAACTATGATAGGCTTCAACTTATCGTTGCGTTCCTGTTAGGTTAGGTATGGGTATCTAGTAAAATGGTTAAATTAATTCCTTGAGTAGGTGAATCGGAGTTTACGAATGAAAGGGCCTGTTTATATTGGATCAAGGCTAGAAACATTTATAGACGATTGGATTATTGACCGTATGCAAGGTGCTACCAGGGTCATACACCGTCCTTCCCCACAGAACGTAGCACTTGTTTTCGACGAACCCTGGGAAGGCAACACCAGTGGTGTGGTTACAGTTTTTCAAGATGCCGATCTATATAGGATGTACTATCGTGGTAGTCATACGGATTACACAGAAGATGAAGTAACCTCATATAACCCTGATAACGATCACGACCAAGTTGTCTGCTATGCCGAAAGTAAAGACGGTATAAATTGGTACAAACCTTCACTCGGGTTGGTAGAATTTAACGGTTCATCGGATAACAATATCATTTGGGATGGTCCTGGTAGTTACACTTTTGCTCCATTCAAGGATACAAATCCAGACTGCCTGCCTGATCAACTGTACAAAGCCATAGGAATAGGTGTTCATAAGCAAGGACTTTCTTCATTCAAGTCTCAGGACGGGATAAATTGGTCTTTATCTTCGAGCGGACCTATAATTACTGATGGCACTTTTGATTCTCAGAATTTGGCATTTTGGGACCCAGTAGTTGGAGCATATCGGGAATACCATCGTGATTTTTATCCAGGGACTAACAGCCTGGGGAATTTACCTGGAAGAGATATAAAAACGGCAACTTCCTCGGATTTTTACCAATGGCCTGAACCGATTTGGTTAAACTATTCTCCCGGACGCATCGGAGAGCTATATACCAGTCAAATCGTCCCATATTACAGGGCACCTCATATTTACCTTGGTTTTCCAACTCGCTATACAGACCGTGGTTGGTCAGAATCTACCAAATCGTTGCCTCAATTGGACTATCGCCGAATAAGAGCTAGTCACTCTGAACGCGAGGGCACTGCAATCACTGACGGGATGCTAATGTCTAGCCGAGATGGCATAAACTTTGATATTTGGCCGGAGGCATTTTTGAGGCCGGGATTGAAAAAAGTTGGAAATTGGTTCTACGGTGACAATTATCAAAACCACGGACTGATACAAACGGAATCCCTTGTCGAAGGATCTCCTGAAGAGATATCTATATTTGTCAGTGAATTTAGTCACCAATCAGACTATACGGCCAAGTTAAGAAGATACACGCTTAGAATAGACGGCTTCGTATCTGTTCAGAGTAATTTGGCTGGTGGTGAACTTATAACAAGACCAATGATATTTGAAGGAAACAATTTAGAGATTAATTTTTCTGGATCAGCGGGTAGTTCCATTCGAGTTGAAATTCAAAACAGTCTCGGTTATGCCGTGCCTGAATTCTCGATGGACAAATGTGAGGAAATATTTGGTGACGATTTAAAACGCATTGTGTCCTGGCGTAGCGACTCCTCTCTTGCTTCTCTTAACGGGATTCCTGTACGGCTAAGGATTGAACTTAAAGATGCTGATCTGTATTCTTTTAAGTTCACGAAAGATAAGGTCCACGACATTTAATATATTACCGATATTATCTAATCACACTTTCGTTGTTAATTTAGTAGCTAAACACCTGCTTCTCAATTTTTCATAACATCTGATATCTTGAGTTAAGATTCATGTCATTTAAATTTGTTTAGGGCAACTGTAGGTAACGGTACAGTAACACATTTATTATCAAGAATATTAATTGGCATAAGTTACATGTTGCTTATAATATTGTGATATATCTTGAAGGAGTTTTTGAATGTCAAATCGAAAATTCAATATAGGTTTTATTTCAACACATGGACACGCAGCTGCAGGTCATATCTTAGATTTAGAAGCTAATGATCAACTAGATTCGATACATTTATGTGTTACGTCTGACGTAGACGGAACAGGTATGCCATTAGACCCTAATGTTGTAGGTGAAGCTTCTGGAAAAGTAAAAACCAAGACAAGAAATATTGATCAGATTCTTGACATAGAAAATCTTGATGCAGTAGCTGTTTGTTCAAGACCAGATTTGGCTCCAGGTATCTTCGATAGAATTTTGGATGCTGGTTTTCCAATTTTGACTGATAAACCAGCTGCCACTCACTCTTCTAAACTCGATTTGGTGGCCCAAAAGGCTTCAAAATTAAACTTGGCATTTGGGACAATGTTTCAGTGGAGGAGAAATCCAGCAGTTTTGGATATGAAACATGCTATTGACCATGGTGCTCTTGGTAAAATAATGTCTGTGGAAATTCGTTTGTTGGCCAGCACGATTGATTGGAGAGATCCCCATAAATCCTATTTACTGGACAAGGATAGTATGGGGGGTGGTATAACCTCGTGGTTAGCCTGTCATATGTTAGATATGCTTATTTTCTTACTAGATCAAAGGATAACCGACGTAACAGGTTTTACTGGAAACCAACATACAATCAAGGTTAATGTTGAAGATACAGCTGTAGCAGCTATACGATTGGACTCAGGGGTTATTGGATCTGTCCACGTTGGCTATTCACTTTGTGGCCCAAGTAAATTGGGTGTGAGTGATTTATATTTGGGCATTAGAGGGACAAATGGATATCTTAGTATTCCCTTTCACATGCCGGGGCAGGGCGATTTGGATAACACCTTGTATTTATACAGTGACCATGAAGAATGGAGCACTGGAGGTCAAAGAGCCACATCTTACAGCAATTTTTTCAAATCACCACAGGGTAATGGCGGATACGGCGGGCTTATGGCAGAAAAACTTTTTTCTGATTTTCTCAATTCTTCCAGAAGCGGGACTAAATCTCCGACACCAATTGAAGATCTTGTTCACATATTACAGGTTGGGGAAGCGATACGTGAATCTTCACTATCAAATAGAGCTATTGCAATTCCTAACAACTAAATCAGGAATTCAAATTAGTAAAAACGGATTTCAAGCGAAAATATGCAGGAGATATATCATTGAAAGACATTAAGGTTATATACCTTCCTCATCCTATAGATGCGATTGAGCGACAAAACAGCTTTTTGTCTGAAAAAATATGTGAGAAATTTGATTTGCGAATATTTGACAGGAATACGTCTGCTGAGCCTCAGTTTGACGGCATTGAAGTCATTGTTGATTTAGGTGGTAATATCACTGCTGAATTAGTACATATTGCGAGTAAAGCCGGTATAAAATATATTCAAGTGCAAACCAATGGACTCGATCACGTAGAGGTTGAAGAGATATTGGATGCGGGAATTACGTTAGCCCACTGTCCGGGTTATCTTAGTAGTGTGTCGCTTGCTGAAGGTGCAATGATGTTTATATTGGCTCTTGGTCATGGGTATGGATTTGCAACTGATGATTTTTATCAAGGGAAGGCGTTTTCTCACCAGGGGTTGGAAGTTGCTGGTCGAGATTTGGGTATTGTGGGTTTTGGTGCAAGTGGACAGCAACTGGCTCGTAGGGCTAAAGCATTTGGAATGCGAGTGCATGGTATAGACATACGTGAAATAGAAAAAGAAATCCTGGAAGAAATAGGACCAGATTCGATGGGATATACTTCAGACCTGGACAAGATATTATCAACCTGCGATTTTATTTCTCTACACCTTCATTTAAACAAAGATACACACCATATAATAGACAGCCGACGCATTAATTTAATGAAACCAACGACTTTTATAATAAATGTGGCTCGTGGTGGACTGATAAATGAAGATGCCTTATACAAAGCTTTATTGGGACATCGGATCGCTGGTGCTGGGCTTGATGCATTTGCCAAAGAACCACCTGATTTTACTCATCCAGTTTACAAGCTTCCGAATGTTTTGGTACAACCTCACACGGTTGCTAACACAGATGGCACGATGCAAAAAAGGGCAGCTTTCTGTATAGATAATTTAGTAAGGTATGCTGAAGGGAAAAATTTGATAGGACTGATATCTAATCGAATTTGATTGTTTGTTAAATTGTAATTAATCCGATTGAAATATGTAATGAATTGAGGTGGCTTTTATGCCTAAGGTAGTAATTAATACTAAGGAAGCTCCAGATGATCTGGAACGTTTTGGAGATGTTCTGAAGCAACATGGATTTGAAGTACAAGTTGCAGAAGATCCCAGGTTCCGTTTTGGAAATACAAGTGACGAGGAACTAGTTGATCTTTTGAGTGGTGCCTCTGCAGTAGTTGCAGGGGCCACTCCTTATAGATCCGATGTTATGAACAAGTTGCCAGATTTACGTGTAATTGCGCGTACAGGTGTTGGATTCGATAAAATCGATATAGATGCTGCAACACAAAATAACATTCTGGTAACGGTAACTCCTAATTCCAATTACGACGCAGTTGCAGAGCACGCCATCAGTTTTATATTTGGTATTGCCAAGTCTTTGATTAGTGTGGACAAAAATACCCGGTTGGGGAAATGGCCGAACAACCCCACTCAGCCAATTAGAGAGAGTACCTTGGGTATTGTGGGTTTAGGACGCATCGGGAAGAGTTTAGCTGTTCGTGCTAGGGCTATGAATATGCGGGTTATAGCAACAGAGGCAATGCCTGATCATGATTTTATAAAGAAGGAGATGATAGAGTTAGTTAGCTTGGAATCTCTTCTTCAAAAATCAGACTATATTAGTTTGCACTGTCCCCTAACAGAGAAAACTCGAGGGCTAATAAACAAGGATACCTTGTCTATGGTAAAGCCTGGGACCGCAATAATAAACACTGCGAGAGGGGAACTGATAATAGAGGCTGATCTGGTTAGTGCACTGAAATCAGGAAGGATATCAAGTGCTGGTTTGGACGTATTTGAAAAAGAACCTACCCTTAATGACAATCCATTGTATCAATTAGATAATGTTATTTTGTCACCACATATTGCAGGTAGCGATCATTTATCCAGAAAAGCTATGGGGATAGAAGCTGCTAACTGCATTATCAATTTAAATAAAGGAATCTGGCCGGATGGATGTGTAGTAAATGCTCAGCTTAAAGGAAAATGGATTTGGTAGATGTGAACTTAATTCTTAACTTCAATTTTAAGTCTGTTAGGAAGTTTCAAATAAGATTATCAGGAGGTATAAGTGCCTTTATTATCTGCAGAACAACTTGATGTTGTTATATCGACTTTATTACAAGCAACAGGAGCGAGTTTGGAGGATGCCAGAGTAGTAGCTCGGCATTGTGTAAAAGCAAATTTAGCGGGACATGACTCTCATGGTGTTATTAGGGTACCAGACTATATCGATAATATTAAAAATGGAGATACTGTACCTAATGCAGATATGGAGATAGAAAGAGATACCGAAACGACTACGGTAGTAAATGGCAACTGGGGTTTCGGACAGGTTGTTTCAGAAAAAGTGATGGAGATTACTATTGATAAGGCAAGTCGTAATAATGTAGCGGCAGCTACTGTTTTCCGACAGGCACATGTGGGACGTTTAACAGATTATCCAGTGATGGCAGCCGAGGCAGGTCTGATTAGTCTCATGACAGCAGATTCAGGTAGAGGTCCAAAATCGGTTGTGCCGTTTGGAGGGCGTGAGCCAAGATTGGGTACAAATCCTTTATGTATTGCGATGCCTAGTGACTTGGAAGGACCTTTTTTTATGGATTTTGCTACGAGCGCAGTTGCTGGTGGCAAAATTGCTGTAGCAGCAGCTCGTGAAATTTCTATTCCGGAGGGTTGGATAATTGATGAAATAGGAAATGCTACCACTGATCCAAATGCCCTTGCAAACGGAGGGGCTATACTTCCACTTGGTGGACCGGAAGGACATAAAGGATATGGGTTATCAGCGATGGTCGAGATTTTTTCTGGAATTTTGACAGGCCTAGGGTTTGGATTAGAGCCATCTGGACGACATAATGATGGATGTTTTATCGCTGCATTTAAAGTGGAAGCATTTCGTCCTCTTGAAGAGTTTAAACGAGAGGTAGGGGATTTTGCTCGTTATCTTAAAAGCTCGCTTCCGGCTTCAGGATTCAAAGAGGTATATTATCCTGGAGAGCTGGAATTTTTGACTACCCAGCAGCGTTTAAAGGACGGTGTATTTATTGAGGATAAGACGTGGGCTCGTCTTGATGCATTGGCTAAAGAATATGGGTTAGATGATTTTATGGAATTCCAACAAGGGATTATCAAATAACCCAGTGGGTTTCTAGGTGTCCATCATCTTCATTCAATAGCAGTAGATTCAACTTTTTATTACTGCGTGAAATTTATCCATTTCGTTTTAATACGGTACCAGGTTTTGATCCTGTGTGTTTTTCGTTTAAAATCACAAATTCCCCGTTAACTGCAACATGATGTATACCTGTAGAAAGTTGGTGTGGTTTTTCAAATGTTGCATTGTCTATAATTGTAGAAGGGTCAAAAATAGCCAGGTCGGCTATATTGTTTTCTAAAACTTTTCCTCTGTCGCTTAATCCGAGTCGTTCAGCTGGAAATCCGGTCATTTTTCGAACGGCATTTTCAAGGGAGAGTAATGATTGTTCCCTAACGTAACGGCCTAGAATTCTTGGGTATGTTCCATAAAACCTAGGATGTAGCTGTTCATTTGAGTAAGTACCTGTGGGTGAAATGGCATTTCCGTCTGATCCAATCATCCCGAGAGGATGTGACAGGAAATATCTAATGTCTTCTTCTACCCTGTTGTGTATTACTCCCGAAAGTACCCCTCTTTCTTCTTCTTCAAGTTGAAGTACTAATTCTGCCGGTTCTAAGTCTCTTTCAATTGCAATATCTGCTATAGATTTTCCAACGATATCCTTGTTTTTGTCAGTTTGCACATCTGCTACAACCCAGGTTTCCCAAAGTGGAGCGAGCCCACCGATTCCGATTGCGACTTCCTTTCTGACCTTGTCACGTATTTCCTGATTTTGAAGACGTTCTAGGTATTTATCGATACCTCCAGTTTGTACCCATGCTGGAATCATCTGGTCAAGGCCAGCTTGTGCTGCAGTGTAAGGATACATGTCAAATACGATATCTACTCCTTGCTCTCTGGCATTTTCCAATAATTCCAACATTTCTGGCCCTCTACCATAGAATCGCCTGTCGGTTATTGCCATATGAGAGAATTGGACGGGAATTTCTGCTTCCCGTCCAATTGTAATTGCTTCTTCAATTGCTGAGATCTGTTTGCCAGGCCCTACTCTAGCGTGGGTGGTATAAAAGGCACCATTATATCGCCTAATTTCCTTGCATAAATCAACTATTTCACTGGTTGACATGTATCCAGATGGGGCCAGGTTTAGACCAGTAGATATAGCAAAAGCTCCCTGTTCCATTGCTTCACAAGCCAGGCTTTTCATAGCTACCATTTGATCAGCTGTAACTGGCTGTTCGTTTACAGCTCCAACTGATTCTTGGAGAGCACTTTGTCCAAGTTGAGGTGCAATATTAATACTTATACCATGTGATTTTAATTGTTCTGACCATCCATTTAGATCTGTCCATTCTCCCCAGGTGTATTTCCAGCCTAGTCTAACTCCAGGTGTGTCTGATAACCCTCTTGGAAATGGGGAATAGCTACAGTTTCCAGTTACTTCGGTGGTAACTCCCTGAAAAGCTTTGCTGTCACCACCTGGATCATCAAATAAGCACATATCAGAGTGAGAGTGCATATCTATAAAGCCAGGTGACACAATTAAATTGGTTGCATCAATGATCTGATTTGCTTCTTTCCCTGATAGGTCTCCAATACTTTGTATCCTACCTTCACTTATACCTATATCCGCTTTGTATCTGAGTTGTCCGGTTCCGTCTATGACCTCACCGTTTTTTATTATTGTGTCTAAATTCACTCCAATACTCCTATTGATGGTTTGAAAGTTTAATCTTTATAAACCGAATTAATGCATACTAGAATAATAACCACGCAATTAGTTCTAAGAATATTATAATAGGACCTCCAATTACCCTAAAGTACTTTAGGCCTTTTGCCAAAATATATTGTTATTAAACAAGATGCAATGGCTTTAAAATGTTAAATTTAAGAAATTCTAGCGCCATATTTTTGTATAATAATAGAGGCGAGTTCTGTACCTTTGCCAAGACTTTCGGCTAGCGACATTTCGTGAATGTATCCGTGTAAGAATCCTGCGGCAAAGAGATCTCCTGCACCTGTCAAATCTACTATATTAAGATGTTTTTGACTCTGACATGTAACAATATCTGATTTATAAATCGCAACACTACCTTTGTCTCCTCGAGTAATTACCAATAATTTGTTTAATGTTTTTCCGAACTCTATAACGTCTTCAAATGAGCTGGCATCAATTAGAGTCATAATTTCCTGCTCATTGGCGAAAGTTATATCTAGGTGATATTTAACCAAATCTAAGAAGCTTGATTTATGACGTTCGACACAAAATTGATCAGAAAGAGACATGACAGATTTATTTGCTAATAGCAAAGTTTTATTGAAAGCAGTTTTTGCGTCACCTTCATCCCATAAGTATCCTTCAAGAAATATAATATCGGTATCTTGAATAATATCGGCATAGATGTCATCAGGACTTATTGTTCCTGATATGCCTAAAAAAGTACACATGGTCCTTTCCGAATCAGGTGTTATCAGAATTAGACAGGTTCCTGTTGGAGTATCATCTGACACATTTGTTGAATAGAAGGTCACATTTTCTTTAATCAGACTTTCCTTGTATGAATCGCCTAATTCATCGGTGCTAATTTTTCCTATGAAACCAACCTTATTCCCAAGATTAGATAATCCAACTATTGAATTTGCTACAGATCCTCCAGCAATAGTTTGCTGAGTTTCGAGAGATGATAGGAGCCTTGTAAATTCGTTTTCGTCTACGATTTTCATCGTACTTTTCACGAGGTTGTTTTTCACAAGAAAAGCATCATCAACTCTACAAATCACATCTACGATAGCGTGGCCGATGCCTGTAACTAACATATGGTCTCCTTTACAATTATCGTCCCTATTGCTTTAGTGTCTCGGGATGAGTATTTTAAAATCTCTATGATTATGAAATAGCTAAAGGCCTCCTTGGGTCAAACTTAGTTTACCAAATTAATTTGAAATAGACGGTTAACTGGGTTTTTAATATTCCAAGTATAGAGTTGACGATCGGATATTTTAAGATACCTGCAATGATTCCTGATCATTCTTTATAATGATCAATTTTAAGGGTGGTTTCAAATTGATTTGGATGTCATATATGGAAATATTTTGGAAGACATTACTTGTTGGGGTAATAGTATTTTTTCTTATGTCTTGTTCGCAGACAGCTCACTTTGAAGATCCTCAACTCCATGATCTGATAAGTATCGAGATTAGTCTACAGTCGGGGAATCCACCAGATAATGTGACCATACAGGATTTGAAGGATCTAACCACTTTAAATTTGGAAGGCAGTATTTATAGTCTAGATGGGATTCAAAGATGTTCAAATTTGACGACGCTCAGGATTGATTCAAAAATGGGAATATTGGATCTCAAACCTATAGCCGAGTTAGACAAACTTACCAGATTGAGTTTAAAAGGAATGGAACTTAAGGATCTTCATCCCTTAGAATCTTTGGTGAATTTGACGAATCTTAGCCTGGTGGACAGTAGCATAAAAGATATTACTTCGCTAGAGTCATTGACGAACTTGAAACATCTGGATTTATCGGATAATCATATAAAGGATATTAGCTCTTTGAGGTATTTAGTTAATCTCAGATATTTAAACCTTAATCACAATATGGGAGAAGTAGGGAGAGAATGGTTGGCACGTATGATTCCGTTTGATTCTATTGTAGATATAAGTCCCTTGTCATCGTTAGTAGAATTGGAAACACTGAATATTGGCTGGACAGAGGTTGAGGATATAGGTGCCTTGTCATCGCTTTCGAGTATAACAACTCTTGATTTATCCTATACTAACGTCAGAGATATAGGTCCTTTGGAAGGCCTTTTTAATTTAATAAACCTTGATTTAACAGCCACCAGAGTAAAGGATTATTCTTTGTTAGATCAATTGGATATTGTAGATTTGAAGTGTACTCATGATTCTCGTTGTAGATAAACCTGAGTAAAGACAATCTGAAGTTTATTTTTATAGGAGACCGATGCTTAGTATATCTAATTTAAGTAAGTCATATGGTGACAGACTTCTATTTGAAAGGTTAAATCTAACGATTACAACTGGACAAAGGATTGCTTTAATAGGCGCTAATGGTTCAGGTAAATCAACTCTTTTGGACATCGTGGCAAGTGAAACTGAACCTGATGAGGGAACTTTTTCACTCAAGCGTAACTCTACGATTGGTTATCTTAAACAAAATTTTGATCATAATTATGAGAAAACGCCATTAGAGGAACTTCTACTCGAATCAAATCAAGTATCTTCATTAAGAGAAAAACTCACAAGCTTGTATCAAGACTTGGCTGATGACCACAAAGCAAATGAACATGCTGATATTTTGAAGGACATTAGTCGGATAGAGATGACTTTGGAAATCGAAACGGACCTTGATAGGGATTACCAGGCTAAGACAATCCTATCTGGACTGGGTTTTGCTGAGGATGAATTTCACAAGCCAATAAAAGAATTTAGTGGTGGATGGATTATGCGAGTGGAGTTAGGGAAATTACTTTTCAAAAGTCCTGACATATTGTTACTTGATGAGCCTACAAATCACTTGGATTTGGAGGCAAATTTATGGTTTGAAAGATTCTTGATATCCTTCAATGGTGCTGTTTTATTTACGTCTCATGATAGGACTTTTTTAAATCAAGTAGCTACTTCAGTTTTATCTATTGAAACCGAAGAGGTCGTTAATTTCCCTGGTAATTATGATGAATATGTTGTTGCAAGGCAACGTTATTTGGAGTCTAGGGAAGCAACAGCAGAGAAACAGGAACGTGAAATACAAAGGCAAATGCGTTTTGTAGAACGATTTAGATCTAAGGCACGTAGAGCTACGCAAGCACAAAGTCGATTGAAGCAACTGGCTAAATTACAGGAAATTAAGATACCCAGAGTAACGAAGCGTGTTAACTACATATTTCCTAAACCACCGCGTGGCGGCCTGGAATCAATAAGGCTCAGTGGTGTCAGTAAATCTTATGGTTCGAATATTGTTTACAAGAATTTAAATCTCCTTATAAATCGTGGTGATAGGATTGCTTTGGTGGGTCCCAATGGAGCAGGTAAATCCACTTTGTTGAAGGTACTATCAGGTGTTATTCCTTTTGATACCGGGGAACGAAAAGTAGGGCACAATGTTATTTCAGATTATTACTCGCAGCATTTACTTGAGTTATTGAATGAAGCCAACACTGTAATAGATGAGTTACGGCAGGTATCGAAAAATGAATCAGACCAATCTTTACGCAATATACTCGGCGGATTTCTTTTTTCAGGAGACGATGTATTTAAACCTATTTCGGTACTATCAGGAGGTGAGAGGGCTAGGGTAGCTTTGGCTAAAGTTTTAATGGGAGGCAGCAATCTATTATTTCTTGATGAACCAACAAATCATTTAGACATTATTTCCAGAGAAATCCTAACTGATTCTCTAAGCGATTATGAGGGTACAATTTGTCTAATAACTCATGATCGTACTTTAATAAAACAACTAGCAAATAAAATCATCGATGTAAATCAAGGTAAAGTTAAAATTTACCAAGGGAGTTATGACGATTATTTAGAACAAAAACAGTCAGCTTATGTTGAAGGTTTAGAGGATTCTAATCTTTTTTCAAGCGGAAATAATACAGCACAAATCTCTACCGATCCTAGAGCTATTGAAAATGACGGTTCAAATGCATTGAAGTCTCGGTATCAACTACGACGTAGCCTTAATAAAGAGGCTCGCAGTTTAGAGTCTCGTGCCGAAAAGATCCAGGACACGCTAGAAAGCTGTGAGGCGGAAGTAAGTAGTATTGAACATATATTTTCTAACCCATCTGAAATGCAAGATGCCATCCAATTGACACGCCTTGGTACTAGGTATGAGGAATTGAAGAAAGAGATACAGGGTCTCTGGGATGAATGGGAAAAATTATCGCTTAAGTCAAAAAGTATCGTTGACGAAATTACTGCTCTTGAACTTGAAAGCAAGTGATATCTGTCTTGCTCCGATTCAAGATTGTTTATCTAGTAAGTTCAGATTCTATCACTCTGCAAGAGTGAGCTATAGTGTTTTGAGTATTGTTTCTTTAATACGGTCAATTGCTAGGCCATCTGGTTTACCGAAATAGTGATTAACATGAGTTTGTATTTTTGACCATGTTTTTGGTTCTATGCCTGTGTTAAGAATTGATTTGGCCGCATTGCACAGATCCTCTGCATTGTTGAATATTAAGGATTCAGGGCAGCCAATCTGACTAGACCAATCCCGTCCAGTTTCATCTAGAGAAATTGATGGCACTCCACATAAAAGAGATTCTACGAGGGTAGATGAATGTGTCATATTTATAACTAGGTCTGATGCTGCTATGAGTTCATTAGCATCAGTTT
>CAYFFO010000038.1:0-15149 GCA_964342485.1 uncultured Dehalococcoidia bacterium
CGGCGTATTAATAATCACACGGCTTGCTCTCTCGTTCATTTATATTTCACACTCCCATTTAAATTTATGCTGGTAACTTTTTATCGATTATAGATTAAATACCTGTTAAGGATCATAAAATTAATGTACACTCTTCCAAAATAAACGTATGGAGGTTTAGATGGATAAGAATAAGATTACAGGATTAGCTCTTACAATATCCCCGGTAACAGCCATTGCTCTCTGGTTCGTATTGGGCTTGGTAATACTGGATGGTGCAGGACCTGACAACCCTCAAAAATGGATTGCAGAATTAGGTGCCAACAGTACAGCAGTAAAATATTTCCTTCCTATTGTTACTTTGTTGTTTCTAATAGGAATAGGTGGCTTAGGTTATATTAAAAAATCTATGGAAGGCGGTCCTGGTAGTTATATAGCGAGCTTCGCTTGGTTTCTGATATTACTAGGTGCAGCTGCTCAATTAGGTGAAGTGGCATTTACACTCGCACTTGCCGAAGCTTCTAATAATGCCGCAGTTGCCGCCGCCGCTGCTGCTGGAGGAGATGCTGCTGCAGCTGCTACTGCATCTGCTAATTCTGCTATAGCTGCTAGCATGTTTGCAGGCGGACAAGCTATAGGCGCAGTAACAACAGCATTTTCGATGTTAGGTTTTGCATTATTCGGTTACGCAATATGGCAACAAAAGAACTTCAGCCCAATACTTGCATGTCTAATGTTTGTAATAGGAATATATACCTTGATAATGTGCCTGATTGATTATGAAAATCCGTTAGTCGCAATAGGATATATAGGTATAGTAGTGTCTTTTGTATGGTTGGGTATAAGTCTTTTAAACAAAAAAGATTAATACTAGCCAGTATTATCCTGAATAAATGAAATTCCCAGAACGCTAGTCCGAAACTGTTTGAGGGTGTGGGGTGAGGCTAAACTATTCACTCCACACCCTCATTAAATTACTGAAAACCTGGGGATTAAAGATCAAAAAGATCCTTGCAATTGAATTTATAATTCAAACTAAGCTGGAGAAAATACAGGTCCTCCAGCAATTACATCTTCACACCTTAAGCACTCCCTACCGCAATTAGTTATCATCGGATTATTTATCATTACATCAGCGGCAAGTCTCAAGGTCTCTGCTACTGGGAAAACACGCCACAGGCTAGAGCCAACTCTTGTACGATTCTCAATCGAGTTAAGCACGGGACCTAAATTGTCAAACCCGTCAGAACATGAGCCAAAATCAACCCTAATAGGCTTTCCATCCACACCATTCACCCACCTTATGAAGGGTTTGCGACCACACATCTCTTCAGCCTTATGCAGTGCGGTCATCCTGGAGAGTCCAACACCCATCAGTACTACCAAGCCGTTCAAATCACTAAGTTTCTTTATTGGTCCATTTCCGTCAAATGGTGACTGAGCTGCAATTAATTCCTCAGCCTTGGGTCCCACAGCAGCAAATGAACACCTCGGATGATTGCCTCTATACCTACCATTAATTGATAACAGGCATTTTGGAATTGCTCCCATTGAATCACCGACTTCATTGCTATCAGATCTATAAATCATGTTGGAATCAGATATGTCCTTTCGATATGTCTCATAGTCGATCCCATTACGTAAAATATGGTCTCCATCTGGAGGTGCTATTTCGTAAACCATTGAAAATGTTGGAACCATCACTGTACATCCCCTTTTTAACAGCCCGTCTATAACAGCTTGAGGACCTCCGGGAATTGGACCAAAAGACCGAAATGAAGAATGTACCATAATAGATTTACCACTCAGGTCCATTCGGTCCGCAGCCTCTGAAATTATTCGAGATAGTACCGACATTTTGCCATTACCTTCACTGTTTGACACTATTCACTACAGTCGATTATAGATCGATAAGTTACTGGAATGGCATCAAGTTAGAGTAAGTGGTAACAACATCTACTAGAAGAAGCAAATCCAGCCTTAATTAATGTTTAATAAATTGAACTAAACCAATGTATAATTTAACATTGTATAAGGAAAAAATATCATTGAAAAAATACTTGCTAAAAAATCCCTTTCTTATAATTTTGGGATCTATAATTTGTCTCGTTAGTTGCGAGCCTACAGAAGTTTCAGTTGACGTGGAAGAGGTAAATATAGATACGAAACTTAACACATCTATTACCCTACCTCATTCGACACCAAAAACCGTCTTACAGGGAAATATACAGCCTCCTGTAGTAATTCCAACTCCAATAGGATTAGAAGCGATGACTGAAGTATTAAAAAGCGTATCCTCGGTATCGGAAAATTTGCAGGAAACAGCAAAAACCTTTGGTGATATATTCAGTTCTATAAATACAAGTACCCAAATAACTCAACCTGTTTTTAACTATTCTGAAAAGATCATTAGCCTTAATAATCTACTACTAATCGGGTTTATTGTGTCTAAAGAAACATCCTCCAAATGGAACCACACTGGCCTAATAAATAGTTATGCTGGACAGGTCAACTTGAACGGAGAGGATAGATCTATTGAAGTCCTTATTTTTGACAGCGTAATACAAGACCCTTTATTTGCCGGTTCTGTAACCTCTGATATGCTACAAATCAATGGATACAGCAATCATATTAGCTCTCATCAAAATCTCTTTGTGAGTTGTGAAAAACAAGAGATCTGCGAAGATTTGTTCAAGTTATTGGAAGAGAAAACTAGATTATTTGACGGTAAATAAGAAACCTTATATTTGCCAGATGTGAAGAGTATATTTAGGCCAATGATATAGAAAAAGGCCCCTCCGTTACTGTAAAAATGCCGGTTTGTGGTACCCCTGCCCGGACTCGAACCGGGGCACACGGTTTAGGAAACCGTTGCTCTATCCGCCTGAGCTACAGGGGTAAGAATTTAACAATCACAGCTTTAATCAATAAAATTTTATTAAATTATAACGATTAAAGCTACAGTTATTTATACTTGTTAATACTTTTAATTAGCTACTTTTATCTTTGGAGCACGGCTAATAACTTTAGGGTGTCCATTTTCCATTATTACTATATCTTCTATCCTAACTCCACCCCAGTTGGTTAGATATATACCTGGCTCTATTGTGAAAACCATACCATCTTCAATAATTTCTTTTGCTCTAGGACCTACCCTTGGATATTCATGAACATCGAGACCAACACCATGGCCTAAACTATGACCAAAATTGTCCCCGAAACCTGCTTCTGAAATAATATCTCTTGAAATAGCATCGATATCCTCTCCAGTCATCCCAGGCCTGACCCTTTTTTCTGCTTGTAATTGGGCATCCAGCACTATTCCATACACTTGTTGGAATTTCTTATCCGGCTCTCCAACAAATATGGTTCTGGTCAAATCTGCACAATAGCCATCAAACTGAGCACCCATATCTATTACTACAGACTCTCCATCTCTAATAACCGTTTGGTCTGCTAGGTGGTGCGGTAGAGCTCCATTAACACCTGCTCCCACTATTGTTTCAAAAGCCAGGCCTTCTGCACCCTGTTCTCTCATTGATTTTTCCAGTTCCCAAGAAACCTGCTCTTCGGTCATACCTGGCTCAACTATCGCAGAAACTTCTTCAAAAGCTTGATCTGTAATCTCTACTGCTCGTGTTATTAAAGCAATCTCATCTTCATCCTTTACAGCTCTCAATTTATCAATAGTGTCTCCAATATCAATTAGTTTCACTTCAGTTCCACCTTGATAATCTGATAAGGCTCTTCCAAATTGGGAATAAGTAGATACAGACATGTCATTGGATTCAAATCCAACTCTATTAACCCCAAGAGCATTTATCTGCTCTGGAAACCAAGCTAACGGACCACTAATCCTCTCTGTTTTGAAATTTGGTGCCTGGCTCTCGGCCTGTTCTGTATATCGGAAATCTGTATATAAAACCTGATCATTTTCTGTTATCAATAAATATCCTGCCGAACCTACAAACCCCGATAAATATCTCCTGTTTGTAGCACTAGAAATTAAGATAGCATCAATTCCATGCTCACTAAAAAGTGTGCGAAGCTTATCCAGTCTGGAAGCTATTTTCAATTTTGTTTTCCTTCCTTTAAATATTCATTGATAAACTTGATTGCATAAACATATCCTCTCCAACCCAATCCTGCTATCTGTCCAACAGATACAGGGGCAACCACTGACTTATGTCGAAATTCTTCTCGAGCATGTATATTCGATAAGTGAACTTCTACAACTGGTATTTTGGTATCTGACAGAGCGTCCATCAGAGACATACCGTAGTGAGTCAATGCCCCAGGATTAATCACAACCCCATCTGCCTTATGAGAATTATCCTGAATAAAATCTATTATCGAACCTTCATGGTTACTCTGGAATAAAACAATTTCTACCTGGTCGCTTTCAGTCTCTTCAATGATTTTACGATTCAAATCATCAAGCGTCATACTTCCATAAACACCTACATCTCGGATACCGAGCATATTTAAGTTTGGGCCATTAATTAATAAGATTTTCATTTTTAGTCCTTAATAAATTTTCTTGACTTAGCTCTAGGATGTGCTGATAGATAGACTTCTCGAGCCTTAGATTTAGTTACATGAGTATAAATCTGAGTGGTTGCAGGACTAGAATGACCTAATAATTCCTGTACAACCCTGAGATCTGCTCCTCCGTCCAAAAGATGAGTTGCAAACGAATGTCTTAAAGTGTGAGTATGAACTCCTGAAGTAAGACCCACTTTTGTTGCATAAAAACGCACCATTTTTTGAATACTCCTTTGACTTAACCTTGAACCTAACCTGTTAAGGAAAAGAGCATTATCACTCTCATGATTTGATATTTTAGCCCTGATTTCTCTTAAATATAATCTTATTGCTTTACAAGCCTGTGTGCCAATCAAAACAATCCTTTCCTTAGAACCTTTACCAACTACCCTAATCTCCTTGGTATCTAAATTTATCCCTTCCACATTAAGCGAATGTACCTCGCTGACCCTTAATCCTGCAGCGTACACAAGCTCTAACAAGGCTCTGTCTCTCAATCCAAATTTACTACTTGTATCTGGAGCTGTAACTAGTTTATCAGCTTCATCTCGTGACAAGAATCGAGGTAGGCGTTTCTCAGTCTTTACTACTCCTCTACGAGGCAAAGGATCTTTTTCAATTATATTTTCTGAAAAAAGCCACCTTAATAATGCTCTTAGGGAACAAAGTTTACGAACAACACTCGACCGTGCGTATCCGATCTCTACGAGCCAAGCTAGATAACTACGTAAATCGTTTCTGTCTAATTCGTTAAACCCTGGAATTTTGTAAGCTTCCATATACTCCAATAAAGACTGAAGATCGGTCCTATAATTCCTTACAGTTAAAGTTGCCAGACTTCGTTCAGTCTCAAGATGGTTAACGAAACGTTCAAGCAATACACATTGTTGATTTGTATTCATTAAACAGCAGTTTTATAACAACACTGCATTAATATGAAAGGCAATGCATGATCACTTTAGAGGGAAACTCACTGATACCCATTGTGATACCTGATAATTTGACTAAGTAAATTAAGACGCCAATTCCACCACATCACCTGATTCAGGAATAGGGCCTTTATATTCACAAACTGCACATCTGGCATTTGTACGACCAGATGCCACAAGCAATTTCCCGCATTCCGGACATGGCACTGGCAATGGTCGTTGACTTGAAGTGAAAGTACAGTCAGGATAGTTACTACAACCATAAAAAGTCCTCGGTCCACGGCCTTTGCCACCACGGCCTTGCCTTTCAAGAAGTTCCCCACCATCTTCAGGGCAATTCACACCCGTATTTTGAGTAAACGGCTTAGTATTCCTACATTCTGGGAAACCAGTACATGCAAGAAATCTACCAAATTTGCCAGACTTTATTACCATTGGACGCTCGCAAGATTCACAAAACTCATCTGACTCCTCATCAATCTGTTCTCTAGGAACCCTTTCTGCATTTTCACGAGCTTCTATCACAGATTTATTGAAAGGAGCGTAAAACTCCTTAAATACTGGATTCCATTCACGTTCTCCTTTTGCAATCTCGTCCAATTCCTCTTCAACACGTGCCGTAAAACCAACATCCATTATGTCTGGGAAATGTTTGATAAGAAAATTGCTGACAACTATACCGAGTTTTGTAGGAACCAGTCTACCTTTGTCTTTTCTCACATATTCACGCTCCACAACAGTCGCAATAATGGAAGCATAGGTACTCGGTCTTCCTATACCACGTTCTTCTAATGCTCGAACCAAACTCGCTTCCGTGAACCTTGGAGGAGGCTGAGTAAAATGCTGCTCTGGCGTAATGGAATTTGCATTAAGTGCTTCTCCAGACAACAAAACGGGCAGATCAACATCTTCCTTATCACCAGAAGAGTCATCTTTGTCTTCCATATACAACCTTCGGAAACCTGGGAAGCGTATCACTGATCCTGTAGAACGGAAAATGTACACAGAACCTGATTTCGTTTCTGTGGCATCTATATCGACAGAAGTAGAATCAAAAATTGCATCTGCCATTTGGCTTGATAGCATTCTTCTCCAAATTAAGTCATATAATCTAAATTGTTCCGGTGTCAAAAATTTTTCCAGTGACTTTGGTTCACGATATATTGAAGTAGGACGTATTGCCTCATGCGCCTCCTGAGCTCCTCTTACCTTTTTCTTGTAGGCACGAGGAGATTTTGGTAAATAACTTGAACCAAAGTTATCATTGATGTATGTCCTGACCTCAGAGACTGCTGATGTAGCAACGTTTGTAGAATCTGTCCGCATATATGTAATCAATCCCAAAGGACCATCACTGCCAACATTGACGCCCTGATAAAGCTGCTGGGCAACTGACATAGTTTGTCGAGTTGTAAACCTGAGCTTTCGAAATGCTTCCTGTTGTAATGAACTTGTTATAAACGGAGGTGCTGGCTTTGATTTTCTTTCTTTAACATCTATTTTTGATATTGAAAAATTTGCAGAATCCAGATCCGATGTTATGTTTCCTGCTTCCTGTCCATCGGTTATCTTCAGATTACCCGATTTTCCTTTTATTGATCTTAGTTTTGATTCGAATTTCAGGTCATCTACGCTATCTTTTTTCGAAAAAACAGCATCCACAGACCAGTATTCTTCCGCCTGAAATGCTTTGATTTCTTGTTCTCTATCAACCGTAAATCTTAAAGCTACAGATTGGACTCTCCCGGCTGAAAGTCTCGAACGTACCTTTTTCCAAAGAACAGGACTCAAGTCAAATCCAACTACATGATCAATAACTCTCCTCGCCTGTTGTGCATCGACCAAATTAGTATCGATATCTCTAGTATTGTCAAAGGCCTCTTTAACCGCCGATTCAGTTATCTCATGAAATACAACTCTCTTTACTTTAAGGACATCAATCTTAGCAGCCTCTATTAAATGCCAGGCAATTGCCTCACCTTCTCTATCAGGGTCCGTAGCCAAATACACAGTTTCAGCATTGGATGAAGCCTTTTTTAGTTCAGATACAATTTTTCGTTTATCAGCGATCACCAAATACTTGGGTTTAAAATCCTCGTTTTCAGAAATCTCTAAGTTCTTTTTAGGAAGATCTCTTACATGACCCATAGAAGCTACCGCTTCGAAATTTTTTCCAAGGAAACGGCCTACCGTACGCGCTTTGGCCGGTGATTCAACTATAACTAAGTCTTTTGCCATACTAAACTTAACCACTCTTTCAAAATATTTAAATTACAACTAATTGATTAATAATATTAATTTAATACCTATTATATAACCCAACACAAGTACTTTAGTCCATAAATTATCGTCTACTTTGAGATTGACCTTACTAATTTCTACTGTTAGACTTCAGCGCTTCGGAACCAACTTTATAGGAGAGTAAATTGATAGGCGTATTAACACACCACTGGTCAAAACCTGGACGAGAATCAGCAGTTATCGACATTTTACAAGGGAATGGTAAAGCCCAAAGCAGAGCCCCTGGCTTCGTTAAAAGATATAGTTTGGCTTCCCTATCTACACCATCCAAGATATCGAGCTTGGTAATATGGGACGGTAACGAAATATATGAGGAATGGAAAACTAGTCCTGAAAGAAAATCAGCCATGCTTGGAGCCGAAATGCTATGGGACAAACCTCCAGAATCAGAAAGATTTGAGGTAACTCAAGAAATTTTGTCAACAAAATTTTAAACTATATTCCGTCTGTAATCCTCGATTAACTGTTTGGCTCCTCTGATAATGTAAGCTCTTTCATCATCCGTCTCAAAAAACTGAGCCCCTTTACTAACCCATTGCCCTGCCTTTTTAGCATTGGTAGCTGTAGTTCCAAAAGCAACTCCGTATTTCTTACAGAGCTCCAGTATTTCCATCATAGGCTGTGCCACTGATGGGTGATCATAATCTCCAGGATAACCCATTTCAATCGAAAAATCTCCAGGACCAAGATATACCATATCTACACCAGAAGTGCTGACTATCTCTTCAGCATTTTCATAGCCAAGTTTGGTTTCAATATGTATCACTAGTGTGGTTTCTTCATCCTGTTCAATCATCCATGAACTCCAATCATCCGGCTGTATATAATCACTGTTGCCGTATCCAGGTGCAACTGCTCTAGTACCTACTGGAGGAAACTTCATATAACTGTGTAATTCTTCGATTTGACTCCGAGATTCAGTTCTAGGTAATTGAATCCCAGTAACGCCCATCTCCAATAGCTTAGCTACTTCTTGTCTTTCAAGCTGTGGAGTTTTTGCAATTACTGGTAATCCATTGTCTCTCGAAGCCAGCACAGTATCTGCCAAATCGGCGGGAGTAAATGAAACATGCTCATATTCTACGTACAAAAAATCAAAGCCAGCCTATTGGTATAGCTTAGGTAGTAATGGCCTGGCATATTCGTCCAGTATACCCCCGATTAGAACTTGTCCGTTATTTAAACGAGCTTTTAGTTGTCTACCTGGCCCACCTTCAGGATATAAAAACTTGAGTCTTTCATGAGCTGACGGTATTCTCCCTATTTCCAATGATGCACCTCTAAATATTTATCTAAACCAATCATAATTTATTCCTAAAGATCTGTCATTAAGAGGTAAATTAAGACGTACTCCGCCTTGATCAGACGATTTTTTTAATGCTACTTCCACCTCTAAAGCTATCGCTACTCTACGTCCAGAATTTTTGGGTTCTACTAGTTTTCCTTCCATGCAATCCAGCACATCGGAAACAGAATAGATAGCGCCATAATGACCAGTTTGTGGACCTGGCCAAGGAATTTGCACACGACCATTGCTATAATTCGTATCAATATCCTGCCAAAGTTCCCAGCCAGGATTGGGTGGAACATGTACCAATTCACCACTGTTGCCGGTAATCCGAAGTTGGGGAGCACCTAGGCGAAAATGTGTCACAAGTCCATCATATGCCACCATCATTCCCTGCCCAACAAATTCGTCACTGCCTCCCTCGTGTCGATCTTTATCTCCAATGCCGATTACCCACTGAGGATCAGAATGTAAAAAATATGTCCAATTTTGATGCTGTGAACCAGGTTTGGAAACTTCAATGGATATGATTTCTCCAATTGCCCCTGCTTTTATTAATTCTTCAGCTTTATTAAATGAAGGATGAGTAGTTGATATAGCCCCACAGCTAAGAGGAACATCTGCCTCTCGGCATACAGTTACCATCCTGTCAGCCTCTTCTAATGTATTGGCCATAGGTTTTTCGGTCACAATCCCTTTCGCACCAGATTCCACGGCTGCAACTGTTAAATCAGCTCTGCCTTTTATATTTGTAGTTATAGCTACAATATCGGGTTTTACTTCAGCAAGCATTTTAAAGGCATCTGTGTAGAGTCTATCCACTTGATACCTTTTCGAAAACACTTCTAAACGGGTGACATCCCTGTCAGCTCCAGCAACTAGATCAATCTCTTCTCTATCATAAAATGCCTCAGCGTAGCTAGTTGGATTTCCTGAATCAAAATGCTTTTCGTGATAGTTAAATTTGCGATCAATATTGATTTCTGGAGTAGGTCTATTTGGAGAATCCAAATCAAACTTAGGTTGGTTAAGGGCTGGTCCAGGACGCTTCGCAAGATCATAAAGCATTCCTGTCCAACCGAGTCCGATTACTGCTGCTCTATATTTTCTCAAGATATACCCCTCGACCAGCACGCTTATCCTATAAATACAATTGTTACTTGTTCAGGAATATCTTAATTCTATATAATCCCTTCATTTCTCAGGGCAACAAGTGACCGCTCAAATGCTTCACTTGTTCTATCAATCTCCTCTTCAGTATGAACAGCTGATACCATGAATCCTATACCACCCATCATATCTACCCCTTCATTAAGCATAGCCAATTTAAGAGGACCAGAAATATCGCCTGAAGTAGCTGAAGCAAGTTCTTCATGAGGTACAGTTGATATATCTTCGTCTTCAGCTTCAACTCCAAGGGCTATATGTACAACAGATGCTAACCCATGCACCTGTCCCGTAACTTCCATTTTGTTTAACGCATTTCTCAAACCCTTTTTTAATCTTGATGCCATCAAATCAGCCTGTTCATTTATCGGCTCGTTAGCAATTTTGCTTAAAGTTGCAATCCCAGCAGTAGCTGAAACTGGATTGGCATTAAAAGTGCCAGGATGAGCAAGTCTCGATGATCCTGAATCCCCCATTTGTTCCATAATATCGGCCCGTCCCGCAACAGCTCCTCCAGGTAAACCACCAGCTACAATTTTTGCCATTGTAGTCATGTCCGGCATAATACCAAAACGACTTTGCGCTCCCCCTGGGGAAATTCTGAAACCACAAATCACTTCATCCATTATCATCAACACTCCATGTTCAGCAGTTAAGTTTCTTACACCCTCAAGAAAATGAGGATTAGCTAAAGGAAATTGACCCCAGTGACCACCTGTAGGCTCCATAATTAGGACTGCTATATCCTTATCCTTTTCAAGCAATTGTTTTAAAACATCTAATTCCGGTTCAATAACCTTAACTGTTGATAGTGTCTCTTGAGGTATCCCTATTTGAGTATTTATACCTGAATCCAATGAAACGTAGTCATGCCATCCATGGAAATGTTCTTGGAATTTCACGAGTTTAGTTTTGCCGGTAAATCCACGGGCCAGACGAATCGCGAGAAGAGTAGCCTCTGTACCTGAACCAGTAAATCTCACCCTCTCTCCCGATGGAATTAAACTTTTAACAAGCTTTGCCCATTCTATTTCCAGTTCTGTAACAGTACCCATATGAGTACCCTTTGTTAGCCTGCTCGTCACGGCTTCTGTAATTTCCTGATGAGCATGTCCCAGCATTAAAGCACCAAATCCCATCATATAATCGATAAGTTCATTGCCATCAACATCAATCTTGGTAGCTCCATTTCCCTCAACAGCAAACACCGGGAAAGGATTTACTACTCTTGACTGATGTGCTCCTCCAGGAATTATCCCTTGGGCAGAGTTGCAGGCTAGACCAGATTTTCTGAATTTTTCTTCATATCGTTCAATAATAGTAGCCATTGCCAAACCTCTTATTTAAATTGACATTTGTAATTTTGTTGATTGTACAACAAGATAGTTGAAAAAACTCTTTGACCCTTCAGCTATTCACTAATATACTTCTCTCAAAATCAACAATTAAGGATAAACCTAGTTATGGGAGCTTTTGAAGCAAATACTAACCCCTTTGGTGGAATAATTCCCGAACCTTCAGGATTGCCTCGCGACCCTGTTATATTTGGTGACAAACTAAAAGAATCTCTTGAAATCTGGCAGGCTGCGGGATACAAAGTCGTTTGGCTGGAATTGAATCTAGATCTTGCGAACCTCGTACCCGTAGCAGTGAAACAAGGATTTGAATACCACCATAGTGGTAAAAATTATCTTATGCTTACGAAAAGTATCGTGGAAAATGCTTTCATTCCACCCTATGCTTCTCATTATATTGGTGCCGGTGGCGTTGCCGTAAATAAAAACGATGAGCTACTGGTGGTTCATGAAAAAGGGAGAGGATCTAGTGCTCCATTTTACAAACTACCTGGTGGAGCTCTCCATGCTGGAGAACATCTGGTTGAAGGTGTTATCAGGGAAGTACTCGAAGAAACAGGAATACAATCTCGTTTTCTATCGCTTGCATGCTTCAGAAATCAACACGGATACCGTTATGGTAAATCGGACATATACTTCGTATGCCGCCTAGAACCATTAACTAACGAAATCACTAAGCAAGAAGAAGAAATCGAAGATTGCATATGGATGCCGATAAAAGAATACTACAAGGCTGAAAGCGTCAGTTACTTTAATAAACTAGTGGTACGCGCCGCCCTCGGAAGCCCTGGAGTTGTTCCTACCCATGTCGAAGGTTATCGAGACCCTGAAACAGCTGAAGTCTTTCTGCCTAAAGGTAGTGTAGATGCCTTAGCAGATCATTTATAACTTCTCTTGGATTATAGTTTCGTCTAACATAATCACCGTGATATCAGGAATATTATTAACTATTCCTGTGGGAATACTACAAAAGGGTTTGGCCTTACAGTAAAAAGCCTCACTTTGGTACCTTCTGGAAGAGAAGAATAATGATGTCTTCTGCATCGCAAATTTTCGCCTTTATCTGTCTTAACCAATAGTACAACTTCATCCCCTCTGAATTCTCTGGAGACAATAGTGCCTTTACCCTTTAAATCAGGGGCTACTTGAAAATCATCTAATCTTATTAAAACATCTACCTTTGTACCATCTTTATGCTTACTGTCTAATGGATTTAGTGATAATTTGCCTAATTCAGTTTCTACATATCCAGTATTTACAATCCCTGTAATGAAATCGCATGACCCTGCCATACCTGCTACCGCTCTACTGACTGGAGAATGGTATAAGTTGTCTGGAGAATCAATTTGTTGAATTTGTCCATCAATCATCACAGCTATCCTGTCAGCCATTGCAAAAGCTTCTTCTCTATCGTGAGTAACAAATATTGCAGAGATATTGCTATCTCTTAATATCTGGTTCACATCGTTCCGTAGCTCGGTCCTCATGGTAGCGTCCACACTGCTAAATGGTTCATCAAGTAGCACACCAATCGGGCTAGTAGCAAGAGTCCGTGCTAAAGCTATACGTTGTTGTTGTCCTCCTGAAAGTTCAGCCGGGTACCTATCAGCAAACCCAGGAAGTTTAACTAAATCCAGCATTTCATGAAGTCTTGTATCTCTATCTTGCGAAGACATACCTGACAAGCCGAATACAACATTTCTGGCAACGTTTAAATGGGGAAATAAGGCATACTCTTGAAACACCATGCCGAGATGTCTTTTTTCAGGTGGAATAAATAACCCTTGTTCAGAAACAATCTGGTCCAAAATTTTTATTTCCCCTTCGCTAATACGTTCAAATCCAGCTATTAGCCGCAACAAGGTGGTTTTACCTGACCCACTGGGACCTAATATTGAAAGTATCTGGCCTTGAGCCAATCCAAAATTGACTTGGTTCACTACTTGCAGTCTACCGAATCGCTTACTAACATTCTTACATTCTATTATCGAATCAATTACCACTTTACCCTCACATCTTTGAACATCAAAAATGCCATCGGAATTGATGACAATATCACCAGTAGCAATGCTGGCGCCGCAGCTCTTGCAAAAAATGCTTCTGAAGAGGTTGACCAAACTTCAGTAGCCAAAGTTTTAAAACCCAAAGGTCCCAAAATAAGCGATGCCGGTAATTCTTTCATCGTAACAAGGAAAACAAGTATTCCCCCAGCAATTAAAGCTTTACTAACTAAAGGTATTGTTACCAATCTCAAAGATTCTAATTCTGTCTTACCCAATACTCGAGAAGATTCTACTACAGCAGGCCTAATTTGAAGTACCACTGATCTTATGGGTCCTAACGCGACAGGAAAAAACAATACAAAATAAGCTAACAAGAGAATCCAAATCGTTTGATAAAATATTTTTCCAAAATTAGCTCCAAAATATACAAGTGCCAATGCAACCACTATACCGGGCAATGCATATCCAATAAAACTAACTTTTTCCAGCAGTCTGGATATAATATCCCGTTTTCTTACAGTAATTATTGCTACCGGTACTGCGATAATTGCTGCTACTAAACCTGTGACTAGTGATATTGAAACTGAATTAAATACATGTCTCCACAAAAATACGAAATTTTCTCCAGATTCGATTCCGCGTACCATCCAATAAACTAATATCGATAATGGCAATATTAAAGCAAGACACAAAATAGTTGCACAGAAGCTGAATGCTATCCACTTCCATACACCAAGTTTGATTGTCTGGGGAATCCTAGAACTTCCACCACCGACCGAACTATAACTAGCCCTCCCCCTGGTAAATACCTCTGTAGCTAAGATAACAACCACAGTAATTACAAGGACCATCGACAATAAGGCAGCTATCGTCCTATCAAAGGAATTTTGATATTGCTGATATATAACCCAGGTAAATGTATCGTATCTCATTAAAGAAACGGCTCCAAAATCACTTAGTGTATAGAGTGCTACAAGCAATGAACCATATACGATACTGGGACGAAGTTGTGGCAAAACAACTTGCAAATTGGTTTTCCAAAAACCGGCCTTTAGGCTTCTCGATACTTCTTCTAAAGCAGGATCAAGATTGGCCAAAGCTCCCTTTACGGTAAGCAAAATATATGGATAACTCAATACAGTCAACACAAACGTAGCTCCCGGCAAACCATAGATTTCCGGAATACGTTCTACATCAAAGGCTCTTTCCAACATCCCCTGGAAGAAGCCCTTGGGCCCTAAAGCCGATACAAATAAAAACCCTCCTACATAAGTGGGTATTACAAGAGGTAAAGCAAGTAAAATGCCAAGAGTCTTTCTTAAAGGTAAATCTGTTCTGGTCGTCAACCATGCGATAGGAACTGCTATTAAAATTGAAAATGATGTTACTGTAATTACTAAAATCAGGCTGCGGGCCAAGATTTTAATTGTTTGAACCCTAAACAAAAGATCCCATGCTTCCGAACTGGCCATTAGGCTTCTCAATATAAGATAGATGAGTGGCAAAGACATGGCTAACACTACAAGTAATGCAGGAAACCAGATTATCGAACCAGATATATTAAATCTGTTCGATAAATGGA
>CAYFFO010000039.1:0-14327 GCA_964342485.1 uncultured Dehalococcoidia bacterium
TTTAATCTGTGTCAATCAGTCCAATAGGATATCCCAACCAAGCCGGGACCAGTATGCACCCCCATAGCTGCCGTAAATTCACTGATATATAGTTCCCTACAGTCAAAATTGTTTTCAATCTGTTGAACCAATAATCTTGCATTATCTATATTATTACCGTGCATAACACATATATTAGCTGGATTATTACCTATATGATTTCTCATTAAACTCAACATAATCTCATTTGCCTTTTTCCTAGTCCTCGGTTTTGCCACGTTAGTTACATCACCTCTAAACATCTGTAACATCGGTTTAATTTTTAATAGAGCGGCACCGGCATATGCAATGCGTGGAATTCTTCCACTTTTCCACACATAATAAAGGGTGTCCAAATAAGCTAATAAATATACTCTCTCAATGACTTTTAAAGCAGCTGAATACACTTTGTCAATTGGATCTCCCATGCTGGCTGCTTTCACTGCTTCTAATACAACAAGGCCTTCTGATCCGGCTGCAGACTCTGAGTCAATCAGCTTGATATCTATTCCTGGTAACTCAATTTTTGCTATTGCTATAGCATTTTCAGCAGATTTATATGAAGAGCTAAAATTTGAAGATACCGTTATACAAAGAACTTTATTTGAAACTTTTGATGCCAGTCTAAAAGCATCTAGATAGCTCGAAGGGGAAGGAGCCGCTGTGCTAGGGACTGGGTTTGTATTAGATAATATCCTGTAGAAATCATTTGAAGAAATATCTATCCCGTCCTTAAAAGTTTTGGATCCGATCATCAGTTGCATTGGTACAATTTTAACTAGATTGGATAAGTCAGTTTTAGGTAGAGACGCTGCACTATCTACTACGATCACAACCTTTTTACTATCTGATTTCGATTTATAATTTGGCAACATGGTATGTCCAATTTACGCATGTATAGAAGTGTACGGTCAACAAATAACGTTTTAACCGATAAATCTCGAGATAAACACCCGCATAAAAGTTAAAATCTATATATCTACAATGATAAACTGTAATCAGTTGGAGAACTAAGTATGAAAGAAACTCGAGTTATAAAACTACCAGGTATGAACGACATGTCTGGAGAGGGGTATCAACGATTATTATCGTTATCAGATACTTTAAAGAAATTTGCTCTGGATAAAGACTACACATTAATTGACACACCTCTTATAGAACAATCAGAACTTTTTATACGTAAATCTGGAGGGGAATTCTCTGCCCAAACATATTCTTTTATAGACCCGGACGGAAGAAAAGTTAGCTTGAGACCAGAATTCACGTCTTCAGTAATACGTTATTTTATTGAAAACAAAGATCTTCCTCTTCCTGTGAAGTTTCAATATGTCGGTCCAGTTTTTCGATATGAAGAAGGATATAGCCAATTCACTCAATTTGGAGCTGAATTAATTGGACCACAAAGCCTAGATTCTGATTTAGATATTATCGAGATGGCTTGGTCTGCACTCACTTTATGCGGCATGAAAGATTATGGGATTAGAATAGGAAACTTAGGAATTATAGACGATTTACTTAATAAATTTGGTCTATCTGCTTCAATGAAACTTTTTATAGTAAGTAATATTGGTAAGTTGAAAAATGACGAAGTTCAACCGGATCAATTAGTGGAAGTAGCGAAAAAACTAGGACTCATAAATAATAGTCCGGACCCACAGACGGAACATTTACTAGATTCAGTAGGACTAAAAACAGCTCAACAATTTGTAAAAGAAATCATGGTTGATCCTATACCTACCGTAGTAGGTAGACGCTCCAGCGAACAAATCATAGAAAGACTCTTAAGGAAAGCTAAAGCATTCAACAGAGAGGACAGGGTGCTTCCAGCTTTACAATTAATAACCACTGTATCCAAAGTTCAGGGTAAGCCGTCAACAGCAATTCAAGCTATGAAAAATATATTCATATCCAATAAAATTGATTCTCAAAGATTGGAAGATTTTGATCTGTTGTCATCTTCACTAGTTAACCGTGGTATAAAAGAATCATACGTTACGATTGATTTTGGTTTAGCACGTGACATTTCTTATTACACAGGTATGATTTTTGATATCGAGATCCGGAAAGAATCTAGTTTAGTTTCTTTAGGAGGCGGCGGCCGGTACGATGGATTGGTAAATGCCTTAGGTGGAAAACAAATTCCTGCTTTAGGATTTGCATTTAACTTAGACAAAATATTGGAAGCTATAAATTGAACTTGCCATTGTTAAAACGAGGAAATAGATGTTAAGACTAGCAATACCTAGTGACGGAGCGCTTCATGAACCATCACTTCTATTCTTAAAGGAGTGTGGCCTAACTATTCAAAGAACAAATCTGCGTAGCTACACCGCAGAAATACCTAGATTACCTGGACTAGTAGTGCATTTCCAACGTGGTTCTGACATAGGAATTAAAGTTGAAGAAGGCAGTGCAGATATGGGCATATTGGGTCGTGACCGTTTCCTAGAAACGAGTCGAAAGAACGGTAATACCATGATTGTCATTGATAATCTTGGTTTCGGCCATTCAAATTTGGTAATTGGCGTTCCAGATTCTTGGATCGACGTAACATCAACTGCTGATTTAGCTGAACTATCGATGGATTTTAGAGCTCAGGGCAAAGAACTCCAAATAGCAACAAAATACCCAAAACTTGTGGAACGATTTCTACTAGATAGGGGCGTGAATTTCTTTTCTCTGGTTGAATCCAGTGGAACATTAGAAGCTGCTCCAGCTATGGGTTACGCTGACATTATTGCAGATATATCGTCTACAGGTACTACTTTACGTGAAAACCGATTAAAGACAATCGAAGAAGGGTGCGTTATCTCATCTCAAGCTTGTATTGTCATAAACAAGTCTATCGACAAATCAGATCCTCACAAATTGCAGATAGTTAGAGACTTGGTACAATCCATAGAAGCACATCTTCAGGCATTAAATCACTATAGCATTACAGCCAACATTGCAGGTAAAGGACCAAAAGAAATTGCTGAGCTAATCTTGGAAAAACCAGATATATCAGGATTAAGAGGACCTACGATATCAAAAGTTTATAAGTTAGGTGAGGAAAACTGGTATGCTGTTACCGTTATAGTAGAAAAAGAAAAGTTGCTAAACGCAGTTACACAATTCAAGAATATCGGTGGCAACTCAGTCACAGTATCTCAACCTAACTATGTTTTCCATGCAAAAAGTGGCGCTACCAACATGCTTGAATCTATAGGCATTTAAATTAAGCATTGTGTAACAAAATTGTTGAATGATTAGTTAGACTTGAACTAATAGAAAAATTGCCTAACCTTCCAACACATATAAGAATTTCATGGGAAGTAGCTATTCAATTGGAAAACTCTACTATATTTGATAATCTCGGAATGTACCTTCTTGGTTCCACTTCACCTGATATACGTGCTATGACGAAGGAGAGTAGACAACAATATCATTTTGCGCCACTCGACTTTGACGAGATTGGGAAGGGAGTTGATAATATGCTAAAGCTTTACCCTCAATTATCGAACCTCCCTAATGGAAATACTACCGCAGCTTTTATAGCAGGATATATATCCCATATTGTTCTCGATGAATGCTGGATAAAGACCATGTTCAGACCATTATTTGGTAATGGTAACAACGTATCTAACCTAATTAATGATCGGGCTCTGCAACTTGAAATGGATAAAAGTTCATCGATGATATCAAAAGAAGCTATACAACATATAGCAAATATACAAGATTTGCCTGTACCAGGATTTATACCTGCAAAAACTATTTTAGATTGGAAGCAATGGGTATCTAATTTTTTAAATCGTGATTTTACCTGGGAAAGATTACGTTTCATGGCTCAAAGAATTTCTATGGGCGATCAAAGCCACGCTGCACATAAAGTGGCTGATAAATTCTTAAAAGATATGCCCGGTAGCCTTAATAATCTATTGAAACAACTACCTGGCGATAACCTTGCCAATTTTGAGACATTTACTAAGCAGAAAATAAAAAAAACTCTGAACGGATACCTCTTATGAGAATAACGAAAGGTTTTAAACAAACTCGTGAACATTTACTTGAAAAACGACAACCAGGTTTTTCCAGTATGAACCCGGCTATTCTCAAGAAATCTTCTGACATACTAGGAAAGGATTTTTCTACAATTGATGACGTCGTCATCGAAATTATAAACAGAGTCAAGAAAGGCGGCGACACTGCAATAAGGAAACTGTCGAATCAATTTGACGGCCTGTGGTTAGATCAATTGGTAGTGCCCGATAAAACAATTTGTGAAGCATATCAATTAATCGATCCGATGATAGTAGATGCACTTAAGATTTCTACAAAACGTGCACAAAGTTTCCATAAATCTAGCCTTCCAAAAGCATGGTTTGATAGTCAACAAGGTTACGGAGAATCTATCAACCCGGTACAAAGGGTAGGGGCCTATATCCCAGGAGGGTCTGCACCGTTACCTTCTACTGTAATAATGACAGTAATTCCTGCAAAAATCGCAGGAGTCAAAGAAGTGTTCTTATTTACACCATCCACCAAAACCGGATCACCAGACCCTTCTGTGCTTGTGGCTGCTGATATAGTTGGGGCTGATAAAATTTTCCAAATTGGTGGAGCTCAAGCAATAGCTGCAATGGCA
Organism: uncultured Dehalococcoidia bacterium; assembly: GCA_964342485.1. Lineage (GTDB taxonomy): Bacteria > Chloroflexota > Dehalococcoidia > Lucifugimonadales > CAJWER01 > CAYFFO01. Next base: position 4,643 of record CAYFFO010000039.1, read on the forward strand.
TATGGTACGGAAACGGTTCCTCCTGTAGACCTGATTTGCGGACCTGGAAATATATTCGTAACCCGGGCAAAAAAATTTATGTTTGGAGAGGTTGGAATAGATGGCCTTTACGGACCAACAGAAACTCTTATAATCGCTGATGAAACAGCTGATCCGGCCCTCTGTGCAGTAGATCTACTCGCTCAGGCAGAACACGATGTAATGGCAATGCCTATACTTTTAACCTCTTCCGAATTGATTGGTGAACGTGTACTTAATGAACTGATGATTAGAGTTAAAGAACTGGATAGATCATCCATAGCAACTATTGCTGTGGAAGAACATGGGTGTATAGGAATCTTAAACGACCTTGAAGAAATGATTCAAATATCAAATGAATTCGCACCAGAACATATCTCATTAATGGTTTCAGATGCTGAAAACCATGTTAATAAGATACGCAATGCTGGAGCTATATTTGTCGGGAAATGGTCGCACGAAGTCCTCGGTGACTATGTAGCAGGACCTAGCCACGTTATGCCAACGGGTGGAACCGCCAAATTTATCTCTGGTTTAAATGTGAGAACATTCCTAAAATTTAGTCCTGTCGTTAACTTAGATAAAAATCAAGCTTTGAACCTGAGTAAAACAGCGGCTACGATTGGTAGAGCAGAAGGTCTGACCGCTCACTCAAAAGCGGCTGAAATGCGTGAAAATATCAAAGATATCTCATTTTAAGAGGTGTATCTCAATGTCAAATAACTCCGACGCTAAAAATAACATTTACCAACTCATTAGGCCCCATTTGGTAGAAATCAAGACTTATGATCCTGTACAGCCTCCAGAAATGCTTGCAAAACAGGCAGGAATAGCCGAGGAAAATGTAATCAAACTAAATGGTAATGAAAATCCATTTGGGTGTTCTCAAGAAGCCTTAGATGCTATCTCTAAAACCCCATTCCATGTGTACCCTGACCCATTGCAATACAACATGAGAAATACTATTGCAGAGTATGCAAATACAAATATAGATAACGTGATTGTAGGATCAGGAAGCGATGAATTAATTGATCTTCTTTTCAGATTATTCGTTTCTCCCGGTGACTCAATAATCGACAGTGATCCAACTTTTGGTATGTACGGTTTCTGTGCAAGAGTTGCTGGAGCTGAAACAATCATGGTGCCTAGGAATGAAAATTTTGACATAAATATTGACGAAATAAATAAAGCCGCTTTAAATCCGAAAGCTAAAATTATATTTGTAAGTTCTCCTAACAATCCTACTGGTAATATCGTCTCTGAATCAGAAGTTAGAGACCTATTGGAAACGGGTTTACTAGTAGTTATAGATGAAGCTTATTACGAATTTGCAAATTCTACAGTATCAAATTTGATCCAAGAGTATGAAAACTTGGTAATACTACGGACTATGAGCAAATGGGCTGGATTAGCAGGTTTAAGGATAGGCTACGGGATCATGAGTAAAAGATTAGTAAAACATTTAATCGATATAAAACCTCCATACAGTGTAAATGTGGCAGCAGAAGCAGCTCTAATAGCTTCGCTTCATGATGCTGAAACTTTAATTGAAAGGGTCAGTAAAATCATTGAAGAAAGAAATAGGATGTTTGGTATGATTAACAACATCCCTGGAATCAAAGCTTGGCCTTCTTTCGGCAATTTTATTCTATGTGGTTTCAATCCAGGCATGGCGCAAAAAGTATACGATGGGCTATGTAATAAAGGTATATTTGTAAGACGATTTGGAACAGACCGTCTCAAAGATACTTTCCGGATAACAGTGGGTAACTCTAGTGAGACCGATACTGCGATTAAAGCTATAAGATCACTGATGGCACAACTAAGCTAGTTTAATAGATTTATTATGTGTAATATTGGTGATTATCTTTTCAGAATTGTCACTAGTTACAATGTCAGCATATACTAAAAATGAAATACCAGATGTCGTTATCATAGGTGCTGGTGCATCTGGAGCAGCTTTTGCCTGGAGCCTCGTAAACAAAGGATTTAGCGTGGTTTGCTTGGAGCAGGGAGGTTGGGAAGATCCTTCTTCTTATCCTAGTACTAAAGTTGACTGGGAGCTTTCTCGTATTACTTCCATGAATGCCGATCCCAATGTAAGAAAACTTCCACAAGACTACCCAGTGAATTCGGATGACTCTCCTATAACTCCTTTGATGTACAATGCAGTGGGTGGAAGCACCATACATTGGAGTGGACACTTTCCTCGATTTAAACCATCAGACTTCAAAGTCAGAACACTGGACGGTATAGCTGAAGATTTTCCTATGTCCTATAGTGACCTTGAACCCTACTTCGATACTAATGATTCTATAACAGGTGTGTCTGGGATTACTGGAGACCCTGCAAATCCAGAAAGGTCTGATCGACAGACTAATCCTATTCCCCTAGGCACTCTAGGAGAAAAAATAGCAAAAGGGTTTGACAATCTAGGTTGGCATTGGTGGCCATCTGACAGTGCGATTATTACCCAACCATTTGATGGGCGGCAAGCTTGTAATAATTGTGGCCCATGTGATATAGGCTGTTCTAGGAAAGCAAAAGCAAGCACGGATGTCACATATTGGCCAAAAGCAATCAATAAAGGAACTATCCTAAAAACATGGAGTAGGGTGAGAGCAGTGACCTTGTCTAAAACCGGGTTGGCTGATGGCGTGGAATACTACGATAGAGATGGCACCCTACACAAACAAAAGGCAAAAAGTGTTGTTATTGCCAGTAATGGTATTGGTACTCCTCGAATCCTATTAAACTCTCATTCAAGTAAGTTCCCAACAGGCTTGGCTAATAGTAGTGGAATGGTTGGTAAAAATTTAATGTTCCATCCATATGGTAGTGTTACTGGTATTTTTAAAGATAAACTTAATGGTTACCAAGGTCCTATAGGTGCGGCTATTCTAAGTCAACAGTTCTATGAGACAGATCTTTCGCGTGGATTCTTTAGAGGTTACACGTTTCAACTTGCCCGAAGTTCAGGACCTTTAACTACAGCCCTTGGAGGACTCGGGAAGGATACTAGAATCCCCTGGGGTACTGAACACCATAAAATATTCAAGGAAAGATTTGCCCATACTGCTACGATATGTGTTATCGGGGAAGATCTTCCTGAACTCCACAACATGGTATCTATTGACGATGATTTAATAGATATTTATGGAATTCCGGCTCCTAAAATCTCTTACAAAATGAGTGAAAATAGTAAGAGAATGATAGAACACGGTATAAAGATGGCAAAAAAGGTAATGGAAGCTGCCGGATCAAAAGAAATCCTTTCTAATTCCCTTATGAAACCAGCTGGATGGCACCTCATGGGTACAGCGAGGATGGGCAATGATCCTGAAACATCTGTTGTCGATAAAAACGGACGGGCACACGACATTCAAAACCTTTATATCATTGACGGCAGTATCCTAGTTACCGGTGGTGCAGTTAATCCAACATCTACGATTCAAGCAATTGCTTTATATATAGCTGACAAATTTGAAAATTGTGTCAAGTGAAATCACTCAATCAATATTGAATTTATCAATGTCAAAAAACAAAAAACAACTCATATATTTCTCAACGATCGAAACTAAGTTATTACAAGATATTCTTAGTACAATTATACCCGGTGAAGGGTCTTTCCCAAGCGCTGACAAAGTAAATGTATTGGAGTACATCGAATCCGTACTGGAAATAGATCCAATCCTTCGTAGAGTCTATTGTGAAGGGTTAAAAAACGTTGAGATTTTGACATGGCAATTACATTCAGTTGAATTCAAAGATTTAAGTTCCCAATTAAAAAATGAAATATTAAAAACCATTGAAACTGAATTTCCTAATTTCTTTGAACTTCTTGTTCTGCATACTTACGCTGGATACTATACTGATCATACCATTATTAAGCTACTGGATCTTGATTCTGTCAAACCTCAACCAAATGGTTATAAATTGAGACCATTTGAAAAAACATTGATTGCCAAAGTATCAAGGACCAGCAAAATTTGGAGAGCATAATAATTTATAGATCTAACAACTAAAATTGCCTACCTTTTAGTAAGAAACATATGTCACAATAGTATAAGACTAATAAGACATCGAGGTATCTAGTATTGGACAAAAGAATTGCGACAATAACACGAGAGACTGGTGAAACCAGTATCTCAATTGAAATTAATATAGATGGTAATGGCATTTACAGTATAGATACGGGTAACGGGATGTTTGATCATTTAATTGCCCAGCTTTCTAGACATGGTTTATTGGATTTAACCGTATCATGTAAAGGAGACTCAAATGTCGGTTGGCACCATATTGTAGAAGATACTGCTATTGTGCTTGGACGAGCTATAAATGAAGCAGTTACCAAAGGACCATCTGAAATTAACCGAATGGCACATTCGTTCGTACCTTTAGACGAATCTCTAGCCTTAGTAGCTGTAGATTTTGGAGGACGAGGGTATTCTATGATCGATATCCCATTAACGGAAACCGATCTTGGTGATCTTTCTCCTCAATTAATTAACCATTTTCTCGAAACTTTGGCTACAGAAGGACGATTCAATTTACATGCGAGGATTATGACGGGATCAAGCAACCACCACAAAGCAGAGGCTGTTTTCAAAGCACTTGCGAGGGCTACCCGTTCTGCATTGACGATAGACGAACGACGAGTAGGAGTACCAAGCACTAAAGGATCAATAGGTTAAGAATTTCTATATCGGCTCGAGTTCGAAACGATAATTCTCGATCACAGTATTAGCAAGCAAAGTCTGGCACATATTTGTCACTGATTTGTTAGCAGATTCTTCATCTGTAGAAGATAAACGTAATTCAAAATATTTACCTGAATTTACACTAACTAGTGAATCATGTCCTAAATCTTTTAATCCGGCTTCTATTGTCATTCCAACAGGATCATTAACTGCGCTCTTAAATGTCACATAAACCTTTGCTAGGTACATTTAAGACTGTCTCTCATTGCAAAAAGCAAACCTTTTTATAAAAACCACTATATTATCCTTCTATCTTGAGAGATATTCAGGAGCATTTGGAGAATTAACATGAGCAGAAATAAATGCCTCTATCTTTTCTTCGTCAAATTCTTCAAATATTTCAATAAACGTCCATGCTGTTAAAGCTATTCTACTGCCAAGTTCGGGATATGGTGACATTATCACCTCGGTACTACGATCAGCTATCTCCTTTAACTTGATTATTAGATCATCACAGCCTTCGGGGCAATCATAATGTATGCCCACACCACCGTGTTCCAAATTATGGATCAGAACCTCGTCTTCCAACGGTTCATCATATACTCCCCATCGGGCTGGGGCTCCGGAATCAAAATAGTGCCAGCCAGAAACTGCTGGAGTTGTAAAGTAGGGTGGATGTGATTCTCCTCTTTCTATGTGAGTAGTGCCCTGACTTTCAAATCTTTGCCCGGGGCCATCTGGACCCTTTGGACTTCCAAAATCCAGAGGGAGCCCACCTGCAAAAAGGGAAAATATAAATAACGCTGCAATAGTGCTTACAGCTGTGAAACCAAGAAAACGAACCGTTCTTCTTCTACGGCGCCTACGCTCACGCCGAGCGGCCCTAGCTTGAGTGGGAGTTAATTTTTCTTTTTTATTATCACTTGTTGTTGTCATGACTTCCATTCATTTTAAATCAAAATTTCTGGTATTACTTTAGATTTTTTCCTGTCAGCAGTCTATAGGCGTCGATATATCGCTCCCGGGTTTTCTCTATAATCTCATCAGGTAGTGGTGGGGCCGGCGGTTCATGATCCCATCCTTGACCATCTAACCAATCTCTAACGAATTGCTTGTCAAAATTGGGTTGTGATCTACCCGGGGAATACCCTTTTGCATCCCAAAATCGGCTGGAATCAGGCGTGAGTAGCTCATCGATAAGACTAAGTTCACCATCAATATACCCAAATTCCATTTTAGTATCTGCAATTATAATTCCTTTGGATAGAGCTATGTCATGGGCCGCATTGTAAACTTTTACGGTTGTTGAAGCTAACCATTTCGTCTCATCTTTACCAACCAGTTGTTCAACTTCCTCAATTGTCATGTTTTCATCATGACCCACTTCAGCTTTTGTTGTCGGCGTAAAAAGAGGCTCTGGGAATTTATCTCCTTCTTGTAATCCTGCTGGCATAGACATACCTGAAACAGTCCCGATTTTTTTATATTCGGACCAGGCCGAACCAGTTATATAACCTCGGACCACACATTCGACGTCTACACGCTCTGCTTTTTTAACTACCATTGCCTGACGAGCTAGTTCGGCAGGAATATCTACTTCACCACTGTTACTCGCAAGAGCAACAAAATGGTTTGGTACGATATGCTTTGTTTGATCAAACCAGTAGGATGAAATCTGAGCGAGTACAGCTCCCTTATCCGGTATCCCTGTTGGAAGAACCACGTCAAAAGCAGAAATCCTATCTGTTGTAACCATTAGCAATAATCCATCTTTCAACTGGTGAGTATCCCTCACCTTACCTCTATAAATAAGATTATCTAATGGTGATTCAATTATCGCTGTCTTCAAATATTATCTCCATGATTTATAACTAATAGTATCTTATTCAAATATATCCCGTTCAAATCATCTGTTTAATTTTATCCATGATTTTTATCAAGTAAACCTGCTCGTAAAAAAGTCTCGTCAACATGCCTCACATAGTACCTATAATCAAATAACGAGTTGAGTTCCTGTAAAGGTATAAGATCAAGTACCTTAGGTTCCTGTCTTAGTAATTCTCGGAAATCTAACTTATCATCCCAGCTTTTCATTGCAAGAGTATGAACTAAACTGTATGCAGTTTCTCTAGCCATACCTGATTCAATCAAAGCGAGTAATACTCTTTGAGAGAATAAAACCCCTTTAGTCGATTCCATATTTTCCATCATCCTATCTGGATAAATATTTAAGTCTCTTATCACCCCTGTAAATAAATTGAGGATGTAATCTAGGGCGGTACAAGCATCAGGAAGTATTAATCTTTCCGTAGATGAATGACTTATATCTCGTTCTCCCCAAAGTGCCACATTTTCCATAGCAGTTACTGAATGTCCTCTAATTAACCTCGCCAATCCACATATTCTTTCTGATAATTCAGGATTTCGCTTATGGGGCATAGACGAGGATCCAGGCTGTCCTTTCGGAAACCCTTCAGAAACTTCTAAAATTTCTGTTCTTTGTAGAGCCCTTATTTCAGTCGCAAATTTCTCCAATGATGCTGCAACAAGAGCTAGAGTAGTTATAAGTTGTGCATGTCTATCACGTTGTAATACTTGATTTGAAATAGGTGCAGGTCGTAAACCAAGACGCGAGCAAACTTTGGTTTCAATTGATGGAGGAACAGTAGCATGAGTTCCTACAGGCCCAGATATTTTACCGTAAGAAATAACTTCTTTAGCTTGAATAAGTCTTTCTCTATTTCGTCTAACCTCATCCCACCATAAAGCCAATTTCAAGCCAAATGTAATTGGTTCAGCCTGAACTCCGTGGGTTCTACCAACCATTAGAGTGTTTTTATGTTCCAAAGACCGTTTTTCTAATATATTTAGTAGCTTATCGGTTTCAGTAATTAAAATTTCCATTGAATCAAGCAACAGCAGACTTGTCGAAGTGTCCCATACATCGCTCGTTGTTAATCCTAGATGAATCCATCTACCTTCTGGTCCTATAAATTCTGTTATAGAACTTAGAAAAGCCGTCATCTCGTGTCGAGTATCGATAAGGATCTCATCAAGGCGTTTTTTGTTATATGTAACACCTCTCAATTTCTCCATATCTTCCTGAGGTATTACTCCTTCGTCTGTCCATGCTTCGCATACAGCCATCTCTACGTCTAGCCATCGGTCGTATTTATTATCTTCAGACCAAACACGTTTCATATCTGTACGCGTATATCGTTCAATCATTTAATCAATACCTTATTTTGATTTAAATCCATTTCTATAATATTCGCAGTCTTTAAGTTATTATGACGAGATTTTCTTCACAATCCAACTATTTAGCAAATAAATGTCAATGTCTAATATATCAAGTTTTCATTAAAATTAGAGGTACCATCATTTCGTCTTGCGAAAGTCCACCATGACTTGCTTGATCAACATGGGTTTTCGGCAGAGCAGTTGGATATCTATAATCTATTACAGAATCTCCTTTTGATATAGCCCAGTAATTTCCAATCCTCGATTTAGTAATATAAGACACAGGATTTTTACCCAATAAATTCAATTCCAAGATTTCTGAAGAAGACAATAGATAGAAATGGTCACCAAATCTTTCACGAAAGCGAGTTTCAAATTCATCTGACATGTCTTTAGTAACCGCAAAATTAACTGCTCTACCAGTGCCCCAAGGTTCTCTATCTAGACAATTCAATAAATCATCTGAAGATTCAAGACGAATTATGTTTTCTGGCCCCGAATTTTTCAAGCCGTGGTCAGCAGACACTATAACTGTAGATCGGGGTGGTAATTTATCCAAAAGATGAGAAATATGAAAATCTATTTTCTTTATTTCAAGTTTTACTAAATCGTGATCAATTCCATTTTGGTGAGAGAGTGTATCGACCTCAGAATAATATAAATGTGTAAAAGTTGAGTCAATTGCTCTATTTAAATGATTCGAAACGATATTTACTGCTTCTTCAAAAGTTTTATAAGTTTCACAAGGTGAGTGGCCTCTCCAATAAGTAGAATACGCTGTATCGGCTATCAACTCAGGTATAACTCCTAGTGTGGTTCGATCAAATTTAGAAATCATCGATTCTGCCGGATAAGCTTGTCTGGGAGTTATCCCGAGAGTAGACAGATCCATCTGATCATATCTACGATTGAAACGTATTATAGTTGATATGGTATCTATCTCTTTAATATACAAATGCCAGTTAGGAACTCCGTGCTGGCTAGGCCATAGACCAGTTGCATAGGAAGTGAGTACTGTCGATGTCGTGGAAGGGAAAACCGTAACAAGCTCCATTGCTGTATTTGAAAATAGGGAATTGGAATTTCCTGCTTCTTGGACTACATTCATTCCTAAACCGTCTACGATTACTAAAATAAGGTGATCATTTGATCCAATCATATCAATCAGTTTTTGTACATTAGAAGACCCTGTTAATCCTTTGATTCCAGCAATACTTCCAACTGCATTTGAAAGATCTACTATACTGGGGGTTTTAGTGGACGGCAAAATCAAGTCACCTTGATTACTCGCTTCAATAATACGTTCAACATCATTCACGATAGATCACTTTGCTAAGTACTAACATATTAAATCTCAGATTTTTCAATATATGGACCTTCCAAATTAATAACGGGAATTCCTCCACCTGTTCTAAATAGAACTGCACAAGATACAGAATCACCTGGATTTGTCTCTCTATGTATAGTTCCTGCTGGTATGAAAACAAAATCACCTTCAAAAGCTTCGACTCTCTCTGTTCCTGCAACTCCAAATTCAAAATTAGCCTTCCCCGAAACAAGATGCAGATAGGTGTCATTGATACCATGATGATGCCAAGCAGATACTTCACCAGGAGCCATTTCTACTAGACCACACCAGACATTGTCTTGAGAAAAAGCTTCTCTCCTTTTCATACCTGTAGTTTGTTCTGTATTGCGATAATTGTCCCTATCTATTTTTATGATTT
>CAYFFO010000040.1:0-14186 GCA_964342485.1 uncultured Dehalococcoidia bacterium
TCATCTATCCGTATTTGTTGTTTAAATAGATCTGAAACGACTGATAACTTATCAGTCAAGTAAATATTCTTTGGAATTTCTTCCGAAAGCGATAGGCTTGTGTTTATAGCTAATTCAACTTTTGGTTGATTTGGGTTAACATATTCGCCAATTGTATTACCTTCAATATATTTCGGGTATGCCTTTTCCTTTGTGAAATTATATCTTTCTAAATCAGATTCAATCCATGCACCATATAACCAATAAATTACTACTAGAAAAAGAAGTAATGCCCCAAATATTAGAAGGTAACGGCCAATAAACTCGCTTCTCTTTTGTGTTAACACAATTAATTCCCCGATTAATTAACAGATTCAGTTTAACTCAGAGTGAGCTACAAAACATCCATTACGATGCCCCTCACAATTCAAAATAAACATATCTAATCAATTGATCCATCGGAATCTAGATTTTTATCGATTTACCTGTATTTGATGATTCAACCGCTGCTTCAATAATTTTGAGTACATTAACTCCAGATTCTATAGGAATAGGCCCTTGCGTTCCTTCCCGAGCTGATTTAAGGAAGTCTTGTAGAAATATTTCTCCCCCAACACCTCCATAGGCCTCCGAAACAGGCGGATCAAATGAAATTCTTCGTAAACCTCCCGACCTCCAAGCCTCTACTTCACTATAAACTGTGTAACTGTTCTCTTGCATATCAATCCTTATATTTCCATCAATACCCCTGAATGCAAGAAAAGAATCGTATGAAGCCCCAGAATACCCTGCCCCGCTACCAGCAAGATGATAGCCTGCATGAAGCGAACCTAGAGTGCCACTAGCAAATTTCAATGTGAGCATTGCTGTATCTTCAACTTCTAGTTTTTCAGGATTTTGGTTCCCCAACATAGCTGTCACTTCTGTTACACGATCATTCATCATATGAGCCATTAAATCAATATAATGGCATCCCAACCAACCTAATATTCCACTACCACCTGTCTCTTTACCAAACAGCCAATGATTCGGATTTCTATACCTGACTTGGGAAGTTACCATTCTAGCTTCAACAGCCATAACCTTACCCAAAGCACCATCAAGAATTGCTGAACGTGCTGATATTACTTTGGGTTGATATCGGTTCTGAAACATCATTGACAAAGAAATAGATCTTTTCTTTGCCCTAATAGCAACCGATTCTAAATCTTTCGCTGTCAAAGCACCTGGCTTTTCAAGTAATATTGACTTGCCAGCATCAATTACACTATTTAAAATTTCGGGTGCCAAATCATTTCGCACACATACGATAAAGGCATCTATATCCTCAATTTTCAGAATCTCATCTATATTATTTGTAACAGAAAAGATTTTTTCCGAATTCGAAGTAAGCTTTTCGATATCTTCTCCATCTATACCGCAAAAATGAATTTCCTTGACTATATCTAGTACTTCTAAGCTCTTTATATGGAACCCGGAATGGGGATGCGGAGACGAAATAAATCCAACTACGTATTTATCCTTCATGCTAATATGAACCCTCCTATTAATAAATATCAGAACAAATTACCCAATTCTATAACTACAACTAACGATTCCAGACTAAAATCATCGGTTTGAAATCAAGACGATTGTTACAGTTGCAAACCAAAGAATTAAAGAAACGATTATAGGAACATCTTTTATCAATATTTCTTCGGGATTTTCCCCCTGTTTCTTAACATAAACTAGGTAAATATACCGAAATATACCATAAGCGACAAACGGAATTGTAAGCATCATGCTTTGATTGTCAGGCAAATTGGTAGCCGTAAAAGTATATAGCGTATATGTTAACAGCGTTGCAGTGGCAACAATTCCTATAAACTGATCAAGCACAGACTTCGTATATTTATCCAGTGTATCGCGTTGTTTCCCAGCCTGTTTTTCATAAATACTTAACTCACTGCGTCTTTTACAAAGACAAATAAATAACGCTCCTAAGCCTGTACAAACATATAGCCACGGAGAGACAGGTACTCCAAGTACAATTGCTCCTGACACAGCTCTCAATACAAATCCAGAACTCACCACAAATACATCAAGCAATACCACCTTTTTAAATGCAATAGAGTAAGAAAACATAACAGCCAAATACCCGGTACATATCCAGGCAAAGGAAGTGTTATATAAGAATGCAGCTATCAGTCCACATAATGCGAGAAGCAAAGAAAAAACCAAGGCAATCCTGTGATCTAATGCTCCTGAAGGAATTGGCCTGTTCCGTTTTTTAAAATGTTGCCGGTCTTTATCCCTATCTAGTATATCGTTAAATAAATACACTGCCGATGATAATACCGAAAATATAATGAATGCCCATGTGGGCTTCAAAATAATAGAGATTAAATCATGATTTCCCGTCGGGTCCCAAACATCTCCGATGGTAAAGAATAAGGCAAAATAAACCAGTATATTCTTGGTCCATTGGATAGGCCGCATAGAAAGAATAACTGCATAAAAAAACTGCCAACCAAATAAACGTCTCTGTTTGTTTTGTTGCTTCAACATATTTGGATGATAACTATCGATTTACTTTGCAGTCAAACTGAACAATGATGTGAACTAGCTAATTAGTATGACTTATACTGAAATGATTAGTGTAACTTATCGATAACTTATTGAAAGACAAATGCCTGTTTTAACCTCAACCGGGCAAAACAAGATCTACAGTTGATAGACTAAGTATTTACAGCACCTCAGTGATTCCTGACGGAAAGATCTTATCAGAAAAACATTTGGGCTTGCTTTTTAATGGTAAGCAGGTCTTATAATTAGCTCAGTCAAAAATACTGTAATAAAATCAATATTCGATTAATCTAATAGATAATAAAATAACCGTCTCCACAATTTTAAAAACCAAAATTTGTTTACCCATCTTCACAATCACACCGAATATAGCCTGCTCGATGGTCTAAGTAGACTTGACCCATTAGTAAGCCGGGCAAAAGAATTGAATATGAGCCACCTTGCGATAACAGACCATGGTGGACTGTACGGAGCAATCGATTTTTATCAAACTGCCCTGAAATACGAAATAAATCCGATTATCGGATGTGAAATGTACGTCGCTCCTTCAAGTCGACACGATAAAAATCCCAATGAAAAAAAACCTTTCCATCTAACAGTCTTAGCAAAGAATCAGACGGGATACGGCAACTTAGTAAAACTGGTAACAGCTTCTCAGCTTGAGGGATTTTATTACCATCCTCGAATCGATAGAGATTTGCTAGAAAAATATCAAGAAGGATTAATAATATTATCTGGCTGTCCAAGCGGAGAAGTTCCCAAGTTGATTAATCAAGGCCGAATGGAAGAAGCTGAAAATACCATCAATTGGTACAGAGAAAGATTTCCAGACTATCACCTTGAACTAATGAACCATCTGGGCGTAGAAGGATTAGAAGAAATAAATTCAGGATTGATGCAATTACATCATGATATGGATATACCGATAGTAGCTACAAATGACAGCCATTACATCAGTAAGGAAGATGCAACTCTTCAAGATATATTAATTTGCATTCATACTAATACAAACATTAATGACCCCAAACGACTCAAAATGGACGATAATTCCTATTATCTGAAGAGTGCTGAAGAAATGATGCAAATGTATCCAGAGACACCGGATGCTATTAAAAATACGATGCTAATTGCTGAAAAATGTGAACTGGATTTAGATTTTTCTCAACTTCATTTACCCGAATATTCAGCTCCTGACAACATGGATGCAGATCAGTTTCTTGAAAAGTTATGTTTTAAAGGTCTGAAAACCAGAATTGCCAACCATGGGACTGAAGAAGAATCCCGGCTTAAATATGAATTACAAGTAATCAAGCAAACTCAGTACGCAAACTATTTCTTGGTTGTATGGGATATAGCTAAATTTGTCAGAGAAAACGATATAGCATTCGCTGTTAGAGGTAGTGCAGCAGGCAGTATCGTACTCTACTGTCTCGGGGTAACCGATGTAAACCCACTCCTCTACAACATCGTCTTTGAACGTTTTTTGAATGTTGAACGCAAAGAAATGCCTGATATAGATATGGATTTTCAGGATGACCGTAGGGAGGAAGTCCTTAACTATGTAGTTGAAAAATATGGACGCGAACATGTCGCTCAAATAATAACTTTTGGAACCTTGGGAGCAAAAGCTTCGATTCGAGATGTAGGTAGAGCTCTCGCAATGCCATACGAAAAAGTAGATGGGATAGCACGTTTAATCCCAACTAGGCTAAATATGAAATTGGATACAGCTTTAGAGGAAACTAATGAACTTAAAGAACTTTACCAAAACGACTCAGAAATAAAAAACTTAGTTGACTCAGCAAAATCAATTGAAGGGACCACCAGACATTCTGCCACGCATGCAGCAGGCGTAGTCATATCGAAGGAGCCTCTTGATACTTTGGTACCGCTACAACGACCGCCCAAAGGGGACGAAAATAGCATATCCACTACCCAATATTCAATGAATCCGGTAGCAGCCTTGGGTCTATTAAAAATGGACTTTTTGGGCTTATCAAATTTGTCTATTCTTGCCAACGCAAAGAACCTAATCTACGAATCTCGGGGGATTAATTTAGAACTTAGAGATATCCCATTGGACGATAAACCTACCCTAGACAATTTATCAAACGGACATACCGTAGGTATTTTCCAACTTGAAGGTTCTGGAATGACAGAACATATTAAACATCTTAAACCAAGCTCCATGGTAGATGTAGCATCAATGATTGCCTTATATAGACCAGGTCCAATGGAACAAATCGAAACTTTCATTAAAGCCAAGCATGGAGAAATTGAAGTCTCATATTTAGATCCGGTTTTAAAACCAATTTTGGAAGATACTTATGGAGTCATTGTGTTTCAAGATCAAGTATTTTTGATAGCACAGGCTTTTGCTGGCTATTCCCTTGGTGAAGCAGATGTTCTTCGCAAAGCTATGGGCAAAAAGGTTCCAGAAATTATGGCTCAAGAGAAAGGTAAATTCTTAGATGGAGCTGTTAATCAAGGCTACTCTCTTAGCCTCGCTGAAAAAGTATTCTCATTGATCGAACCATTTGCTGGATATGGCTTTCCAAAAGCTCATGCAGTAAGTTATGGATTGATCTCGTATTGGACAGCATTTCTTAAATCCAATTTCCCCGAAGAATACATGGTATCCCTATTAAATGCGTACTCCGATAATTCGGATAAACTTGCCTCTTCAATTGTAGAATGTCGCAGACTTGGTATTCAGGTGTTGCCACCAGATATAGTTTTAAGCGACGTACGATTTAGGATTGAAAATGATTCTAATGACAAATCAATACGATACGGACTTTCAAATATAAAAAACGTTGGAGAATCAACAATTCGTACTTTTATTGATTCTAAAGAACAAACTCAACAACCGGTCAACAACATCGAGGAAATGTGTAGAAATTTCGATATGACCTCGGTAACAAAAAAAACTCTCGAAAACCTTATCATGGCAGGAGCTCTAGATAGATTTGGAGATAGGGTTTCCATATTAGACTGTTTAGATAGGATACATTCACTTGGACAGAGTGAAGCAGCATTAAAAAATTCCAGTCAGACATCGATGTTTGATATTCTGGGAGAAAATTCACCGACTCAACTTACTCACATAGAAATTGCTAATGGTAAAACACCAGCAAGAGAAAAAAATCAATGGGAAGTTGAACTATTAGGATTTGGTTTTTCAGGAAATCAACTAGAAGCTCTAGCGGGAACAAACCCCTTAGAAGCTACTATCTCTCGTGGAAATATAACTCAACAAATGTCTGGTTCAAACATTGTTTTAAGAGGACAAGTATCAACAACAAGCGAACATACCACTAAGAATGGTCGACCATTCTTAATTGCGAATATTTCACTCCTCGATGGTGACATAGATGTATTTGTTTGGGAAAATATATTGTCTACCACAAAAGAAATATGGCAGTCTGGAAAACTTATAGAGTTGGAAGGCACAGTTCGAGTACGCGATGACAATAATATCAGTATATCCTGTCAAAAATGCTCTGAGTATCAGCCTACCCAAGAATTAAATGGTAACTCCCAAAACATAGTAGCTACTCAAAAGAAGAATTCTAATGGTGCAAAATTGAATGAATCAAAAATCATCTCTGGTAACGAAACTAAATCCATCATATCGCAATCCGAACATCCCTCTATGAACATAATAACAACGACAGATGCTAAAGAACATCAAGCAAAAATACTAGTTGTTAGAATCAACGAAACTGATGATCAGAAAAAAGACGAGTCAGTATTGAGAAACATAAAAACAACACTATTGGACAACCCTGGTAACGACAAAATATTGCTCGAGATATTTACAGAAGGGGTAATTGTAAAAATGGATTGGAGTCTTGTAAAAATAGCGTTAGATAGTGAATTAATCGAGAATTTGAAAAACATACTTGGAGATAACGGGACTGCATGGATCGTCGAAGATTAATTTTACGCACTTAGCTGATTAGTAACGGTTACTAGATTCAAGTTCCAATAAATAAGATTTGAGACCAAGCTGCTTCGCTCCTCCAGCAAAACCTCCCAGGCTTCCATCACTAGATATAACCCTATGGCAAGGAATTACTATTGGGAACCTGTTGTTAGCCATTGCTTGCCCTGCCACCCTCCACCCATTCAACAAACCTGCCTTAATACTCAGCCATTTATATGAACGAGTCTGTCCATATGGAATCGCCATACATGCTTTCCATAATTCACTGTATTTTGGAGATATCTCATTTAAATCCAACTCTATACCATCGAATTGAGCAATACTTCCTTCAAAATATTCATATAACTTTACAGTTAATCCAGTAAATCTACTAGGAATACGTGAAGCCCCTGCAACATCTTTAATTAACATCCTATAACAATCAGACTGTGATACTTGAGGTAAAGTTATTCTATACAAGCCATTATCAGTTGCCAAAGCTCCTATCCAACCCAATTTCACCTCAAAAATATCGAAAACTAAATTGTTCATGTCAGGTAATATTACTGATACGAACAATTCTTTTCAACGCATGTCTAATCAAGGTGGCTCTTACTGATGTCCATACTTCGTTTAGATCTTGATGCTCTGATATTTGATTCTTATTTTTCCCATATCTCCAAGTGGAAAAACAGATGGATATAGATATGGCACCAGATGAAATCTTGGGAATTCGTTCACCTAATTTTTTACCGTATTGAATTGGTGTCTCGTAAGCCAGTCTATTTATTCCTGCAAATTTACCTAATCGATTCATACTGAAATACATACTTTCTGGAGATTTAGAAGAAGTAATCCAAATCCACCATAGTAGCCATAAAGCTATAGCTAAAATAAATCCCAAGATCCCTATAATTAAAATCCAAAAAAAGACTGTTGTTGAAGTTAATTCAACAACAGTCGGTTCAAAAGATCGATCCCTATCAACTTCACCTACACAATCCTCATCTTCTTGCATAAAAGCATCATCTACATCCAATTCCCCTAAACATAGATCTTCTTCAATTGGATTATCAGCACCTTCAAACGGTTCGTCCTGAGACCCTGTGCTATCCATAGCTAAGTCTTCATTTATATTTAAGCCTCTAGCCTGTATCGGCCAAGCGGGAGTAGGTTCAAAATCGATCCATCCGTGTCCTGGGAAATAGACTTGAGTCCAACCATGACTATCAGAATCTTTGACGTTCCTATAGTTGAATTCTCGCTGATCTGTTCCTGATGAATACCCGGCTGCCAATCTTGCAGGTATGCCCACGGTTCTGAGTAAAACAGCCATGGCAGACGCATAATAATCACTATATCCCGCCTTGGACTCAAACAAAAAATAATCTACTCCATCTGCTCTCCTCGGAGGTCTATCGATTTGTTGTGTGTATTTAAATTGATCACTTCTTAAATAATCTTGAATTGCGAGAGCTTTATCCATAGGATTTTCAAAACCCTCGGTGATGCTGTTACCCAATTCATAAACACGCCTGGGTAATTTATCTGGAAGTTGAAGATAATGATCTGTTAAATAACCACTATAATTCGTCGGAGCTTCCCTCAAAGTTTCAACCGTAGCACGTGAAACATAACTTTTCATAAGATAAGCTTCTCCTTTTCGGAGACGTTTTTGACTGCGCCATCCTACGATATCGGGAATTGCTGGCTCTTTACGGGCTATAGTCACAAGATCTATTCTTGACCTATCTATCACCTCGATCCCAGGAGATACACTTATAAGTGTCAAATCTTCAGGAAGAATCTGTGCAATCTCCGATTCCACAAAAGTTAAAGTAAGAGGATTAAGCATAGTTCTCAATTCTCTAGCGACGTACCCAACATCATCTGGGAATCCTTGATCTTGAGTCAAGTCTGATATGTTAATTGCAAAACTCTTAGGGGCTAATTTCTCTGCAATAGCACCTCTGCTGATCCACTCAACATTGCCTCCTACCCATAAATTATTGGTGTCAAATTGGACCACTATCGCTTGATCAATTTCATCTCTTCTAAACGACTCATGAGGTGGTGGTGGAAGGCCTTTAGGTCCCACAGGGATATTGCTACGACTACCCGCTATCCAACCCTGTGGTGTATATTCACTATAAGTTCTATTTAACCAATATACTGGATAGTCTGAAGTTGCCTGCATAACAACATCGCCACCAAGAGAAATCTCGCCTTTAAAAGGAAGAGTATCTCCAAAATATCTACCGGATACATCTTTTCTTGATGCTATAGGGGAAAATAACCGAGAAAATTCGTCCTCAATTGTTGATATCGGAGACCTTGCGATATTCCATACATCAACAGCGGTACGCCAAACTGGTATCTGTACCGGAATTATCCAGCTAATTAAGAGAATAGCTCCACTCAATACCAAGCTAACTTGAAGCAATATCCATCTACCATTAGATGAATGTTCAAAACGTGTCTTCCGCCAACGATCTGCCCTTTGAATAAAGTCAGTTTTGGCAACAAGTATCATGGAAAGAAGTATAAATACCAAAAACCTTGTCGAATAATCTTGTGGCAAAAAACTGAGATTAGTAAGTATAGCCGTTCCAGTCAATACCAATCCCACCCAAACATTTGATAACCTAAAAAAGAACCAGGTACTTAAATATCCTAATAACCACGCCATGCATAATAGTGAGATAGAAAAAGGAAAAAGATCGGTACTAATTCCACCTGTAGTAGCAGCCTCATACCATATATCAAGCCTATAAAACATATTTTGGACTTTATCAAAAAACGTTGATCCCTCAAGTATTCTGAATACTTGCAACAAAACTAGTACGATACCTAGGGAAGAACCTAAAATATGCTGGATTGTCCAATGGATATTGAGCTTGGACAAAATTAAGCCTGTAAAACAGGATAATACAATCAAAAGCATGATACCGGGCACAGGAACCCACTCTGCTTCGATAACAGTAAAACCTGTGATAACAACGGTACCTAGAATTAGAAAAAATGAATCCCATCCTTGTGCCGGTGAGTATGCATTCAACAGTTGGCCAATCGTACTTTTAGAAGAGCCATATCCAGATCTTAAAAAGGCCTGCTTGTCATTATTGATGTTCAATATGCTTACTCTTTATTATATTTGTTAGCCATTTCATGTACATTTGAAGATCGTATGCCCAAGGCATCCTGTATATTATCTCCTTTTCTGACAATATAAACTGGAACCCCAATCGCATTTAAATCACTCAAAACATCTATGGTATTGAACGGAGCCCCAAAAGAATTAGCTTCTATCAACACCACAATTGGGCGAACACCCCTTCTTGCAAGAGCCCGAAGTGACCTAGACCATTGAGTTCTAGGCGATGAAGTAATCACTACAAGAGTGGTTAGATGAGTCCATAAGGGCTCTTCATTTGATAAAACCGATTCTAAAGAGGTATCACCTTCACACCTACTCATCGCCAGATATTCGACTAATCTATTTAAATGTCCTGCTCCGGTATCCGCTGCTTGAAAGTATCTTTTCTCCCCATATGCTATTAACCCAACCGGTAAATTTGAGTCTATATACTTTTTAGACAAAGATGCCGCAATAGATGCAGCATATTCATCGGTACTTTCTTCCATGTATCCAAAATTGATACTCTTATCTAAATCCGATATTATCCAAACCTCGGAAGAACTCCCTAAGTCAAATTCCTTTGACATCAATTTGCCCATCCGAGCAGAGGTGCCCCAATGGACACGGCTTAAGCTATCTCCTGATGCATAATCTCTCACTGAAGATGCATGTGGAGTCACCGTAGAAGACCTTTTCCTGATAGAACTATCTCCACTGAGATCTGCATTTGTAATATAAAACTCTGGTAAATTATGGATCCTTGGCAATACTAAAATCTCCTGATTTACGCCGCAGGTTATTTCAAATCTAAAAAGACCAAATGGATCAATATTTGCTATTTCAATTAATCCAGCTTTATATTGACCCCTCATTTTAGAAGTCAGTTTCAACGTAAACTCAGAAGAGCTTCTAGTTCGTAAAGTTGCCACTACCCCACCTTTATATCCAGGTATATCGGTCAAATCTCTTATCTCCAAACCATACTTTGGGATAATACTTCTGTTTTTTACAAGAACCGTTTCATTTATCGAGCTTCCACTTTCAATATGAGTATTACCAAGATTAGTTCTTGCTGTGATACCCACTATCATTAACCAATTCCATAAAAAACTAACCCCAATAGTAACTAACAGTATTAAAATCAAGCTTGAAAAAAGATGAAATCCTGTTGCCGTCGCAGTTACAGCAGTTACCAACAATAATCCTACTATAAGATAGAATCTACGAGTGGGGCGAATCATGTACTAAACCGTGCTCCCGATGTGTTATCTGGAACGGGAACAGTATCAAGAATTCGAGCAACAATCTCTTCTGATGTTATACCTTGCATTCTAGCACCAGAAGAAACAATAATCCTATGTGCCAGCATAGGTACAGCAAGTTCTTTCACATCGTCCGGTAAAACGTAATCTCTACCCCTCATTAAAGCAAGGGCTTGAATTCCTCGTGCCATTGCCAATGAACCACGGGGAGAGCTGCCCAATGCGATGTCTTCATTATCTCTAGTCGCATGAACAATAGAAACTATATAACTCCTTACTAGTTCATCAACATAAATGGTTTTTACAGCATCCTGAATCTTAACTATTTCATCAGAACTTACTACTGGCTCAAGCAATTCTATTGGATGAGTATTTTCTTGGCTAGACAAAATTGATTCCTCTTCTGTCAATGATGGGTAACCTAGAGAAATCTTTAAGAAAAACCTATCGAGTTGTGCTTCAGGTAACGGAAATGTTCCTTCATACTCGATGGGATTTTGAGTAGCCATTACCATAAAAGGTCGTGGTAATACATGTGTAACACCTTCAACAGTTACCTGTCGTTCATCCATAGATTCAAGTAACGCTGACTGAGTTTTAGGGGTAGCGCGATTAATTTCATCCGCAAGGACTAATTGAGATATAACTGGACCTGATTTAAATTCAAAATCGCCTTCCTTTTGATTATAAATAGATACTCCTGTGATATCACTTGGAAGAAGATCCGGCGTAAACTGTATCCGGCTATAAGAACACCCTGTAGACTTAGCCAAACTTCTAGCAAGCATAGTCTTGCCTACTCCGGGCACATCTTCTATAAGAATATGTCCTTGACAAACTAAAGCTACTACAGCTAGTTCTATAGCCCTGTTTTTGCCAATAATGACTTTTTTGATATTCTCAGCAATCTTATTTGCTTCGTTGATTTTAGTGTCTTTAGTATCCATATCTTCTCCTTAAATAGAATATAGATCTCAAATAACAAGTAGACCAAGTTTGTAAGCACCACATACATCAACCTCCGGATTTAAACAAAACATTCGGCACTTTAACTATGTTAATAAAAGCATATTATGCAAAATATACTTAATCTGTCTATATCTCGATTAAAACACCAATTGTTCAAAACACCAACTTTTGAAATAATGAATTTGATGAAAATCGATCCTTTCAAAATTAATAAATTTATTAAGGATACTTTGAAAATAAGGACTTATATGAAATTTCCATTTCTATTCGAGAAAAACTTACACCGGATTTTATATTAGGATCAGTCAATAATACTGATGATGTATCTGAATAGAACATTCAAAACTGTGGACAATCCTAACTTCCGTCTCCTCTGGTGCTCAAGTGTTTTATGTATGACTCCAAGGGTTATGGAAACTACGATACTCGCATGGATAGTTTTAGAACTAACAAACTCGCCTTTACAAGTTTCCTATGTCGGAGCTTTAAATTGGGCTCCTCTCCTATTGCTAGGATTCATTGGTGGCACTCTGGCCGATTCATTTAACAGAAAGATTGTGTTTGTAACCACTATTGTTTTCAACCTGTTGACTGCCATTATTATGACTATTTTACTAGTCTTGAATTTGATAGAAGTATGGCACACATTTATTTTAGCATTCATTACAGGATCCTCTCATTCTTTAGGAATGGCTTCTCGTAGATCATTGATGCACGATTTAGTAGGCAATGAAAGGGTCACTAATGCAGTTGCGCTCGATAATTTGGGAAATAATACCAGTCGAATAGTCGGACCAAGTATAGCTGGTATATTAATAATTTACGGAGACGTAAAAGTGGGATACATTGGAATTTGTATCTTATTTGTAGTAGCAGTATTAGCTTCAATAAAAATAAAAACTACTCATAATACCGATCATAATCTTATTGAAACCAATCTATTCAGAAATTTAATCGATGGTTTAAAATATGTAAAAGGACAAACTACTCTTCTTGCAACTGTACTTATAGCTTGCGTGATGAACCTAACAATCACTCCATATGTACAAATGACTCCAGTAATGGCTAGAGATGTACTCAAAGTGCCGCCTGATCTCATGGGATTTCTTCTCAGCAGCCATGGAATTGGAGCTTTGATTGGTTCTCTGGTAATTGCATCAGTTGTTATACATTATCATGGCAGAATCTACATATTAGGATCTTCATTAGCCTTAATTTGTCTATTCATATTTTCTTTATCAGAAACTTACCTCTTTTCCCTAATCGTCGTTTTGATTCTGGGTATAGGAAACGCTGGGTTCAATACCATGCAAATGTCTCTAACCATGCTAATTCCAAGAAATTCTAAAAGAGGTGCTTCATTGGGAGCTATGAGCCTTGGCATCGGGATGGGGCCAATAGGCATGGTATTAACTGGAATAGTAGCCAATGCCATCGGTATTGCTAATGCCCTTCGGATTAATTCCATTGTTGGAATAATTTGCCTAGGATTAATTACATTACTAGTACCTTCTTTAAAACAAAACTTTGCAGCAAATTTTGATAATAAAAATAGTACCTGAGGACCTATATATTTTGGAATTTAGAGATTTGTTATGGTGGGGGATAGAGGGCTCGAACCTCTGACCTCCTGTGTGTAAGACAGGCGCTCTAACCAACTGAGCTAACCCCCCCTAATTCCCATTCTACCTGAAAAACCGTAATAATGAGCTTACAACATCTATAATCTGATATGGCGCGCTTGGCGGGACTCGAACCCACGGCCTCAGCCTCCGCAGGGCTGCGCTCTATCCAACTGAGCTACAAGCGCTCATTCTATTGAAAGCAATCAGGCTGTAAGTTTAAATCAGCCATCAAGAAACGCCGGCAATATTTTTATTCATGATTACTTCATTCCAATAGTCAATCGTAGACAGGTCTTGACAATAATGTCAACGTAAAATTCGTACTTAGTATTTCATTCTATCAATAAACACTTAACATAGAATTAATACTAACAGTTATAATATTAGCATCAAACCTTTGGGAGACTAAAACCAATGATTATAAACAACACTTTTGAGTTAGGACCAGAAGGATGGAGTTCTTACGATTACCACCAAAGTGTGGTTCAAAGAGAAGGGCGCGCAATAATGGTTCTAACTACCCATCAAAAGACTGGCGGAATTAATGATAAAGGATATGTTTGGACCAACGACCATGTTTGGACCCCAGATATTCCTGAAAATCCAGTGTCTATTCTCCCACTAATATATTATCGAAATTGGATGAATGAAAACCCAGTAGACCTTCGAGATACAAATGTAACGGTATCACTAAGAGGAGACGGACTTGAGTTAGAAGG
>CAYFFO010000041.1:0-14091 GCA_964342485.1 uncultured Dehalococcoidia bacterium
TTTACAATTTGGCTAACAAACCAAAGTAATGCACTCTCAACTGCTGCTGTAGTTTCATGATGTGCCCAATAACCAGCTCCTTCCAGTTCCACCAACTTAACTTTTGATAACAGCTCTCTTATTTTTACAGCGTTTTCATGAGTTAACACTTTGCTCCTTCGCCCCCTAAGCAACATCGCAGGACATTTAATGCTGGTCCATTTATCTGTAATGTCGGTGTAGTCAAATAAAGAAATAGCTTTTTGATCTGATATCCAAACCCTGAAACTTTTACAAGGTCTAGTAAGATATTCGACCTGTCTGAGTATTGATTCTTCTGTAGATTCAGGTTGTAAAGTCTTAATATGCTGTTTTAAATCATTTTTAGAAGCCCACTTCCTTGTAGCTGCAAACTGTTTGTCAGCAAAAAAACCTGATCCAGTATTATTTAAATCTGAATCAATTATTACTAGTCCTAGCAGTTTTTCACTAAACCTTGCTGCATAATCAACAGCAATGAGGCCTCCTTTACCATGTCCAACAAGAACAAATTGATCGAGTGAAAGAGTTTTTAAAACGAGGCCTAAGTCTTCTATTTCTGTTTTGCGGTCATATTGAGTATTCCAGTCACTATCTCCGTGTCCTGAGCGATCAATAGCTATTATTCTGAAATTCAGTAACATCCTTTCAGCAAGTTCGATCCAGGTAAACGCTCGGTCATTATCAGTATGTAAAAAAACTAAAGTAATTTTATTATTGTGACCCCAGTCTAGGAAATTAATTTTACGCGTCCCGGATTGAACTTTCTGGATTCTATAACTCATATTATTTTGATGCATAAATTTTCTTTGAGTAAAATTGCCCGTGTATGTGAGAGTTTACAGTGTTACCATATCGCATATGAGTTTTTTCCGCTTTATTTATCTGAGTAATGTAACTAATTCAAATTGGCTGGTAGTTATCACTCTATTTGTGGCAGCTGCTATATCAATTGGCCCAGGTTACGCATTCGGACTTTTCATCGAACCTCTCGAAGGAACGTTTGGATGGAGTAGAACCGCAATAAGTGCATCCCTGTCTTTTGCTGCAATAGGTAATCTTACTGCTCCCATTATAGGCAGATTAATGGATCGACACGGATCAAGGTTAGTAATAACCTTTTCTTTAATAATAATGGGGATCAGTTTCCTAATGCGCCCCTTAATAACTGAACTATGGCACTGGTATGCATTGAGTTTCGTCCAATACTGTGCTTTTTCCGGTGCTACAGGATTGCCCACAGGCAGACTTGTAAGCCTATGGTTCCCTGAAACTCGTGGAAGGATCATGGGATTAACCCTGATGGGCAATAACTTTGGCGGATTCGTAGTACCTCTCTTAATCGGTTCACTATTAGCTTCTGGACAATGGGAATATGCGTTTCTATTCCTTGGAGGACTTACCTGTATTATCGCTTTAATATCACTGGTCGTAGTATGTGAACCAAACGATGTATCAACAAATGAAAAGAGCAAAAATGAAACTGATCAAGCCACTAATCCATATATAGGAGGTGTCACACTCCGAGAAGCACTGCAAGATTCTACTTTTTATCTATTAGGAATTTCGCTCATGCTTGGGTCATTTACATACAGCTCTATATTATCTCAGGTTTCAGATCACCTGATTTCCAAAGGTATGGAGCAATCAATTGTACCTTTAGCAATCAGTTTACTGGCGATATTTGGCATGATGGGAAAACTTAGTTTTGGGTATTTATCTGAAAAATTCACTGCTAGACGAATGATGATTATCAGTCTTTTAGGACAATCAATATTTATATGCCTTATGGTCATATTTCCAAACCCTCCAATAGCCTGGATAGTAGTCCCTCTATTCGGTCTGTTTATGGGTTCATACGGAGCTTTATTTAGTCTAGTAATCCAGGAAGCATTCGGGCTTCGTCATTTTGGCAGTATAGCTGGATCAATGTCCATGATAACGGTTATATCAGCATTAACAGGCCCATTCATATCTGGTATATCATTTGATGTAACTGGAAGTTATGGGACTGCTTTTATTTTGGTTGCAATATTGTTCACAATATCTGCTATATTCTTGACTAAAATCCGTTTACTGCCAACCAGTATAAAATAACCAATAAATAGAAGGCGAACACTATGGAATTCAATAAGAAAAATACGTTAAAAAGACTAGGATCAGGCGAACCCATAAACAAAATTTGTCATGATATAGGTCTGACTGAAAACGAATTTACCAATTGGTGGGAAGAAGAAATAAAATCTCGTGTACCCGATTTTAAGAAAAAAAGAAAAGTAACAAATGTAGGGACTTTGGAAATAGTACGAGATCAAACAGGGACTCCCCATATTTATGCAAATACCGCTGCTGATCTTTTTTATGGATATGGTTTTGCTATGGCACAAGACCGTTTATGGCAACTTGATTATTTAAAACGTAAAGCTATAGGAAGGTTGTCCGAAATCCTCGGCAAGGATGGTTTAGAAGCAGATATTATTTCACGCACTGTAGGTTTAAACAGAATTGCTGATAAAGAAATAAACCGTATCCCAATAGAGACCAAACAGCTTCTTGAATCTTTTTCTAAAGGCATAAATACAGTTATAGAAGAGAGCAAAAACAACTTACCTATAGAATTTGACCTCCTAGATTACTCTCCTGAAACCTGGACTCCAGCAGACTCTATCGCTATATGGGCTGAATTTAGATGGTATTTAACAGGAAGACTACCCATAATATCCTTTCCGGAAGTAGCCAGAAGAGCACTTAATAACGATGAACTTTACCAATCATTTCTTATAGGAGAAGCAGACGATGAAAGTATCGTATCACCTGGCCACTACCCTCCAGATAAAAATCCACAAACAAATATTGGCAATTCCGTTAATGATCCTAACGAAGGTTTGGGAAGTAACAACTGGGTTATTGGAGGAAAATTGTCTAAATCGGGCCTCCCAATATTAGCAAGTGACCCTCACATAGCTTTTGGAAGTGTGTCTTGCTGGTATCAAGCTCACCTAATAGGAGATGGATTCAATTCGGTCGGAGCCGGGTATATTGGAGTACCCGGCATACTATTTGGTAGGAACGAAAAAGTAGCATGGGGACTTACAAACAATATTTGCGCACAACGTGACTTGTATTACGAAAAAGAAAACCCAGAAAAACCCAATTACTTCTTATATGACAACCAATGGGAGAAAGTTAAAGAAATTTCAGAAACGATATTTATCAAGGATCAGGACCCTATAACGAAAACAATATTGTTAACTCGTAATGGGCCCATTGCAAATGACATACTCCCTGACGTTGCAAAAACTTCTGAACCAATATCTCTAAAATGGATGGGGCATGAGCCTTGTGACGAAATCACATCTATGCTGAACTTCAACCGATCACACAGTGCCAGCCAATTCAGAACTGCCTTACAAACATGGATCGTGCCCACCTGGAGTTTCGGATTTGCTGATACAGATGGGAATTTCGGATATCAATCCGCTGGGAGAATACCAGTTAAACATAACTGGGAACGCGGTTATCGGCCTGGTTGGGATCCGGAGCACCAATGGAATGAATCCATTCCGTTTTCCGAAATGCCCAAATTAGAAAATCCTGCCCAGGGATGGATAAGGTCAGCAAATAATCGGTTGGCGCCTCAGGACTTCCCCTACCCGCTCTCTGGTGTATGGTCAAGCGGACACAGGGCAAAACGTATACGTGAAATGATAGAAGCAAAAGATAAATTTGATCAACAAGACGTAGCAAAAATGCAAACCGATTCTTTGTCACTTCGTGCAGTAGAATGTCTCCCTGATCTCATTAATAAACTCAAAACTTCTAACGATCCTAAAATTAAAGATGTGATAACTCACCTAGAACAATGGGATTGTCGGATGGAAACTGATCGAACAGGTGCTGCAATATTTGAAAGCTTTTTCTATTACTGGGGATTGAGAGTAGCAAAAGAACGATTTAAACCTGAGGTTGCATTAATACTGGGAACAGCGATTGCTGGACTATCCGTGAATTTATTAAATGGTAAGAATCTCACTTGGTTTCATGAAACAACGTGCGAAAAAGCAATTCTAGAAACAATGCTTGTAACAATCGATGATCTATCATCTAGACTAGGTCCAGATATATCAAACTGGACTTGGGGATCTATCCATCGAATACAACTTGATCATCAGTTAGCAGACAGAGGAGAGATATTCAAAACCCTTAGCAAAGGGGGTGATCCGGTAAGGGGCAATGGAATCACTGTGTGTAATACTGGATTCGATCCCAATTATCTAGCGGGTATAGGAGCCAATTATAGAATTAATGCCTCTCTATCCGACAATCCTCCTGGACTATGGTCAGTAGACACAGCAGGACAATCAGGGCATCCTGGAAGTGAAAACTACTGCGACCAACTCAATTCATGGTTAAAAGGGAACCTTTACTATATTCCGTTAGATAGAGACCGAGTAGAACAGAATGAGGTCAGTAAAATAATATTCAATTGACCACGGTATTATTCAGTAAAACATCTAAAACTACATTTGGTATTCAATTCAGTTATATTGACTTGAATTAAAAACGACAATCAAATTCACAAACTGAGCAAAGGAGAGGTGTCGAATGAAAATAGGCATACTTGGAGTCGGTGCTATAGGGGGTGTTATTTCGGGTTACCTGGCAAGAGCTAAGCACGATATAACATTGATAGACTTGTGGCCAGAAAATGTCGATCACATCAACAATAAAGGCTTGAAAATAACGCCATTTGAAGAAGAATTCATAGTTAAACCCAGAGCAATACACATGGGAGAACTTTCACGTATTCGTCCAAAATTCGACATAGTGATTTTGTCACTTAAATCATATGACACTGCATGGGCATCTAAGTTTATTGAACCTCATATTGCCCCGGGAGGATTTGTCGTTTCTGCACAAAATAGTATTAACGAAGACACCATTGCCAGCGTTATTGGTTGGCCTAAAGTAGTTGGGTGTGTTGTCACACTGGGTGCAGGTATGTATTCAGCAGGACATGTCGAAAGAACAAGTTCAATAGAAAGACCTGCTTTTACTCTTGGAGAACCTAGTGGGCTAATCACCAAAAGACTGGAACAATTATCTGAAATCATGAGTGCCGGAGGCATAACGAAAACCACAACTAATTTATGGGGTGAAAGATGGGCAAAACTGTGTACTAACTCAATGAGTAATGCTTTAGCAGGATTAACAGGATTAAAGTCAGCTGAATTACGTCTGAACCCCGAAATTCGAGAATTATCTATTCAAATAGCAGCTGAACTTGTTAATGTTGGCAATGCTCTCGGGGTAAAAATCGAAAAAATAGGCTTGGTTCCTGCCAATTTATTCCCTGAAGCTCTTGAAAATGTTGTAACCAGAAAAAATGTGGAAGAGCTAATTGTTGAAAGTGGTAAAACAATAGGAACAGGAAGACCTTCTCTTGCACAAGATCTATTAAAGGGAAGATCCACAGAAGCTGATTACCTAAACGGATATATAGTTAATAAAGGTAAGGAGGTGAATATTTCTACTCCTGTAAATCAATCGATAGTGGATTTAACGAGACAAATAGAAAATGGTTTGATACAACCCTCTATGTCAAATGTGAACTTGATAAAAAAATCAAAGAAATGATTAAAATGATAATTTAATAAAAGGTTGAGGTTCCCGTTATGGAAAAGTTCAAACAAGCAAGGGACATTGGCGGTAGATATCTTTTAAATCAGATACAGAAAGATGGTAGTTTTGGCAACCCTGAACTTGGGGTAACTGAATATTACAAAGTACCTGCTGCTCTAACGGTTTGTGGAATGTCAGCTGCTGCCAGCAAATTATTGGATTGGATTCGTACAAATGGGCTCTATCCAAATGGAGACTTTGGACCTCGACCTCCCAATACAATTCATAGCTACTACTACACCTATTACAATTCATGGGTAATAAAGGGGGCTCATAGACTTGGTCAATTTGATATATCAAATCAGGGAATCCGATTTCTATTAAATTTCTGGGACGAACGCAGTGGTGGATTTTATTCTAGTGTAAATGAACAAAAAGAGGAAACAGAACAAGATCTTTGGGTAGTGTCTGGAAGCGCCTGGTGCGCTATTTATACTGGAAATCTCCACGTAGCAAAAGGTGTTGGAAAATGGATGAAAAACCTCATGAACGAACAACCCAACTACCCTGAACAACTATGGACAGTATATAGCCGATCTGCAGGCCTAATCACTGAAATACGGAATAATGATACTTTTAGATATTTGCTTGATCGAGACGAAACTCGAGACCAATCTTTTTTCCATCCCGGCATAGCTGCAGGTTTTCTGGTAGAACTTTACCAGGCAACTGGTGAAAGTGAATGGCTTGATTTGGCATATAAATATATGGAATTTTGTGATTATGTCGGAGACTACCATTTCAGTTTGTTGAGAGCAGGCAAAGTAGGATGGGCTGCATCTCTCATGTACAAAATAACCAGAGATGCAAAATTTCGTAAGATGGCTATAAGGGTTGGGGACAATCTTATCGATTCTCAGTCATCAAAAGGTTTCTGGGAATGGTCAGAATCAGGCAAAACAGGTCCTAACAATGACGCTACTGCCGAACTAGTAGTATGGCTCGATGAGATACATCAATCAGTTGGAAAAGACTAGTATAGAAATATTGGAAGCAATTTCATTCAATCGGAGGGATCGAGTAGATAATATGAACCTAGAAAATATAGCCTGCCTATTCATTGATGATGAATTTATCGAAAGTATGGACGACCTATCCAAAGGCGTTGAACCTGCACAAAAAACATCTTTAACCCCGTTAATCCAGATGGACCAGCCATGGGACAAAGATTGGAAAATGGGTTATACAAATATAATTTACGATGAAGAAGAAGGCAAATTTAAAGCTTGGTACAACGTAGGTAAAAATCAATATCCTCCGTTTGACCAAGAAGAAGACGGTCTGGCTTATGCGATTTCTGAAGATGGTATCAATTGGGAAAAGCCAATCCTTAATTTGGTTGAGGAAGAAGGAAGTAAGAGAAACAATCTGGTTTTTCCATTCTATAGATGGGGAACTGGCCACGGAATAATTAAAGATCCTATCGAATCTGATCCGGCTAAGAAATACAAGATGCTTTTCATGTTTCAATGTAACCACATGGCGCACGCTGGCATAACTCAGCCAATTTCCATAGCTTATTCAGCTGATGGAGTAAATTGGGAAGCACCTAAAAGCTGGGTTAATCCGGTAATACCTCAGGGTTCTGATACTCAACTTTGCGCCTACTGGGACACTGATATATGTCGATATGTAGTGTACCTACGAGGTAGGCCAAACGTCAGGATAATCTGTATGGCAGAAAGTCATGATTTCTTAGAATGGACTCCACGGAAAACAATTATTGAACCAGACGAAACTGATCCACCTAAAGACAGAGAATTTTACGGAATGACGTCCTTAAAATACAGAGATTACAGAATAGGATTTCTATCAATGTTCCATACTTTAAATGAAAAATGGGTAGCAGAAAACGGGATCGAGGATTGGATGCCAGAATGGACAAACCAGATGGATGTTCAATTAACCTACTCGAAAGACGGGAGAATATGGCACAGGGCTGGAAACAGAGAACCTGTTCTTGAATGTGGACAGCCAGGTACCTTCGATTCAGGCACAGTATACCCATCTAATTCACCTGTTACAGTCAACGATGAAATCTGGCTATATTACGGTGGGAAAACCGATCTGCACGGGCAAAACAGATATGGTGAAAATATACCTGGAGGATTGAATCTTGCTAAAATTAAAAAGGATCGGCTTGTTTGTATAAAAACAGACAAGTCTGGCATCCTCACTACCACCCCAATAAGGATTAGTTCAAAAGTGTCTGGTCGACCATTTTCAGTAGATCCAACAACTATATCTATCAACGCGGATGCCACTAAAGGAATGATTCGAGCAGAAATAATAGATCCTTTTGACAGAATTATACCCGGGTTCAGCGCAGATGATTGTATACCTTTCACTGGAAACCAAACAGAACACAAATTACAGTGGAAGAAAACCTCAAAAGTTACAGGAAATACTGATTCACAATCAAATGATCTTGATAATAAGATGACTTCGCAATCATCAGGAAACTTTAAAATAAGGTTCTATTTGGAAAACGCCAGCTTATTTGCTCTATATTTTAAAGACCCATCTTGATTAGAATAATTCTGAAAAAAATAGCAAATACCCAAATATAAATCAAAGGGCTCAAGTCAAATAATATACAAGAATAGTTGACCCTATTTTTTCTCAGATGTAACGGCTTCTAAAACCGATTTTGTTGCCTTAGCCACAGATCTATATTCTTCAAGAACCGGAAAACTGGTAAGGACTGTGGGACGAGAGGTGTCACGGTAATCTGGGCGCATTTCAATTCTACCTAAAAACGACAAGTCCATTTCTTTAGCAAGTTCCTCACCTGTACCACTACCAAAAATATCACCTGCCAAATTTTCAACGACTCCCAAAACCGGAAGCTTAAGTTTTTTTATCATATTTACAGATCTTTTGGCATCAATTTTGGCCAATTCTTGAGGAGTGGTCACAACAACAAAACCATCAAGATTTAAAGTTTGCATTACCGTTAAAGGCGAGTCAGATGTACCTGGAGGCAGGTCTACTATCAAATAATCTAATCCTCCCCAGTCAGTATTTTGAAGCATTTGGTTGATAGCATTATGTATCATTGGGCCACGCCATATAGTTGCCTCCTCCTCATCTTTTTGGAAGAAAGCCATCGACATGACGTGAACTCCAAATCGTTCTGGAGGAATCATCTTGTTGTCATCGCTGACTACAGGTATATCTGAGATTTTCATCGCCCTGACTACATTAGGACAATCGATATCAACGTCCAATAATCCAACTTTGTCACCATCCTGAGCCAAAGTCACGGCAAGGTTAACAGCAACTGAAGTCTTCCCTACTCCACCCTTACCACTATATACACCGATTTGGTGAGCTATCCCAGACAAGCTGTCAGATATAGCCCGTTTTTGTTCAAACTGGCGTTTCATCTGTTCTATCTTCGCACGGGCTTGTGGAGCCTGTGGATTTGGACGAGGCTGAGTCATTTATCCGCTCCTGATAAAAATTTCAAATGGAAACAATGGTCAGGCGATAACCGTAATACTATTTCGAAATCTTGCAGCCTTTCAGAGTTAATCCAAACCCAAGGATGCTTTTCCTTCTTCAGATATCATATCTGGTGTCCAGGGAGGTTCATACACCATTTCTACTTCGACGTCTTCAACCTTCTCCAGTTCGGCTACTCTCCATTCTGCCTGCTGTGCAATATAAGGTCCCATTCCACAGCCAGCAAAAGTCAATGTCATTTTAATCTGAACATCTCCTTGATCGACCTGGCAATCATATACAAGGCCTAAATCCACAACGTTAACAGGAATTTCTGGATCATACACATCTTTTAGAGCTTCCATCACTTCATCTTTGGTTAAGATGGCTGTATCGGACATTTGAGCGTCTCCATAAAAGAATATTTCTACGGTCATTATATCTTATCTACGCAATTAAAACAGGATCACTTTAAAAGAGTCTTTTGATATCTTACATACCCTTTAATTCAAATAACTCGCAATGATCAAAATAAGTTTGTATAATCCCTTGCAATTCGATCGCTCCAATTTAGAATCGTAATACTATTTTATGACAATAATAAAGGACTAAGAATTTGGATAAGAATAAATTCTCACTCTCACAATTAAACGAAGAAGGATACACGGGACCAATTGACGTTTTAAGTGCAGAAGAAGCCAGATTTGGGAGAGAATCATTTTACAAATCAATTGGACAAAACGAAAGTAATCCTGGACCATCGTCAGTCAAAACCGGAGGATTCAATTTAAAACACAAATGGGCTCATGATATTTCAATAGATAACAAAATTTTAGACTATGTAGAATTAGCTTTAGGACCAAACATTGTACTCTGGGCTACAGTTTTCTGGTATAAAGAACCGCATAACACAAAATACATTCCATGGCATCAAGATGCTAGCTACTGGCCTATGGAACCTAGGATAAATCTCACAGCCTGGATTGCACTGGGTCCTACATTTAAGGAAAATGGATGCTTGAGAATTATTCCTGGTTCCCATAAAAACTGGCTAGATGATGAGTACCGCGAACTGGATGAACACAGCTCCTTCTCAAAAGGCCTAGACCCCGAACAGGTTAATGAGTCTAAAGCCATTGACTTTGAAATGGAACCTGGGCAAGTCGTTTTCTTCAGTGAAGCTACATTACATGGATCAAATGCAAACACCTCAGACATTCCTCGACTAGGATACTCTCTTCGCTTTACAACACCAGAGGTAAAGTTTGACGAACTTGGGATCAAAGAACAGCGCCTTGACTATTTGACCAGAACTGTCCTTGTCAGAGGAATTGACGAATATCATCATAATGACTCATTGAGTTACAGCCCCGATTTCACCTAAACTATCAATCTTAGTCTGTCTACTTTAATGATTAATAATCCTAATCCGAATACTATGCCTGAAAAAAAACCACAGCTTAGAATGGTTATCAGTAACTATGACCATCTCCCTGAACTTAATCTCCCAAATGGATATATAAAATCCGATTTAGCGAAAAGAACTGAAATGGAATGGATAGAAGTGTTAAATTCTACTGCCCAACTCGGAGTATGGGATCACGAAAAAGCGAACAATTGGCTTGACCGTCCTCGACCGATTAATCCAGAGGGAACAACTATAATTATTTTTAAAAATAGACCTATTGCTACTGCTTGCACCATTTCGCCATCAGAAGAAGAACCTCGATCAGAAGTAGGATGGGTAGCAGTTTCTCCTGAACATCAAGGTAAAGGATTGGGATATCAAACAGTACTCTCGGTATTGCTGTTCGCAAAAAAGATGAATTACGCTGAAACCTATTTAAACACAGATGACTGGAGAACCCCTGCTATAAGAACTTATCTTAGTCTCGGATTCAAACCAGAAATTATTGCAGATAATCAGGTTGAACGATGGTCCAAAATACTATCCAATATAGATGAAACTAAAGAGGTACAGACAAAATGATTAGACTTGGATTAATAGGAATAGGTCACGGGAAAACTCTAATAGATGCAGGTTGTTCTAAACAGCTTGCATCCCAGGTTCAAACCACCGCCATCTGTGACATAAATCAATCAAGGCTTTCTGCTGTATCAAAAGAATATGGAATTAAGAACACTTTTACTAATTACAATGACCTAGTAAAAAGTAAAGATGTAGATATGGTCGGAATATATTCGCCAGGACCTATACATGCTGATCAGATATTAAGCGCACTTGAAAACGGTAAACATGTAATGGTAACTAAATCAATGGTCTATTCCATTCCGGAAATAGAAAAAATAGTAGAAGCTGTTGATCGTACTGGTTTAGTTTTACTTGTCACACAAACAATGCGCGGAGATGCAAAACATATGGAAGCCAAGAGGCTGTGTCAATCTGGAGCGATTGGAGACCTATTTCTGGGAGAAGCAACGTATATACATGACCTTCGTCCTGTGTACTCTCAAACTCCATGGAGAACACAGATGCCACAAGACATACTACTTGGCGGTGCTTGTCATCCAATCGACGCTTTACGATGGTTTATGGGTGATATCGACGAAGTTCACTGCTTTGGAATACGTGGAGGTGTGGCACGAGAATATCCCAAGGAAGACAACTTTTTAATCAATCTGAAATTTAAGAGTGGGAAAATTGGCAGAGTAGCAGCTCTATGTGGTGTAGTACATCCACCCACTCTACTCATGAACGGACTCAATCTTTACGGTACTCTTGGTTCCATTGTAGATGGGAAAATGAGACTAGATACAGATAATATAATCCCTATGAGAGAATACGAATTTACATTTCCAAATACACAAAGAGGCCATGGTACTGAAATGGTGGTAATGCTGGAACATATGCTTGACTGTATCAACAATGGAACTAAGCCTTGGGTAGATGTTCGTGATGGTGCTAAGGTAGTATCAACCGGCCTAGCTTGCTGGGAGTCAATAAGTACAGGTCAATCAGTTAAAGTACGTAATGAATTTTAATACCCTCTAGGGAACGAATATTTACATCGGTTTTTAAAGAAATATTTCTATGAATTAAATAGATATCTTAGAGTACAGGAAATTGAAGGATCGTGAATAATAGAAATTTTCTAGTTTCAGCTTTAGTTGACTTTCCAGACGATTGTATTTCAATAGAATTCAATCATGAAATACTTTCTGACATGATACGCAAATTGCACTGGATGGGTGCAAATCGAATTTACTGGAATTTTTACCAGCAAGGTATGTGGGAAGTTTTTTCAAACAACAACCAATTCATATCTAATTCTTTGTTAAATCTAGGCGACCCAATAGACTTGGGTGTCAAATTGGCGCACGATCTTGGAATGGAGTTCTTTGCCACTATTAAACCCTATGAAGCAGGATGTAGTCACACCTTACCAGTCTATTCTAACGATGAAACTAAACCCACCGTATTACCAGGCATTGCTGGAAATTACCTTGTAGATTCATGGGTTAAAAACCGACCTGAAATGCGGGTGAAGTGTCGAGAATATGGCCTATCACCTTCCTCTATGGACAGTTCCATAGGCCATATTCAATTAAGACAGAAAGATGAATTACCCATACGAATAACTGAGAACAACATAGAAATTTGGACAAGTCACAATAATAACTCATACCAGAAAATAAATGTAGAATTCACTCTCAAACATTCAACTAGGATTTCCGACCAGGACGTATTCGACATGGATGGTAATCTGGTCACTAGTGTAGGCACGCCCTGTTCAGTAATTGATATATATGGCCTTAACTTAAAAGCACCCTTCATTGCTATAACAACAGATATTGAAGATTCGAATGGAACATTTTCAAACACAGCTTTTGAGATGGTCAAAGTTTTCGATATTAACGACAATCCATTGCCTATCATTGTAGGAAGCCATAAAGCCTTATGGAGACCACAACGAAACTTCCGAACCGGTGATTTGGAGTATGACAACGGATTGGGAAATCAGATCGTGCACCTAGATGTATCAAACAAGAATCCTATAACCGTAAGTAGTTCATCTCTACAAGACCAACAAACAGGCGACACTCTGAATATGGATGGAGTAATCGCATTTGCAACCGGACGACAAAACTTTTTATCAGGTTCCCTATGTGAAGGATATTCAGAAGTACGTGAATACTGGAAAAGTTGGGTTGAAAAATGTGTTAACTCTAAAGTTGATGGTATAGACGTAAGAATATCTAATCATTCTGGATGGACAAATACTCCTGATCTTTATGGATTCAATGAACCAATTGTAAAAGAATATAAGAATTTATATGGGGTTAACCCAAGCACATCTCGATTTGATCCCGTAAAGCTTGGGAATATCCGTGGATTATTTTTTGATCAGTTTCTCATGGATATAAGGAAATTTCTTACAAAGAATGGTAAAAAACTATCTGTAAACCTAGAGCCCGAATCATTTCGCAGTGATGCATGTCAATCTCGCTGGCGCACTAGACCAGGAAATATTATTTTCAATTGGCAAAAATGGATAACCTCAGGTATAGCTGATGAAGCTACACTGTTGTGTAGAGGATGGGATGTAGCCAAAATTCTCAATGATAAAGTAGCCGGGAATATGTTAAAACATGCTAATAACATGAATATCCCAGTTCACTTAAGTAAACAAGTTGGCCACGGTGCAGGCGAACCTGAAAAACTGCAAGCTTCTTATGATGACCAGAGGCTTTCCGGATACTGTTACTACGAAACAGCTACTATGGTAGATACCCACAACCCTATCTCTGATAAAGGCCTATTAAATTTCAAGCCAGGATTACTTGAAAGTATAAAAACTCA
This sequence comes from uncultured Dehalococcoidia bacterium, assembly GCA_964342485.1. GTDB lineage: Bacteria > Chloroflexota > Dehalococcoidia > Lucifugimonadales > CAJWER01 > CAYFFO01. The sequence goes on from CAYFFO010000041.1 coordinate 13,970, forward strand.
AATTGATTTACTCAAAATCAGCAACAAATCTCAATAATATATAACCTACAGTTACACAATTAAGGGTCCTAACAGACTACAAAGGAGCAGGAACAAATGTATTACAGAAGACCATTACACAA
>CAYFFO010000042.1:0-13472 GCA_964342485.1 uncultured Dehalococcoidia bacterium
TATATACCAATCGTAGTGTTTTCAGTAGAATAACGCTGTAAAAACACAAAACATGTATATTTCCTGATTAAAAACGTATTTACTAGATGGAGAAACTGAAATGAAAATATATCGAGTTGCAATCCTTGGGTGTGGTGGCCGCGGAAAAGCTGCTGCACTTGCCTATCATGAACATCCTCGCACATCAGTTGTAGGTCTTTGCGACTTAGAAAAAGATATGCGGGATAAATTGGGAAATTCTATAGGAATAACCGCAAGATATGATGACTTGGACTTAATGATATCTGAAACTAATCCCGACATAGTTGCCATTCCAACAGGCACGGAATTCCATTACGAGCTGTGTATGAGGGTTCTCGAACACGGAGTGAATATAGAGGTAGAGAAACCAATGGCTATCGACCTTGAACAGGCAGATCAGATAATTGCCAAGGCAAAAGATAAAGGTGCTCGAGTCGCTGTCCACCACCAGGGAAGAGTCGGAGGAGCTATGAAAGCAACTTACCTTGCATATAAATCTGGAAAAATTGGAGAACTTAGGTATATAAGTGGCAGCGGTAAAGGATACTACGGTGGTTACGGCCTAATGAATATAGGTACACATACTCTTAACGCCATATTCAAACTAGGGGGACATTGTAGAAGTGTCAACTCAGTATTATCCACCGATGGACGCCACGTAACACCAGAAGACGTAATACCCTCTCCATCAGGTATGGGTACCATTGCGGGCGAATTTATTACAGCCAATCTACACTTACAGGGTAATGTAACAGCTACCCTTCTCCAACATCGTTTCCCTGAAATGGCGACAATTGGTGGTGAGCGGGTCGGGCATACGATGGAATTTTTTGGTACTGAAGGCAGAATTTTTCTCCAAGGCCATGCAAATGCATGGGTCCTTTCAGAACCACACAGATTACCAGAAGGTAATGTTGCAAGCTGGGAAGCTCTCGAAAAAATATTTCCGGATTCTTACAACGAATCCAACCAATCTGAGGAAGATGATTACTGGTTTGTAGAAGAATATGTTAATGCTCTTGATGAAAACAGAGATCATGAATGTAGTGGAGTTGAAGCACTTCATGTGATTGAAACTATGATGGGTATCTTTGAATCAGGAGCCTATGGTAAACGTATAGATTTGCCACAGCAAAACAGACAGCATCCTCTCGTCCGTTGGCGCGCAGAGAATGGATTGGGTATGCCTGATAAGATGCCACGGAAAGTACCTGAGTGGCTTGAAGCTGAAGACCAAAGACTGGGTCGACGCTAAGAACTAATTATTAGAATCTATAAGTTATGCTGTTTTTAACCTGCATAATCATTATTGAATTTAAAAGAATATATATCTGCATCATTCAAGTAAAATCGTAATCGAACGGCTTTACCAGAAAGTCCAGATACAACTCTTTCGTTCTTCCAGACTACCTTTCCGTCAATCTCATCAGCAAACATTTCGGGGCAATCATCCAGGGTATACCCTGGTATAGGCAGTCCATTCTCATCTTGAATTTCTACCTTAACCGTACCAACAGCAGAAGTAGAATAGTTTAGTTCCATACTCTTTCCATCAAAAATAAAGGGATGGGTGATAAATTCACCACCTGCATACCCTGCATTTACCGAAACGAATCCATCTGTACGAAGGGTATATCGCCGAGGAGCCTGAGTACTCAAATGCATATTTTCATTTACATAGAGTGATATCTCGGAAGGGGATGTGAAGATCATACCCTGATTTACTGATACAGCCCTATCATGCCAATTATCTTTATCTAAACCAGGACGTATATATGCTTCCATAAAGCTTCTGTCAAAATGGAAACCATCCCTACTTGACATAAAAGCTACATCGCTTAATCCTTCGCTGTACTCCCATTCTGGGTCAAGAGTTCGTTGCGGGAAATATCTCATTGGAAACATTAAATAGGTACCTGGAGCTCGTTCATATCGCATTGCAGCATTTGTATAAAGATGTTCAAAAGGAGTCTGGCCTGCGTCGATATTCTCTAATTTTGACCACTCTTTAAAATCCTTAGATGTAGATCTACGTATCCATCTAACCCCTCCACGGAATTCATGTTCAGGGATTTTTTTGAGTTCTTCTTTAGACAAACCTTTATTTTTGGGATCAATATTTGCCACTCCACGGGCATAAAGCACATACTCATCTTTCCAATAATCCCAGAAAATCACTTGAGGAGAATCAAATGGCCCATCAGTCATTAAAGGTTCATCGTACATCAGCTTCCAGTTTATTCCGTCAGGGGAACAAAGAGCATAAAGATCACTGGTACGTACAACCGCTTTGTATCTCTGATCCTCTGGTATATCGGGATTAGGATCTTTGAATGGAGCTAAATTAGCGCCAGGACCCATCCAAACCAGGTTATTGTCTTTAGAGCCATTAAGTTCAAATATGCCTAGATTAGGCTTTTCCCAGTTGAGTCCGTCGTCACTTTCAGCATAACCAGTACCATTTCCACTTCTTGTTAACGCAGTTTCTGGTTCAGTATCGCAGCGGTACCAAACTTTGTACTTACCATCATCGTTTATTATCGTTGCTGCCCATATGTTTCCTTTATCCCACGGCTTATCACCAGGGATTCCTATCCCCTGGGATACCGGTGAATGTAATTCACGTTTAATTCGGCTGGATTTGTCGATCCAGAATTCGTCAACAAATAACTGTCTATCTGAGCCAATATTAAGTGCTTTTTTGTTTCCCAAAACAAACTCCTATAAAATTCTGTTTATACATAAAGACAGGCCTGTATCCTTAGGTCCTTAAACTTAAATTTCGATTATTTTATACTAAGTAAATAGCCAGAATCATTAAATTTTTTGGTCGTGTAAATACAATACACAACTTTCGGTCAAAAAACCAAATTCTGAGCTAAAATTAGGTATTTCTAAAAAGTTGTCAAGGGAAAAGTTAGTCCACGAGAAAAACATATTGGTAGCGCTGAATAGGATGAAATATCTCAAGAAGGTGATCGTATCTTAAGCCGACTTTATGTGCATATAGTATTCAAAAATTAATCCCCAAAAATGCTGTATATCCATCTCCAAAAGTCTACCAAATTTGTTAGACTTAAACAGGTAGTTCAACAAAGACTAATAACCTGGTATAAAGCTCCATTCATAGTTAGTATGTAAAAATTTAACCAACACTACATAGTTCTTACTTATATAAATTCAAGGACAAAAATGAATATCATATTCTGGATAATATTAATTGCATTGGTGATAGATTTTGCTATAGGCCTAGTTTCAACAATCCTTAACTTAAGGTCATTGCAAACAAAACCACCTGAAACATTAGCCGATATATACGATGATACGGAATATAAAACTTCACAAGAATATACACTTGCCCAATCAAAATTCGGATTGTTAACCGGGTCTATCAAGTTAGTTTTATTGTTAGTGTTTTGGTTTGCTGGGGGATTCAATTATATTGATGAACGAGTCCTTGAATTCGGCTGGAACGACATATGGAGTGGTGTTGCATTTATAGGCATAATTTCCATAGCCCTACTTATTTTAAATATACCCTTAAGCCTGTATTCGACCTTTGTAATAGAAGAAAGGTTCGGATTCAATAAAACTACTTATAAAACATATATTCTGGATACCGTAAAAAGTATTGTCCTATCTTTAGTTATAGGTCTACCTTGTTTAATCGCAATACTTTACTTTTTCGAGTATACAGGTGATTATTCCTGGCTTTATGTATGGATATTTATTTCAATAACCTCTTTGGTAATTTCAATAATCGGCCCTATCTGGATAATGCCAATTTTTAATAAATTCACTCCGCTTGAAACCGGGGAATTACGGGACGCTATTGTTGAATATGCCAAGATGGTGGATTTCAAATTCAACAATATATATGTGATTGATGGATCTAAACGAAGTGCTCATTCCAACGCATTCTTTACAGGATTCGGTAAAACTAAGCGCATCGCTCTTTTTGACACCTTGATCGACCAATTGGATACGAAAGAAATTGTGTCTGTAATTGCACATGAAGTTGGACACAGCAAGAAAAAACACGTTTTATTGGGTATTTCCATGGGAATTATACATACAGGTATCCTGTTATTCGCACTATCATTGATGTTGGAATCTGAAATGTTATTTGATGCATTCTTTATGAAAAATACTTCAATATACGCCAGTATTGTCTTTTTTGGATTTCTATTCACCCCTATAGAGATGGTTGTTTCTTTGTTTATGCAATCTATTTCTAGGAGAAACGAACATGAGGCCGACTACTGGGCTGTTTCAACTACAACTAATGAAATCAACTTGATATCAGGATTAAAAAAACTTGCGCAGAAAAACCTTTCCAACCTGTCTCCGCATCCTCTTTATGTAACTCTTAACTATTCACATCCACCACTATCAAGAAGGATAGAGTCAATCAAGGAGTATTCTAAAAAATAACCTCTGGGCTAAACAGTTTCATACAAAAATGGATCGGTTAAAGTTTTCTGATTTCGTCAACGGCATGCCATAGATTAAGTTGTTCAACTGCATGGCTCCGGTACAACCCGACCGCATCAGCTCCATTGTCCCTTGCAATCCTGGCCGCCTCTATTAAGATATCTGGCTCTTGGAAGCTACCGGGATGATAACAAGATAATTCCACAATGAAAGGTACCCGTCCGTCTATAACATTTGCTGTATGCTCAGTTTGCCTCTGTACCTCTTTCAAATCGTTGGTGGTTCTAAACCAAATGTAGAACTCATCAACTAATTTTTCATCGATCCATTTAGGCCAATCTTGAAATACTTTAATGTATTCACTTGGCTCTCTGGCTATGAGTGTTGAGGTTAATCTTGCTCCAGGCGAATCAGTAGAAAGTTTTTGCCTGATTTCTCTCACGAATTCTGTAGTGTAATCAGCGCGATGTTGTAACCAATCTGGGTCGTCATTAGAAATTTGGAAAGGGTCCTTAGAATATAGATCCTTAAAAGTTTCAACTATTGGATCTTCATATCCATAGTTGTTAACCCCTGAATTGTCCATATTCATTAGTACGAATTCTAGCTGCGTTCCGTCGCTTTTGGATTCTTTGTGAGCATTGATAAACAGGTCAGCTTCGTGTTCTCGTACCTCTTGGTATCCAAAGCTTAAACTGACTCTCTCGTTGTAACGAGGCTCTATTCTTCCGTCCTGTGTTTTATTCCAAAATTGACGGTTGTTGATTGCGAAAGGATCTTGGATATTCAAGTTATATTCACGGATAGCGTGCATTGGACGATGCTTATCGAGTGTTTCTCTGGCTTCTGGAGCACCAAGATACGGCAATACATACTCCATTGACATCTCATAAGAAGCTTGATAGAGACCATAGGTATTTACACCCCTATAAGTATCTACTTCCAAGCCATTTTCATGTGCTATCTGAACTAATAATGGGGGATTGCCTCCAGGTATAAGTCGGGTTACACCATGATCAACGCAGTGCTGAACGTATTCTCTAGTTTTTTTTTCATCCTCTGGAAATGCCGGGGAAAGACCGTCCCCTTGAGCCCAAAGTGCAAACATATCCGCCATCTTGTATTTCCTTTCCAGTTTTATATTTTATTATTATTTTCTGGGATAAAAAACTAAACTAGTATGCAAATTTTCACACTATCCCATTACAATGAAACTTAAATAAAGATATATTAAGATCTAATGCTAGTTAATTACCTGGAGCTGCTTGTAAGTTTGACTTCAACCATGTATCTTCGGCAAATTTCCTCACATTGAATACATGCCTGTTAAACAATTGAACGGTATTACACTGGTGCCCAAGTATTGAAAGTTTGGTCTGCAGTTCTTCAGAAACAGCTTCTTTAGCAGGCAAGTCGCAAGGCCCTCTCATTGATTCACCCAACCCCGATTCAGATGCAAATGCATAAGCCCTGTATCTCTGATCTGAACTTACCTCTGTAAATAAAAGATGGTTACCAAAATAACTCTGGATTTCCGAAGCCAGTGGCTCATCCAATATATCTTCTGGTGAACCAACTATGTCTAATAATTTGGTTATCATATCTTCCTGAACACTGAATTGAGATATGTCCTTCCAATTTAAATGCCACGTTGCAATTAACGAAAGCAATTCTGATACTTCTTCGCTAATCCTGTCTTCATTCGATCCTGTATTGAGTGATGACACATCCTTCAACCAGGTTTCACCAGATAGTTTCCTAACCTGTAACAAATGATCGCTAAACATTACAGTAGTACCACATTCCAGATTAAGTAAGGTTAATTCTCTTTGTAAAACTTCAGGAACATTGGCCTTATCAGGTAAATCGCACACGCCTTCCATAGAATCCCCGAGTCCCATAGTTGTTGCAAACATTCGAGACCTAAGAGTTATATTCTTCCTTAACAAACTGAACAACATATGAGTACCAATATACGTATCTATCTTTAAGCCTAAAGTAGCTGGCCTAATAATGTTTTCAGGCTGCATGTAAGGCTCTACGATACTCAGCAACTCACCTATTAAATTTTCCTGTGCGTTCATAGAAGGAGTATTTTCCCATTTTTCATGCCAATTAGATAAATTAGTTAACAATTCGCTTTGATTACTGGCGGGTTTAATAGAATCTACAGTGGTGCTGTTAGTATCTTTTTCAGTCTGAGACTGAGCTTTAGCTCTTACAGTTGCCTCTGATTTCCATTCGGCAACTACCTGTTCTTTAGTATCAGAGGTTTGCTTGGTTTCCTGTTTTTCAATACCCAGAGAAACAGCGGTTGAAGCTTTGCTATCTATTTCTTTTTCCCCACTACATGAAATAGAACCTAAAACGCAGAAAGAAATACCAATAAATAACAGATATCTAAGATTTACTACCATAATACAATGATTTTACTACAACAAATTTCATAGGTCTTCAATATTCAAATTTAGAATTCATTTATTAGTGCCTGCAATCACTCGAACAATTTCCATACATACAAATTTGACCAAGCATATTTTTCACTGTAGGATCGATTTCCGTTACCTGATAAATATATGAAATTCTTAGAGAATTCATATCAATAGAACATTTCGAAATGGAGACAAATCTTATGTCTTTGGCAATGACAGAACAGCAAAAATATGATTTTGAGACCAAGGGATTCATAATACTTGAGAATTTTTTCACGCAGAATGAATTAGATCGTCTATTATCGGCAATAGACAAAGTAGGTAACAAAATCCGTAAAGCCAAGGGACTTGGTCCTGATGATCCCTTTGCCATAAGAAACGCTCTGGCACATGATGAAGCATTTTTAGATTTAATTGACCACCCAAAAATGTTGCCTTTAGTGGTTGATGCGATCGGCTGGAATATCCAAATTCGTACTACACATTTAGACTACCGTCCGCCGTACCCAAATAATGTAACACCTGGAGAAATCGGGACTGGTACAGGCGAAGACAACAAGTCCGGATATCGTAATATTACATGGCACCCTGACCTGGCTGATGACCATTTACTAGAAGCACCTTCCTTAGACGGATTATTACCATTTATGGAAATAAAAGCTTTTTATGTACTTTCAGATCTGACCCAATCCAATTCAGGTAACTTATGGATGGTACCTGGAAGTCATAAAAGAAAGCCTCAAGAATTGCGTGACATTGATAATAATGTCAATGATAGTGAAGCAGTTGAACTAAAACTACCTGCCGGCTCAGCCGTACTCTGGCGGACTGCAACATGGCACTGCGTAGGACCAAACCTTTCAAATAAAACACGTAAGATAATGCATGTTGGTTATCATTACAGGTGGCTACGTCCAACTGATTACTCTCAACAGGACCCCGAGTTAATATCTCGTAGTTCACCAATTCGTCGTCAATTACTTGGCGCACTTGCAACCAATAATAATCCGATGGGTGATGACCCAGAATTTCATCCATCATCGCAACACTGGATCACTCAGGATGAAGAAGACGTTCCGTTAAGAAGCTGGGTAAAAACATCTGCTCCATCAAAAGTGAACCTGTAAACAATCGTTTACACAAATTAGTCTATGGCTATCTAGGTTACGTCAGTTTTTCTTAGGGATTGGTGTAGGGCTTGGCATTCTATTCCAAGTTTCTCGCTTATCAGTCCTGGGGAATATTTTTATGAGACCCTTCATGCCATCTTCATAATCTTTACCACCATTTTCAAATGACCCTAATTCATATTCACCAAGTTTTTCCGGGACTATAAATTCAATTTCTGTAGGCTGAGTTCCGGGAGATTTAACAATCATAAAACTACCTGAAGTACCATCAAGATCACCTTCAGCATCACGGATAATTAATGCATTACCGGGTCTAATCAATTTGGCAGGACCAGTAACAATTACCTCAACATTATCAAATAGATCATTTTTAAATCCGGTCGATGCACCACCTTGTTTTATCAGGCCATAACCGATCGAAAGACTGTGATTATTGGTAGTCGAATTATTCGATAAAACTATGCGAACCTTCATCCCGGACTCCAAATCAATGCGGTCGGGATTAAATTTAAAATCACTCATATCAATTTTAAGAATCCCCATACGTGATTTTGGATCAATCTCTGGTTTAATTGGATCACTACCGCAACCCAAAGAAAATATTATTAGCACTATAAAGACTATTGAAATATGGATATTATTCATAAACCCTCTACATTTTTAAAATTCCGATTATAAACACATTTGACCCTGCAGATAACAATTATATCAGTTGTTAAATCTGCCCAAAGCATATAGCTTTGTTAGGGTCTATATCCCAATTCTATCGATTTTTTGAAATCCCGCTCAGCTTCAATATCATTTCCTAGTCCTTTGTACGCAACACCTCTATTCCAGTAAGCTCCTGCATCTTCAGGAACCAATTTTATAAATTCATCATAGTCCTTTATAGCAAGCTCAAATTGGCCAAGGTTTAAATAGACTACCCCCCTGTTCTTATAGGCTTGAAAAAAGTCTGGATCAATCTTTATCGCTTTTGTATATTGTTCACTTGCCTTCTTATACTCCCCGATATTCTCATACTCTACGCCCATATTGTAAGATTCCAATGCACTTTCACATGCAATAAATAGAATTGCAACAATATTCACCAGGAGGAGTAAACTTCTAGGGCTAAAATACTTGTCTTTAATATTTCTATCTAGAAAAACTGCCATCTTTACATTTTACTACTCAGACGTGTTGTGGAGTCTACTCTGATCTTGAAACCAGTTTGATTCTGGGGTCGATAATTCCAAGAAGAATATCTGACAGAAGGGTACCTACCACGGTAAGAACTCCCATCATGAGAATTATGAATGCAGCCAGGTGCATATCAGTTCGTAAAATTGCCTTTAGCAGCGTTGGACCAAGAGTTGGCAAACTGAGAACCTCAGATACAATAATGCTCCCACTTATAAGGGCAGGCAGCAGGTATCCGACGGTACTTACTAGAGGATTGATGGCAACCCTTACCGGATATTTAAGTATTACACGCCAGGGCGAAAGACCCTTGGCTACAGCGGTAATCACGTACGGTTTGTTTAATTCATCAAGCAGGTTGTTACGCATCACACGTATCAAGCTAGCTGTTCCGGAAGTACCAAGTACGATTGCAGGAATCCAGAGATGATCTATTAAATCCTTAACCTTTGCCCAGTTTGGACTTCCGTCGGAAAACCATGCTACTTCAAGAAAATCAGCTGAAAGTAGACCACCTACGCTTTGTTCAAAATACGCGTAGGCAAAATACATCAGCAGTAATCCCAAAAGAAAATCTGGTACCGCAAGGCCAGTAAATCCAATAAAGGTAAATACGTAGTCACCTATAGAATGCTGACGAACTGCAGAGTAGATTCCAATTGGAATGGATAAAGTCCAGGTGATTAAAGCAGTGAACAGGGTTAAAGCTATCGTAGTAAAAATACGATCTCCAATCATTTCCTTAACGGTTCTTTCATGGAAAAAATTAAATATCTCAAATGACAGACCAAGTTCACCGTGTCTAATCATAGGCCAGACCCAATCAATATAGCGAATGTGTATAGGTTTATCGATACCCATATATTCTTTGAGACGCTTTTCCTGTTCCTCTGAATCACCACCACCAAGCTCACCCTGTTTCGCCAGTTCTATGAACTGCTCTAAAACGGTATTCTCGGGCAATTGTATTATAAAAAATGACAGTAGAGAGATTGCCCATATGGTGAAAAAAGCAAGAACAAAACGGCGAACGAGATAGTTTGTCATAGTTTTGAAACATTATATAAACATTGGGTATAAGTCAATTTAACTTCCAAATGTTTTGTTCAAGTAAAGCTTATTTATATTAAATAAGCTTTACGTAATCTCTGTTGACTTCAGCAACATCCCGGCATCCGCTAAATGCAAATATCTTGTCAAACTCTGAGCGAAGTATCTCCAGAGCTAGTGAAACACCCGCCTCACCATCATAGGCTAGTCCCCAATGAATTGGCCGTCCAATAAACGCTGCCCGTGCTCCCATTGCAAGAGCCTTGAAAACATCCAGGCCCGATCTGACTCCTGAATCAAAATATACCTCCAGGTAATCTCCAATAGCATTTACGACCTCAGGTAATATCTCAATAGAAGACCTCCCTCCATCAAATTGTCTTCCTCCATGGTTAGAAACTACAACTCCATCAACATCATACTCTGCACAAAGCAAAGCATCTTCCGCATTCCTAATACCTTTAATAATAAGTGGCAGGCCATCAGAAAGAGTTTTTATCCACTTGAGACGCTGCCATGTGATATTGGGAGGTTCCCATTGGACAGATCCGTTCTTATCTAGAAGTTCATCATGTCCTTCTAAACTAGCAAACATTTTACCTTCGATTGAACCATGACGGGTCGGTATAGCTTTATCTAAGTTGAAGGGGCCAATAGCATCGACTGTAAGAACTACAGCAGAATACCCTGCAGGTTTGAGTCTAGGAAGAAATTCTTCAGTAATTCCGTCACTGTAATGTATATGCTGGAACCATATTGGACCAGTTGCTACTTCGGACACTTGCTCAATAATGTATCCAGAACCTACAGGAAGGACCATTAAGGTACCGGCACGTCCTGCAGCTCGCGCTGTCGCGAGTTCACCATCAGGGTGAGAGGCGCACTGTCCTCCAGCAGGAGCACACATTACCGGGAAACTTATTGTTTCACCTTGTACAGTTGTGGAAATATCCCTTCCTGTAATATCTCTGAGTAGACGTGGATTTATCGATATCTCATCAAGCTTGGTACGATTACGATCACGCGTCCAGTTGTTATATGCGCCACGATTTACAAAATTAATGTGGTTTTCGGTCATCGAACTCTCAGCAATTTGTTGGAGTTCCTGTATATCCATCGGCAACCCTCCACTTCACATAGTAAAATCAGATTGGAAAGTTAATCTTGTTCCTTGATTTTTGACATAAGCTTGATAAGTGCTTCAGTCTTTTCTTCACGAACTTCTTCTGGGTCTAGTCCAGACCAGTCTATAAATCCTTGACCTGTTTTTAGACCAAGTTTCCCTTCACTCACCATATCTTTAACAAATTGATGTGGACCCGGACTAACATCTAGAGTCGGCCAGAGTGCTGTTCCTAGTTTCACGTGTAGATCTAATCCGCCCAGGTCACGCTGTTCCAATGGTCCAGAAACGAGATACCGGAGTCCAAAACTCATCCGTACAGCTCTATCAATATCCTCTGCTGTAGCGATACCTTTACTCAATAAACTTGTTGCCTCTCTAACAATTGCTCCCTGCAGCCGATTTGCAATATAACCAGGCACATCATATTCAAGGCGTACCGGCTCCTTACCAAATGATTTCCAAAGTTCAATTGTAATATCCATAGTTCTGTCGCTGGTCAATGGACCTCGTGATACCTCTATTAAAGGAATAACCTGTGCTGGCAGAAAGAAATGTGAACCAACAACCCTCTCTTTATAACACACCTTTTTCGAAACATCCTCTATACGGAAACCAGATGTGTTAGTGGCAAGAATTGCATCATCAGGTGCTAATTTGTCAATAATCTCAAAAAGTTCCTGTTTGGTAGAAAGTTCTTCCGGTGCCGCCTCCACCACAAATGAGGCATCTACAACAGCTTCTTCTAGAACAGTTGTTGGATATAACCGATCCATACAAGTTTCAACTTCGCCATCGGCAATTAAACCATGCCTTGCAAACATTTTTAAACTGGATCTAATCCGATTTAAAGCAATTTCAAGAGTTTCGTCTGAAATGTCATAAAGACGAACAACGCCCGGACGGCTGGCAAATATCTGCGCTATACCATGACCCATAAGGCCAGCTCCGATAACTGTCTTGGAACTAAGTCGTCTATTCATCTCTAATTCTATGCTCGTTCCCAAACTATCGTGCAGACCTGTGGCATGTTGTGAATAGATATAGGGGGAGTTGTTAAAATCACTTTGTCATCCTCAAACTTATAGTAGCGTGTTTGAGAAGTACCCACCCTGTTTGGAAACAGGGCAACCTCTATCTTATGAACTACTCTATCGTCATAGAGGTCATATTTCCCGCAGTAACTGATATAGGTCGCTGCTTCTGCTATTTTTTCCTCATCTGTACCATCAAGTAAATCATCGGTGGATCGATTTGGACGATCACTGGCAGACATTGATACTGACATATATCCATCTTCGGTGTAAGTTATATAGCCTTTAGGATTGGGGCCCAAAGGGTATCCCGTTTCACCGTTTTTATCTATATAGAAATATGAAACTAATCTCCATGTACCGATAATATTATTGTTTGCCATGATTTATCCTCGAGGAATGAATAACATGCTTTCTGAAACCTTCTGTATATAGCTATTATTTAAGGTAGGCATATTATCACACTCACTTGCAGGATACAGATACCAACAATTACATCTATAACCCATCTTAAAATACCATTTAAGAGCAACTGGGCTATAATGACCAACAAAACCTGCTACATCGCCAAAAATGTAATATGTAATATAAGGGACATAGATTTATTTAGATGCCGTGCGATGGTGAACTAAAATGCTTGGATATATAGTAAGACGACTACTTCTATCATTATTTACGGTCTGGGCAATTTCTGTACTATCTTTTGGCATCATAGAATTACCCGAAGGTGACTTGGCTTCCAAACGCTATGCAAGGTCTGCTGGGGTACTAGAAGCTCACGCTATGGAACTACTGGACACCTACAGGAAATACTTAAATTTAGATAAACCAATTTGGCAGAGGTATGGCAACTGGATGTGGAGAATGTTCAGGCATGGAGACCTTGGACTATCCTTTTGTGGTCTTAGTTCCGGACTAAGCTGCCAGCAACCTGTAAAAGATATCGTTGGCCCAAGGATATGGACAACAATATCGCTAACCGGATTCACAATAATTGTTACGTGGACATTAGCAATTCCGGTAGGAATATACTCTGCTGTTAGACAACATTCTGTAGGGGACTATG
>CAYFFO010000043.1:0-13070 GCA_964342485.1 uncultured Dehalococcoidia bacterium
GAACCTACGACCAATCGGTTATGAGCCGACCGCTCTACCACTGAGCTACGGGCCCCATTATATATTTAGCGTATTAAAGGTAAGGTATGCTGTCAAGGAGAAACCTATACTCCTGCATTCTTTTCCTTTTGATAAATATTTTATAGTACAACAAATTAAATCTAAAAGAGAGAACTAAAATGGTTGTTTCAAAAAAAGTTATGGATTTCATGGACAAAGGTTCTTGGATACGTAAAATGTTTGAAGAAGGTATTGCTTTAAAACAGGAATATGGAGAAGAAAATGTTTTTGATCTTTCCCTCGGAAACCCAGAATTAGATCCACCTGTCGAGTTTTTTGAAAGACTCACACTTTTAGCTAATAATCCTGAGCCTGGAATGCATCGATATATGCCAAATTCAGGTTATATTGAGACCAGAACCTCAGTTGCTTCTCAGCTTTCACTTGAAACAGGTTTAGAATTTACTTGTGATCACATTTTGATGACTTGTGGTGCCGGAGGGGCACTAAACGTGGTTATGAAAACTTTACTTAATCCTGGAGACGAAGTGATTATATTTGAACCATATTTTGTGGAGTATATGTTCTATGCAGATAACCATGGTGGAGTATGTAAATCTGTTCCTTTTATAGAAGGTTTTATTCCAAATTTGGATGTGTTTGAAAACACTATCAGTCAACGCACCAAAATTGTATTGGTTAGTTCTCCGGGAAACCCAACAGGTATCGTATACAGTGAAGAAATACTTTCAAGAATAGGTCAAATAATACGCCTAAAAGAACAAGAACTTGGCATAAAAATTTGTTTAGTAAGTGATGAGCCATACAGGAAAATTTTGTTTGATGGAGCAATTTACCCACAAATTTTTCCACATCACCGGTCAAGTATAGTTGTCACATCTCATTCAAAAGATCTAGCAATTCCAGGAGAACGTATTGGATTCATAGCAGTTAATCCTTTTTGTGACGATGTAAAAACTGTTATGGAGGGTCTTACTTTTTGTAACCGTACACTTGGCTTTGTAAATGCACCGGCATTAATGCAGCATTTAGTAAAATATCTACAGCATGTAACAGTGGATGTAGAGTTTTACCAAAAAAAGAGGGATTTTTTATTCAGGGAATTGACATCGATCGGATATTCTATTACCAAGCCAGGTGGAGCATTTTACATGTTTCCGAAATCTCCGTTGGAAGATGACGTTAGGTTTGTAGATGAGCTTCGTAAGAATCTGGTTTTGGTAGTCCCTGGAACCGGGTTTGGAGCTCCAGGGTATTTTAGATTGTCATATTGTGTGAATGACTCTACTTTAGAGAATTCAATTGCAGGGTTTCGCAAAGCATTTGAATCTGTAAGTTTGTAATTAACTACATGTTTCAGATGAAACTGACTTTGTCTTTTAGGCCGAATCCTGTTACAGGTACTAATATTGTGTCTTGAGTTTTAATTGTTCCGTCTGAAATTAAATTTTTGATACCTATAAACGCAGATGCTGAGGTTGGTTCCAGGAAAATGCCTTCATCTTGGGCTAGTATACGTTGCATTTTAGAAATTTGATTATCATTACACGTAGTTGCTTTACCGTTGGATTTGACCAGTGCATCGATAACCTGTTTGCCTCTTGAGGGGTAGGCAACTGAGATTCCTCCAGCGATTGTAGTCCCGGCATTTTGGGTATCCCAAGTGATATTATTAAATGCAGATGCTATTGGCATTACCTGTGATGATTGAACAGCATGCAACCTTGGGATTTTATCAATTAAACCGTTTGCTTTTAGTTCGCTAAACCCTATCCATGCGCCTAAATATAATCCTCCGTTACCTACCGGGAATATTATATGCTCCGGGAGATTTTGGGGATATGCAAGTGCTACTTCCATTGCGAAAGACTTTGTACCTTCTAAAAAAAAAGGACTCAATGAATGTGATAAATAAACCAAGTGATTTTGTTTTTGGAATTCTATAGCTTTCGCGGTAGTGTGGTCTCTTGCCCCTTTAATTGAATGAACCGTAGACCCATATACCTTTATTTGTCTTATTTTTGCTGTTGGAGCTGTTTCTGGGGCAAATATATGTGCCTTAATATTTGCAGCTGCAGAGTAAGCGGACACAGATGCTCCAGCGTTACCTGATGAGTCTTCTACCACCTCAGATATGTTGAATTCCTTAGCCATAGTTATCATTGATGCGACACCTCTATCTTTATATGATCCAGTAGGATTCATGTATTCCAATTTCGCATCGATATTCTGTAAGCATAAGTCTTTTGCAAGTTTATTTAATTGGATTACAGGTGTTAAACCTTCACCAAGAGTTATCTTTTGATCTGGTTTCTGAAATGGCATTTGCATGCTATATCTATCAATAGTTGCAGGGATAATTTTATGATTATTGGTATTTAGATACCGGACAATTAGAGGTTGACTGCATGATTCGCATTGCAGTTTACTCATGTCGGCATCATGTTGGGTCCCACATTCCCAGCATTCTAATTTATACTGATTAATCAACAGGATATCCTTATTGTTGTTTATGAATTTAGGGATTATAGCATTGATTTTTGACGAGACTATTATCGATGTGTTTCACGCCGGATTTGGCAAAAAAAGACAAATGAGATTGCTCTTATGACCAGTAGTATTTGTATTAGTTGAGAATATCTTTCAAATCCTCTTTTGCTTTTCTTATTATTTGAGTAGTTTCACTAATTTTATTAAATAATTTCGATTGTGATGATATACCTTCTTTAATAAGAAATGCTGCTGCTTCTGATCTACTATTTACTATTCCGGAATCTACTAGTTCGTCAATTTTATGTAAGCTGTCTTTGTTAACACGTACCATTACCACATTAGCCCTGGCTGAAAGGGCCGTTTTTAACGTCCCTTTTATTCCGTCCTTCATAGACTCGGCCCCAGATACTTTATATGCATTTATCGCTGCTGTCTTAGCTTCATCAATAATTATGTCTATTCCTTCAGACATACGATTTATATTAGAGTCATCTTGATGCTTGTTTTTCATATCAATTTCCTATAACAATAAAATTAAATTGCCCCTCAGCTCAAACAAAACTTAATTCTTACCCTGATAGGAGGTCCAGGATATTTCCAACTCCAGCTCCGTCTGTAAGGTAAAGTTCTGTATAACCACAGTCTGTACAAGACATAGCAGTAAATTTCTGGTTTTGTAGATTTAAGAATCTAGAAAGCCCCGAACCAGTTGTACGTATCTCCCCAGTCTTATAATCAGTTTTTCCACATTTAACACAGGAAAATTTTGAAGAAGTCATCTAAATCTCCTCTAATATTTGTATCGGTATTCAATTACATGTAAGTATATGTGTTGATTACAGATTTGGCAAATCTATTAGGGCATAAATTTGTCTTGATAGGATTTGTGTCAACATGTTACGTTGTCGTTATGATTGTTCTTTTTTGATTATTTTGGGTTAGTGCACAAATCAGATGTACGACTACATGATAGATTTGTCTAAATAAGTAGAAGGCAAGGTACACAGGTGACAGAATTAAACTCTAGTACAGATCAGCGGAAATTGCGCTGGTATAGCGATCAATTAACTATTTTTACCATGCTCGCTGTTTTTGTAGTTGATCAACTTACCAAATTCCTGGTCAAATCACGTCTAGATTTATATGAATCATGGCCTCAAGATGGTTTGGTGCGGATTACTTATGGAACAAATTCTGGTACAGCTTTTGGTCTATTTCCTAATCAGACATCTATTTTAATAGTCGCTTCAATATTTGCTATAGGGTTCATATACTACTTCTACAAGTCACAGGGTGGGACTGGATATCTTCTACGGACTGCAATAGGATTGCAATTAGGCGGAGCATTTGGCAATCTTCTTGATAGGATTCGATTGGGTTCTGTAGTGGATTTTATAGACGTAGGTTGGTGGCCAATATTTAATGTTGCAGATTCTTCAATAGTTGTTGGGATAAGTATACTTGTGTTTGTCATGTTCCTTGGTTCATCCAATAATTCGAAAACAAAGAATATTGACGAAAATAATAAAAATGATTCAAGTAATAAACTAGGACCAACAGAGGAATCAGATGCCTTCTCAGAAATTAGAGGCTAATGTTGATGGACAAAGGGTGGATGTGTTCCTGACACTGTCGTGCCCTGACCTGTCTAGATCACGTATACAGTCCTTAGTTCTCAATGGCTATGTCAAGGTGAACGGTAAGTCAGTAAAACCATCCACGAGACTTAACTTCGGTGAATTTGTTACGATAGTGATCCCTCCACCGATAGAGCCCACTTTACGTGCTCAGCCTATCGATATCGATATAGTTTATGAAGATGCAAGTATTATAGTTCTAAATAAGCCATCAGGTTTAACAACACATCCAGGTCCCGGACACCCAGACGGTACCCTAGTGAATGCTGTATTAGACTTGGTTTCTGATTTTAAAGCAATAGGAGGTGAAATACGTCCTGGTATAGTTCATCGTCTTGATAAAGATACATCCGGCTTGATGGTGATAGCTAAAGATGAGATGTCTCACTCTAAACTTTCTGCACAATTCAAGGATCGAACTGTAACTAAAAAATATTTAAGCCTTGTAGATGGGATACCCCTACCTGCTAGGGCTGTAATTGAAGGACCTATTGCCAGACATCCTACAAGTAGGAAAAAAATGGCAATTGTAACTACAGGAAGATATGCCAAGACTTTTTACCAGACAATTAAAAAGATAGATCAATATGCATTGCTTGAAGTTATACCTGAAACAGGACGTACACACCAAATAAGAGTCCATTTAGCTTCTAGTGGATACCCTGTAGTTGGTGATTCTATATATGGTACAAGTGTGAAAGGGTTTAATCGTCATTTTTTGCATGCTTGTTATCTGTCTTTTGATCATCCGGTTAAGAACAGGAAGCTTGAATTTTGTTCCCAGTTACCTAATGACCTGGAGTCATTTGTGGATTCAATAGATAGTTAAGGAATTGGATTCAACTCATAAATCTAAATTTAACAGATGTCTTAATTTGGTCTATCTAAGCTATTCGAATATGTCGGATATCGAATATATTAGAGATTAAAATAAATAACGTGCTAGAATTTTTATCTGGAGGTTTCTGATTTATGACTGATAGAGTTTGCGTGAGGTTTGCTCCCAGTCCAACTGGATCTCCTCATGTTGGTAATATAAGGACAGCAATCTTCGACTGGCTTTTCGCCAGAGGTAATGACGGATCTTTCATTATTAGGGTAGAGGATACAGATAGAGCCAGACTTGTGGAAGGTTCTATAGACGAACTACTTGAATCGTTGCGCTGGTTAGGTATTGAATGGGATGAAGGTCCGGATGTGGGTGGTCCAAATGGGCCATATTACCAATCAGAAAGACTGGCTTTATATCGTAATGCATCAGATGATTTAATTGAAAAGGGCGTAGCATATAAATGTTATTGCACTCCCGAACGCCTTGAAAAGGTTCGTAAACAACGTTCAGGTTATGATCGCCATTGTAGGTTTATAGATGACGCTGAACAAAAACGTTTAGAAAGCAGTTCTATTGCACATGTTGTCAGGTTTGCTATGCCTTTTGAAGGGGAGACCAAGCTTGATGATCTAATTAGAGGGGTAGTAACCTTTGATAATGGATTGATTGATGATTTTGTTATGCTTAAGTCAGATGGGTTTCCAACTTATCATCTGGCGAATGTTATTGATGACCACTATATGTCTATATCACATGTTTTTCGAGCTGAGGAATGGCTTTCTAGTACGCCTAGGCACTTAAAAATATATGAATCTTTGGGTTGGCAACCCCCACTATTCGCACATTTTCCTCAAATATTGGCACCAGACAGATCAAAATTAAGCAAGAGACACGGAGCTACCTCTGTAAACGAATATCGCGAGATGGGATATTTACCTGAGACACTAGTTAACTTTTTGGCTTTATTAGGTTGGTCTGTAGATGATAAGACTGAGATTATGTCTACGAAACAGATGTTTAATAGTTTTTCTCTTGAAAGAGTTTCAAAGTCAGGGGCAATTTTTGACGGGCAAAAGCTTGAATGGATGAACGGGTATTATATTCGTAACACCCCTGCAGATATCTTAGCTGGAAAATTACTAGATTATTGGAGAGATTTTCCAACTGAATTGCTACCTTCCACTCTGGACAAGGATCGATTGATCAAGATCGTTCCTTTAATACAGGAAAGACTTAAGACTTTAAGAGATGCTGCTTCTCTAATATCTTTCTTTTTTAAAGAAGATATAGAATATAAAACCGATGAACTTATACAAAAAAATATGGATATTGATAGTACTAAATATTCACTTCAAATGTCGCTAAAAAAACTTAGAGAATCGAACTCTTTTCAAAATAGTACGATTGAAAATGATCTTAGAGATTTAGCTGACCATTTGGGGATAAAAGTAGGTCAACTGTTAGGTACATTACGGGTTGCAATAACCGGTTTAAAAGTTGCCCCTCCACTATTTGAGACATTGGAAATCCTCGGATCTGATAGGGTAACGGAACTTATCGAGATTGCGATTAAAAGGCTTGAAATGGAGACTTTAAATGCTGTGAAAGGGAAATAAATGAGTTTACAAAACCGACTCCAAGACGACCTGAAAAAAGCCATGATTGAACGGGACAAAGTGAGAAAGAACGTAATAAGATTTGTTCGTTCTGTCATTCATGATAGAGAAATTGAGAGAAAGCAAACTCTGGATGACGAATCGGTAATTGATGTACTTGGAAAACAGGCTCAACAAAGAAGAGATAGCATAGAAGCATTTGAACAAGGTAACAGGCCAGAACTTGTTGCAAAAGAAAAAGCAGAACTTGATGTGATTCTTGAATATCTTCCCAAACAGCTTACCGAAGATGAGGTTTGCAAAATTGTTCTTAAAGCAATTGAAGGTTTTGAGTTAACTGGCCCTAAAGATATGGGAAAGGTAATGTCTACTGTAATGCCTGAACTTAAGGGTAGGGCTGAGGGTAAGACTGTAAGTAGTATAGTAATGCAATTACTTAATTCTGTTTAATCGTACTATTATCAATAGATTTGAGGTAGATCAAATGAGGTTTGGAGTCATAGTGTTCCCTGGAACATGGAGTGATGTGGATTGTTTCCACGTGATAAGTCAAGTGTTAAAACAACCCGTCGAATATGTTTGGCACAAAGAAACTGATCTGTCCAGATTTGACTGCGTAATTTTACCAGGAGGATTTTCGTATGGTGATTATCTTAGAGCTGGAGCGATAGCTAGATTTTCGCCGATAATGAATTCGGTTGATGAATTTGCTAAAGATGGCGGGTTAGTGTATGGAATTTGTAATGGATTCCAGGTGTTGTGTGAATCCGGTCTCTTACCCGGGGTTTTGATACGAAATAGCCATCTGCAATTCCGTTGTAAATGGGTTAATCTAAGGGTTGAGTCAACGGCTTCACCATATACAACAAAAGCTCTTTCTGGCCAGGTTTTGCAGATACCAATATCCCATGGTGAAGGTAATTACTATGCAGATGATTCGACTATCAGCGAACTAGAAGAAAATGGACGTGTCCTTTTTCGCTATTGTGATGAAGATGGTGAAGTTACGAAATCAGCTAATCCTAACGGTTCATTGAACAACATTGCCGGTATAACAAATGCGGAGGGTAATGTACTAGGCATGATGCCACACCCGGAACGTTGTTGTGAAGAGATTGTTGGTGGGATTGATGGTCGAACTATCTTTGAGTCGATATTGATGTCTAATTTAGCAAACAAGATTTGATAGGGATTTCACTTTCTTTACTAGCCGGCCTAGGTTTTGCTTTGACAGCTGTGTTTGCTAGATTGGGTTTGCAGCATATAAGTACTACTTCAGGCACATTGATTTCCCTTTTCTTTAGCACCCTGGGAGCAATGATCATTCTATTGATAGTAAAACCTTCAGATGTTTCCTCATTAAATGGAGAGAAATTGCTATGGTTATTTTTTGTTGGACTTTTTAATTTCCCACTAGGCCGACTTTTCAATTACCTTGGGGTAAGATTTGCCGGGGTGTCGAAAGCCAGTACAGTAGTTGCAACATCACCTTTGTTCGGTACAGCTCTAGCAGTTGCATTTTTGGGAGAGATGATAAATATCAAAATTTTTATTGGTGCAGTAGTCATCGTAATTGGAATTGCTCTTATCCTGTCAGAAGAGTGATTAATACTAATATAAAACGGGGTTATTTAGCAGCCTTAATTTCTTCGTTAAGTTATGGCATGGTAGCAGTGGTTACTAAGAAGGTTGTTAGCGATATGGTATCACCTCTGACAGCTGCAGCTTTAGGGTTGTTTTTTGGTACTTTGATAATGTCCTTACTGCTAAATCGAAGGGCTTATATTGACCTAATAAAGGCTCCCTTGAGCGCTATATTACTTATGGGTTTAGCGGGCTTAGCAGGTTTGTGGGGAGTGATTTTTTTCCACGTTGCACTATCTAATTGGCCAGTTGCACTGGTGACTTCTGTTTCAGGTACATATCCATTAATGGCTATTGTGATAAGTCATTTTTTTCTTAAGAGACTAGAACGAGTAACACTAAGGAACGTTTTAGGAGCAGTGCTCGTTGTATCTGGAGTCATTTTGATTGCATTTGGTTACGAGGCATAGTGTATCTAGTTTCACCCAAATCTGAATGAATATTCCTGTTACAATATCTATGCTGATTATGTAGGATTCAGACTGGTGTTATGTTAAGTATTTAAAAGGTGAATGTTTTATAATCAGGAATATTTGGATCGTTCATCTCGGATAATCGCTACATTTTATAGGATAGGGATTAGATATGGTTGTTTCCAAGCAAGATTTAGAGGCTTTGGCGCTTTCAGAGAAGGAATACGAGGCTATAGTTGAACGTCTTGGCAGAGAACCTAACCAACTGGAGCTAGGGATGTTTGGTTCTATGTGGAGTGAGCACTGCGGCTACAAACATTCAAAGCCGTTGATACAAATGTTTAATACCAATAATCCAAGGCTACTTGTATCAGCAGGTGAAGAAAATGCTGGAGTTGTAGATATTGGAGATGACATGGCTGTTGTTTTCAAAATTGAATCGCATAACCATCCATCTGCTATTGAGCCCTATGAAGGCGCGGCTACTGGAGTGGGAGGAATAGTTCGAGATATTATTGCTATGGGAGCACGGCCCATAGCTTTACTGAATTCACTCAGATTTGGACCCATATCTGAATCTCGTAATCGTTATCTTTTCAACGGGGTCGTATCTGGGATATCGGGATATGGCAATTGCATTGGGATACCTGACGTTGGTGGAGAGATAGTTTTCTCCGATAAATATTCTGGTAACCCGCTTGTAAATGCTATGTGTGTAGGATTATTGCATAAAAGTGATTTAATTAGAGCTACCACTGGTACAGCCGGTAATGTACTGATGCTTGTGGGTTCACAGACCGGTAGGGACGGTATACATGGCGCTTCTGGTTTAGCCTCTCGAACTTTTGAAGACGAACGTGAACTCAGGCCAGCTGTTCAGGTCAGTAACCCTTTTCTAGAGAAGATTTTAATTGAGGCATGTCTGGAAGTGGCTAAAAGCGGCCATGCTGCGGGACTTCAAGATCTAGGTGCAGCAGGACTGACTTCGGCAACAATTGAAGCAGCATCAAATGGGAATTCGGGTTTCGAATTAGACGTCTCAAAAGTTAAAAGAAGGGATAATGATATGACCCCTTATGAGGTCATGTTGTCTGAATCACAGGAGCGTATGCTGGTCATTGTCAAAGAAGGTGAAGTTGATCCCGTAAAGGCCATATTTGATAAATGGGATATAGAATCTACTATTATTGGACGGGTTATTGATGGAGACCGTGCAAAGATCATTGAAAATGGAGATT
Source organism: uncultured Dehalococcoidia bacterium (assembly GCA_964342485.1). GTDB lineage: Bacteria > Chloroflexota > Dehalococcoidia > Lucifugimonadales > CAJWER01 > CAYFFO01. The sequence goes on from CAYFFO010000043.1 coordinate 9,895, forward strand.
TAAAGGGTGATTTGCCCATATCTATTCTAAATGATCCGCCTCTTTACCGCTTGAACGGAGAAGAGCCTAAATGGCAGAATAAATTACAGGAATTTGACCTGTCTGCAATACCTGTACCGGAGGAAACTCCGGATTCAATTCTAAAAAGGTTGTTGAGCTCTCCCAACATTGCAAGTAAGTCTTCTATATTTACTCAATACGATCATCAGGTTCAGACGAACACGGTTGTAGCACCTGGAGCAGATGCAGCAGTATTACGTATCAAGGGTACTACTAAAGGACTTGCATTGTGCACAGATGGTAACGGCAAATATTGTTATTTGGATCCAAAGGTTGGGGGAATGATTGCTGTTGCTGAGGCCTGTCGTAATATTTCTGTAATGGGAGCACAACCCATAGCTCTTACTAATTGTTTGAATTTCGGTAATCCAGAACGTCCAGAAATATATTTCCAGCTTGAAGAATGTGTGAAGGGTATGTCGGAGGCAAGCAAAGTTTTTGATGCGCCAATTATTAGCGGTAACGTAAGTTTATATAACGAAACTCATGGTGAAGCCATCTATCCAACTCCCATTGTGGGAGCTCTCGGTCTTTTAGATGATGTGACTCTCCATCTAGGGCCAGGTTTTGTAGATCAAGAAGAGTTGGTCGCAGTCATAGGAGTAAATGATATAACGGGCGTACCTGACTCGATTGGGGGATCTGAGTACCTTGAAATTATACACGGTGAGGTTGTTGGTCGACCTACGTTAGATATGGAATTGGAATTGGCAGTCCAAAAGACTTGCATCCTTGCAGCAGAAAGACGGATTTTAGTAGCTGCACACGATTGCTCCGAAGGAGGATTGGCAGTTGCGCTGGCTGAATTATGTATGCAAAAGGGGGTGGGTTTTAAATATGAAGCAGGAATTGAGGGACGTTGGGATTGGGCTGTTTTTGGAGAAATCCAGTCGAGAATAATAGTTTCTATGCGACCAGAAAAACTTGATAGTTTTAGAAATGTTTGTGCGGACACAGGTGTGCCTTGGATTGTAATTGGCAGAACAACAGGAGATTCTTTAGTCATACCAAATATGATGGATGTAAAGGTAGAAGAGTTAAAAGATGTTTGGATGCAAGGACTATCTGGATGAGGGTAAGGATCAGATCATATGGTATTATATTGACAGTATAAATATATCAATGCTAATTTTGAAACTATATTTATGGCATACCAATCTCAGGTAGCCACATTTTGTTGGAGGAATACGAGTGCCTAGGTACGATTACCGATGCAAAACTTGCGATCATGAGTTTGAATTAAGACAAAGTTTCTCATCCGAGCCGGTTGCGGATTGTCCGGAATGTGGTGGTAATTCAAGCCGTCTTATTCGAGCTGTACCTGTTGTTTTTAAGGGATCTGGGTTTTATGTCAATGATTATGGGAAAGGTTCCAATGGAACAACTAAGTCTGACAGTGACAAAACTACAGACAACAAAAAAACAACTTCAGGTTCAAAAAATGAATCAGATTCCAAGAATACTACCGGTTCTAACAAAGAGACTGGGTCTAAAGCAAAACCCAAAGCTAAAGCCGACTCCGGGTCCAAATCAGATTCAAAATCGAAGAAAGAAAAAGTATCTTAATATCCAGAGCCCATAGATATTGAAGGCACTGATACAACGTGTTAGATCCGCCTCTGTCAGTATAGACGGCAAGATAGTTGGCTCAATTTCCGAAGGACTTGTGGTTTTGATTGGGATTGCTAGGAATGATGGTGAAGACGAGGTTAAATGGGTAGTCGATAAAACTCTCAACCTCAGATTGTTTTCAGATGAAGAGGGCAAATTCCAATATTCTGCCTTAGATGTATCTGGAGAGCTTTTGGTGATTAGTCAATTTACTCTGATAGCTAATACCCGTAAAGGGAGACGACCTAGTTTTATTGATGCGGCTCGTCCTGAACATGCTGATCCTCTTTTCAAATCGATTCTTGACCAGTTTAGACTAAGTGGGTTAAAAGTTGAGACTGGTAGATTTCAGGCATATATGAACGTTGCTTTAGATAATGACGGTCCTGTTACAGTTATGATTGATTCTGAGGACATGAAGAGTACAAGGTAGATTTATAGCATCTAGTTGTATTGATAACGGGTTTTAAGTCTACCTACCATGTAACTTATATATTGTGTCAAAATTTTCCTGTCCATGCCGTTAAAAATAGCTGCATCTATGTTTTCTTTGGCCTCTTTTTCATTGCCACTAATTTTGTAAACAATAGCTCTACCGGCAAATGGTGATACAAGCGAATGGTTGATTTTAATCGCAGAATCGAAATCTTGCATAGCTTTGTCCCATTCTCCGAGTTCTAGATATGCTGTTCCACGACTCAGGTAACCTTCTGTTATTTGTCCGTGGATTTCGATCGCTTTTGAAAATTCGAGTTCAGCCGAACGAAATTCAGCATCTCCTGATTCGTAATCAGACTTTTCGACTAACTCTTTACCGTTCACCAAATGTTGTTCACCTTTACTGTAGCTCTCTTTGTAACGAGGATCTAGGCTTGTTATAGGTGCGGGAGTTGGTATCGGGTTTTCGTACACACCTTGAAGTACTTTTGGAATTGGTCTAGGTGCTACAGGAGTTAGAAGAATTGAAATTCTATCTCTTGGGGTTGGTTCTGCTTCAGGTTGTAAAGTTGGTATCCCAGTTGGAGATTTGGTAGTAGTTTCGCTAGTGATTTGCTCTGTTTTTCGTTCTTTATCTAACTCTACGGCCACAACCGAGGGATCATCTGTGTTGTTAAGATTGCTGCATGACATTAAAGTTAAGATTCCAATGCCAACTAACAAACTAATTAGATTAGTATTTTTTACCTGAAAACCTTTGTAGATATTTTGCATCTAGTATTTCTTTCTATGTAGTAATATTTTATTCTTCTAGTTTGATGATCGAGATCTTTCAACTTCTATAATTGCTTCGAAATTCTTAACGGTTTCATCTAGTCTATTTTGTTTGTTTATTAAAACATGGTCAAATGATGCTGCTTCCGCAATTTCTGATTTTGCTGTGTCAACTCTAAGATTTAAAGAGCTGTTCGTTTCGGTCATGCGTGCGGCTAATCTTGTTTCTAAATCAGATGGATTTTCTACGGAAAGGAATACGAGTATGGCTTCCGGGATAAGGCGCTTTATAG
>CAYFFO010000044.1:0-6129 GCA_964342485.1 uncultured Dehalococcoidia bacterium
CCTTTTCATGATTGTGATGAAAACATGGGTACTATAAATGTAATTAAAGGCAGTCATAATTGGCCCCTGCAGTCTGATGACTTAGACTTTTTCCTTCGAAATACTGACAATGAAACCCTGGAAAAGAAATTTGTTACCGGTGGCAATCAAATAGTAAAGCATCCAGTAAATCTAAAAAAAGGTGAAGTCAGTTTCCATCACTGTAAAATCATACATGGGAGCGGTCCTAACATGAATGACAAACCAAGGCGTGCCATAGCAGTCCATATGCAAGATCACGATAACCGGTACGTATTAAAAAAGAAACCAGACGGCACCAACTTCTCTCACTCTATTGTCGAATTACTAAATCTCTCTAAAACAGATAAGGAACCCGATTTTAAAAATCCTATCTTATGTCGAACGTTATACGAAAAAACCAATGACATTTAAATTAGGATATTCTACATATGCTCTAAGAATGCTCGATCCATTTGACGCAATTCAATTGATCAAAGATACCCAATACGAAGCAGTAGAAATCTGTCTCAGAGATGGATGGCCAACTTCACCTTTACAGTTTACAAATACAAACCAGTTGAATTTGCGACAGAAAATACAAGACCTTGGGTTTCCACCCCCCATACTATTTGGTGATATAGATGTCTGTGCATCAACTTCAGATCGTGCTGCTATGTTAGACCTTACGATGCAAAAATTTGAAATGGCTCATAAACTTCACTTTGACAATTACCCCATCATGCTTACAACCACCATTGGAAAATCTGCACCTGCTTGGGAATCTGGAAAAGTTCAAATAAAAGAATCCTTTCTCGAACTTGCTGACATCGCAGCTGAAAACAATGTAGTTATAGCTATAGAAGGGCATGCCGGAACCGACTTTGAAACACCAGAAAAAGCCGTATGGCTTATGGAACAAACCCTGCATCCGAACTTGAAAATTGACCTAGACATTTCACATTATGTGGTTGAAGAAATTGACATATCTCATACTGTAAATCTATGTTCCCCATATACATCAATGATTCATATCAAAGATGGAAGAAAATGGGATGGAAAAGTTGATTACTGCCTGACAGGTGATGGGGGAATAGATATCCGGCTATTTCTAAATCTCATTAAAGAAAATGGATTGGATAGTCTGCCAATATTTGCAGAAGTCAGCGTTCAGCAATCTTCCCAATCTGATTACGACCCAGAAATTACTGCAAAATCCTGTTTTAATGCACTCGACAAAGCCAGGAACGAAATCGATTCATAATTATCCAAAAAAACCCGATTGATATCCGTACCTAAGATATCAGTTTCTTTGAAAGCCATGCCTCTTCATATTCATGATCAAGAAAACCATGGCCTGTATTGGTTCGTATTTCTGTCTCTGATTTGATTGCATTAGCTAATTTCTCAACAAGAGCAAGTTTATTCTCGTTACATGTTAATAGGGTCTCAGTCTTTATAGTTGAAGCAAAAGCTAATGGGTCGAACAAAGATATAGTATCCATTACTTTTTCAATGCTATCTGGAAACAATCTTATATAATCTGTAAACTCTTGGTCCGGATACTCAGTAAGATCCTGGATCGCATCAGATGCACCTCTGAAAATAAATCCATTTAGAAGTAAGTACTTTATTTCTGGCCTCAAAGCAGCTGAAATGGCAGCAAGATCATTACCCACAACAGCAAGCTTAGAAACATCAACAGCCGTGTTTCCTTTCAATATATCCAATGCTCTAAGACAGTCAGCTATAATATATCGCCATATGTATTGAGATGAATCCGGTAATCCAGTTGTCAACAAACCTGGGTATTCAGCTGCAAAATCCTGGTCTGCCCTCCTTTGTCCCCGATGGCTAAAAGCGAGAATTACATATTTGGCGCGTCTTTCAAAGGCAGGAACAGAAACAACGCTGCCATAAGATGGCATTTGTAATAATCCTGGAAAAGGACCTTCCCCTTTGGGAACAGTTAAATAAGCAAAGAGCGGATATCGCCCAACCCCACGAAAACTCACCTCATAAGCTATTGAGTTTTCGTTCGATCTTATAGGAAGTTCGGTAGCTTTAACCTCATCGTTATTGAGCTCAGAAACCTCTAAATCTACAGCCGACCAATATGAATTAAAATCATGTGCATTTACAGTCATGGTTGTATCTTTATCATTTCAGATTGTCTGACATAAATTCCATTACTATTTTCCCATGCCCCAAAGCACCACCAGAATCATGTGCACAGTTCTCATAAGTATAAAGCTTCTTCTGTTTGCTACCTATTGCATCAAAAACTGCATACCCTGTTTCAGGCGGGCATACGTCATCTTTCAGACCAATATTTACTATGATCGGACATTTTATTTGATCTACAAAATTGTGTATGTCATAGTAGTTGATCACTTCGCGAACAATATCTTTTTTATCAGGAAAAACACGTAGATAATCGTTAATTTCCTCGTATGGATACGATCGCGTAAGTGAAGCTGCATCCATCATGGAACAAAGATACGGCGCACCCGCCGAAGATGCTTTCACAAGATCTGGGCGAAGAGAGGATAGTAGTAAAGTCAATGCTCCACCCTGACTAGAACCCATAACACCTACTCTTTCCTGATCGACCTCAGGAAATGATACGAGTAAGTCTAATGCCCTTAAAGCATCCATATAAAATCCTCTATAGCCATACGAATCCCTGTCATCAATATTATGAGTAAGCAGTCCAGGGTACCCTGGATTAAAAACGCTATTACTTCTAAGTTTACCTCTAGGAGCTACTGAAAATACAGCATAACCCTGGGATGCAATCGCACTAGGAAACGCTGGCTCTCCGACATACCCAGGGACTTGAAGCAAGGCAGGAAACTTTCCGCCCACAACCTTTGGGCGTCCATACCATCCAGCTATCTCCAACCCCTCAAAACTAAAATACCTTACATCGAACACTTCAACTTCTGGGCTAGATCTGATGGGTAGATAGGTTAGGCTTGGGTTAAGGGGTATTTGCTCTGTTGAAAATACCGTCTCTTCCCAGAAATCATCAAAGTCCGTTGGCTTGATTACACTACTATTATGTAAATTGGCAACCATGATATTGAAACCTTACTCTATAATAGACCAGTGACCCAGGTCAAAATTTCTAACATGCTTCCTAACTGTTCAATCAAATAAAATAAATTTTACAAAATCTTTTGTCTTATTAGCTATACGACCCAGCAAACAAATTTATCGTCAAATAACAGGAAATTAAAAACTCAAACACTTTAATTATTTTTTTGTCATGAATAATACCCAATTACTATATTCTGAAAAACAGCGTTTTCGTCAATTGTGGTTGTGGCTACTCGTTTTTATCGGACCAGTCCTTTTCGCTTGGTTCATATTGCAACAAATAATCCTGAATTCACCTGCCGGTAACAATCCGGCAAACGATTTAATACTGCTAATATCAGGAGCCATATTTGGGATTGGTCTGCCGGTTTTTATATATTTATGTGGGCTTGATACAGAGGTAAGAAGTAACGGGGTTTATGTACGTTTTCGTCCATTCCACAGAAAATCAATATTTTACTCTTTTAAAGACATTAAGACTATAGAATCAGTCACGTATAGTCCGATTAAAGACTATGGGGGATGGGGAATTAGATACGGTAAACTAGGGAAAGCCTATAACGTAAGTGGAAATAAGGGAGTTCATCTCAAATTTAGGAGTGGCCAAAATCTTCTCATCGGTTCTCAACAAAATCAGCTATTATATGACTCTATAGTTAACCACATCGATTAAAATTATGGTTTCAGTAAATTTGATCACATTAAAACTTTTAATGCATCTCAAATGGAATTTTATTTGCCTTGCTACATATCAACCGATTCAAACTAATCGTATGGTTTAGTCGATTTCATAAAACCGTCCTAAAACTAAGCGGTGGGAAATTGATGTATCAACTCATGGGATTAGACATGTTACTTCTTTCCACAAAAGGTCGAAAGACAGGCGAGCTACGACAGACCCCATTACTCTTTATTAAAGAAGACGGCAACTATTATTGTGTTGCTTCTTTTGGAGGCAACGATAGACATCCAGATTGGTTTCTTAATATTTTGGCAGAACCTAGAGTTCAGCTAACTGTGAAACAAAAAAATCTTAATGCGATCGCAACTGAAATATCTGGACAAGAAAGAAAAAGTATGTGGGAAAAATTAACTGGGTACTATCCCAATTTTAATTCGTACCAGGACAGCACAACACGAATAATACCTGTAATTAAGTTTAAACCAACCAAATTAAACATCTCAATTTAAAAGCCATTAAACCTCATCAAATCCGAAGCGTGTTCCTCGGTATCAACAATGATTTGGGCAAATTAGTGTCCTTCATAAATTTAATTAATCTTTCATGAACATCTCTTGCATTATCAGGCTCTAAACTAACAACATCATTGTTTTGATAGGGATCCGAAGGTAGATGATAAAGCTGTGACATTCCCTCATCGATACTGTAAAGAAGCGACCAATCTTCAGTTGTTACAGTAGTGACAGGTGCTTTACCAAGACGTCTTCTTATATTATCAACTGAATCTACTGGATCACCGGGATTAGCAAAGGGAACAGTGGAGACAGTAAAGTCCCTGCCCTTAATAGTTTTATCATGTACTCTTGGAAGTAGCGACATTCCTTCCACATGCTCAGGAATTGATTCATTCATAGCATCCAAAACTGTAGGCATTATATCTATCGCTGAAGTTATACCTTTATAAACTCCAGAAGATACTCCAGGTATATATACTAACAAGGGTACAAGAACTATCTCTTCATATAGAGGGGAAAAATCCCACATTGCGTCTTGGTCACTATGTTTATATATAGATCCATCTGATTTTTTAGCGAAGGTAAGCTTGCCAAATAAGCCATCGTGCTCTCCAAAATAAAATCCATGATCTGATGTAAATATAATTGCAGTATTTTCCATAAGGCCCATGTTCTCGACCATTCTAAGTAAGTAGCCTATCCAGGTATCAACCATCGTTACTTCTCCCTTATAAGTAGCAAACGCTTTATTGACATGGTTTGCTGTTAATCCAGGAGAATCTGTCCAATTACCATATATCGGCTGAACTATCTCACCGTCATAATCTGGCATGTACATCTCAGTGTAATAACTAGGGGCATCCCAAGGTTCATGAGGATCCCAGGTGTCCAAATATAGAAAAAATTCTTCTTTATGATGAAGCTGTAACCATTCCATTGCCTTAGATACAGTCTGTGCTACATTTCTATCAGATTCAAAACGCCATGAATCCCTTATATCTCTAGACTCATGATGGTGAGTATCTTTCAATCTTGTAACTGAACCTTCCTGCCCAGAATGCATGGAAAAAGTCTGGAAACCTTTATCGTAATTCATCCCTCCTCTTAAATAGAATGGTGTATCTACCATAGCAGCTGTATGGACGCCGCTTTTGGAAAGAATTTCCGCAAGGGTAATTGCATTATCTGGAATAGGCTCCCATCCCATAAATGACATAGTCCATCTACCCGTCGCATGGTCGGCACGCGTGGGCATCGTAGGAAAACCTGCAGCATAATGCCTTTCAAATCTTGTAGATCTGGATGCTAACGCATCAAGTGATGGAGTTATGGCATTCGACTTACCATAAGCTCCGAGGTGATCCTGTCTAAAAGTATCCGCTACAATCCATATAACATTCATTAATTTACCTTTACTCTTTAATAAAACAATCTAATCACTTACCAATAGACGAACTATCTCTCAAGTGATGATACCTGATTAATATGTTTATAACCCGGTTTTCACTATAATGACCGGAGCTTTGTCTGTAAGCGCTCTGATTGATACAATTGGTGATATTAAATAAACGCACGGAGGATAAAATGCCAGACGTAACAGTTGATTGGAATGCAGGTAGAACTCAAGAACAGAAAGACAAAATCGCTAAGGTTATTGAAAATGCTCTGGTAGAAATTGGTAAAGCACCCAGAGAAAACGTGAAAATCACTTTCAAAGATAACCCGGTTTAGATATCCAAGAAATTCACATCTAACATAATTTTATTTCACATAATAAGTAGCAATAGTTAGGTGTTGCGAATAAGTTTCTTAGAATATATAAAATCGCTCACT
>CAYFFO010000044.1:6229-11937 GCA_964342485.1 uncultured Dehalococcoidia bacterium
TTGCACCTTTTACAAGCTCAAGAGCCTCGGCGTATGCAGATTCTCCTAATGGTACATAGCCTACCTCTCTAACAAGTTTTCTAGCTTCAGTCAAATAAAACTCAACAAAAGCAGCAATCTCAGATTTTTCAAGTCTATTCTTGTTTATATATATAAAAAGCGGCCTAGAAAGTGGCTGATACGTTCCGTTTTCAATAGTCTCTGCGGTAGGCTTGATACATCCAGATCCATTATCTATGGCGATCAATTTCAACTTTTCGGCATTTTCTGCATAATAAGAGTATCCAAAATACCCCAAAGAATTTCGGTCACCTGCAACCCCTCGAACTAAAACGTTGTCATCAGCTGAAGCAGTATAATCAGGCCTAGAAGCCTGTGCCTCTCCTACAATTTCTTCAGTAAAATAATCAAAAGTCCCGGAATCAGTATCACCACCATAAAGTCTCAATGGCCTATCAGGAAATTCGGATCGTACCTGATTCCAATTATTGATAGTAGATCCAGGTTCCCATATTTTCTTCAATTCTTCGACAGTAAGGCATTCTGCCCAATCATTTTTTGGATTCACAATCACTGATAACCCATCTATACCCACTTTTAATTCTATATAATTAATCCCATTTTCTGTAGCTTGATCAACTTCTTTAGCCCTCATTTGTCTTGAAGCATCCGAAATATCAGTCTCTCCAACTGTAAATCTTTTGAAACCTCCTCCGGTACCTGATATACCAACATTTACATTTACATTAGAATGAATTTTATGAAAATCTTCAGCTACGGCTTCAGATACCGGAAATACGGTGCTAGAGCCGTCAATCTCAATTGTCCCACTTAAGCCAGCTTTTACACCATCCAATGTGTCAGATACAACATCTGTTTTATTATCTTGTCCACACCCTAATACCAATGTCAGTACAACTGGTACTAGCAATATACCAACAAATTTGGTTTGCTCAAGAAGTTTTTTAGTTAGAAACATTTACTCTCCTTTGATTTTTAACTTGTACACGCTATTCCTCTTAGTAAAGTTTAAATATTATCGGTTAATTTATTATTAACATGGATTTAACACTTGTTTAACATTTTAGGGCGATAAATAGATACTAGATAATTGAACTGCAAATCTCTGTAATTTACACTTTAGATATGGTCTGAAAACCATATCTAAAGTATACTGTAAGAACAGATACTATAAAAATATTACTGACAATTTCTCTTATCCACTGCTGAATTTAGTTTTTACACGATTATTGATATCAATTTCATGATCAGGAAAAAAGTTATTATTGGCACTTAGAAAAACCAGCTTAAACGAAATACACATAGCTTCCGGTGGCCGCATGGTGCCATTCGGAGGTTGGGATATGCCAGTCCAATATTCCAGTATCTTAAATGAAGCCCGAGCGGTTAGAACATCAGCTGGGATATTCGATGTGTCCCATATGGGTAGAATTGAAATACAAGGACCAGACGCTTCTTTGTTTTTGAATCGAGTTTTAAGCTCCAATATACCCAAACTCGCTATTGGAAGAGCCAAATATGGTGTGATCTGTAATGAAAGCGGAGGAATAATAGACGACGCTATCATATACAGGCTTGGAGAAGATCGATACCTTCTAATACCTAATGCTGGTAACTCTGAAAAGGTCCAGGCATGGCTATCCAAATGGCATATGAAGTCGGATGTAATTAAGATCAAAGTCTTAACAGATGAGGTTTCAATGGTTGCGCTGCAAGGACCGCAATCCGAAAAAATCTTATCCGAATTATGCAACTATTCCCTTTCTACAATCAAACTATTTAGAGCAATAGAAACTAAAGTGTTAAATGTAGAAGGAGTTATCGCTCGAACCGGATATACTGGAGAAGATGGATTTGAAATCATGGTACCTTCGAAAAATGTTGAGGAGATATGGAACTCTCTTGTATCAAATGGAGCAGTTCCTTGCGGCCTTGGTGCAAGAGACGTTTTACGCCTGGAAGCAGGCCTACCACTGCATGGAAATGACATTGATACCAACACACATCCATACGAAGCTTGCCTAGGTAAGTTTGTTGACCCAGATAGAGATGGATATGTTGCTGGACCTGCGCTGTCTAAATTAAGAGATGGAAAACTGACCAGAAAATTAGTGGGCTTCAATATGATAGGTAGAGGAATAGCGAGGCAAGGGCACAGCATATCGTATAACCAAGAATCTGTAGGAACAGTAACTAGCGGTAGCATATCACCGATCCTTGACAGAGCTATAGGCATGGGCTATGTTCGAGAAGACGTGTCTGGAGATAGAACGATACTCCAAATTGACGTTAGGGGACGTCTTATAGATGCTGAAATTACACCTTTACCATTCTACAAACGGAGTTAAATTATGACGAGTCCAACAGATCGACAATACATTAAGGAACATGACTGGGTAAAAACTGAGTCCGAAGGGACTGTGATATTTGGGATAACTGATTATGCGCAGGAAAGCCTCGGAGATATTGTTTTTGTAGACCTTCCTGAGATAGAAACAAACGTTACACAATTACAGTCATTTGGAGAAGTAGAATCTGTAAAAGCTGTATCTGAACTTATAGCACCCTTAAGCGGAAAGATTATTGAAAGAAATGAATCCGTAATCGAAACACCTGAGCTTGTGAATGACTCTCCCTACGATGATGGATGGTTGCTTAAAGTAGAGCTTACAGATAAGTCTGAACTTACGAACCTAATGTCCGCACAAGAATACGACACCTACCTTGCCGAAGGAGCTGTATAAGGGATTTAGATGTCTACTAATCAAAAATTCATTTCACCTTTTACTCCAAACACCGATCAAGATAAGAAAAAAATGCTTGATGCAATTGGGGTAACCAATGTCGAAGAACTATTCCTAGATATTCCAGAACAAAATAGAAATCCATCCTTGAATTTGCCAGCTCCTACATCTGAACTAGAACTCCGCAGAGAGATAGAAAAGATGGCAAGTCAAAACCAAACACCTGGAGAATATTCGTGTTTTCTTGGTGCAGGTTCATACCGTCATTTTGTACCTGCAGTCGTTAGGCAGATCGCTTCTCGAAGTGAGTTCATGACAGCTTACACACCTTACCAACCAGAAATATCTCAAGGCACACTACAGGCACATTACGAATTCCAGTCCCTGGTTTGTCAACTAACTGGGATGGAAGTTGCAAATTCTGGTATGTACGATGGTTCCACATCATTAGCTGAAGCAGCATTAATGGCTGTAAGAATAACTAAGCGCAACCGTATATCGATCCTTGAATCAGTCTCTCCTTTTCAAAAGAGAGTTATCGATACATATGTTGAAGCTCCTGGCATTGAAATAGATTCTGTTCAAAATAGCATCGAATCAGTACCGGAAGAAACAGCTGCTCTTATCGTACAACAACCAAATTTTTACGGATATATTGAAGATCTTGACCGACTATCAAAAATAGCACATGCAAATGGAGCCTTATTGATAGTATCTTGCGACCCTTTGTCCTTAGCGATGTTTAAATCTCCCAGTGACTATGACGCTGATATAGTTGTTTCAGAAGGCCAAACGCTAGGCATATCTCCTACTTTTGGAGGACCATACGTCGGTTTTTTTTCCTGTAAAAAAAAGTATATCCGACAAATGCCCGGTCGTATTGTAGGTAAAACTACTGATACTAATGGCAAAACCGGGTATGTTTTAACTCTTCAAACAAGGGAACAACATATCCGTAGAGAAAAAGCTACATCGAATATTTGTACATCTGTAGGTTTAATAGCTCTTATGTCAACTGTATATATGGCTTGTCAGGGAAAGAAGGGGCTTCCTCACGTAGCAGAACTTTGTTATCACAAAGCCCACTATTTAGCTAAGTTGATTGAAAATTTGCCAGGATACTCTATCCCAATTAAAGGAACATTCTTTCGTGAATTTGTAGTTCAATGTCCATTACCACCTTCAGAAATAAATAGGAAACTAGAAAGATATAAAATCATCGGAGGACTAGATATTAGTGATAGAGTCCCCAACGGAATGTTATTTTGTTGCACAGAGCTGAATTCCCGTCCTGAAATAGAACATTTAGCGAAAGCTTTATCTGAGATAGGCAAATTATAATGACTAACTCAAAAGAATTTGTAGTTGAAGATAATCGAAAACTTCTTATGGACCGTAGCGTATCTGGTAGGATTGGGACAACTCTGCCTTTATTGGATGTGCCAGAACAAACCCTGCCAGACACATCAATGTTACGTGACACACTGGAAATGCCAGAAGTTAGCGAAGGCGAAATTGTAAGATATTTCTCCCAGATAAGCCAGTTCAATTTTTCAATTGATCATAATTTCTATCCACTTGGTAGCTGCACCATGAAATACAATCCGAAGCTCAATGACGAAATGGCCGGGTTACCGGGATTATCTGAGATTCATCCCCATCAGCCACCTCATACAGTCCAAGGCGCACTCAAACTGATGTACGACCTTCAAGTCTATCTCGCTGAGATCACAGGAATGTCTGGAACAACCTTAGCACCAATGGCTGGAGCGGAAGGTGAGTTGACAGGAATGTTGATGACAAGAGCCTATCATCTTGCAAAAGGCGATACTAATAGAACTTCAGTATTGATACCAGATAGTGCACATGGAACAAACCCCGCATCTGCTATTATGGCTGGATACGAGGTTATTACTCTTCCTTCAGACTCAAATGGAAACACAGACCTTGATGCATTAAAAGCAACGGTTGGTGAAAATATAGCTGGATTCATGCTAACCCAACCAAGTACATTAGGGCTTTTTGACACAAACATAAAAGAAGTTATTGAAATAGTTCGTAAAGCAGGTGGAATACTTTACGGTGATGGAGCAAATTTGAATGCTCTACTAGGAAAGGTAAAGCCAGGAGAACTTGGTTTCGATATAGTCCATTCTAACTTACATAAAACCTTCACCCAGCCTCATGGCGGCGGTGGACCAGGAGCTGGAGCAGTTATGGTAAGTGAACGAATGTTACCGTACTTACCCTCACCAATAGTGGCCCATAAAATTCAAGATGACGGCAACAGTAGTTACTCTCTATCAACTCCTTCTAAAACCATAGGAAAGATGGGAGCATTTCAAGGAAATTTTGGAGCCCTTGTCAGGGCATACACCTATATTCGTACATTAGGTAAGGATGGAATAGGTTCAATCGGAGAAGATGCCGTAATAAACGCAAACTACATTATGAGTCAATTAAAAGATGACTATTATTTACCCTACGACCGAACATGTATGCATGAAGTTGTTTTTTCCGCTAAACAGTTAAAGACAGATTACGGCGTTTCGGCTCTGGATGTAGCAAAAAGACTTATAGACTATGGTATACATCCACCCACAATGTACTTCCCTCTTATAGTCGAAGAAGCACTGATGATTGAACCTACAGAAACTGAGTCAAAAGAGACACTAGACAATTTCATTAGTATTATGCGCCAAATAGCAAAAGAAGCAAAAGAAGACCCTTCATTGCTTCACAACGCACCACATGATACTCCCAATACCCGTCTTGACGAAGCAGCAGCAGCAAGAACTCCCAATTTACGTTGGACTAAATAGATACTATTAATCCAAAAAACTCAAAGTGTGTTTCAGCACTGCTTAATCAAATTTGAATGAATAAACATCTGAGTCTTTCATCCTAAACCGTAATTTCACAGGATGCCCTGCCAGGTTTGAA
>CAYFFO010000045.1:0-10325 GCA_964342485.1 uncultured Dehalococcoidia bacterium
GCCTCTTCAATACTTTTAGCAAAAGGTCCTTCAGAATAAACATGCTTACCGGCTCGAGCAGCCGCTACAATTGGTAAAGACCTAATAACGGGAGGGGTAAAAACGCAAACAAGTTCAACTTCTTGATCCTTAAGCAAATCGTCATGAGAAGAATAAATCCGAATATTATAATCAGCTGCCTTTTCAGACCATTCTGATTTACTACTATTTACCTTCTTCTCAATATCTGATCGAGCGTCAGATGCTTGCAGCTTTGCTCTGAAAGCCTCAGACCTATAGGCATATCCCAACATTTCTTTCCTCTTATGTGCAAGTCCTTCGTCCAGATCTGCCACTGCCACAACTTGTGCAATATCAGCTAAGCCGCCATATATATCTGTGTATAAACTTCGTGCAATCCCTCCGCATCCTATAAATCCAACTTTTATACGATTATCCACCAATTTGAAGCCTCTCAATACAATAAATAACTTGCTAGTTCAAATTCCCAGTACCCCATAATAAACTCAGATTGTAATCATTTATACATGGGAGGTACAGTTAAATCTTCCTTTTTATCTAGCAGGCATCTTGTTCAAAGGAATGCGATTATATCAACCTCAGAAAATACCTGTACGACATCATTAGTCAATACCAATCTCGCTGCAATTCCTAGACAACTGGCCTCACCATAATAGTCTCGTTACGAAAAGGCCCGGTAGAAATAATGTCGATTGACAATCCAGTTAGCTCCTCAAGCCGTCTCACATAACTTAAAGCACCTTCTGGCAGGTCATTTATGTCAGTAACCCCAAAGGTTGGACTATCCCATCCAGGAAAATCTTCATATATAGGTTTACACCGCTCTAAAATTGCTGCATTCCCAGGGAAGTCCTCTACTCTCTTTCCATCTAGTTCATATGCAACACATATCTTAATGCTATCAAGTCCATCTAACACATCTAACCTAGTTAGGACCAATGACGTATACCCATTTACTCTCGCACTATATCTAGCCACTACAGAATCAAACCAGCCTACCCGTCTAGGCCTACCTGTGGTGGTACCAAATTCTTGGGCTAATTCTCTTATAAACTCACCTGTTTCATCAAATAATTCAGTGAGAAAAGGACCACTTCCTACTCGAGTGCTGTATGCCTTAAAAACACCAAGGATTGAATTGAAATGCCTAGGTAATAGACCCAATCCAGTGGAAGCTCCTCCTATAGTAGGGTGTGAGGAAGTTACATAGGGATATGTACCATGATCAAGATCTAACATCATACCTTGAGCACCTTCAAGAAGTACTGTCTTACCAGCTCCCACCGCATCGTATACAACATGCTCTACAGCACCAATATATTCTTTTAGTTCGCTTGCCCATTTTCCGCATCTTTCAAAAACATCTTCTATAGGAACAGGGGAACCATCGTATACCTTTTCAATAATCGCATTATGATGATTCATAACTCTGCTTAATCTTGGATACAAAGAATCCAAATCGAAAAGGTCTACTGCACGAATTCCAATTCTGGCAGCTTTATCTGTATAGGAGGGTCCTATACCTTTACCCGTCGTTCCAATAGCTTGATTTCCACGAGCCTCTTCAGCAAGTTCATCTAATACTATATGGTATGGCATTACTAAGTGGCATCGATCACTGACCAATAATCTGCCGTCTAAGTCGATACCTCGATCTTTAAGACCATTTATTTCGATCAGCAAAGCATCGGGGTCCACAACAACACCATTACCAATAACAGCAATACCTTGTGGCCAAAATATACCTGAAGGTATGAGATGGAGCTTGAAAGTACCATCAGAATTCTTTACAGTATGCCCAGCATTATTCCCTCCAGAAAAACGAGCGACAACATGAGCCTTTTCCGCTAGTACATCAACTATTTTACCTTTCCCTTCATCGCCCCACTGTCCACCCAAAACTGCACATACTGGCATTATTCACCACCTAAAGAATGAGTTGAAAACCTCGGCAAGTATAGCAAATGCTGTCTCACAATAAAAACATCAAATAACAATTACTGGCCAAAATTATTAAAGTTAATACATTATTCTTCAAAAACATATCGGAATATAAATGAGCACAGAACTATAAAAATTCCATCGTAAATTACCAAAAACTGAGTCCATTTCATTATTTCATTAACTCTTCCTCCATTCAACACATAATCCGTCATTTCAACTGCAGCTATTAATACAGGTACTACTACCGGCAAAAATAATACAGCTAAGATAACTTCCCGTGATCGCATGTTAGCGACTAGTGCTGAAAAAACAGTACCTAAAGTAGAGAACCCTAGTGTGACCAGCACTACTACGATAATCAACTCAGGTTGGTATAGTGATATGTTAAACAAAATACAAAACACAGGGAAAACAATGATTTCCACAATCAACATGAACAAAAATGTAGAGATCATTTTTCCAAAAAATATTGATTCCCTGGGTACCGGAGCTAATAGCAAACCCTTAACATTGCCATGCTCTCTTTCAGCTGCAAATATCTTAGTAAAGCCTAGAATGCCTCCGAACAAAAATGACACCCATAATATACCAGGCCCGACTAACTTTACAGTTTTTGGATTTGGGTCAATAGCAAAATTAAATATGAGTACTACCAAAAGAGAAAATACTAAGATAGATACAATAAAATCCTTGCTCCTCATTTCCAATCGAACATCTTTCCAAAAAACAGCCCACAATGCTTTAAAGTAGATACTCATGAGCGATTAAAAATCTCATCATTATTGTTTACATCTCGATTAATAGACTCCTCAATCAAAGAACCGTTTGGGGAAAGTTTAGCAATACGGTCAGCTATTTTTGTAATCCCCTGCAGACTGTGAGTAGTGATCACTGAAGCTCCTCCTGATGCAGAATGCTTTTTGACAATATCTCCTAAAATATCAACTGTGGCAGAGTCTAATCCAGCTTCAGGTTCATCCATAAGTAGAATACGCGGTTCGTGTATCAAAGCTCTTGCGATTGAAAAACGCTTCTTTAATCCATGTGAAAGTGTTGAAATCCTTTCATTAATCCTGTCTTCTAAACCAAGCTGAACTGCAACTGACATAACCTTCCTGTCTATATCAGTGATACCGTACATTCGGCCGACAAACTGAAGATTCTCATAGCCACTTAAATCATCATAAAGCAAAGTCTCATGTGCAATGAAGCCTATGTTACTTCGTATTTGTTCAGGGTCTTTTGACACATCCAAGCCCGATACAATTATCGAACCTGAATCTACAGCAGAAAGTGTTGCAATTAGACTAATCAAGGTAGTCTTACCAGATCCGTTAGATCCGATAACGACTATAGTTTCTCCCCATTTCACACTAAAATTTAGGTTACGGAAAAGTTCTTTCCTGCCAAAAGATTTATTTATCCCGGTAATTTCTATTGCTAAAGAAGAATTCATTAATTTATTTATGTCACGGTTCTAGTATAGTTTGAAAAAAGAATGGTATTGTAATTTATGATTAACATTTTCCTTCTCATTTAAACATTGCCAATGTATTATAAACTTGCAATTGTAGCGGATCAGACATTTATCCAATAATTATCCATTTTGTAGTCAGGACTAATTTTCATATGGCAAAGATAGAAGACCTTCAAGACAATTATGCAAAGCTCGATAAAACCGTAGAATGTAGTGATGAAAGTAAGATTGACGTCAACTGTTTACTCACTTTCGATTACGAATATCCCAATAATGACGCAGAAGTCAAGATTGATACTGACGAATTCACGGCTGTATGTCCATGGACCGGACTACCAGATTTTGGTACGGTCACTATAACATACATCCCAAAAACTCAATGTATTGAATTGAAATCTCTAAAATTCTATCTGATGTCTTATAGTGGTGTTGGCATAGTCCAAGAGCATGTCGTAAACCGTATACTCAATGATCTGGTCTCCGTATCTAAACCCAAGAAGATGTCAGTAAACGTGGACTACAATATAAGAGGCGGTATTCACACAGCGGTATCCTCCAATTATGAAGATACCAACTCAAACCAGACATGACTAATGTAGCCATATCTCTTTTGTCTGGCGGACTTGATTCAACAATTGTTACTTCATATGCACTCAAGTATGCTAACGATTTAACGGCTATAACATTTGACTACGGTCAATCCCATGGTAGAGAAATTAACTCCGCCCAAAACATTACTTCTCTTTTAAATGTGAAACACAAATTAATAGAACTGCCATTCTTCAAACAAAGTGCGTGGTATTCAGCTTTGACTAACCCCGATACTTTTCCTATATCTAAATCAACTCAAGATCGGGAAATTGGTAAAAAAATTCCTCTTACATACGTTCCTCTTAGAAATACTATCTTCTTATCGATAGCTGCTGGATTACTTGAAAGTATTATCCTAAAAAAGATTGAAATAGGTAAATCTGATATCACTGATATTACTGCTAGTATTTACCTGGGCCCTAATATCGTAGATTTCAGCGGCTATCCAGATTGTAAGCCAGAATTTTTTTCGCAAATATCCGAAACAATTCGCATGGGAAGCAAATTAGGAACTCAATATGGGATTGAAATCCAAATACAAACTCCTCTGCTCCATATGTCTAAGAGTGAAATTGTTCGACTTGGTATGGAACTGGAATCACCAATATCCAGCACTTGGAGCTGTTACATTGGAAAAGAACTGCCATGTCATTTATGCGAAAGTTGCCAATTAAGAGCTCGTGGATTTTCAGAAGCAGGTATAGCAGACCCTTCTCTTTAGGTTCTTTGGTGCAGGTTCATTGATAATTTAAAATAGCTGTTCTGCTCTTAAAAAAAGAAGCTCACTCCCTTTACCAAACGTCCAATAATGTACGAGATATATCCCAGCAATTATCATCGCAATATTTCCTAAAGGTTCAATAATTGGGAAAACAGCCCTGACAACCCGCTGTACCAAATGTTTAAAAAACACCACTCCTAATGTAACAGTAACCAATACTGTTCCCATACCCAATCCATATGTGATTGAACCTAGCATTGTTTCCAAAATAGTACCTGCGCTAAGGGACTGTCCTGCAACAATCCCAATAGCTGCCAAAAATATTGGTAGCGCACAACTCAATGAAGCGATTGCATATGCAATACCAAAAAGAAACATCTGCCGAAAACCTGTACCTTCTCCTAAATTAACTCGACTTGCAGCCACAATAAAAAGTTTTCTTTTTGACAAAAGTAAATATACACCTACTAAAGTTATAGCAATGCCGACCCCTAAACCGGCAAACGGAAGTAATTTCGATATGACTCGCCCGCCTGCAACAAGAATTATCCCTACAAATCCAAAAACAACAACAAAGCCCAGACTTGCTGTAAAGCCTAAAAGTAAAGCAAAAAATGTTGTGCTAATTAATCCTTTTGAGGAACGAACAGAATCAAGTTGATATCCAATATAAGCCGGTAACATTGCAGCTCCACATGGGTTGAAAGCGGCTACAAATCCTGCTGTATAAGCGAACACGAGAGGTACATCTATGGAAAACATTCTGCTGCTCCACAACTAACTAGACACCACCTAATTATATCCTAGACCAAATCGTCGGAGCGAATATCCGTTTCATATGTTTAATATATTAGCCTGCAATAAAATCTATTACGATATGGGAAACCCGTTGACACTCTATGCTAGCGACTGCTAGACTTTGGCCACCTTAGACACAAAGGCATTCCTAATCAAATTTTCAGGCTTTGAAGGTTATACGGATAGACGCTATAATTAATATAGATTAGATTGTTAATTTTAACAGCACTATCTTTAAATACGACAAAGGGTCAATAGAGGTAAAAGACCATGGTACAATCAGATTGGAAACCGAGAAACCAGAGCATTATTGAAATTTTACCTGAAGAAATTGTTGATTTTGAAAACCAGGTGAAGAAATTTCAGGCTGGGGAATTTGATGAAACGGAATTCCAAGCTTTTCGATTAAAACAAGGTATATACGGACAACGTCAACCTGAGTCACAGATGGTTAGAGTAAAAGTACCCTTTGGAGGCCTTACAGCTGATCAAATGGACGCTTTAGGAGAGGCTGCTTCAAAATATGCTCCACTTAACAAGGGACATGTAACGACTCGAGAAAACGTTCAATATCACCATATTAAATTGGAAGATAGCGCTGATTTCATGCGTATAGTAGGCAACGAAGGACTTTCGACAAGAGAGGCCTGTGGCAATACTGTTCGTAACGTAACAGGATGTCCTCTAGCAGGAGTATGTTCTGACGAACCTTTCGACGTGACCCCATATGCCGCAGCATATTCACGATATTTTGTCAGGCACCCATATACACAAGCATTACCAAGAAAATGGAAGACGGCGTTTTCAGGATGTGAAAAAGACTGTGCAATTACAGCGATACATGACATGGGATTTATACCTAAAATAAACAA
This sequence comes from uncultured Dehalococcoidia bacterium, assembly GCA_964342485.1. Lineage (GTDB taxonomy): Bacteria > Chloroflexota > Dehalococcoidia > Lucifugimonadales > CAJWER01 > CAYFFO01. The sequence continues at coordinate 6,425 of CAYFFO010000045.1, forward strand.
TGGGGAAAAAGGTTTTCAGATATTGATAGGAGGTGGCACTTCTATAATGCCACGATCCGCTGACACCTTGTACGAATTTGTGTCAGTAAATGAATATCTGAAAGTCACTGAGGCTTCTATAAGAGTCTTCCACAGATCTGACGAACTAAGAAAAAATCGTATGAAAGCAAGAATTAAGTTCTTGATAAACCGGATAGGCATCGATGAATTCAGAGTAATGGTAGAAGACGAACTTAAGGAAGAATGGGCACAAAAATCATTTGACCCCACACCACTCCTGTTCATTGAAGATGAAGAAAAAGATGCTCCAATCCAATCTGAAGACAAATATTCTTCACCAGAAGAGTCCGAAGAATTTAAACATTGGATAGCAACAAATGTGCAAGCTCAGAAACAAGATGGTTATAAAGTAGTTCATATAAAGCTTCCCCTTGGAGATATACAGTCAGAACAATGGCATGAACTCGCCAATATGGCAAGAAAATATGGTGGAGGAAGATCTAGAATAACCCACCAGCAAAATATGGCATTCAGATGGGTCCCTGAAGCTGCCCTTTTCGAGGTATGGCAAAAACTAAACAACCTAGGTCTAGGTAAATCAGGCGTACATGAAATAACAGACGTTGTTTCCTGCCCAGGTACCGACAGCTGTAAATTAGGGATTACATCTTCAATGGGACTCGGACGAGCAATGCGATCCACAATTGAAGAGATGAATATTACTGATCCGCTAACAAAACAAATCCATGTCAAAATGAGTGGCTGTCCCAACGGGTGTGGTCAGCATCATATAGCCGATATTGGCTTCCATGGGGCGGCTACTAAAGCACCTGGTGGACAAGTGCCTGCATATGAACTTTTCCTTGGTGGTAGCTACCATGAAGGTGACTCGAGACTAGGCCTTAGGGTCAAAGGGCGAATCCCTGCAAAAAGAACCCCAGACGCGTTGCGAAACATAATTGGGTATTATGAGCAAAACAGGCTTGATGACGAACTATTCAAAGACTTTGTAGTACGTGTTACTCCAAAAGCTTTTGAACCCCTAATCGAGGACCTGAAAGAAACAAGAGAGCTGAACAGAGACTCAATAGAAGCTTATATGGACTGGGACAAAACAATTATTTACAAAATGGAACGTGGCGAAGGAGAATGTGCAGTTTAAAGAACCGGCTACTATCTTCTAATAATAGCCACACCCGATTATCGCCGAGTAAATCTTTTCCAGAAACTTTCCGGTCTGTCGTCAATTAGCTGGCCGCGCCATCTTTTTTCTATCCTTTTAGGCCGAATCAAAAAGCTTGCATATCCAACTATGAAAAGAAGAAATCCGATCCAAGCTATCCATGCTCCAACTCCATGTATGAAAGAATTACTAATTAAACCAACCATTAGTAACAGCACCGAAGTAATCATTATTCTACCTGGTGTCAATGTCAGGCTCTTACCACCAACAGATTGGACAATATAACCCCACAAAATACCTACGATACCTTTGCGATTATTAATTGGTTTATGGGAGCCAAATTCTCCAGCTTGTTCTAGTATCTCTTCTATTTCTTTTTCATATCTTTTAGCCATCACTTCTCACAATTTTCACCAGATCAATACACAAGAGCCATATCTATCATTTCAACGTTGAATAATCCTAATATCAGTAGATATTTCCGTCAAGATAATCTTCATAAAACCTAGTGCTATAATGCACCTATTAGCAATTATTTGTAATTATTATATCGTAATATATTTTATTTGGATCGATCTGTTAAATATCAGAAAGAGATCAATAAACTCTAAAATGCTAAAATGAAATAAGATAGAACCCATTATTCGATACCAAACAAACTGGGATTAAGGAGTACTGCATTGGACGGAAACAGAGTAATAGCAAAGATACTCAAGCAAGAAGGGGTAGACTGGATCACCGCTTACCCGCACCAAGACCTTATCGAAGCATCGGCAAAAGAGGGTATCAAACCAATTATATGCCGACAGGAACGAGCCGGCGTCAATATGGCTGACGGTTTCAGCAGAATCCATAACGGCAAGAAGATAGGAGTATTCACTATGCAGCGCGGTCCCGGGGCAGAAAATGCTTTCGGAGGAGTAGCACAAGGATACGCAGACTCAGTCCCTTTCCTCTTGCTACCTGGAGGTGCGCCTCGAAGCAGAATAGGAGTGCATCCAGGATTTGATTCTATTGACCATTATAAGGGCATAACAAAATGGACAGGCCATATCAATTTAGTTGAACGAATACCGGAAATGATGGGTAGAGCGTTCAGCCAGATGAAACATGGAAGACTTGGCCCAGTACTACTAGAGATACCTTTTGACGTAGGTCTAGAAGAATTCCCGGGCGACAAAATCCCTTACACGCCTGTAAGTGTTCACAAGTCAGAAGCTGACCCAAATGAAATTCGCGAATTGGTAACAGCCATGCTAAAAGCCAAGGCACCCTGTATAAATGCCGGACAGGGCGTCCTTTATGCTGAAGCTACAGATGAATTAGTGGAGTTTGCAGAACTAACAAAAATACCAGTTTTTACCTCTCTAGCAGGTAAAAGTGCTTTCCCAGAAAATCACCAATTAGCCCTTGGCACTGGAGCCCTTACCGGAACCCTGATGGTAGATCATTACCTCAAGAAAACCGATTTTATACTTGGAATGGGAACAAGCCTATCCTTGTCAACATTCAATGCACCTCTACCAGTAGGTGTCACTATAGCGCACTCGACAAACTGCCCAGAAGATTTAAACAAAGATTATCGCGTAAATTTTGGCGCGATTGGAGACGCTAAACTTGTACTCAGGCAGATGATAAATGAGGTCAAAAGGCAGGTTGGTGACAATGGTATTAGCGATTCAAACGATGTTGTTGGAGAAATATCAAAAGTTAAGACTGAATTCATGAAAGAATGGGGCCCAAGGCTGGTATCCGACGAAATACCTATGAGTCCATATAGAGTATTTAACGAAATGTCCAACGTTTTGGATGTATCTAATACAATCATTACTCATGATTCGGGTTATCCTAGAGATCAACTTGTGCCATTTTGGGAAACGGTAACTCCGAGAGGTTACATTGGCTGGGGCAAATCCACACAGCTAGGTTACGGTTTGGGATTAGCTCTGGGAGCTAAACTAGCAGCACCTGAAAAGCATGTTATTAATGTCATGGGTGATGCAGCATTTGGGATGTCTGGTTTAGATATTGAGACAGCTTCTCGAAACAACATCGGAACATTAACAATTGTGTTAAACAATAGCGTTATGACAAATTACTCACACCACATGCCTTACGCCACTGAAGAATACGGCAGCAATAGATTTTCCGGTGAATACGCCAAGATATCAGAAGGTTTAGGGGCATACGCTGAAGTTGTTAAAACACCTGATGAATTGGGTCCGTCTATAACTCGAGGTATAGCAGCAACCAAAAAAGGACAACCTGCTGTATTGGAAATGATAACTAAAGAAGAACTAGACGTAGCAAAATTCTGGTAAAAATAAACTAGACTTAACTGAAAAGGCTCTCTACAACTTTCTGTGCCAGAGACTGTGTAGATGCAGCCAGAAATATAGGCACTCGCTCGGCCTGGGAATTTTGCAAGAATTTATAAGGTATAACCGATCCAGATTCGGTGACCTCAAAAAGGCCGATCCCTGATGCACTGGCAAAGCCAATGCCAGGATCTATTTCAGACCTTGGCTCATTGAACATTAAATATACGTCAATTAATCCACGGGACATCCACGGATATATGCAAGAACCTCCATTAGGCCATATCCTAATGCCAGGATATTTTGAAAGCATGTTTGTGGTCTTTGGGATCCAGTCTTGTAGGTACACAGGATCCATAAGATATGCAGCTAACGTTAGGTCATTATCAACATTAACCTT
>CAYFFO010000045.1:10425-11818 GCA_964342485.1 uncultured Dehalococcoidia bacterium
CACTATCTATCGCAATCTCTAAATCCTCATATTCAGGGCGCCCTAGTACTGGACCCATCACATCCTTACCGATACCTTCTGAAGCAAATTTGTCTACTTCATCTGCCACTCTGAGAACTGCTTCTTCTAAAGCTTTTGCTATTATATTCATGACAAATTAAGACGCCCTGCTGGAGAATCATTATTAGAATCAGTCAAAAACTTTGCTATGTCTTTAGCAAATTTTACCTCAGAATCATCCTGGGGCTTGTATCCAAGAATACTCCTTGCATTAGATAACGACCAAAAAGCTCTGGTATTATCACTTATACCGTAAACAATCTGCCATGGTATTCCATGTTCATTGTTAATGTCATTAGCCTCAACTGATCGTTCAAATAGCTGTGTCAAATCTCTTGAACTAACATACGCTCCTAAATCCCGTTTATACCCACTACTGTCACCTACAAACCGTTTTACATCAATCTCTCTGGGGGCTCCAATCCGTACATTTACTACTTCTAACTTCCTTGAACTTTGGGACGGTGCCACGTGATTTTCTTGCCCTGACTCATCCTGAAAATTTGGGAATCCGCAAGCAAAAAGAAAACCTATGTGTTCATATGAAGCTTTAGCCCAACCATAGAAATTATCAGACAGAGGTAAGTCATAAGGGTCTACATATTCTAATTTGCGACTATGGAGTAAAGCATGTTCATACCAGTCAGCGGCATGGTTAGAACTCGCGACTACAACACGTTTAACTCCAGTATCATAGGCAGTTCTGAGGACGTTATAGGCCATCTTCACATTATCAATTTCGTCATAGAAATCATCTAGAGGATTATTGAGTCTAGATTTGTATCCAAGGTGTATAACCGCATCCATTCCTTCAAAATAAGACTGGTACAAAATTCTATCAGGATTTATTAAATCAGCTTCGGCAATTGGTCCTATATAGTTATATTTAGAATTGTTTTTTTGTACATCTAAAAGAGTAAGGCTAAATTTTTTGGATAATCCAGGGATGATATAGTTTCCTATACGACCCAATGCCCCGGTAACCAGTACTTTTTTGTCCTGCATAATTCCTCCACAACAAACCGAGTATATGCTACTACCTTTTCATTCTACCTAAAATTAAACAAACTGTTTAAAATACTACGATACAATAAACACCTGTATTTTATATTAGCTTCAAACCTACAAGAAAGTTGAGAGAAAATGGGAACATATAGGATGTTTGCGGATAATAATGGCATATCTCGATGGGAGAATATTGATTTAGAACAATTTTCTGAATGGACCAAAGGAATCGACGTTACCCAAATACGTTTCAGTAAGCGAGAGGCTGGCGTTATGCAAAACTGGCATCCAGCACCTCAAAGACAGTTTGTAATTATTCTCTCAGGTA
>CAYFFO010000046.1:0-11425 GCA_964342485.1 uncultured Dehalococcoidia bacterium
GGCCAGCGTGGACTCGAACCACGGACCTCAGTCTTATCAGGACTGCGCTCTAACCAGCTGAGCTACTGGCCCCAATACACAATATGGGGTGGATCGAGTATAGGTGTCTAAGCTTTGTAGTGTCAAGGTAAAATTGCTTTATGGGTTAAGCTTAATTTATGGGAAAAGGAACAAAGAATATAGTTGTTCAAAAAAACCTTCTTCAGGTATCGCACCTCCTCTTGATAATATTGATTTTTTGATTTGTCCTTTGTTTAACTTGAAATGATAAATAGCAGAATCAACGTAATTATCTATTTCATTGGATTTTTTATAAATCAGATAATCATAGAGCTTCATCATGCTTTCAGGGGACAATATATGGTTTTGTATAAGCTCGGATTTTAAATCCAATAATTCAGGATCCATGATTATTGCTCCCCAGATAACTGCTAATCCACGAAGATGTAATTGATATGGATCATCAGTTTTTATTGATGTAGAATTAATCCAATTTTCCACCCATGGTTCCAAATCATACTTGGTGCCTAGCGGTAAAATAGTCGCATTGATCCCAGAATATTCTCCAATCAGTCTTATAATGGCTGCCTCAAATGCGAAGGCTTCTGCTTCATAGAATGCTCTTTTATTAAGGGTGAGGTGATCTAATCCTTGGTTAGGATTTAATGTTCTTTGGCGTGCGTGTCCAGCTTCATGAGCAATAAATCCCAAAACCTTGTAAGCTGAATAACTACCATCGATGATGAAGGTTAATCCATCAGAAGTATTCTCACAGCAATAAGCAGGGTAATCTACTAGTGCTGGTATACCAATATCCCTGACATGTTGTTGATACTGTGTTCGCGTAAATATTCTGGGTTTCCAGCTGGACGAGCCTCCGGTTAATAGATAATAAGCGGTATTGAATATGTCGAACATTTCATTAAGGGTAGAAATGGTGTTTACTCCCTCAGGGGTGACTATACTGCCACCAAGCCCTGGCAAATGTTCGATTGCAAGTAATAACTGTCGAGATTTTTCCTGGGTAATTGGTACGAACAGTTGTGAAGGCTCTTTTATTTCTGACCTGTCCTGGACAATAATGTTGAGGTTTTTATCAGGTTTGATTTTGGAATCATCAATTGAGGACTCGATGTTTTGGATAGCTTCTTTAAATTTTTGATTGTCCGGTTCGATACGATTAGCTGATTTATAGTCTTGTAAAGCGAGAGTGTCATATCCTTTACGTTGATATGATAAACCGCGATTGAAGTAAGCGATTGCCCAATTCTGGCTATGTTCTATTGCCTTACTGAAATCGTTTATTGATTCAATTGCTTTACCTGTTATCAAGTAGGCTTCCCCTCTACCTAAATAAGCTTGGGCATGCTTCGTGTCAAGACGGATTGCATTGGAATAGTCATTTATTGATTTGAGATAATTCCCAGATTTTTGGTAGGCGTGACCTCGGTCATAATATCGATCAGCTGTTCGAGGATGTATTTCTATAGCTCGAGAGTAGTCTAATATTGCTTTCCAATAATTACCTAGCTCGATATATGCTTTTCCTCTATCTGAATAAAACACTACTTGCTTGGGGTCTATTTTCAAAGCTTTATCAAAATCATGTATTGCCAATTCATTTTGGCCAACCTTTAAATATGTAAGTCCTCGCAAATGGTATAGATTTTCTTGCCGAGGGTTTAAACGAAGCGCTTTCGTAAAGTGTTCGATGGCTTTTATAAAATCTCCATTTTTGAAAAGTCCTTTAGCGATTAAAAGATGTTGATCTACATTGGGAGTGGGAATGGGAGGTACAGCCGTAGGGGTTGGACTGGCGGTTGGAGTGGGAGTTGAGGGTACAGTCGTGGGGGTTGGACTGGCGGTTGGAGTGGGAGTTGGAGGTACAGTCGTAGGGGTTGGACTGGTGGTTGGAGTGGGAGTTGGAGGTACAGTCGTTTGAATTTTTTTGGATTTCTCAATTTGAATAGAGGACGAGTTACTTGAAAATAATTGTTGCTGAGAATTCAGGCGTGGAGGTGTTTTTTCAGGATCGGTGTCTTTGAAGCATGCGACTAGTGTTGTTAATGTGATTAAAGCAATCCCTACTAACTTAAGGTGATTTAGGAACTTGATTATTACAGTTATATTATTAATTCTTGCTGTTGTTCTCTAAAGATTTTTTGCCAGCATCCAGTGTAGCAACGATTGCATCGACATCAAATACACAACCTCCCCATGTTCCCCCTGAAACGTTTTGCAATGCTGCCCATAGTCGTGAATCATCAGGAAGGAACGGATGCGGTTTAAGATCGTTTGGGATATGTCTGGATTTTAATTGTGCATCTCCCCATGTCAGTCCATGTTTTACATTATTTTCCCCGACCAAGTTGATTGAGCCTTCAAGATTTGATTTATCAATTATTATTTCGATTAAATCGCCTTCTTTAACTTTTCCGATAGGTCCTCCTGCCAGAGCTTCAGGTCCTACATGTCCAACACATGCTCCAGTTGATACTCCTGAAAAACGAGCGTCGGTAATAAGCGCAACATGTTTCCCATACGATAAGTGTTTTAAAGCTGAAGTGATTTGGTAAACTTCTTCCATTCCGGTGCCAAGGGGCCCTGCACAAATTAAAACTAATATATCGTTTGCTTTTATCTCTTGAGAGTTTGACTGTTTTTTAATTGCTTTTATTGCCTCTTTTTCTGAACGAAATACTCGGGCTGGTCCGACTTTTCTATAAATACCGTCTGGTTCTATTATGGAAGGATCTATAGCTGTGCTTTTGATAACAGATCCTTCGGGAGCAAGATTACCTGTTGGAAATGTAACAGTACTAGTCAGTCCTCTTGATTTTGCCTTGTTAGGCGTCATAATCACATCCTTTGGATCAACTTGGATAGTGTTTTTTAAATAATTTTGAACTTCAAAACGACGGCGTGATGTTTCCCACCAGTCAAGATTTTTATCTAGTGTAAGTCCCGTGGTTGTTAGAACTGAAGTGTTTAACAGTCCAATTTTACGTAATTGCAACATTACTTCAGGTACCGCTCCTGCAGCGTAAAGCACCGAAGTAGGATATCCGACCGGACCGTTAGGAAGAACGTCTACCAGTCGTGGTGTATTTTTGTTAATAATTTTCCAGTCGCTAACTGTCATCCTTTTTCTATCAGCTGCATGGGCGATTGCTGGTAGATGTAGTAACAAATTTGTAGAACCGCCGCAGGCTGCGTGTACTATCATAGCGTTTTCCAGCGACTTATCAGTGATAATATTTTTAGACTTTAATCCTATTTTCTCGCTCATGACCAGTGCTTTTGCCGACCTACGGGCAATGTCTTTCCAGGCAGGAGATCCAGATGGTGAAAGAGCAGAATGTGTTAGGGATATACCAAGAGACTCAGCTATTACTTGTGAAGTACCGGCTGTTCCAAGAAATTGGCACCCTCCTCCTGGTGAGGCACATGCTTTGCAGCCTACTTCTTGGGCGTATTCAAGACTTGCTTCTCCTTGGGAAAAGCGAGCTCCTATAGATTGAATCATACCTGCGTCTTCTCCATTTTCTGGAGCTAATGTAACTCCTCCTGGGACCAGTACTACTGGCTGTTCCTTTAGTCCTGCAAGGGCCATCATCATAGCTGGCAATCCTTTGTCACAGGAAGCTATTCCCATAATGCCACTGGCTGTGGGTAGAGACCTGGCTAGACGCCTTAACACCTGTGCTGAGTCATTTCTATATGGTAAGGAGTCAAGCATGCCATGTGTTCCTTGGGTTCGTCCGTCACAAGGATCAGAGCAGTACAAAGAGAAAGGTATGGTACCGAGTTGGCGTAGTTCTCTAGAGGCTATTTCAACCATCTGGGCTAGTTCAAAATGACCCGTATGTAAACCCAATGCAATTGGGGTTCCGTCTGGTTCCCTTAGCCCTCCTGATGTTGACAATATCAGGAACTGATTTCTTAATAGTTCTTCAGGGTTCCAGCCCATACCTGCATTTTGACTCATTCCAAAATGGTCTCCACTTGAATTGTTAATCAAGAAGTCTTTGGTAAAAGGTAGTTTCCCGGATGGCCCTTTTGAATGAGTATTGAATTTCCATGATTGTGACTCGGTGCTGTCACCAAAAATGTCAGAAGAGTTAATTTCGTTGTTTTGAAGGTTCTTGTTATCCATCTATAAATCGATTTATTTGTTTCTCCGCAAAACTTTTCCAGGTGAAGCACCGGTGTGTTTACCGTTATCTATTACAAGATTGCCAGCAACCAATACGTAGTGCATACCGATAGCTAATTGATGAGGGTCTTCAAAAGTAGCTTTGTCAATTATCGTGTCAGGATTAAATATTGTTATATCAGCTATCAAACCTTCTTCCAATCTGCCTCTGTTTTTAAGTGGTAATCTCTTAGCTGGGAGACTGGTCATTTTACTTACAGCTGTTTCAAGGGAAAGCAAAGATTCTTCGCGCACATATTTCCCTAATATCCTAGGATAAGTTCCATAAAATCTAGGATGTAGTTTTTCTTCACTTTTTTTACCAGTCGGAGAAATAGCGTTCCCATCGGAGCCTATCATACCTAGTGGATGTGATAGAAAGAAACGGACATCTCTTTCGAGACGATTATGGACTACAGCTGATACTTCCCCTCTTTCCTCATATTCAAGTTGGAGTGCGGCTTCTGCTGGCTCTACACCTCTGTCTACGGCTATATTAGCTATAGATCTCCCTACGAGTGATTTATTTGCATCCGAATCGACGTCGGAGATAATCCAGGTATTCCACATCGGTTTTACACCTCCAATACCCGCCCTCACCTCATCACGGATTTTTTCTCTCGTAGACGAGTCTAATAAACGATCCATGTAGGCATCTATTCCACCTGCTTGGGCCCAATTTGGAACAGCTTGATCAATACCCGCCTGTCCAGCAGTATAAGGGTAACAGTCGTAGGTTATATCGAGGCCTGATTCACGTGCATTTTCAAAAAGTTCCATCATGTCAGGTCCTCGCCCCACAGGTGAAACAGTTTCGTTACGCCATCCTCCCATGTCCGGCTGGCCACCAATAGCAAGATGTGAGAATTCAACCGGTATATTACCCTTTAAGCCAATTTCTATTGCTTCTTCGATGGCTAGTAGATGACGGCCTGCTCCTACCCTGGCATGAGTGGCGTAAAAAACACCTTCAAACTGAGAAATAGATTGACAGATTTTTATAATTTCTTCAGTGGACATATAGCTTGATGGAGAAAGGGACAGTCCGGTGGACAGGGAAAATGCTCCTTGTTCTATTGATTCAATCGCAAGACGCTGCATTTCCTTCATCTGGTCTTCGGTAGCGGGTCGATCTTCAATTGCACCTGATGCCATTTGAAGTGCGGCTTGACCTAATTGGGGAGCAATATTGATGCTTATACCAGTCGATTCTAATTGTGTTGCCCACCCATCCAAATCTGTCCAACGCCATTCTGTAGGAAAATCTAGCATAGACATGCCGAAGTTGGCACCTAGAGTTGGGGATATTGGGAAAGGAGAATAGCTACAGTTCCCAGTCACTTCAGTAGTAACTCCTTGAAACACTTTACTTTCGCCGCCTGGGTCGTTAAACATAGACATATCCGAATGGCTATGCATATCTATGAATCCAGGCGCTATTATTAAGTTTTCAGCATCAATACATCTGTTACTTTGTACATCTTTTAATCTTCCGATTGACTCAATTTTATCCCCATTAATTCCAATGTCGTCTTGATATCGGAGGCGGCCAGTACCATCTATGATTGTTCCGTTCTTTATAATTAGGTCAAACACTGTCAAATCTCCTATACTCGATGTTAAGGACTTCCTGTTTTCTTTATCCAATTCTTGCTGAAGTATAACTTAGTAATTTGGGTTAGTCAGTGCCATGTTATGAAAGATGAAAATTTTTAACGATGGGTAATTTTATTCAAATCTTCTTATTTGAGGGTAGGTTAGAAGAGTTAAAGTAATTGATGTAATGAAAAATACGCTACATAACAGTGTGGCAGTCGGAGCATCATATCTTTCCGCAATGCTGCCGGCAATAAGGCTTCCAACCGGTACTAATATCATCGTAATTGAGTTTAGGCTTGAAACTCTTCCTCTTAATTTATCTGGCACCTCTGATGCAAGAGAGGCACGTATGATCGTTAAGGTACTGATTATACCGAAATTTACAAAGAATGCAGCAGGTAAAGCGATAAAGAGGGATTTCGAATACGCAAAAAGAATCATAGCTATAGAAGCTATGACCCAATATAAGAAAAACAATATGTTTTTTCTAATATGCTTATTCCAAATTGTAAGTCCCATATTCCCAATTACTCCTCCGGATCCCAGTGCTGCGAAAAGTAATCCTAATCCGAATGCAGTGGTATCTAATTCTTCTGCCGCAAATATTGGTAGGAGTCCATGTACTGCTGGGACAATGAATAAGTAGATCCATGCACGAGAAATTATCATTGCCTGTACAAGTGGGGATCGTTTCAAAAATTTGAACAAGTCTTTGTAGTTTATTTTTTCTTTTTCAACTTGTGTATTGAGGTGTAGAGGTTGAATTTTTAGATATGTAAATCCTCCAATAATCAACAGCACAATTGTTGAGATTAATGTTGGCCCGGGTCCAAAAATGGAGATCATTTTCCCGGCGATAGGAGGTATAAGCGTTCCAGAAAGGTGTTCAGCAGCCATTATAATAGCGAATGCACTAACAAGTAGGTTACTGTTAATTGGTAGAACTGAGGGTACAATAGCGTGTCCAGATGGGCTCGATACCGTTGTCCAAAAGCCTACGGATACTACAAAAACCAAAATCCACATGGGATTGACCTGATTGTAAATTACAGCATATGAAAACAAAAGAACGATTATTGCTTTGATAAATTGTGTGTAGGCTAGGATTGTTTTTCGTTGCCACCTATCAGCTGCTATACCACCAATTGGTCCTGAAATAACATTTGATAAAGAATCAACTCCCCAAGACATACTGGTCAATATTCGCGAGCCAGTTAAATCATATGTGAACCAGCCGATTACAACACTTTGAATGAAATGGCTACTACCTCCCAGGAATTGAGATATTGTTAATAATCGTACCCCAGCATATGAAAGAGGCTTTCGATTTTCTGGTTTAATTTTTATGCTCTCAGTAAAGGTTCGAGTGGTGATTTCGTCAATTTCTTGATTGAGTACTCGAATAATATACGCTAATTAAAATAGAAGATACATGAAGTTTTGATGTTAAACAGTTTTATCTGCTATCTATTCGTATCTAAGGGCCTCAGCAGGGTAGATTTTACTGGCTTGATTTGCAGGTATTACACTAGCCAAAATAGAAGCTATTATAGTTACAGCAATTAATATACCGATATCTCCTATTGGGACAGTGAATTTTGCACCTTCGATTTCCTTAGAAATCTCTAGGAAAATTATCCACGATTGTAAAATGCCAAGGAATATTCCCACAACAATACCAAGTAGAGTTATGAAAGATGATTCAATTAAGAATTGAGTTCGTATCATACCTGACCGAAACCCAATAGCTCTTAAAACTCCAATAGATTGTCTTCGTTCTACTACTGCTCTGACAGAAAGAACTCCAATAGCCGCTATGCCTACCACTAATCCAAGTCCACTAAAGCCCTGAAACAATTTGTTGAAGGCATTACTAGTCGCTCTTTCTTGTTCCAAATTCTCTAAAAGACTTTCGGCATTCATCCCATTTGCCAAGAATACTTTTTCTAATTTCTGGGAGTAGTAAGATGCTTTATTTTTTTCATTAAGTGAAAAATAAAATGTGTCTAAAGGAACTTCTTCCCCAGCTATTTTGGATATTAAAGGTATTGCGGAATAGAATGTAGCTGATGAATTTCCAAAACCTGTATCTCCAGCAAGTCGTTCTACCACTCCGATAACGGTCAGGTTTTGTGGATCAGTAGATTCTCTTCTTTTTTTCATTTCTATGTAAAAAGAATCCATTTCCTTTAAATCCCCAGGATTTAAATAAGATGTCTTGAAGCTTCGATCTGGTGGTCCAAAAGGATCTCCAGAGGGTATTATGGATGCGCTAGCAATAACTAATTTTGGATTATCAAGAAGCGATCTCCATATCTCCTCATCCGTAGAGCCGTATTTCGGATCGAAATGGGCCATTTTCCATTTGGTAGATTTCAAAAAATCGCCTTCTAACGAAACCAGTTTTGATCTCCTATATGTATTGTTTTCACCATCCGATTCCTTAACTTCTACAGGTACATTTGATGATCCAGCCACAACTGAAAAATCAGACATGTTTAATGATTTTCTTATATCATCTATAATTGGAAGATCAGTACTAATCGTGCCTTTAATATCATATCCACCTGTCACTCTTTCCGGTTGTTCAGAAGTTATGTCTTCAATACCGTTTAAAATTGAGAAAATCATAAGAGTAAAGATGATTAGAGCAAACATAGCTACAGTTAAACCTGTTCGGAATTTTGAAGCCATGGGGTAGCTTATAGCTGTTTTGGAAACGGCTTTCAATCCTGAAAATCTTGATAGTATTAAGTTAAGAATTGCTATCAACACTTTGGTATTAGACATAAGTAGCCATACAGCAGCAGCAGTTGATATAGCTCCACCTATTGGCCAAAACCATGGACCGGGTTCAGACAACTCTCCTACCCATGTTTCAAAGAAATCAAAAGGTAAAGAATTTGTCAAAAGTACTAGCCCACCTTCTAGTGTCCCGCCAATCTGGTTTACCGTTTCAACATCATTGATAAATCTTGAGGCCAAAAATCTTACACATAGTGCGACAGCTAGTGCAGCCCCAGTCAGCCCTATCAAGAAATTCGCACCTGTTTCTGTAGTTATTCCTGAGACCAATAAAGAAACAGAAAATATACCTAGAATCAAGTATGAATGCTTTCCAGATAATTTAAACAGTGAAATCAATATGTTTATAGGCCAGGCAATAGGGAAGATCAACAAAAGCAAAAAGTTTCTTGAGCGGCTTCCCTTTCCCGTAGCTATCCAGAGTAATTGCTTCACTGGGAAAATGATATCCCAGGCAAGATTGATTACCTTTTGCTTGGTCGGATCAGGAGCCTTTTTTATAAATTCGTCCTTTAGTCCCCTGATTGCCACTACTATGTTTAAGTTACTCGCCCTGTATGCCGAAAAAACTACTGTAATAAACGTTAGTATTAATCCACTTGAAAAAGCTATCAATAAAGAGATGGTGGAGTAATAAGGGATGATTCTGAAATTGTCGGTATCAATCAAATCTTGAAGAATAAACACCAGTCCAAAACTCAAACCCACGCCCACAACTGTTCCCACTACAGCTGCTAAAAATGCATATATTGTTCCTTCATAAGTGAATAACTGGATCAAATCTCTTCGCTTTAACCCTACTGCCCGTGCCATTCCCAATTCTGTTGATCTTGCAGCTGCAAGTAAGACAAATACAAGAAAAATTAGCAACATGCCTACCATAATTGAAAAGGATCCAAATATTGAAAATATGGTTGTTACACCGGTAGCCACTCTTTCGGCGAGTTTCACGCTATCATTTTTTTGGTCATCTACTCTTAAGGTTGTCAACGAAGATAAAAGAACGGAAATTTTAGCAACATCTTCCTGTAACCCTGATTTATCCAGTACACCTAGTATTGTTAATTGTGTCTGGTAGTCACTAATATCTTTTATGAAATCATCATTCACATTATTTGATTTTAAATTTCCATATAATTTGTTTAAAGTCTCGGAAGTTTCCTTGTCCTTTTGTTTTATCGATTCTGATTCTTTCGATATTAAATCTGGGATTCCATTGCTTTTAAGCACACTGAAAATATCTGTTGCTACCTTTGTGTTTGTCAGCTTAGATCTCAAGAATTTCGTGACATCTTCAGACAGGTCCAAGGATTTTTCACCTTCACCTTTATTGGAAACAAGGATATCGGTTATCTGACTATCTTTGTTAACCAACCGTTGCAAAGGACTAAGCTTGAATAGGATGTAAGGATTTCTGCCTCCTCCAGCCAAGCCACCATTGTTTAAAACATCGAGGACCATCAATTGTGTTTTACCTGTTGGAGTGTAAACAGTTAGGCTGTCTCCCGTATTGAGTTTTAGTTTTTCACTGGCGTCGGCGTTAATGTATATGTTGTCGTTGCCGAGAGAATTTATAGATACGATTTCACCCTGGGTATTAGTTAATTCGTCGAAATTGTCGGAATATTTACCATCTATACCCCTAACTTTCATGTTGCTTTCAGCCAGTTCAAGGCTGTCATTAGAAGCTGGCAAACTAATTTCTATTAATGGTAAGAGAGTGTCGATGTCGCTATTATCTTGAATTAATTGTTCGATCTTTTCGAATTCAGAATAATCAAAATATTCTTCTCCGAAAAGTTGTCTGCCTGGACCTTTAATGATTTCATCAGTTGGGCCAAGAAAGTCGAAGGCAACGGACCGTACAGAATGGCGGACAGTATCGCCTATTCCCAGGGAAGTTGCGATGATTGCAGAACTAAGCATAAGCCCGATTACTATTAGAATACTCTGGCCTTTTCTTCTCGGGATATTACGAGTTCCCATCTTTACCAAAATAAATCTTCTAGTAGCACCAATAACTATAATCAAAAAAATGACAGCTAAAATAGCTGTCATCCCAACTGCTAATTCAGTAGCCGGTAGTCCAAAAACTTTTGCCATTTCCTAAACCATTTCTCCATCTTTCATTTGAATTATTCTGTTTGTTCTTCCTCCAACATAATCAGAATGGGTGACAATAACAAAAGTTTGATTGTTTTCTTTATTTAACTTAATCAACAGGTCCATAATCAGTTTCTCGTTTTCACTATCTAGGTTACCTGTAGGTTCATCTGCCCAAACAATTGCAGGATCATTTACTAAAGCTCTGGCCAAAGTAACCCGCTGCCTTTGACCACCAGATAATTCTCCTGGTAAATGATGTTGCCAGTCTTCCAATTCAACCTCCGACAAATTTTCTAAAGCCTTGGTTCGTGCCTCTTTGCCGGAAAATCCTGAAACTAGCAAAGGTAATTCAACATTTTCTATCGCAGTTAAAACAGGCAGCAAATTATAGGTTTGAAAAACAAAGCCCATTTTCTTTGCTCTCATTTCGCTTAATTGATCATCATTTAAGTCTGTTAAAGTTTTCCCTTGGATGAGTATGTTTCCATCATCAATTGAGTCTAGACCCGAGAGGCAGTTAAGAAGAGTTGTTTTACCACAACCACTAGGTCCCATGACTCCTACTACTTCTCCTTCTTCGATTGATATATTCAATCCTTTTAGCGCATGGACTTTTTGATCTCTAGTTCCATAAAATTTATGTAGGTTTTCCGTTGAAATTACGATTTCTGGCATATTATTTCCTACTAGTTGGGATTTAATACCTATTATTCCACCCCT
>CAYFFO010000047.1:0-6870 GCA_964342485.1 uncultured Dehalococcoidia bacterium
GGATTCGAACCTCGGCTTACAGAGCCAGAGTCTGTCGTCCTACCACTAGACTAATCCCCACCATGTCAGAATTTTAGCAGTCGTACTAATGACTTACAAGCTGTTACTAGGCTATGAAGTAGTGTGTAATTTTATGAAAACCAAACACTTGATGGCACCATGTTTGCACCTTATACTAATTCCATTATTAGATCCTAGGATTAATCTAACGATGACTTTGTATGATTGATAATCAACGTAAGCTTCCACTGTTCCCTCTAAATGTTGTGCTATTTCCAAACGCCTCTTTGCCTCTACAAATATTTGAAGAGCGTTATAAACTTTTGCTAAAAAAGTGTATCGATACTGACTTACAATTTGGAATCGTACTCATAAAGTCAGGGGATGAAGTTGGAGGACCAGCAATACCTCATAAAATAGGAACTTTAGCAAAAATAACTGAAATCAAAAGTAAAAGAGACGGAACATTTAATATCAGTGTCACAGGATTAGATAGATTCAAAATTAATGAAATATCTCACGATAATCCATATATGCAAGCAACTGTATCAGCACTACCTGAGGATAAATTTCAAAAACTGACAAACGAAAAGATTGAGTCTTTACAATGGTTAACTTCTGAACAAATTAAACTCTTACATGGTCTACAGGGAGGCTGGGCTAACAATATTCTCACCCCGGACAATCCAGTACAACTGTCCTGGTTAATATGTGGCATTTTACAAATATCTAATGAACAAAAACAATATCTTCTCGAAGAATCTTCACCTACAAAACGTTTGGAAATGCAAATGCCTATTCTTCTCGATAATATTGATCTATTAAAGAAAAAACTTATACAAAAATATTCTTTTGGATTAAATTAACTAGCTCAAAATAAACTATATATAGCCCGCAGTATCAAAAACCTCAGCTAATCTGGCAATGCCTTCCTGTATTTCATCAGTTGTATTATATCCATAACATAGGCGAGCGAAATTTTTACCAGATATACCATCTGGAGCAAAATTCACCCCAGGATGGTATCCCACCTCTACTTCCACCGCAGGTTCAACTGTCAGTGTTGTATCGGCATGATCTGGTAATCTTAACCAAATATATAAAGCGCCCTCTGGCTTACTCCATGAGAGATTCGAACCCATATTTTCACCTAAGGCCGATAACATTGCATCGCGTTTTGTGATTAGTATTCTGTTTAAATTATCAATATGTGTGTCTAATCCGCCTGTTGCAAAACGATGAACTGCTAAAGCTGCAAACTGGTTAACACCTCCACCACTCTTCAAAGCACGGGCAACTGACAAGAATTCTTCAGGTCCAGTCAAATAACCTAATCTCATACCTGGTGCAATGATTTTAGAAAATGAACCCACATAAATTACCAATCCTGATTCATCTATTGAATGTAAAGATTTAACATCTTCGCCTTCAAATCTGAGATCCACATAGCAGTCATCCTCAAGTACTGGTATACGATATGTTTGAGCTATTTCTATAAGCTGTTTTCTTTGTTTTAAACTCATCGTCCACCCCTGTGGATTCTGAAAAGTTGGTATCGAATATATTAATTTAGGATGTTTCCCCTGGCTTATAGCCAGTTCAATAGTACCTTCGAGCATATCCCTATCCATACCATCGTCGTCACAAGAAACTCCTCTTACATCGGCTCCAAACCGCCTTAAAGTATTTAACGTTCCACTATAAACATACTCTTCTGTGATAACTACGTCGCCAGGATTCAACAAACTTTCTATTACCATGTGTATAGGCTGACTAGAACCATCAGCCAAGATGATCTCATCTTCAGAAACGTCGATCCCGCGTTGTTGTTTCAGTTTGTTAGATACATATTCACGCAATGGAGGATATCCCTGAAGATGTGGGTAAACAGCCAAATCTCTACCCTCATTGTTAAATGCCAGCCTAAGACAATCTTCTAGCTCATTAATAGGGATCGAATATGGATCTGGATATGCGACTGCAAAATCAAATTTCTGCCTCTTAACTTCTTTAAAAGGTATTGGCCCAGGAGCACGATCAGAAAATAAGCCTTGAAAATCGAAGTTTTTCATAGATTCATTCATGGATCTATTCCTCACTATCTTGGCAACCAAAGATACTAATGGTTCAAATTAATTGCCAGTATGAAACTACGTTTTTATTTTAACAAAGTTATTAATTTTATAAGCAGCACATAACGGTTACTATATATTTGTATTAGCGGTCATAAATCAATTAGTCTAAGGCTCTATTTCTATTTTCAAACGTTTATTAATCCTGCCTTTACTTTCGTGTCCAATAACATTGATTCGACCAACTTCTTTAGTATTCGCAACGTGAGTACCGCCATCCGCCTGCATATCTAAGCCATCTATATCTATCACCCTAACTTCTCGTATGTTTTGCGGCAAAAGATTGATTTTGGTTCTAATAAGATCAGGAATAGTAAATGCTTGTTCTCGTAACATGTTTTTCACGTAAATAGGTCTACTTGATGCAACTTCATCGTTTATTTTTTTTTCAATTTCTTCAGCAAAACTTGACGACATACTTTCAAGTTCAAAATCCATGCGGGCTGCCAGAGGTTTCATATCACCTCCGGTAACATGAGCTCCATAATCTCTCCAAACCACTCCGCAAAGAATATGCAAAGCAGTGTGTGTACGCATCAGTTTGTACCTTTTATCCCAATCAATGGAGCCTCTTACCGTACCCGAAAGGTCTGAGATATCTGAAACCTGATTCAGAATTTCGTGCACGATCTTCCCTTTTAACCTCACGATCCTTACTACTTCCCATAAATATTCTCCAATTGATAATTTCCCAGTGTCATAAGGCTGCCCACCTCCTCCGGGATAAAAAGCCGTCTTATCTAATACCACTCCATTGCCAATAACTTCTACTATTTCGGCTTCAAATTCCTTAATGTAACTATCTTTGTAGGATAGGAGTTCAGTCATTTTGCACTCAAAAACCGTTCCTTTTTATATTATTCCAAATAATATCCTCAACATCTAACCATGTCTATAACTGTATATTGCATCATTATCATCAAACAAGATAAGGCTATGATAAAATTTTGATCAAACAGGTGAGAATTTATATCTAATGTCAAAATATGATCTTGTTGTAATCGGAGGCGGAATTATTGGGCTTGCTACTGCACTCAAATTTACAGAACTATACCCGGAGAAGAAAGTTGCAATAATCGATAAAGAATCTAAGGTGGGATATCATCAATCAGGGCATAATAGTGGGGTAATACATGCAGGGATCTACTATACACCTGGAACACAAAAAGCTAACTTTTGTAGGGCAGGCTCCTCTAAACTAAAAAAATACTGTGACACAAAAGACATCCCATACAAACTATGTGGAAAAATTATTGTAGCAACCGACGAAGACGAAGTTCCAGTACTTGAAAACCTTTACCACCGTGGTGTGGATAATGGTGTCCCAGAACTTGAACTTATAGATTCTATAAAACTTAAAGAATTAGAACCTAATGCATCTGGTATAAAAGCAATCCTATCTCCAAACACCGGAATTGTGGATTATAAATTAGTAGCACAGACCATGGCCAATGATCTTATATCTACAGACACAGACCTCTTATTGAAAACATCTGTATTATCACAAGAAACAAAGGAAGATGGTATTTATTTAGAAACAAATAATCAACCTATAAAAACCAATTACCTTATAAACTGCGGAGGCCTTCACGCCGATAGATTAGCCAACAAAATGGGATTTAAAACCAACCTTAAAATCATTCCGTTCCGTGGGGAATTTTTTTCACTCAAACCAGAACAATCCAATTTAGTTAATGGTCTAATATACCCAGTACCCAATCCAAAACTCCCATTTCTGGGTGTTCATTTTACCAAGCGTATCGACGGTTCAGTGGAAGCTGGGCCAAATGCAGTATTTGCATTTGCACGTGAGGGATATAAGAAAACTCAAATAAATATGCGTGACTTAACTGAGATATTGATGTTCCCAGGATTCTGGAAAATGTCTGCGAATTATTGGTCAATTGGATTTGGAGAACAATGGCGTTCTTTGGTTAAATCTGTTTTCGTAAAATCTCTACAGAAATTGGTACCATCAATAGAAAAATCAGATCTAATAACTCCAAGTGCGGGTGTAAGGGCACAAGCTGTGGAAAGAAACGGTACATTGGTGCAAGACTTCCGTATAGTAAGTGATGAAAATACAATACATGTACTAAACGCACCCTCTCCAGGTGCCACATCATGTTTTGCAATAGCTGAACACATATTAGATACTTGTAAACACGTATTCAAATTATAATTTGTAATTGATGTGGATCTGCTACAAATTTAACTCAATCCGCTGAATCTAATTTTAATAATAGTTACGATAAATTATTCAACACTAAGAACTAAAAAGTAAGTTTGAATTTGTCTGGGGCTCCATCAAATACCTTCCTGCCATCCTTTATACCAATGATCTTATTGCTATACTTGATTGCCATGTCTATATCGTGAGTCACTACAACTAAAGTGTTGCCCATATCACTAATCGACTTTAACAATCCGAAAAATTTCTGCCTCCCGCTTAAATCAATAGCAGACATAGGTTCATCTAAAAGAATCAAGCCTTTAGATTGAGCTAAACAAAAAGCCAGCAAGGTCCTTTGTTTTTCTCCTTCGGATATATCTGTGAAAGTACTACCTGCTAATCCCGAAACTCCACAAAAATCCAATAATTCCATTGTAGAGCGTTGTTTTTCTGACTTTTGTAAATCCCTTGCATAAAAGCCTAGCATGACTATTTCATAAACATTTAAAAAAGGAGGAGGAGACAAATCCTGCGGTAGATAACAAAATTGACTTCCATTCAAACGAGTTACGATGCCATCATATGTATTAATCTCATTTGCAAGTACACCAAGTAAAGAAGATTTACCTGAACCATTTGGACCTACAATACAAACAAACGATTGCCCGGGTACATCAAACGAAATATCATCGAGTATGTTAATCCCATTCAAAGATAAGGATAAGTCTGTAACACTAATTTTCATTTAATTTTCATTGAAAGTAATATCATCAATGGAGCACCTATAATAGTTGTAGTCATCCCAGCGGGTATTTCGACAGGCATAAATATTAGGCGTACTATTTGATCAGAAAATATGGTGATGAGTGAACCAATTAGTGCCGATCCCGTTAATAACAACATGGGGTTATTTCCCGACAGTCGCCGGGTTAAATGAGGAGAAATTAATCCTACAAAATTTATCAATCCACCTGCATATACAGATGACCCAGCAAGAATACCTGCCAGTACCATCGCGATAAATCGTAGTCTGACTGCTTCCACACCAATAGATCTAGCTAAAACATCACCTAACATTACTGGATAGAAATTCCTTGCAATAATAACAGTTATTCCAATACATAGAGTAAATGTTATGAAAAGATAACTGAATATTTGCCAATTACTCCTGGTAAAAGTACCAGACACTAAGCCAATAACCTGAGTTGGGAATACTCTCCCGTATGAAATGATACTGATGCCAATTGCTAAAGTGAAAGCTGCGACAGCTATTCCCATCAACGCAAGTTTAATCGAAGAAAGGTCTTTACTGGAAACCAATACCGCAAGTAAAACGGCAATTAAAACAGACGACACAATACAACCTATAAAAACCCCTAACTCCCCAACCGTAACAACTCCTGCGAATACGCTGGCCAAAAAGATTGTTGCACCACCACCAATGCCAAAAATATTAGGGTCACCCAAAGTACTCCTTGTAGACAGTTGAATCAAGGCTCCTGACAATCCTAAACTGGCTCCTACAAAAAGACTTACAGCAACCCTTGGTGCCCTGATACTCCAAATCACAACATTAATAGTGCTATCATCAGAGCTATTTAAGCTATCAAAAATTTGACCTAAACTTACATCGCCCAAACGTGTAAATAGTCCAATACAAATAAAAAAGGCAATCAACAACAATAAAGAACTATACTGGACTGTTATTTTCACCTTAAACTATTTTTTAGAAGAATCTAGGCCTTTCTTTAAAAATTCCACAGCCTCAACAATACGAGGGCCTGGTGACTGCAAAAACAGATCCACATCACCTTCTAATATGCTACCAGTTCGAATAGCTTTTAGACCAGCAAAAGGTGGAATCTGGATTAGCATATTCGACAATCGAGGAGCAGGTGGAGGTGCCGGACTTAAAGCTATTATTACGTCAGGATCAGCCATAAGAATAGACTCTGGAGACATTAAGGCAAATCCTGGATAAGGTCCTGCATCAGGTAAACCTGCCGCCTTGTTTACCATGCCAATAGTCTGAGCTATCAATCCAGTATAAGATTCAGGCCTTGCTCCATATAAATTTCTATCTTGATCAGATATTAATAGCAAAACGGTACGGCCATCTTCACTACCAATTTCACTAAGCCTGTTATCTATATCTTTAATCTTATCAATTGCTTCTGATTCTTTACCAATCACCTTACCTATATTCAAGATATTTGATGTTATATCTTCTTTAGTCTCAGCCTTAACTGCCATCACTTTCAATCCAGCCTGGGCCAAAACAGGAATAAACCTGGCTTGTGTCAAAGCCTCAATTATCACCAAATCCGGTTTAGCTTTAACAATCTCTTCAATGGATGGATTATATGCACTACCTACATTAGGCAATTCAGTAACTTCTGCAGGGTATTTAGAAGCCCTGTCTCGTAGAACCGAAACTCCTCCAGCAGCATAAAGCATCTCCGTAGCTGTTGGACTTATAGTCGCAACCTTATCTGGAATACCATCAAATTCTATTTCATTTCCCAAAGCATCTATAACAATTACTGCTTTCGCCTTTGCTTCTGC
>CAYFFO010000047.1:6970-10203 GCA_964342485.1 uncultured Dehalococcoidia bacterium
TTCTGCGGTACCTGAGCTATCAGGCACATCTGTGTTCGTGTTTAAACTGGTCTTTTTGCTTGAATCAGTTTCCTCCAAGCTGTCGTCTTGGTCCGAACCACAAGCTAACCCAAATAATAATGCAAAAGATAGTGATAAATAAACCGGGATCTTCAGGATTTTTGCCATGTTTTAGGAATCTCCAAATTTTATTGATTTCACAAAGCCTACACTAAGTAATAAAGTGTTTACACCAACATTATTTTACTCAATCTATAAAGCTTTGCCAGATAAGTATAGCAACTTGTACCTCATGGTTACTAGTATTTATATAACACTATTTATCAAGGAATTTAAATGATTTGATTTAAACCTTGTCATATATATAAGATAGGGTTCATAACTCAGTATAATATTCCTAAATACATTAAATATCCAAGGATTCCGATCAAGTTATAGGAGATATCGTGAAAATAGCTTATGCATTTCGTCGCAGTGTTTACTATCCATATCACGGAAATCCGCGATTGCTACCCGATAAGAAAATCCTACCATCTTTCTTTTCAAAAATACGGGAGATCGGATTTGAAGGGATTGAGCTCAGCATAGACATGCTCGGAGGTTTAGGCGCAACAGAAAAATCTGTCGGGAAAATGCGTCTTGAATTGGAACAATATGGCGTTCCTTGTATAGCAGTACGGGGAGGGGGAGGATTTTCTCAACCAAATGTCTCTAGCCAAAATCATAAAATTCTTGAAAAAACTATTGAAGTAGCACACTGGATGGGTGCCGAAACTGTTAACACAACTATGTCCACATTACCAAGAAATAGCAACAAATCAGGTTCCTTCGTAGGTGAATCTATATCCCAAGGATCAAGTCGTATGGCATCATCTGACGATTTCAACAGGACCGGAGATGTATTGAGTGAAATTGGTGAAATTGCCGGAAATAAAGACGTCTATATAACCATTGAGGTTCATCAACATTCTATTGTTGATAACAGTTGGTCAGCCCTTCATCTTTTGGAACTAATAGATAGTCCAAACATCTTTTTAAATCCAGATCTTGGAAATATTTACTGGTGTTACGATATCCCGGAAGAGTCAACAGAAGACGCTATAGTAGCACTTGCTCCATATTCACGATACTGGCATTGTAAAAATTTAAAGAGGGTATATATCCCTGAAAATGAACACTCGATATTTCTAAGGACTGCTCTTCCAGACGGAGACATAGACTACCGTTTTGCTATAACCGCAATGAAAGAAGCAGGGTTCGACGATTATTTAGCCATCGAAGGAGCTATGGAAGGTGACCAGTTAACAGCAGACAGTAAATCATACGATTATGTTACCCAGATACTAAATGAATTAGACATCTCCCAGAACTGATCAAATACAACCTTAGACTATTCACAAATAAAATTTATCACCACAAAATTAAAAACGAGATATTAGCATTGATAAAGCAAAAGATAGCCTGCTAATTCAGCAAAGTGTTAAGTCGTTTTCAAAACCTGCTTAGAATAAATATCCATATCCTCTAGATTTAGGTTGTAATATCGTAGATAATGAATACATGAGCGGGAGTAACTCAGCGGTAGAGTTCCTGCCTTCCAAGCAGGATGTCGCCGGTTCGAATCCGGTCTCCCGCTCCATATAATAAACAACTGCCACATCTATCATTAAGATTGAAAAATCTTGAACTTCGCCCAATTATAAAAGACTACACACATGAAGTTTACCGTTAGCTTACCCATAGGTGGCCCAATCCACAATGTGTCTGAAATAAGTACATTGGCAACTAGAGCTGATCAGCTTGGTTTTGATGCAGTTACGGCTAGCGAAAGAATAATAATGCCCCGAAACATAAAATCTAAATATCCCTACGGACCTAAAGGCAAAATACCAGGAGTTGGTACTAGTCAAAACACCCTCGAACTCTTATCTGTTATGAGCTATATTGCAGCAAAAACAAAGAATATAAGCCTAGTACCAACAGTAATCGTGTTACCTTACCGAAATCCGATAATAGCCGCCAAAATATTAGCCACTATTGACCAACTTTCTAATGGAAGATTAGTTGTAGGCTGTGGTGTTGGTTGGAATCTTGAAGAAGCACAAACATTGATGGTACCAACGCCATTTAACAAACGTGGAAATGTTAGCGATGAATACATAATGGCATGGAAAGAACTTTGGTCTAAAGAAAACCCTGATTTTCGCGGCGAATTCTTGGAAATATATAACGTTGACTTTGCTCCCAAAACGGTTCAACAACCAAGTCCACCGTTTTGGGCAGGTGGTGAAAGTCCTGCTGCAATTCGCAGAGCTGCTCAACTTTGTGACGGATGGTTGCCTTCAGATTCTAATCCGTTATACCCCTTAAATACTGCTGAACTTTTTAAAATTGCCGTTTACAAGTTAAGGAATATACTTGAAGATCAAAACCGAAACCCATACGATTTTGTGATCAGGTTTGGAGCAGTTCCATGGGATGGAGACATCAGAAAAACTGAGATGATTACAGATTCAATCCGGTTTTGGTCAAAAATTGGGGTTACACACCAGAGCCTTGAACTGTCCGGTTCACTTTCGGAAAAACTTGAACTTTTAGACAGCTTCGCTTCAGAGATATTTCCACTAGTAAATGACTGAACATCCATTTTGGATCAACTAGATTATCAATCCCAAAAGTGCAATGTTTCAAACTACTAATCTTTACTCCCAATTTAATAATCAGGATTACTCAACTAAACTGGAATCCATAGATTTTCGTATCATAAGCTCTTATCTTTAGATGTATCGGTTTTCCTGCCAGTTTAGAAACATCCGAGTTACCATTAAATGTTATAAGCATTCTTACTGAATTTCCATTTAATTTATCGCATTCATCAATTCCAAAACCATCAGGTACGGTACCATCAGAATTGATAAATCCAACTGATGCAAATCCACCAGCACCTGTATCAATATTTAATTCTAATTTTGCTCCATCAAATATTACAGGAGGAGTTAGCAATTCTCCTCCGTGATAAGGCATGTCTGCAGAAATAAATCCGTCCAACCGAGATTTGTTGAGATATAACCCATATTTAACGCGATCTGAATCGATATCAAATTGATGGGAATGGTTTCTGTTAGATCCAGAACAGTAATTCCATAATTCATCTTTAACCCTAATAAATCCTGGAGCTGTGTATAACTGCCTGGACCTGGATCCTCCAGATAGTCCGACACGTAGGAATGGCT
>CAYFFO010000048.1:0-10158 GCA_964342485.1 uncultured Dehalococcoidia bacterium
TTCAAACCTGGCAGGGCATCCTGTGAAATTACGGTTTAGGATGAAAGACTCAGATATCTATTCATTCAAATTCGATTAAGTAGGATCCAAATAATCCATACGATTTGGGATTATCTTAATAGCTGGGTTGATCCCTGGAGCGGTTCTATTCTTCTGGGCTGTGGGGAGTCTGGTTAAATCCAAACATCAGACCTATACAGGTGGGTTCTGCTGTATTGGGTGATAGGGACTCTCTTCATTCTCATAGACTCTAAGATAGAGGAATTAGCGTATCAGGTAAGGGTTTATGTCAACTGGTTATATCTGGGGTTATAATGTCGTCACGATAACTACTTTCAGAACATAAATGAAACATCTTGTAGCTGACAATTATAAAGATAAAGATAGAGACTGTGTTTTTTGCAATATTGAAAAACGTATGTTTCTAATCGAGAATGAACTTTCATATGCCATATTGGATATTAATCCGATAGCTTCTAACCACACTCTCATAATACCGAAACGTCATGTTTATGATTTTTTCGATCTGTACCAATCTGAGATAAATGCGATATACGCAATATTACTAGAGAGACGCAAAGCTATTGAGAAATTTGATACTGATGTAACAGGTTTTAATATACTGGTTAGCTCAGGAGAGGATGCTGGTCAAGAAGTTCCTCATGCTCATGTTCACCTAGTTCCTACGACTGTACCAAGAGTTGTTAAATTAAATGATATGGAATAGCCACCTTTCATTAGGTAAGGTCTTATGTCTACTGTTTATAAAGAGATTAGTATATCCAATCCATAGGAGAGATAAATGGGCGTTTCAGCAAAAAGAATACTAACAGGAGGTGTTGCTAGGGTAGATATTACCCCACCGATTGGGTTTAGACTTCAGGGAATAATGCGTAGAATAGAGCCTTCAGTGTCTGTCCACATGCCGTTATACGCAACCGGTATCGTTTTGTCTGATGAGCAAAAAAAAATTGTTGTATTTGACTGCGACTTAATTGGTATGGATATTCCTTTAGCGAACGAAATCAGACAAAAAATTGCGAATCGCCTGGATTTAGACATCGGCAATGTTACTGTTGCTTGCACTCACACTCACAACAGCCCTGCTACCAATAGAGCGGCTTTGGGAGGACCACACGACATACTACCCAAGGCAGGTGAAGTCGAGGCTTTAGATTCATATATCCGAACACTTGTACAAAAATTGGTTGGTGCAGCCGTTGAGGCAGATCTATCAAGAATTCCCGTAAGGTTTGGTTCAGCAACAGGTTCAGCCGATGTAAATATTAATAGGGAAGAAATGACTGACCAAGGCAAAGTTGTGGTTGGACGTAATCCCAAAGGAGTGTCCGATTCTAGTGTTGACGTATTAAGAATTGATGATTTGTCAGGTAATCCATTAGCAGTGTTATGTTCTTTTGCAGCTCATCCAGTTGTGATGGGAATTAATAGTTATATGATTGGGCCTGATTATCCTGGATTTGTTAGAAAAAGAGTAGAACAAATTATGGGCACTACATGCATGTTCCTAACTGGAGCAGCTGGAAATCAAGCAACAATAGAATTCTTGCAAGATGATTGGGAAGAAGTAGACCGTATCGGTACGATAATAGGTTGTGAAGTGGCCAAAGTAGCTATGGGAATTGAAACAAGACCACACCATGTAATAAGAGAAGCTCAAAACTCTATGGCTAGCTTGGCTTTGTATAGAAAGGAATATATAGATGCTCCTTCACACAATATATTCGATGTGGCCAGCACTTTTGTTACGGTACCTCTACAGACCCTTCCAACAATTGATGAAGCTAGACTCCAGTTTAAAAAGTTTGAGGAACTTTTATCTGATACCGAATCATTAGGTAAAACAGGAAATGACCTTGTTCATGCTCATATGATGTTTCGTTGGTCCAAAGGGGTAATGGAAAAAGTATCGACTGGAATCACACAACCTGAGTTAAATTTTCAAGTTGTGGGCTACAGGTTAGACGATTTTGTATTGATTAGTATGCCTGGAGAACCATTTGCAGAAATTGGTATAGGAGTTAAGCAAAAATCTAAGGC
The DNA here is from genome assembly GCA_964342485.1 of uncultured Dehalococcoidia bacterium. Lineage (GTDB taxonomy): Bacteria > Chloroflexota > Dehalococcoidia > Lucifugimonadales > CAJWER01 > CAYFFO01. The sequence goes on from CAYFFO010000048.1 coordinate 2,062, forward strand.
TAAAACCACAATGTTTTCAGGTTATGGGAATGGAGTTCTGGCCTACTGGCCAACAGCTGATACAGTTGAAAAAGGAGGAATGGCTGTGGAAGCAGCTGTAAAGACCTACGATATCCCTTCTCCTCCAACTTTTAAAACGGTTGATATCATAGTGTCAGAAATTTCACTAATGCTTCAGAAACTAGGACTATGAAGTCACTCCAAAGACGCGTTCAAAAGACTCTAAGAATCGATAGCCCATAACCGTTATAATACAGCCGCAATAACTAGTTGGACTCAGAGATTTGGTTTGTCTTCAAATTTTCCTTCATTTTGGACAAACTCATAAATACGGTCAAATTCTGATGAACCATCATCCTCCCAAATTTGTGTGTAAAAACCCCTTAACGCACCTTCTTCTCGTCCCGTAAATCGTTGAGTTAGACTCCCTTTCAAAGATGGGATGTAAATTTTGTGGCCTCCAGGCAGACACAACACGCCAAAATGTTTTGGAACTTCTACAGGATTTTGCCCCGCCAATTTGTTTAAAGCTGCTTCATCAACCTCAAAACCCAATCCCGGATTCTCAGGCACAGGAGAGAACCCTTCCGTAACCGGGATAGTCTTCGTAGTAATATCTTCAGAGTATTGCTCATCTAGATTAATGGAATGGACAGTCACAGTCGGAAGCACGCAGGCCTTTTAAACAAAAAAGACCAGTTATTGACTCCCTGATTTATAATGTCGATACGATAACTACTAAAGACAACCTTTTTAGGGAGAAAAATTTTGAAAAAATACAAGGTGGCTATAGTCGGATTAGGTCGAATGGGAAGTTTTATAGACATGTCTATTGCAAATGCTACAAATCAGAGTGAAAGACTCGAGTTAGTGGCTGGATCGGATTTACAGGAAGAGCGTCGAGATCTGTTTGCAGATGCCTGGGATGTACCTGTTTACGAAGATTACATGGATATGGTTAAGAAGGAAGAGCCAGATCTAGTCGCGATTTGTACGACCGCAACGGGCTTGCCGAAGCCAGGTAAAGAAGCTCCGACGAAGGATTTTGTCTCAGACTCCCATGCCGACGATGCAATTAATGTTGCTGATACAGGGGTACCTATGTTGTGGGTAGAGAAGGCAATGTCATGCTCGATTTCCAAAGCCGATGCAGTGTTAGCAGTTTGCAAAAAACAAGGCACGAAGTATGGATCGGGATTACTCCGCAGGCATAATAGCCGATATAAGGCTGTGCGCAAGGCTATAGAGGAAGGACAGATAGGCACCATACTAACAGCTGTTCATTTTGGTGGATCTAGCTTGATGCATGGACATATTCATTCGATTGATACCTTGTCATACCTTCTAGGAGATCCGAAGATTAATTCCGTACGTGGTGATCTTATCCCACGAGATACAGTTATTGAAGATAATAGGATCGATTCCGATCCCCGAGCAGTTTACCAGTTACAGTTGGAAAATGGAGTTATGGTTTCTACAGTTCCAGGTGGTGGTTTTGAATTTGAGATTATTGGAGATAAGGGTGCTATTCGACTGATGAATAATGGATCAAGCGTTGCAATGCGCAAGCCAGAGGAAGGCTCTTCGGGCCGTCCTAAGATGGTTGACGCTCCTTTCCCAGATATTGATGACATGAATAACACTGTCGCATGCTTAGAGGATCTCGTCGATGCCCATGAAGGTAGTCGCCAAGCACATGGTGATATTGAAGTCACACATCATGTAACAGAAGCATGTATAGCTGTCGCAGAAAGTCATCTTCAGGGTGGTGCATGGATTGATCTTCCTGTTGCCAATCGGGATATGTATATCTTCCATGTTTAGTGAGTCTAGGCACAGGGTAGGTATCTAATGAACCAAAAATGAGGTATTACAATCTGCTTCCTGACACATAATAGCTAACAGTCGTATGGAATGGTCACATAGTGATCTGATTTCTAACGACTACTGGTTTCTGGGTCTTCTTTCATTTCACCTGTAACTACTTGTGGAATAGGGAGTGATGCCATTGTCTGATAAGCTCTATCTAACAGAACAAACGCCATGTTAAACCCATCGCCTGTAATTTGAGACATCCCTTCTGCCTCTAGGCTATGGTACAGATACATGTAGTCTTCCTTAACCTGAAGTACATTGGGGCTAATCATAACGTGCTCTATCAAGCTGTCAAATTCCATCAGTTCTCCTTTAATCTCTAAATGCGTCCTTCCAGTAAGTACGAATAACAGACCTGCCTTCAGGCGTTCAAGTCTTCACTTTGTCTAATATGCTAGAAGGATTAAGTCTCCTCATCTCCAACTTTCTCAAAGATGATTGATAGGTGTGGAAAATGTCTTGCAGTACGGGCGCCGGGCAGGTTATATCAGAAAGTTATTGGGTGACCAATAACCAATTGTCTGTCCAGCGGGTTTTACTATTTATTTCAATCCCTTACTAATTAACCTATTAGCTTTTCCACTTCAGCAACTTGACTGTCGCTTAGTATTCTAAATACCTTTTGAGTAGGGTCTTCTGCTGCAACACCTCGAACAGCCTTCCTGCCATTTTTCATGGTAACTATTTCGGGTTTATCAATTTCTACGGTCTTTTTTAATTTCATGCTATAAGCTGTAAGATTCATTTTATTTATTCCTTAGTATATGTTTTAACTTGTCCATAATTTCATAGGTTACTTATAAATAAGAACAATTCTCAATTATATAAGAATAATTCCATTTCCATTTATGTCAACTAGTTATATCTGGAGTTATAATACATACACGATAACTAATTCCTGGGTTTAGGTTTTTGAATGGAACTGCATAAAATTGAATGTGACGTTCTAGTAGCTGGAGGAGGACCAGCAGGTATAGCGTGTGCTATTTCAGCCGCCAGAAATGGGGCAAAGGTAATTCTATGCCAAGATAGGTCTGTTTTAGGGGGCAACGCATCTAGTGAAGTACGAATGCATATAGTCGGCGCCGATGCAAGCGGTAAACGTGGCATATCGTTAGAAACAGAAACTAGAGAAGGTGGAATTATTGAAGAAATAAGACTTGAAACATCTGTCAATAATCCTCAACGTTCGGCATCTATGTTGGATTTGATATTTTATGATTTTTGTATGCGTGAACCCAATTTAAACTTAATGCTCAATACAACTGTGTCCGAAGTCAACATGTCAGGAAATGCTATACGATCGGTAAAAGCATGTAGGCAATCAACAGAAGATGAATTTGAGATCACCGCTAAAGTATTTTGTGATTGTACTGGCGATGGACGCCTGGGATTTGAATCAAAAGCAAAGTTTTTCAAAGGACGAGAAAACAAACTGGAATTTGATGAAAGTCTAGCTCAGCATAAATCGGATAGAAAAACTCTAGGATCGACATTACTTTTACAAGCTCGAAAACATGATAGACCTATCCCATTTACACCGCCCTCTTGGGCCCGAATATTCTCAGAAGACGAATTGAAATTAAGGCCCCACGGAGGAATTGGTATAGACCGAGGATTCGAATATGGATATTGGTGGGTAGAATGGGGTGGTCACCTAGATACAATTAAAGATAATGAAATTATCCGTGATGAATTGTTATCGATTTTGCTAGGAATTTGGGATCATATAAAAAATAGTGGAAATCATAAAGCCGATAACTGGGCTTTAGATTGGTTTGGTTTTTTGCCTGGTAAACGAGAAAGTAGACGATTTCGCGGTCAACATGTACTTAGTCAAAAGGAAATACAAAGATCATTATCTTTTGATGATGCCATCGCTTTTGGAGGCTGGCCTATAGATACACATCCACCTGAAGGAATTGATGCTCCTGATATAAAACCTGCTAACCAAGTTGAGCTAGATCATATTTACGATATACCACTGCAATCATGTACTACGAATTACCCAAGCAATTTGATGTTTGCTGGTAGAAATATTTCAGCTACACATGTTGCGTTCGCATCCACTAGGGTCATGGCAACCTGCTTTGCTATTGGTCAAGGAGTAGGTACTACAGCAGCATATTTATCCGAAAACGACCTTAAAGCAAACAAATTATTAAATGACCCAAATGCTATTTTTAAAATACAACAACGATTGTTACGTGACGATGCTTATTTAATAGGAAAATTAAATTCTGACCCACTGGATCTTGCACTAAAATCTACTGTCACGGCATCTAGTGAACAGGCAGTTGGGAAAGCGATAAATATTATTTCAGGACAAACACGTTCCATTCATGGAAATAAAGGAGCATTATCAAGCCGAGTTATCTCTGGTACTCAAAGATGGATGAGCAAGCAGGGCAACAAGTTTCCTGAATATATCGAACTTATTTGGTCAAAACAAATCACTGTTGGAGAAATACAGATTATATTTGACTCAGGAATGCATAGAGTTCTTACATTGAGCCATAGTGATGCTTACGTGGATAAGATGATTTGGGGATACCCTCAACCAGAATTAGTAAAAGACTATCTTATTGAAGGGTTTTTAGATGGAAATAAGATACCCATTTTAAAAATCCTTAATAATTACCAAAGAAAAAACAGTCATGTTTTAGATTCTGTATTTGTCTTAGATCGAATTCGAATTACAGTTCTGTCCACTAATGGAATCGACCATGCTAGGATTAACGAGGTTCGAATATACGCATCGTCAAAAAGATCTTTTAAATAAAATTCTGTGCTATTTGACAATACCTTATTGTATTCTTAAATACCATGATGATAAAGATTCAATGTATTTTGAGACTGAGGGAAGGTGATCGAGTTGATTTTACCAGTCTATACTAGCAATGTCTGGTATAAATCTTTCAGCAGTTTTATCCAAACCTGTCGATTGGTTCTGGAAAAGAGGGTATCCGATACCTCTCGGTTCAATAGCAGTAACATTTGCTCCTCGAGTTGTAATTTTATATGGAATTTCACCTATCACTCGATGGGTAGTATTATCTTTTATAGGCATATTCAAAGTCACAATACATCCTGTAGATAGTTTGCCGAATTTCAGGTAACGCCCATCAACGTTAACTTTAATTGGAGTGCCATCTATTTCCACTTTGATATGAGCAATATTGCACCAGCTTGGTATGCGAACAGAAAATTTGTTTGGTTTTTTAATTTGTAAAGTGACCTTCCCTTTAACAGGTAAGTAACTGTTGATATCTACCGATGGCGATGCTCTGTTCAACAGCAAATTAACTTGGATTTCTCCGGAATTCTCAGTGACTATAGAATCCCAGACGAAGTAAAGAGTCCTAGCACCATTTGCTGTGCAACAATGCATAATACTGGTGTTAATTATTTTTGGAGGTGTGCTCTGATAGTCTATTTTTAAGCCGTCATTTGCCCTCATCCATCCCCAAAACGATCCTACAGATTTTTCTAAGACCAGTACGTTGTCTTCATATGGCTTGTGGGTAATGTCACTATGGAGGTATGAATCAGGGATGTTATTGTGGAAGCTACTATCCAAGAATTGACCTTCTGACAACATGTTACGAGTCCAACGGTCAACGTCATCCCAGTAATCTCCCTGCCCGGTTTTGGTCATATAAAGTCCCAGGAATATCATATCGGCAACTTCACAAGTTTCCACAGTGTTCCCTTGGCCAGAAGCTAGATATAGATCTGAACCAGGCATCCATTCAGTGTAATATCCAATCGACGGGTCGCCCATAAGTCTTGCCCAGTTGTAACAAGCATGTACCCGTTCCAATATTTCTTCATCAGAATTTGTGTATCCATATTGGCACATTGCCATTATAGCGAACAAACTGTGATGGAAGTGGTATATGTTCCAGCGTCCGTCTGGATTGGTAAAAACTCTCTTCAAAGCCCATCTGGCTAGACCTTGAGATAGTCGTAATGCCGGTTCGTATCCTGTGAGTCGGTAAATAAGTGATGCCCCATATCCTGTCGATCCTACCGAGTAAATGATACTCATCGCTGGATTTGGATACCTATCTAACAACGAACCGTTTTTCAAATTGCCTTTTGGTTCAGAATGATGTGCAGGAGGGGTATCTCCAATCCAATACCTTCCTCGCCACAAATAAAGAAAGTCGTCTTGTTGTTTAGTAAGAGACATAATACGGTCGATTTTCTTCAGTGCTATCGTTTCCCAAATAGGATTGTTTTCGATCTGCATCAACATAGCAAGAGCTATCAGTAATCTTCCTTCGCTCCAAATTTCCGAATAGTTCCCATTAGAATCATCAAAATGAGTGAGTACATTTGTAGGTGAATAAGTTAATCCATCATTTCCAAGTAGATCAAGTTGAGTTTCGATTACATGTTTATCAACATCGATATTTAAGTCTGTGCCAGAAGCCAGCCTTGTAAGGATTAAGGCCTCTATGAATTTCGGAGGGATATTCAGGAATGCATCAGTGTGATTGTTTGGGTAAAGTACCGGTGGTTTACTAGAAAAGTCCGCAATGAAATTTAATGCATATCCCTCATCTGAATTCCAAGCATTAGTTAGAGCATTTACAGATTGAGCAGCCCGATCTGCTAAATCCAGGGTGTCGGGTACCGGTGCTTTGTATCTGTTTCCTCTTAGACATTCCAATGCAGGGTTATGGCTTAGATTTTTTCCCATATGAGATAAATAGTTGATTGAGAGGTGACTGCATGCTGAACAATTATGCCACCGTCTTTCACAATGTAACCCTTCCTTTCTTGTCTAAGTAGACATTTTTTCATATATTCTGCAATAATACGATATTGTATCAAATCGTTGTAGGATTCAATTTTTCCTGCTGGTCCCATTTCAAAACGTTATACTATTAGCTAAATTGACAACAAATAATTCATCAATTACGATGGATTTTTGAACTAAATGAATGTATGACAAATAAAGGTTTATGAATTAACCCCATGCGACCGATATTTATCAAGATTGAGAAAATGTATTACGGCAATATTTGGTGTATTTGTTGTTGTAAAAATCTAGTGAGGTCCATGAACTTGTAGGATATATATAAAACCTCAATGTTCCAACGAGACCTCCATCTAGCGAGGTCTTTTTTTATCTCGTGAAAACCAAGGTCCCACACAGGAGTGGAAAAATGAATCTTAGATTGTTATCCGGATTAGCTTTACTACTGGTTTTTGTAATAGCAGTTGCGTGTCAAGATTCCCAGGAAGAATCGAGTTCTACTGCAGCGAGCATAGAAAGCTCCCAGTCTTCCTTCGAAGTCTGGGCAGTTGACCAGTCTGGGACTAGTGATGGACCTAGCGCTGACTTTGGTGGACTTATCTACATATGGGACGGGGCAGCCATATCTGAAAATGCTAGCGAGGCGACTCCGGAGATTATCGATCTGGCTATCGCGGCTTCCAAGGCCGGCTGCGAGGCTCCCAAGAAGCCTCACATGGTGCTAGCCAACCATACCAGCCCAAAGGCTAGTCACGTCGTTCTTGCCAATGTAGGTTCTGGTGACACCTTCTTCATAAACATTGCCAGCCGGACTATCGTTGGCTGCGTCAATACAATAGGAGGTTTCAATGGAGCGGGTGGAACAGCCAATACCCACGCTTCCACGTCCTCTGTTGATAATAGTATGGTTATCGTCGCGAATATTGGAGGCAAAGGTGAGTCTGGCTTCCTGCACAAGATTCAAACTGACTACACTAATGATGATTACACATTCGTGGAGACATTGGCTTTGAAGCAATTTGCCAATGACTTAGGAACTTCGCTGGCTAGACCCATCTGTCACGAATTCACTTCTGACAGCAAGTTCGCCTATGTAACTATGGCTGGAGGTGGTCTACTAGTGATCGATGTGGGTTCCGCTGATGGAACCACACCTATGACTATCGTGAAAGTCTATGACAAGGATACTGTTCCAGGCATCGGGTGCGGCGTAGCCCGCCTCCCTGATAACAAGATAATGACCAATGGTGAGAGCGGGGCTAAAGGAGGAGATGATTTCCTTTATACCTTTGATGCTAGTAAAGCTGCAGAAGGAGTATTTCCGGACCCAGTACAGATTGAACTCCCAGGTGAGGACACTCATGGTGCGGTTACCTGTACTGATCAAAATGGCAACCTGTTCGCTGTAACCAGTATGCGTGTCAGCAATGACGTTAACTTCATTGACCTCCAGA
>CAYFFO010000049.1:0-8542 GCA_964342485.1 uncultured Dehalococcoidia bacterium
AGTTCGATGAGTTTCTCGAATTAAGTTGGTCTGAGCAAAAAGCAATTCTTCCTGACTACGATTAAGGAACCCAGGTTAAATAGCCAATAGATAGGCGGACTCCTTAGTTGTAACTAATATATGTAAATCGTCGTAAGGATTTTGCCAAGGAATTTTATGGGCAACTTGAAGAGCGATGTTGGGAAGCTACATTTACCGCGATCTTTGGAATGACATTTGAAGAGTTCTATGTTAAATGGGATGAGTTTCTTGCAAAACCTGAATCGGAAAAATTGAAAATCCTTCCTAGAGAAATATACAAAGATATACGAGGCTCGTAATTGAGGTATTATGTGCTTGATCTCATCTGATGAGCCATATGCTAAATTCGATTCGATCTTAGAATGATCTATTGAAGACCAGCTTTTAATTTTACGCAAATATGATTGATCAGGACATGCACTTTTTGTAGTCTAGTCAAGACTACAAACGAACTTGGGCTATTTGCTAGATTCAGCCTCTTCAGCCAATTCCCTTTTCCAGGCTCCTGTTAGGATTACATTTTCCCAGATTTCGTTAAAGTCAAGAGATTCTTTGTTTGCCCAATCGATCTTCTCGGCTTCTTTTATCCGCAGCCTGGATCTAAATGCCTGAAGTCTAGCTTTAACCACTCCCCCGATTATTGGACGGACTAATCCTTCCATAGCTGCTGTGATTGCAACTTCAGTTACTTCATATCCGGTGCTATATAAAAGCTCATATGTGTCTCTCATAAGTTTGTCGAGCTCTTGTTTCTTCTGGGTTGTTGATGGATATTCGTCACCGTTAATTTCAATATGAACTAAGATACCACCGCGTCTATTATCCCTGACATCGGGTGTAAGGTTTAGTCGACGTAGTTCCGTGTTATTCATCCCCACAAACCATTCGGTTACAAGTTTACTTAACAATTTTTTCTGTTCGTCACGGCTTACATCTGATGCGGGCGGAAGTGGAGATAATTTGGGTAGCGCCGTGGGTACAATAGTTATCCATGGCTTTTCTTCGTTTACAGATTCTGTGTCGGATGCGGTTTTTGTAGGCTCAGATTTCGGTGCCGTCGTTGGCGCGGTTTTTGCAGCAATGGTTGGTTTAGCTTCTGCCACCGTGGTTGGCGCAGCTTTTTCTGCAGTTGTTGGTTTAGTTTCTGCCACCGTGGTTGGCGCAGTTTTTGCTGAGTTGGTTGGTTTAGCTTCTACCACCGTGGTTGGTACGATTCTTGCTGCTGTAGTTGGAGGAGCTTCTATTGATGTCAATTGATTAGTACCTGACACATCTGATTTATCAGTCGAAGCACCGCAGCCTATCATTAATGGAATCATCGAGAAAAGAAATATGCGATATAACATAGGATATAATCTCCTCAAACTAGCCTTTTGCTTATATTCCGATTTTAGTAATAGGCTAAACAAATAATATTATTGGGTCAACCGACTCTATTTGCTGATTTATATTTTTACTAACAGGTAAAATCGTGTTTTTAACAACCAAAGATTTATTTCTGTCAACAATACTGATTTTCATCTTTTTGTCACTAATATCATGCGCCGTTACACCAGGAACACAGACTGATATTGTAGTTATTGAATCAGACCAGGAGTCTGATCAAGATTCGGTAAATACTGATCTTAAGGAGATGGCTATAGAGAGAGTGTTCCCGGAAATAGATATGAACAAAGTAATTTTCCTCGCTGACGCAGGTAAAAATATCGACAGGCTATTTGTCGCTCTTCAGCCAGGAAAGATTATGCAATTTAACCCTGTTATTGATGATAAAACAGCCGAAGTATTCATGGATTTAAGTGAAAGGGTTAGTGTTAAGGGTAACGAGGAAGGTTTGCTTGGTTTAGCCATTGATCCTAAATACTCAAGTAATGGCTTTTTTTATGTTTATTATTCAGCTTCAAATCCCAGACGCTCAGTTGTTTCAAGATTTAAGGTAAGTAACCCAAAAACGGGTAAAGGAGAAACCACTAGCGAACAAATCTTACTTGAAATTGATCAGCCATTTTCAAACCATAACGGAGGACATATCGCATTTGGTCCGGACGGATACCTGTATATTGCGATTGGAGATGGAGGGAAGGCTAATGATCCTTATAACAACGGGCAAAATCTATCAACCCTATTGGGCTCTATTTTACGTATAGATGTTAGCCGTGTTGATTCGGAGAATGGATACAAAGTCCCGCCGGATAATCCTTTTGTAAATATTGATGGAAATGCGAAGACAGAAATCTGGGCTTATGGTCTGAGAAATCCATGGAGATTTAGTTTTGATAGAGATACTGGGGATCTCTGGGCTGGAGATGTTGGACAAAATAGGTTTGAGGAAATAGATTTGATCAAGATCGGTGGGAATTATGGGTGGAAAATAATGGAAGGATTAAGTTGTTTTCCTAGAGGAAAGCAGTGTGATTCTTCAGGAATACTGTCTCCTGTAATCGAATATGGTCGTGCCGATGGATGTTCCGTTACAGGCGGGTATGTATATAGAGGTAAGAGACTTCCCTCACTTTTTGGGGCTTATATATACGGGGATTTTTGTACTGGAAATATATGGGCTTTTAGATATGACGGAACTTCAGTAACAGAACACTTAAAACTTGTAGATTCTAATTTGCGCATATCTTCTTTCGCAGAGGATAGAGATGGTGAAATATATATAGTGTCGTATACAAAAGGGATATATCGACTAGTTAACAAATAGATACAGTCAGGATATTTATGACGGAAAAGAAAGTTTAGAATTAAAAGGAGGATAAACTTGAATTCTAACTGTGACACTATGGTTGCTTTGTCCAATACAACCATAAATGGACAAACTATTTTCGCTAAAAACAGCGATAGACCCCCGGAAGAAAGTCAGCCTCTTGTGCAGAAAATGGGTGTGTCCCATAGGCCTGATGACCTCGTAAATTGCCAATTTTTAAATATACCTCAAGTTGAAAGAACCTATGCGCACATCGGTTCCAGACCATATTGGTGCTGGGGATATGAACACGGTTTTAATGAATTCCAGGTCGTAATTGGTAATGAGGGTTTGGCATCTAAATTACCAATCTCTAACAGTCCAAAATTAATTGGCATGGAGATACTTCGACTGGCATTGGAAAGAAGTCGGACTGCATCCCATGCGGTTGAAGTGATGACTTCATTGATAGGAGAGCATGGACAGGGTAAGTTTTCAAATGGGGAAGATGTACGTACTTATGATAACGGATATATAGTTGCTGACCCTAAAGAAGCCTATGTTATAGAGACTGCTGGACATGAGTGGGTAGTAAAACAGATTGATAGTGTGCATAGTATTAGTAATCAGCATTCTATAAGAATGGATTGGGATAATATTTCACCGACGGCAAAAAAGGTAGCTGTAGAGGGTGGGTTGTGGCCTGATGAAGAGGATGCTCCGCTGGACTTTGCAGCAGCATATTGCGATTTTTTTGCAAATCCTTCTGGATTAGGAGCAGTACGACAGGCTCGTTCGACAACCATACTCAATAAATTTATGGGTCGGATCAATGTTAAGACAATGTTTTCATTGCTCACAGACCATTCTGAGTGTGGGGACGTATGGGAAGATTTTGTAGAGGGATTTCCATCGGGTCGTTCAATATGTACTCATTACAGCAGCGATATTGGTGGAGATGGTAATACTGCTGCTAGCCTGGTTGCTGATCTATGTAATGATGGTTCTAGATTACCAGTTTATTGGCACAGCCTATATTCGCCATGTATCGGGCCTTTCTTGCCTATTTTTGGAATAGGAAATATGCCGGCAACATTATCAAAAGGGGCTGCCGTATTTGATAACCAGTCACCCTGGTGGCTATTTAGGGAACTAGAAAAAAGAGTCAGGACTAATGGCAGACTAGACAATGAAAAGGCATTAACTGTTAGAAAAGAATGGAAATCTTTTCAGTTAAGCCTCATTGATTCCGCGTATAAAATTGCTTCTCATGCAAAAAAAATGCAGGAAGATCAAAAATCATCAGAAGCATCAATGATTATCGAAGAATACACATCGTCTAACTTGAACCGTGCTTTGGAGATCGTCAACGGATTGCTTTTATAGTGAACTAATTTCTTTAACTTAACTTGTTAAAGCGAATCTACAAGATAAAACTTGAAATATCTCTAAGTTAGTGTATTATGTCGTCTCAAATAGGGTATACGACTTTCGTAGTTTACGAAGTTTATATAGCTGTAGATCGGACTAATATTCTATTTGTAAAGCGCCTTTCGGATAAAATCAAGGAGGTTATCTTGGATAAAACAATTAACAGATTGGTAATGTCGATTTTGGTACTGGCTGTATTTGCCGCAATTGGCTGTACTAAAGTTGAAACGGTAGAAGTTCCTGTAGAAAAGGTTGTAGAAAGGGTAGTAGAAAAAGAAGTACCTGTAGAAAAAGTTGTTGTTCAGGAGAAGGTAGTAGAAGTAGAAAAACAGGTACCAGTAGAAGTTGTTAAGCCGGTAATTAGATACGTCGAGACTGCCCGGCAAGATCCACCACCTTCCCCTTACTCAGTTCTTAGGGTGGGAAATAGTGGCGAAGTTCAGTTTTTAGATGCAGCTAAAAGTCAGTCTGGTACCGACATTATTTTCTCAGAGATGATTTATAGCAGATTATTACAATATGACGCTACAATGATGGATTCCAAACCGGACATAGCCGAGAGCTGGACGATATCTGGTGATAGCAAGGAATACGTATTCAAAATCAGAGATGATGTCAAGTTCCATAATGGTAAAGCTCTCACTGCCTATGATGTTGAATATAGTTGGAACAGATGTAGGAACGAGATAGCAGACAAAGGTAGATGTAAAGGCGAGCTAAACGATGTAGTTTCATTTAAGGCTACAGGTACACATGAGTTTACAGTAAAACTCGAGATACCCAGCCCGGTGTTTCTGCCTTCAATGGCTCATTGGTCTCTTGCTATTGTGGATTCGACCAGTGTTGCTACTCTAGATACTAAGCCAGTTGGAACTGGTCCATATAAGTTTGTTGAACAGGTTCCAGGCGATAAGGTAGTTCTAGAAAAATTTGATGGTTATTTCGATAAAGAAACTCTTAATAAGAGACCACAGAAAGTCTACATAATTCCAATCAAGGACCCGCAAACAAGGATGGCTGCTCTTAAAGCAGGAGAAATCGATTTTGCTGTTGACGTACCATACGAGCAGATTACTAGTGTAGTTGCTACTGAGGGTATTCAATTGCTCAAACAGCGTGATGGCATAACTGCATCGTACATGACCGTAATTTTCAATTACCGTGAAGGACCTATGTCTGATGTAAGACTCCGTCAGGCTGTTCAGGCAGCGATTGATCCAGTCGCTATTAATAAGGCTATTTTCTTTGGGTTGGGTGAAGTGAGTTGTAATCCAATCCTACCTTCACATTGGGCTTATCTACCGTTCGATTGTGCGGGTAGAGACGTAGAAAAGGCCAAGAAGCTTCTTAGAGATGCGGGATATGGCCCAGGTGAACTCAAGATAAAATACATGCCTGAGAACATCCCTGTAACTCAAAAAATGGCCGAAGTTATACAACAGAGTTTGGCAGAAGCCGGTATTGATATGGAAATAGTCATTGTTGATAGTCCTACCTGGTTGGACAAGGTATGGTTTGGGGTGGATTGTTCTACCGGTGATTGGCCTGAGTCACGATGTTATGCAGGTAAGCACAAGGCGTTTGATCTTGGTGATGCTTGGTATACGAGAGAACCTGATCCAGACGGATTGATGCAGAGCTTGTTCCGTGCAGATAATGCTAGAAGCGGTTTTAAAGGCAACAACGGTATGCGTTACTTTAATCCGGAAATCGAGGTATTGTTTGACCAGGCTAAGAATACGACTGACCGAAGCGTTAGGGCAGAAGCCTATCGTAAGATTGTTGATATAGTTGTCAACAAAGATACACCGTTCGTTAAATTACAGAGTATGCCACGTTTCTTTGCAGCTAATGAGCATGTCCAGAATGCATATGTAAGTCCGAAAGGTTACTGGAATGCTAAAGATTGGACGTGGAAGGATTAACTGCCAAGTATTTCAGGTTATACGATTAGTGTAATTGACATGAAGCGTGAGGGAAACTTAATATCCCTCACGCTTCATGGTTTGTGATGGAATTGTTTTTTGAGTTATCCTGAGATTTTTTAAAGGTAAATACTTTTTTTTAAGGAGTTTAATCTTATCCAAAGATATATTGCCAGGCGTTTAATTCAGGCTGTGTACGTAGTAGTGGTTTTATCATTCGTCATTTTTGCAGGTGTAAGATTCGCGCCAGGGGATCCTGCCGTAACCAGACTAGGAATGGAAGCTACCCGTGAGGCTCTAGAGCAGGAACGTAAAGATCTTGGTTTGGATAAGCCTATATATGTCCAGTATATGATCTGGGTAGGTAAGATCTTTAAGGGTGATCTTGGGGTTTCTCTGTCATATTCGTCAGATCACCCTGTATCATCGCTAGTCTGGGAGAAGTTCAAAAGGACTATTCCTCTCACCATTTCTGCAATGACTGTTGCTATTGTGGTGTCGATTCCTCTAGGAATTATAGCTGGTTTAAGACCGTTTAGCCTGCTAGACAATGTCATATCTGCTTTCTCACTTTTTGGAGTTGCAGCACCCAGTTTTTGGATAGGGTTGATGATGATCCTGCTTTTTGCTGTACAGCTTGGATGGCTTCCTACCTCCGGATATGGGCCTATAGATGGGGGTTTCCAGTGGAAATATTTTATTCTGCCTTCGATCGCTCTGGGTGTGCAGTTGATGGGTGCTTTAACCAGATATATGCGCTCAGGGATGCTTGATGTTATGAGTGCCGATTATATAAGAACAGCCAAGGCAAAGGGACTACCTTACAGGCTTATTATTGTACGGCATGCGATCAAGAATGCGATGCTGTCAGTAGTTACGGTCATAGCATTGGATATTGGAGGATTACTTGCCGGGGCATTGGTTACTGAAACTGTGTTTCGCTGGCCAGGTGTAGGGTTGCTTTTAGTGGACGCTATTCAAGGACGTGATTATGCAGTAATTCAAATGATTGTTCTGATAACTTCAGTAGTATACGTATCTGTCAATCTCATGGCAGACATTATGTACGGTTATCTGGATCCACGAATTAGATACGAATGAACCGGGATGGAGAAAATTACGTGTTAGAAATTGAGGAACAATTAGCGGATAAGCATAGGATGAGTCTCTTCCGCATTATCATTAGTAGTTTTATACGCAATAGAACAGCTCTACTTGGTATCGTTATAATAATGGCATTCAGTATTGCAGCTATATTTGCTCCTCTGATTGTATCCGATCCCTTAAAAATGGATTTTGATGCTTTGATGCAACCCCCTTCGTTATCTCATCCCATTGGAACCGACTCGATGGGCAGGGATAATTTGAGCAGGGTTGTGTATGGTGGCAGAGTCTCTCTTCAAGTTGGAATTTTAGCTATGTTTATTGCTACCACAGCTGGTGTTACTATTGGTCTGTCTGCAGGGTATTTTGGCAAATTAACCGATAGCATTTTGATGCGGATTGTCGATGCTATCTTGGCGTTTCCGGGATTATTGTTAGCTATACTCATGGTTGCTATTCTTGGACCATCTCTAAGAAATGCGATGTTAGCAATTTCAATAGGATTTATTCCTTCCTTTGCCCGTATAACAAGGGCTAATACTCTTTCTTTAAAGGAAAAAGAATTTGTAGATAGTGCAAGGGCTATAGGAGCAGGTCCGTGGAGAATTATGTTGAAGACAATTCTTCCAAATACTTTATCACCGATAATAGTGCAAATTTCTTTGGGGATGAGTTATGCAATTCTTATAGAGGCAAGTCTGAGTTTTCTTGGACTGGGCATTCAACCACCTACGCCGTCCTGGGGTTACATGTTGTCTACTGGTAGAGAATTTATTACTATGGCATGGTGGTTGACTACTTTTCCAGGTCTTGCTATTTTCCTTGTGGTACTGGCTTGGAATTTCATTGGAGACGCAATAAGAGAAGCTCTGGATCCTAAACAGCAGCGCTCTTAATATATGTGGCAGATTAACCAAAGGGTGAATAAATTGGATATAAAAACGCGTGTTGCATTAATTTCGATGAATAGTGAAATGGGAGATCCTGATGCAAATTTGAAGAAAATAACAGGTTGGATGCAGGAAGCTCATTCGAAAGGGGCAACGTTTGCTATCTTTAATGAAGAATCTATAACAGGTTCAATGAATAAATCAGATCTAAGTTTCTCAGAGGCAGATCGAATAGCTAAATATGCATCTAAAATAACCAAGTCGTTTCTTGAGCCTGTATGTAGCGATCTAAATATGACAGCAATTGTTGGTTCAATTGAACCAGCTGGTGACAGGTTTTTGAATAGTGCTTTGACGATAGGTCCTGACGGTTACCTAAATACTTACAGTAAGCTACATTTACCCAACGAAAATGAGAAAAAGTGGTTCTCACTTGGACCCTCTCTACCTGTAGTTCGATCTCAGGGTTGGACATTTGGTGT
>CAYFFO010000050.1:0-7905 GCA_964342485.1 uncultured Dehalococcoidia bacterium
CCGATCATTGTTCGGAGGTTTGATCAAGAAGATTGGAACAAAGATCAGCTTGCCTTTTACAATGGAGCTATATCATTAGGTTATCCTGATTGTCCTGATCATAATCTACCCGATACTACAGGTGTAGGGCCTACACCATTGAATAATCCTGATGGAATTAGATGGAGCACCGCTATAGGATATTTAAATAATGTACGTGACCGTACAAACCTTACTGTTATGGCGGATTGTTTAGTTCACAGGGTTGTTTTCGATGGTAAAAAAGCTGTAGGTGTTCTTGCGGAATCTGATGGGGAATTGGTTCAGTATAATGCAAAAGAGGTTATATTATCGGCCGGTGCAATAGGTTCCCCACACTTGCTACTTCTCTCTGGAGTTGGGCCACCGAGTCATCTAGCCGATATGGATGTTCCTTTAGTGTTAGGGTTACCCGGGGTTGGCGAAAATTTACGTGACCATCCTCAGGTTTGGGTATCATGGAGAACCAGAGACGATTTTGAACAGCCGCCCGGGAGACCTGGTATTCAGGTAACCCTTCGGTATACTGCTACCGATTCCCATCTACCCAATGATATGTTACTTCACCCATCATCTCGTGGTATTGTTGGAAATAGAGCGGTAGGACCTGGCTCATCCGAAGAATATGGCTTAATAATGGTGGTTTGCCTTGATCTTGAGGTAGGATCCGGTAGCATTCGGTTACGTACCAATGATCCCCGTATACAGCCAATGTTGGACTACAATTTCTTAGAAGAAGAATTTGACAGACAACGTATGAGGGAAGGTGTACGTATTTGTGTGGAGTTAGGTGAAAAGAAGGAATGGTCGGAATTAGTAACGGAACGCGTGTCACCGACAGATAAAGATCTTTCATCTGATGAAAGACTCGATGCATGGCTTCGACAGTGGGTTCAGACCAGTCACCATGTTTCGGGCACATGCAAAATGGGACCGGATGGTGATGCTATGTCTGTAGTTGATCAATTTGGGAATGTTCGTGGTCTCGAGAATCTACGAATAGCAGATGCTTCAATTATGCCTGATTGTATCCGCGCTAACACTAATGTGACTTCAATGGTTATAGGTGAAAGAGTGGCTGATTTTATACGAAGAGGCAAATGATATAACAGTGCTCTTTTAACTTGAAACTGCTATAACCTATTTTGATATATTTGTTTCGGAGATTATTGGAAATAAGTAACTATAATTGATTTAAGAATGGGACGGTTAAAATAATGGTAGAAAAAACTGGTTTTATATTGAGTGCTTTTGGTGATGAAATTGATGATGATGTGGATAAGCAATTTCAAGTGCTTAATTCGTTAGATATTGGATACCTCGATCTGCGTAAAGCCTGGGGAATAAATGTAGCTGATTTGAGTGATATGCAAGTAAATAATTTAAAATTAGCCTGTGAGAGATATCTAATAAAAGTTAGTTGTATCGGTAGCCCTGTAGGTAAATCGTTAATTACAGACGATTTTAAATCGACTATGGATACTTTTGAACGGATTTTGTCTATTGCATGCTCTCTTGAGACTGATAAAGTCAGAATATTCTCTTTTTATCCACCTAAATATGAACATCAAGAAGCCTATATTAAAGAGTCAGTAACTCGACTCAAATATATGTCAGAAATAGCACATAATTATGGAATAACTTTGTTGATGGAAAACGAAAAAGGATTGATGGGCGATACTCCTGAAAGGTGTAGTGCGATATTAAATGGAGTTGATAGTGAAAATCTCAAATTTGTTTGGGATACAGGAAATTTCCCGCATTCAGGCGTTGGTAATTCTGTAGATAGAGGTTGGCCTATACTCGGTGAATACGTTAGTTGTGTACAAGTTAAAGATGCCCGTTTGTCAGATCGTAAAATTACGGTTGCAGGCGATGGAGATGGTCAAGTTTTTGAATTATTAGAATGTTTAAGAGATAGTGGTTACTACGGTTTTCTAGCATTGGAACCGCATTTGAAACTTGCAGGTAATAAAGGTGGATTCAGCGGACCTAATGGTATGTCTGAAGCTGCGATTGCACTTCGGCAACTTATTGATAAATCAGGGTGTGATGAAATTAAAACCTAGAGAGATAGGTGACAAATATATTTAGGGATTTCTACCTAATAAACGGCCAGATTTTAGCTGGTTGAGAAGGTCATCGTATGCAGCCCTGTCAGGTGGTAGTTCCACGGTTTTATTTGTACAACCTGAAAATATAATTGACGTAGCAATTTCGAGACCTTTAACACCTTCTTCACCCGTAGCTGCAGGCTCGCGATCATCAATAACCGCTTCAGCGAAATCTGATATTGCATCTTTATGGTCAGCCTGCTCGATATCAATTTGATCTAAACCTTTTTTAATTGTAATGTCTGGCTTAGCGAAAGGATTGGATTGTTCTCTTTCAGAGAACTCTCGAAGCCCAATTTCTGGTTTATATAATGTGATATCAGTGTCTGTAATAACGATGCCAGACTTTTCACCCCATAACTCAATTTTTGTCATAGATGGAGGTTGAACTGTATTGCAATGAAGATACCCGTGAGCTCCATTCTCATATTCGAATAGAGCACTAGCAGCATCTTCGACTTCGATATTATGCATTAAAGAGCTTACATGACCTGTAATTTTTTTAGGCATCCCTGCAAGCCACATAAACATATCTATGTAATGAATACCTTGGTTGAGTAGAACTCCACCACCTTCACCTTCCCAGGTTCCTCTCCAGCCTCCTGAATCATAGTATGCTTGAGATCTGAAGCTAGATGCATCGAGTGAGGTTCGATATATATCACCGAGTTGTCCATCCTCTATCATCTCATGAATTTTTTTAAGATCTTTGCGTAATCGGTTTTGGTATATAACTCCAAGCTTTACTCCGGCTTTTTTAGCACTTGATACCATTAAATCTGCTTCTGAAAGAGTTGATGTTATTGGTTTTTCGGTTAGCACATGTTTGCCGTGTTTGAAGGCTTCTAGAGCTACTGACAGGTGCAAAGGGTGAGGAGTAGCTATCGTAATTGCTTCTACTTCTTGGTTTTCAAGTAGCTCTGTAAGGTTCTGGTAGTATTGCACGCCAAGTTTTAATGACTGTTGTTTTAAACTATGCGTATTAATATCGTGAATCGCTACAAGCTTAGTATTTGGTAAAGATTGAACTTCAGACACATGTTTTTGGCCAATAACTCCTGAAGATCCGATTACGCCTATTCCAATTTGCACTATACTGCTCCCCAGTTAATTAATTTGGGCTAATGCTGTTTTCATTTCTTGAACTACTTTGGGCACACCTAATTTTGGATCCTGATCTTCTTCAAACTCGATGTTTAAATACCCTCTATATCTAGCATCGTTCAATACTTGTACTACTTTATTGATATCTACAAGTTCTTGCCCTTTTGGTGTTTTCATTGATACTTTATGATGAGCAGTAACTGATAAATGAGCGACGCGTCTCATTCCTTCATAAGGATTTACATCAGGGTCTAATCCATAATTACCTGTATCTAAATTAACTCGAAGCCATTCCGAATCAACGGCCTCTATTAATTGAATTACCTGTTTAGACGTCCTTGTGATACCTCCATGATTTTCTAAAGCCATTATCACACCATGTTTTTCAGCGTGTGGCACACATTCTTTTAAAGATGCCACTGCCCATTCAAATGCTTGCTCATCTGTATGACCATCTGGTGTTACTCCAGCAAATACTCTTAATTCAGGTGCTCCGAGAATCATGGCATAATTGAGCCATTCTTTTATCATTGTGGTCTGATCTTCCCGTTCTTTTGTGTCAGCCAATGTTAATTTGCTTCCAACTGCTGCACCAGATATGTCAATACCACTTTCAAAGCAATATCTTTTTATTGAGTTCAGGTAATTTGTGTCCGTCTTTGGGAAATAATATGAAGTTAATTCGACACCATCTATACCGAGTTCCACTGCTGTATCAATAAAGTCTTCGAGATTCATTTCCCCTGATAACAAATACTGACGATATGAGTATGCACAACAACCTATTTTCATGATTTACCTCGATAGTTCTTGGAAAAGTGATTTGTAGTATTTGAGGAATGTGTCTGGTTCGAGACTTTCCTCAGCGATTTCTGCTAGGCAATATCTTTGATATTGGGAATGAGCAAGTAATTTAAATAGTTCTCGATATGGATAGTTTGAATCCCATAGATTATTAATGTGAACCGACATTAGCCAGGGACTTAATAGGTCGAAATTGGTTTTTACAGACCCGTCAACTATGTCTTCAGGATTTGAATTCCAACAGACACCTACGTTTGGATGGTCTGCTATCTTCATAATCTCGGCTATATACGGCGGGTGGTTAGTTTCTTTACCATGCACCTCAAGCCAAATAGATACATCAGTCCCTTCCGCAGCCTTACCACACTCTTTGAGCGAGTTACCAATTTGTTCTAGGGTAGTTTCTCTGGAGACACCTTTTTCTAAATTAAACCCGTTAGGACGCACTTTTACCCCAATAGCTCCGATATCATTTGCCAGATTGATAAACTTTTTCGTTTCAATTATGTTTTTTACCACTTCGTCTGGGTCATTTGAATGATATTCGCAGGCACTTCCAAGACTTACTTGTTGTATGGTAGATTTTTCTAGTCTGTCTCGAATGTTTTTGCGCTCTGTGGAGTTCATATCATTTTCTATTCCGTGTAAATGAGTCGTACGAAACTCAATTGCTTCAATTTTATGGGATTCTAATCTTCCAAGAATTGTTTTTAAGTCCCAGTTCTTAGCTAGATTGTAAGTTACAAGACCAAGCTTTAGCATTCTACATTCTCCAAAATGACATTGGGGAAAAAGTTTAAGTCTATGGAAATCCTACCATCTGTCTATATCTTATGTCTAATAACATTTATTAGTATTAATTCTAAAGATAATGTAACTTGGTGATAACCAATCCGAGTATATACAGGTTATGTGCTAGTGTCCCTGGGTTTATAAATTGAGTGGTTTAATATGAAGGAGATTTGTATGAAAAAATCAATTGGTACTATCTGCGTTTTGTTAATGTTAATGCAATTAGTTGTGTTACCAGCCTGCAGTAATGGTGAGGCAGCTACTTCTGTTGAGAATGAGAATACACAACAAACCATTATCAAAGATGATTCCAAAATACTTAAACAATCTACAAGCCAGACTGGTTCGGCTATCCAGTCTGCCGGATCGTCTTTTAATCCGAAAACAGACAACAATCTTAGCTATAATCGGGTTCCTTTGTCTGCAGATATTTCGCAAAATATTAATCCTAATTCAGGGATATGGGTGACAGGTAAAGGTTCTATTAGCCTCGATCCAGATTTAGTTATGCTAAATATCACCGTTGAGACTACGGCGAAGACTGTATCCAAGGCGCGAAACCAGGCAGCTGAAGCGATGGATGATATTGTGAAGACACTTCAGAGGTATAGTTTGGAAGATAAAGATATCCAGACACAGTCATTTAGTATTTGGCCAAAATATGAATATCCAGAAGTAACAATAAGAGGAACAAAAACTCGACGTCAAACTTTGGTTGGATATATTGTTAATAATACAGCCAGAATAAAGATCAGAGATTTAGAATTGGTGGGTAAGATTATTGATGATGTTTCTACTGCGGGAGGAGATGTCACTAGGATTAATGACATAGATTTCACCATGGAAAATCCCGATAGTTTCGTGAATAAACTTAGAGAACAAGCTGTCAAAGATGCTATATCTAAGGCAGAACAATTTGCTGTACTAACTGGGGTTTCAGTGGGTTCCCTTGTATACATTAGTGAAATGGGTAGCGGTGCTCCAGTTACTAAAAATTTCTCTGAGTCAGGAGCCTTTGCCGCTAGGTCTGCTATGGAGGTTTCGTCTACATCAATTGCTGGGGGGGAGCTTGAATTAAGTCTTAGTATTCAGGCTGTTTTTTTAATAAATTGAGGTATTTTTCAAAAGAATAAAGAAGTAATTAATCCTATCTGGATCTGCGAGTTGGTACCGCAAACCTCGTTGGTGTGGCTCCCGGTCGAGCGTATCTGGTTGGTGTCGCTGTCGGTAAAGCGAATCTGGTTGGCGTGGCTGTAGGAACCACAGATGTTGGTGTCAGAGTTGGACGCGTAGTTGGGGTTGTAGTCGGTAGAAAAGGTGTAGGAGTGAGCGTTGGTCGGGTGGTAGCAGTAGCTGTTGGGATAGCAGATGTCGGTGTCAATGTTGGTCTTCTTGTCGCAGTAGCTGTTGGGATAACAGATGTGGGTGTCAATGTTGGTCTTCTTGTCGCCGTCGATGTAGGCCAAACTGTGGCAGTTGGTACCGGAATTGATGTTGCTGTGGAGCCTGGCAATGGAGTTGAAGTAGGTGGTTTTGTTTCTGGACTGGTAGCTGTCGGTTCAGCTGCAGGTGATGCAGTACATGACATAAGGAATGCGATTGTAATCGGGATGATAATTATCCATTTAATCCCGACTAAAAGTTTTGATGTTGGTGAAGAACCCAAATTTTTTAGATCATTTATTGACTCAATGTCCATCGGGACTATTTTTGACCTCATTATCTTGCCTTAGTTGGGTAGGGTGTTGGAAACATAGTAGGGTAAGGGGTTGGAAATGTTGGTGTGGGACTTGTTCTTATTCCTCGTCCTCTACTCGAAATAATTTTGTATGGATCCTCGGAATTCTTTACAAGGTTTATGAACCAATTCAATTCTTTTTCATTAAAGTATACATAGTAAGGTGATACCGCTACTCGTGAAGATATTTCCCTGTCAGTATAGTAACCATACTTATCTATTTTGCCTTCTAGGGTGGGGGACACTAGTTTAAGGTATTTTGATATGTTAGTTTGATCGACGTAGTTATCAGCTAGTTGGTCAAAAGGACCATCATAATAATTGTTAACTGTAGCATTTGCTCCACGAATAGCAGCCAGTACTTTTCTATTATCATACGGTTTATCTACTAGGAAAACAAAACCGCTTCTTCTTCCTACCAATACATCATCTTGAAGTGGTTGAAGAGTGTCCGGTACTAGCTCTTCTTCATTCAGCACCCAAAATAAGTAATTTTCTTTCTCATTGAAAATAAGGAAAAATTGATATCCTGATTCATCAAATGTCCTCATTACAAAAATTTCATCTTGTCCCAAAGAGAATGATTTGGGAGGTTCTTGTGATAATTGATGTAAATTAAATATTACTTCTTTCCCAGAGTACCTCACCTTAAAAGTAAACCTGTCTATTTCATCTATTAGAAGGCCATCAGCATCTGTAAAGAACTTGGATCGTTGTATCCTAGGGTTACTCACATATGGGGATTCTCTAAATTCAAAATATGCGAAGGATAGTACCCCTCGCTCTCTTCTCCCTGCTGCCAAGCGAATATTGCCCCAGATTTGTTTACCGTTTACATGAAGGATAAAGTAATAATAGTTTTCAGATGGGTAAACAGTCACTTGCTCAGGTAATTTTGAAAACACATGCAAGAACATGCCATCAACATCATCTAGATCTGCATCAGATCTTAGACCTTCAATCCATTTTTGATTCAATGATAAATAGGTTGAGCTAATCTTTGCATTATTGTTGTTAATAACTTGATTTGTCTTTGGGGTCCGAGATTGGTCTTTAGTGGGTACTGAATCCAATGTTTTGAGTTCTGTAGCACAAGCTAACTGTAACACCATGATAGTGGATAGAATCGCTACAAATAGAAGTAACGATATCTTGTTGTTTAGTTGGTAGAACATGGTGGCTTAAATAGGGTCACTAATCAGAGTTGTCAGATTCATCAGAGGAAGATTCGGTAACTTCTTCTTCATTGTCGGAGTTTTGTTGTTCAGCGGAGAATTCATGTTGTGCTGAATGGGCAGTATCATGAGATGTTGTATCTCCATGTTCTGAATAAAG
>CAYFFO010000051.1:0-6746 GCA_964342485.1 uncultured Dehalococcoidia bacterium
GGCAATAGAATTGAAAACACCGAACAGAAAGAAGACGTGATGGATTTTGCCCTTTGGAAGAGTAAAAAACCTAATGAACCTGCTTGGGATTCGCCCTGGGGTCTAGGTAGACCAGGATGGCATATTGAGTGCAGTGCTATGTCGATGCGTTATCTTGGAGATGTGATTGATATTCATGGAGGAGGACAGGAATTAATGTTTCCTCACCATGAAAATGAAATCGCTCAGACAGAATCGTACACACTAAAAGAGCCTATGGCCAAATTTTGGGTGCATAACGGACTTATGAGACTGGGAGATGAAAAGATGAGTAAATCTCTTGGTAACCTGGTTACAGTAAAAGAGGCATTGGAGAAATACTCTATTGATGCTCTCAGACTATTTTTTGTAAGTTCTCATTATCGAAGTCCACTCATGTTTACTGATGAATCTCTCGACTCTCAGGAAAGGGCTGTTGAACGTTTGAGACAGGCTCTTTCTAAACAGTCCGTAGAAAATAAAACAACTTTTCTCGATGCTACTCCAAATCGGGAGGAATTTGTAAGATCTATGGATGACGATTTAAATACTCCAAAGGCAATAGCTTCTTTATTTGACTTGGCTAAGGAAATTAATCGATCTGACTTAAATGTAACCTTAGCGCAAGAAACATTGATGGAATTATCTGGAGTATTGGGGTTAAATCTTGGGGTGAATCAAGATAGTATTAATGGCGACGTTGCGCCTCTTATAGAATTGTTAATTGATGCCCGATCGCAATTGAGATCAGCAAAGATGTACGAAGAAGCCGACCAAATCAGAGACAGTTTAGAACAACTTGGATACGTGCTTGAAGATGGGTCTGGATCAACTAGTTGGAAATTACAGATCAAACAAAGCTCAAAATAAACGATAAATTACAATAATCTCTTTTCGTCAATTATCGGTCAAATCAATCTATTTCTTTTGACTTTCACAGGTAATTTTAAGTGGCACACATTTATTATAATAATCCAGTAATTTAGGATATAGAAGTGTACTTCTGACGATGATGATTTTCTTCTTAGTTTATGTTGGTGTATATATCTTAAAATATACTTACATTTACTATAGAGGTAGTTAGGAATATTGCTATCAGCAATATGGTCAATTGGAACATTACTTTTTCCAGACCTCTTCGGGTTCTATATGAACCATCTGAAGCACCAAATAGTCCTCCTCCTTGCCCTCTGACTTGCGCGAGGATTAAAAGGACTAGCAGTGTGGCAACCACTATTTGTATCCAGTTCATTAGAGTACGTAGAGTTTCATTTTCCATAGTTCAAGTATTTGCCTATTCCAAGATTATCTTTAAACTATAACTGTATTTAGGTATATATTCCATGATACACGTCGATTACAGCTTGTGCCAACTTATCGGGATCGTGATGTAATGGTTGGTTAGTGTCTACTATATCTGAATTAATGATTTTTATTCGAGGGTTTTGCCAGTTATTTGATCTAACCGGTTCGGATTCTAATTCAGGTTCTAAATGAACCTCTTTTGAATTTGCTACAACAACATCTATGATTTCCGGGAATGTATGATTTTCTATCACCCTAACATGGTCATTTAAGGTGTACCCATCAGTTTCACCTTTTTCAGTAGCTACATTACAAATATAAACAACAGGAGCGGATGCTTTACGAATTGAGTTTACGATTCCTGGGACCAAAAGATTGGATAGTAAGCTAGTGTATAAACTCCCCGGTCCAATGACTATAAGTTCTGCATCGTTAATTGAGGATATAGCTTCAGGGTAGGCTTCGCTGTTATCTGGCTCTATTGAAATCTTTTCAATAGCCTTTTTGCTTTGTCCTATTTTAGATTCTCCTCTAATAGATGAACCGTCTTTGAATTGTGCTACTAGGTTT
Organism: uncultured Dehalococcoidia bacterium; assembly: GCA_964342485.1. Taxonomy (GTDB): domain Bacteria; phylum Chloroflexota; class Dehalococcoidia; order Lucifugimonadales; family CAJWER01; genus CAYFFO01. Next base: position 1,894 of record CAYFFO010000051.1, read on the forward strand.
AGAGGGTTCTTAGTTGAGGGAAGAATATTTCCTCTTACTGCAAGGACCCTGCTTGACTCACGTAAAGCCTCATCAAAACTACCGGTTGTATTGGTCAACGCTGCGATGAATAGGTTCCCGAAACTATGTCCTTTTAAGTCATTGCCTTTCTCAAAACGGTATTGGAACAGATTAGAAACTAGACCTTCTTCTTCTGACATTGCTACCAAACAATTTCGAAAATCTCCTGGTGGTACTAAATCGAAATCTCGCCGTAGCCTACCCGAACTACCCCCGTCATCGGCTACGGTTATAATTGCAGTTAGATTATCGGAATGCTTCTTTAACCCTCTGAGTAATCTTGATAAACCGGTCCCTCCACCAATCGTTACTATCCGAGGGCCTTTTTCTCTGACTCTACGTGTATAAATCGTATGAGCAAGTGAATTTACATTCTGGTACCGGAGAAGAAATGGGCTTAAAGATTTATACAGTCCATAGAGTGCGATAATGATCATTAGGACCCCTGAAAATCCGATAACAACACCTTCAAAATACCAAGGGAGTACGTCAGGGAGATTAAGATCAAGGATGTTTTTGATTACAAATGCTATTCCAACCGAACAAACCCCAATTCCACTTGTACCAATTAGAATCCATCGTTTAACTCCGAGTCCAATATGAAAAAGTTTTCTAAGAACATACCATTTAGATGGCTCAGGCGATGTAGATGTATCTTGTTTCATAAGGGGATATGGTTTTATCTAGAGGTGTTTTTCAATGAATTTAATTTTTCTATAAGGATTTCACCGACTATTTTTGGGTTCGCATTTCCCTTTGTTTTTTTCATTACTTGTCCTACCAGGAATTTTAATGCAGTATCTTTGCCATTAAGAAAATCTGCCACCGGTTTTGAATTGTTATCAATTACTTCAGATACTGCTTCTTCTACTATTGAAGTATCTGAAATCTGAACAAGTCCCAGTTTATCTGAAATAGCTTTTGGAGACTCTCCCGATACAAACATTTTCTCAAAAACTGTTCTGGCCATTCCCGTACTAAGCCGGCCGGTTTCCACGAGTTGGATCAAATCCATAAGTTGAGAAGGGGAGATCTTGGTATTTTCTATATTGGTAGACGAATTATTTAGTAGTCTTGTCATTTCCCCAAGAATCCAGTTACATATAGACTTTGCTAATTCCTTTGTGACAATTCCAATTTGCTCTTTCTCTTTTATCACGGATTCAAAGAAGTCAGCTTTCTGTTTCGAGATCGTCAATGACTTGGCGTCATCCAATGACAAATTGTAAGAATTAGTGAAGCGTTCAGCTCGTTTTTGAGGTAGTTCAGGTAAGGTTTGTTCAATAGTGTCAACCCATGCTGTATTGATTGCGATCATTGGCAAATCAGGTTCAGGGAAATATCTATAGTCCGATGCCTGTTCCTTTGATCTTTGTGATACAGTTATTTCTTTATCATCTAACCAGCCACGGGTCTCTTGTTTTATTTCTCCGTCTTCTTCAATCAGCTGGATCTGACGTTGTTTTTCGTAAGTCAGGGCAGTATAAACTGCTCTAAAACTATTCATGTTTTTAATTTCGACTTTAGTACCCAGTTTTTCCGTACCTATAGGTCGGATTGATATATTAGCGTCACATCTAAAACTACCTTCTTCCATATTTGCAGTACTGGCTTCAATATATCGGAGTATTGAATGGATTTCTGATAAATATAGTCTTGCTTCTTCAGGAGACCTCATGTCTGGTTCACTGACTATTTCCATTAAAGGTACACCTGAACGGTTTATGTCTAAAAGGCTGTATTGTCCACTTGAATCATCAACATGTTGTAATTTGGCAACGTCTTCTTCGAGATGTACTCTGGTGATTCCTATAATCTTTTCTTTTCCCTCATCAGATATTGAAATATGACCATTTATTGCTACAGGCTTGTCGTATTGAGATATCTGATACCCTTTCATCAGGTCAGGATAAGGGTAATTCTTGCGATCAAATTTGGTTTCACCTGCGATTTTACAATCTAGTGCTAACCCAGTTGCTATAACTAATTCAATCGCTCTTCGATTTGCTACTGGCATAACTCCAGGCATTCCCATACAAATTTCACATATCATGGAGTTTGGAGGCGCATTTTGGTAGTTGGAATTACAAGAACAGAACATCTTGCTCTTTGTGAGCAGTTGGCTATGAATCTCTAATCCAATAACTGATTCGTATTTCATTGATAATAGGTGTGTTGTTGACGTAGTCGATAGAATATTATTTGGTACCTTTATACTATATACTACTCGCCTGTTTTTTAGTCGATTTATAAGATCCGATTGTTATAATTACGTGAGACCTAATCGTTCAGTATTGGATACGATTATTGTTGAAATACTGAAGTGACTGGCCATGCATCAGGTCCTAAAAGTGGGACGAATCTACATGAACCTAGGTTCTTAGTGGAGTACGAATTACCTTTAACAACTATCTTAATCAATTCTTGAGTATCCATTGATCCTACCGGAATGATCATACGTCCTCTATCTCCTAATTGATCGATCAGTTTCATCGGAATTTTAGGAGCCGCTGCAGATACAATTATTGCATCGTATGGAGCTTGGTCAGGCCATCCTATTGTGTCAATAGATTCAAATACTTCGATATTTAAGTATCCTAACTTGCATAGCTTCTTTCTTGCGTTGTTTGCAAGGACTTTAATTCGCTCAATCGATATAACTGTTTTCGCAAGGTTACTAAGAATCGCTGTTTGATAACCAGATCCTGTTCCAAGTTCAAGGACTTTATCAAATTTGTTAATCCCTAGTGAAGATATCATTAAAGCGATAATGAAAGGCTGAGAAATTGTTTGGCCTTTGGAAATTGGTAGTGGAGAATCTTGATAAGCAAGTTTCTGATATTTTGACGATATAAAAGATTCTCTTTGTACCTGTTCCATCGCCTTAATAACCCTGTCATCTCCAATTTCACTTCTCAGGCGATCGAACAGATAATTTTTCTTCATTATGTCCAATTTTGTGCCTCGATCGCACAATATCATATGATGTTGCACGCAACAACTGGGATAAATCATATAAAAACGCTAGAAGATTCAAAAAATCACAGCTACAATACTTTTCGAACTAATTGAGTGTTTATTAACACATGCTAGTGTCAATTTGAGGAGATATTTGTTGAGGGGAGGAATATTTTGCCGGCATATTATCCTGTATATTTGGATTTAAGAGGACGTAAATGTGTAGTTATAGGTGGGGGATTTATCGGCCAGGAAAAAGTTGAACGTCTGATCGAATTTGGTGCAGATGTTGTTATCTATGCACAAGAGGTTACCTCTAAGGTCAGGAAACTTTCAACTGCAGGTGACCTCACTTGGGTTTCAAGAGGATATTTGCAAGGAGACCTTGAAGGTGCTTTCATTGCAATAGTAGCTGATACAAGTGATAACAATATTAATCAAGCTGTAGCTAAGGAAGCCAAAGAGAGGAATGTTCCGTTAAACGTTAATGACGTTACTGACTTGTGTACATGGATTGCTCCAGCGTTAGTAAAAAATGGAGACGTCGTTATTTCTGCGTCAACAGGTGGTACTAGTCCGGCTTTAGCTAGAAAACTACGAGAAGAATTGGCAGGCACCAGTAGAACAGGGTCCAAATATCGACCGATAGAGTACGGAGATTTAGCTCCATTACTGAAAGAGATAAGATCGGATTTTTTAAAAAAAGGAATTAGATTGAATCCGGATCACTGGCAGGCTAGTATTACAGACGATGTCCTTGAGATGTTCAAGGCTGGGAAAATTGATGATGCTAGAAAGAAGTTACTATCTACCCTAAATATCGGCTTGGATTGTGATTGCCCCAAAGGTGTCTGTGATTTGTGGGATACTTTATTATCAGATCGTTAAATATCTTCTTTAATTAATAGAGGTGTAATGTGACCGATAATCGGTTGCGAATTGGTTCACGTACTAGCCCTCTTGCTCTGGCACAGACAGAGGAAGTTATTGTTGAATTACGAAGTCGAATTCCTAACTGGGATTTTGAAGTTATCCCATTTGTTACTGATGGTGATTCTAGAAATTCTACTCCTATTTCTAATTTAGGAAGAGGGGCATTTACTACGGATATTCAAAATGCGCTGGTTAATGGTGAAATAGACTTAGCGATACACAGCGCCAAGGACTTGCCAAATACTTTACCTGAGGGCTTGAGTATATTTTGCATCTCTTCGCGTGAGGACCCAAGGGATGTAATGATTAATAAATGGGGAGTATCTCTGAAAGAGATGCCATCTGGGGCTGTAATAGGTACAGGAAGTCCTAGACGAAAAGCGATATTACAGTCTTTACGCAATGACATTACTGTAGTTCCTATCAGAGGCAATGTTGGTACACGAATAGATAAGATAGATCGAGAAAATATCGATGCCGTAGTTCTTGCTGCAGCTGGTTTGGTTCGCCTTAATAGAATGGAAGAAGTAAATGAATTTTTTGACACAGATATTTTTGTGCCCGATGTCGGACAGGGGATTATAGCGGTTCAAGTACGTTCAGAAGATATAGCTACCTTTTCTTTATTAAATGAAATACAACATCAACCTACTCAAATAGCTTTAATAGCAGAACGAGCTTTCTTAAATGCACTGGGTGGTGGTTGCAAAGTACCAGTGGCTGCATACGCTTCTATTGAAGGGGACGCAGTTAATCTGATTTCAGTTGCGTCAGATCATGAAGGATCTCGGTTATATAAAGTACAGAGTACAGATAGTATTTCGGATCCTGTAGAGGCTGGACGTAATATAGCCAGAAAATTACTTGATTCAGGTGCAGGAGCAATATTGTAGATGTCAATC
>CAYFFO010000052.1:0-4623 GCA_964342485.1 uncultured Dehalococcoidia bacterium
AGAAGTTGAACTTGTTTGCGTTTTTCCCCCTCCCGTTATCAGGTCTTTACCAATTGTAGCGGCGGCTCGAGCCGGTAAGCATGTTTATTCTGAAGGGCCTTTTGCTAAAAGTGTTGAAGAGGCTGATCAAATAAGATTGGCAATAAAGACATCGGGTGTCAAATTTCATTCACAAGTCGTTGATAGATATCCTCGGGGAATGATTGTAGCCCAACGTGCGATTAAAAATGGACTTCTTGGTAAGATTGGTAGTGCCAATGTTGAACTAAATAGCTATCGCCCGCAAAGTTATTATGGACCCATTGATAAACGTGGTGGTAGCTTTCAACCTAATAAATGGCATGGTACATGGGACGGTGAAGGAGGAGGTGCTGTTTTTCATCACGGCAGATATATAATTGACCCGTTTTTATGGGTGGTAGGGACTAGGGTTAAAGAGGTATTTGCATATTCTGGCCCAATGTTGAGGACCATTGAACATGATAGTTTGACCCAAGCTGTAGTGAAATATGAAAATGGAGCCACCGGATTTATTCATGCTACTCTGATAAGCCATTTGAGCGGTAATATCCCAGGAATAAGAGGCAGGATAACCTTATTAGGAAGTGAAGCCGCTATACAGATTGATCAGGAGATTTCTATGAATGGTATCCTGCCTCAAATCAGATCAGATTTGACGATTTCGTCGAACGATAATGTAGATGCTGTTAGGAATATTGAGGCGTTGAGAGATGACCTTTCTGAATACCCGGAATTTGTTACTCAAAGAGATCAAACGAAATTGTTTCTTGAAAGTATTTTAAATGATACAGGTCCCTTAGTTCCTATCGAAATACCTCACCATCATGTAGAGGTGACTAGGGCGATTTATAAATCTGCAGAGGAGAGGAGTCCTGTCACTCTTCCGTTATCAAAAGACGACCCATTTTATTCTTTTGAAGGCCGCATTGCTGGTGCGGATGCAGAAGGCCCATTGACATATTCTTCTGGACATCTTTTTAATTAGATTACGAGAGACAAATCTATTTTGTAGTTGTCCATGACTGGGTCAAAGTCTTGAGTAAATCCTGTATTCGCTTTCAACATAGGTAGCCTAGGATTACCAACATCTAGACCTGCTCTATTGACAGCATATTTGATGGGTATGGGATTTGTTACCCAGAAAAGAGCCTTAAAAATGGGAAGCATTCTGCGATGTTCTAACGCTGCCTTTTCAATTTTGCTTTCTGTTAGCATTTTTATCATGTCTTTGATTTGGTTTCCTATTATATTTGAAGCAACGCTAACAATACCGTAACCTCCTACACACATGATTTGAAAAGTTTCATCGTCATTACCTGACCATACTTTGAATTCTTGCGGAGCTTTGTCAATAATCCTTGTTATTTGAATTTGGTCGCTGGAAGCTTCCTTAACCCCGACTATGTTGTCTATCTCTGATAATCTAAGGGTGGTATCTTCAGACATATTTAGAGAAGTTCTTGAGGGCACGTTATATAAGATGCCAGGAAGTGATGTGGATGATGCTATGATTTTGAAATGTTCATATAGTCCTTCCTGAGTCGGTTTATTGTAAGCGGGAACTGTTAGTAATAATGCATCTACACCTACCCGCTCAGCCTCTACTGACAATTCTATAGATTTCTTATGGTTATTATCTGTAGTACCTGCTATTACACTAGCAGTATTACCTACTTCTTCTTTAACTTCTCCAAAAAGACGAATTTTTTCCTCATCTGTCATTGATGGCGCTTCGCCAGTTGTACCACCAATCACCAAGCCGTCAGATCCTGAAGCTACCAGTGATTTGGCTAGTTTTCTGGCGGTCTGGTAATTAACATTACCGGAACGGTCAAATGGCGTTATCATTGCAGTTAGGAGTCTTCCTAATTCTTTCATGACAAGTTCCTTTCTTTCTTAGGGATAAGTTTCATCTCTAAGGCTCTTTCAGCAATTTGCACAGCGTTAAGAGCAGCTCCTTTCCTGAGATTGTCAGAGACAATCCAAAATACAATTCCATTGGGTTTCGACACATCTTGTCTGATTCTTCCAACATATACCAGATCTGATCCAGCTGCATTTATTGGTAAGGGATATGCTGATTCACTAGGTTGATCTATAATTTTGATACCAGGAAAGTTTGCAAGCAATTGGTGTACTTTTTTAACTTGAATAGGTTCCTCAAATTCAACGTGAACTGCTTCTGAATGTGAAATCAACACGGGGACACGTACACAAGTTGCTGATATTGACAAATTTGGGCGATTCAATATTTTTCTTGTTTCGTATACGAGTTTCATTTCTTCCGTGGTATATCCGTTATCCAAGAACGTTTCAATCTGAGGGAGAGTGTTAAATGCGATCTGGTGAGGATATTCGGATAGTTTTGGTATACCACCATCAAGAATTGTACGGGATTGTGTTGTTAGTTCTTTTACCGCTGCATTGCCGGTACCAGAAACAGATTGATAAGTGTCCACTATAACGCGTCTTATTGGATTGATATCGTCCAAAGGTTTTAATGCCATTACTAGTTGGGTTGTAGAACAGTTAGGGGTGGATACTATTCCATTATGTTTGTTCATATCTGTTGCATTTATTTCAGGTACAACCAGAGGTACATCAGGATTCATCCGGAAAGCGGAACTTTTGTCTACTACAAATGCACCGTGTTTGACAGCTTTAGGTGCGATTATATGACTTACGTCACTTCCTGCTGCAATAAATACGAGGTCGACTTCTGAAAGAAGCTGATCTGTAGCTTTTTCTACCGCTATACTTCTTCCATCAAAGTCAATTTCACGTCCCCATGAGCGTTTTGATGCACATAGTCTGAGCTCATTTAAAGGGAAATTACGCTGTTTAATAATTTCAAGGAGAACGCTGCCTACAGCTCCAGTTGCTCCTATTATTGCCACTCTACAACTGCACATTTCTATCTCCATCTATAAACATAAATGATAGTTATATATGAAATTTGATTAGACTAGCAATATCCTCGGAAGTGTTTTCATAGCCCCATGACTTTATCTAGGCCAACGGTAAATCCTTGGTTCTGTTTTACATACTTTATAGCCATCAATACGCCAGGCATAAAACTTTCACGATTAATTGAGTCATGTCGAATTGTAAGGGTTTGCCCGAGAGCTCCAAAAACTAGTTCATGATGTGCCACTCTTCCAGGCATTCTTGCCGAGTGTATATTGATACCTCTTAAAGTCCCTCCACGTGTTCCTGAAATAAGTTCTTTTTCTGGGTCTGGAGATTTAAAATCACCGTTTTTACCTTGTGAAGTTGCTTCTGCAATTGCTAAAGCAGTGCCGGAAGGTGCATCAATTTTATTTTCATGATGCATTTCAGTGAGGTCAGCATAATCAAAAAATGGTGCCGCTATTCTCGATATATGGTTCATTACCACCGCGCCAATTGCGAAGTTTGGAGCTATCATGATCCCAACATTGTGCTTTTCTGCAAGAGAGGCCGCGTTTGTCATAGTAGACTCTGTTATTCCTGTAGACCCGATCACTATATTTATATTTTTGGGTGCTAAGTTCTGTAGTACTGATTCAGCCCCTTCACCGTTTGTAAAATCAACTACAACATCGACACCATCGCTAACTTCTTCTATAGAACTGTATAGAGGTATCGTGTATGAAGTATTGTCTAAAGATATGTAAGAATCTTTTGCAGCCAGATCGATTCCACCTACTGGGTTCATTCCTGGATCTTCAGATACAGCACTGAGTACCTGTTGACCCATTTTCCCGAGGGCACCATTAACAACTACATTGAGTGGTGACATTTTGCTTCCATTTTTTATTAAGACCGATTAGGTCTTGGTCTAAATCCGGACCGTTGTTCGCCATTTGGTCTCTGATTGGAATCTCTACGAGGCCTTTGTTTGTCAGAAGGATTGTTTTGAGATCTTTCGTTACCTGATGTTGGTCGGTTGCCTTTTTCATCAGTGTCTTCTTCAAGCAATGCCCTACGTGATAAAGCGATACGTCCAGATGGATCTATGCCGATAATTTGAACTTTAATTTCTTCGCCCTGTTTGACTACGTCTTCTACTGTAGCAACGTGTTCATTTGCTAGCTCACTAATATGAACCATGCCATCAGTGCCAGGTAATATTTCGACAAATGCACCAAAATTCATTATGCGAACTACTTTACCTGTGTAGATGTCACCAACCTTTGGTTCTTTGGTTAGTCCCTCAATTATTTGTATCGCTCTATTAGTAGATGATTCATCGGGCGAGCCAATTACTATGGTTCCATCATCCTGTACATCTACCGTAGCTTTTGTCTCTTCAACTATACTTCGAATCATCTTTCCACCTGGGCCAATGACTGCCCCTATTTTGTCTACAGGAATTTTAATCTGTATCATTCTAGGTGCGTAAGGGCTCATTTCTGAACGTGGGGTCGGGATAGTTTCGTTTATCAGGTCAAGGATTTGGTTTCTAGCCTCGCGTGCTTGTTCAAATGTTGTCTCTATGACATCGAAACCTATGTTCTGTACTTTAATATCCAATTGGATAGCAGTTATACCTTCTCTTGTGCCTGCCACCTTGAAGTCCATATCTCCAAAATGGTCTTCAAGACCTTGGATATCTGTCAA
>CAYFFO010000052.1:4723-6336 GCA_964342485.1 uncultured Dehalococcoidia bacterium
GTATCAAGTTTTTGAGCATCTCCTGTTGATCCAAGAGTCGCTACTCCCAATACTTGAGTTTCCCCTCTAGTAAAGAGACCACTTCCATGTGTCCGAGGAAGAATTCCAGTTTCGCTGCCAAGTTGTCTTATATCTCTGAGTCCTCTGCCATCTGGGCGACGCCCATTGTCAATTACTTGAGATCTGAATTCTCTTTCAAGGAGTATTTCAAATGCTTCATGTATTTCTGATGTGGTTTCCGTTTCATTAAGTGAATCTATAACTTCAGATTTAATATCATTTATTTGATTCGATTGCTCAGTTTTTCCGATGTTTTTATCGAAAGCAAGCTTAATACTATCGCCTACTAGCTCACTTACTTTACTGACAAGATCTACAGGAGGCTCTTTTTCAATGAATTCAGCTTTCGGTCGACCAACTTCAGATGCCATTTTGAGTTGGAGTTCGATCATCTTTTGGTTTGTCTCTTGGCCTAGACGTATAGCCTCTATTATTAAGTCTTCGGGTAGTTCTTTTGCTCCTGCTTCCATCATTAGGACGCCATCTTTGGTTCCTGCTATAACAATATCAAGGGCACTATGCTCTAAATTTTCGTAAGTTGGATTTATGACAAATTCATTATCCACATATCCGATTCGTGTTGCACCTATAGGACCTTCAAAAGGGATGTCTGAAATAGTAAGGGCTGCGGAAGCTCCATTGATTACCATGATATCCATAGGATTTTCTTGGTCAGATGATAAAGCTGTTGCTACTATTTGCACGTCGTTTCTGAATCCTTTTGGAAATAATGGTCTTAACGGTCTATCCGTAAGCCGATTTGTTAATATGGCTTCGGTGCTGGGACGCCCCTCCCTTCTAAAGAAACTCCCTGGGATTTTACCTCTTGCATACATCCGTTCTTCAAAGTCTATTGTCAGAGGGAAAAAATCAATTCCTTCTCTAGGGGTGTCCATAGTGGCTGTGACCAGCGTCATACAATCGCCGTTATTTATTACAACAGATCCGTTTGCTTGCAGAGCAAGTTTGCCTGTTTCGATGCTTATGTCGGAAAGTCCAATGCGTTGCTTGAAAGATAAAGTCATGAAAAATCAGTCTCCTATACTGTGGAGGGAAAAATAATTTGAGGGAAATATCGGATTATGAAAGCTGACTTCTGAGTCCAAGTTTACCAATAGTTGTCCTGTATCGAGCGTTATCTTTGCTGTTCAGGTATCTTAGCAAAGCTCGCCTTCGACCTACCATCCTGAGTAGGCCTCTACGGGTGGATTCATCGTGCTTATGTGATCTAAGATGTTCTGTCAACCCATTTATTCTAGTGGTTAGAAGGGCGACCTGTACTTCGGTAGACCCAGTGTCACCTTCAGCTTGTTTATACTCGTTTATCACCGAATCTTTTTCTGTTTTACTCAAACTCATTGGTAGTTCTCGTTTCGCTTTTAATTCCTATTTAGATTGTAGCATAGGCTTATTAGCCCATCAATCAGTAGTCCATATTGTAGGTTATTTTTTAGAACGAGCTTCAACATCGCCTAATCGTTCTAATACTTTAATGTATCCATTTATACCATTTTCTCCAAATCCAGATACCATCGCTGCCCTAAACATCTGAG